>CAXXGF010000058.1:0-41762 GCA_963677445.2 Melioribacteraceae bacterium | reverse complement strand
TACTTCTGTAAACTGCATAAGAGATAACCTCCAAAATATTATTTATTAGTTGTCTTTTTTGTTCGTTAAGTAATTGTGAATATTAAACTCAACATTAAGGATTTCATGGAAAAAAGTCAATAAATTATTTCGAATTCACATTTTCTTTCCATTATTATTCACCGTCCAGGGCAGTTTAATAATATTACCCGATACGATAGTATAATTTTTAAAAATATCAAGGATAAAACGACCCGCCTTATCAGGAGCCACTAATTTTGACACATCTTCGATCCATTCTCTGTTTCCCGGCGTATCAAGAATAAAGGGAGCAAGAGCGTTAACCGTTATATTACTCTCTTTTCCTTCCAGCGCCAATACTTCAACAAGATAATTAAGGGCGCTTTTTGAAGCTCCGTAAACAGCCTTGCCGGCTTCGGGATAAAATGATGTGAAGGCGGATATAAAACAGATCGAACCTCCACTGCCTGATTCCATAAATCTGAAAAAATGTTTGGCGAGTAAAAAGTTTATTTCGGTGTTTAGTCTGAACATTTGTCTCAGAGTATCAATCCCTGTTTCCGCTACCTTTTTGCCTCCCGAAAAACCTCCGATGGTTGAGATCAGGAAATAGCGGCTCTTTTTATCGGGTTTTAGTTGCCCGAAAGCCCTGATAACTTCATCTTCAGCTGAAAGATCCCCGGTCGATATTATTGTCTTGTTATTCCTGCCTGACTGTTGTCTTTTCCTTGAGAAAATATAGATATTGTCAAACCTTTTATCTTCCGTCGCGGCTTTTTCTATTCCGCTTCCCAGGTCTCCGTCCGGGCCAAATATCAACAGCCGGTTACTCAATATCCCCGCCTTCAATAAAAATAAACTTCGCGGCGACAGGATAATGATCACTGTAACCACCGAGGTATGTCCTTCCGCCGAAGGTGGGCAGCGCCGAACCTTTATATTTACCTGAAGACTGAATCAGAAACTCAGGTTTAACAATCTCAAAGGAACCGCAGACATATTTTACAGCTCCTTTCTTTTCCCTCGCGAATGAAGTGATTATCTGGTCGAGCATATTCCAGTCACCTCTGTAAAGATATGTTCCTTCGCCCGACTTAAACTTTTTAAACGCGGCATTATATAATTCTCCGGGTGAAAGCGAAGCGCTGTCGGAACAGCAGGGCCTCATGTGCCGATAAAACTTCTTTAACCGAATTGTTTTCAGGTTCATCATTGAAATCACCTAAGATGATAATATTCGAACCGCGTGTGATATTTTCATCAATGAAATTTTTAAGAGCTTTTGCCGCTTCAACTCTGTTAGGTTCCGATTTTTCCTGACCACCTCTTCTTGAAGGCCAGTGATTAACAAATACATGCAGGAACGCCGATGAATTCACAACCAGCTTGGCATATAGAATATACCTTGTAGGATATTTGTCGGGCAGCGCTACTTCAATCGTCTGAGATTCAATCAGGTCGAACTGCGCGGTATTATAAAAAAGAGCGTTATCAATTCCCCGGTTATCGGGAGATTCCGCGTATACTATCCGGTAATTTTTTGTTGTCTTTAATTTACCTTCAAGCTTCGCCAGCAGATGCCTGTGTTCAACTTCCTGAACCGCGAGTAAATCGGGGCCCTTTCCTCCGTTCATAAAATCAACAACCGAAGCGAGATTTTTAAGTTTTATATCAAGCCTGGCGTCTGTCCACTCCCTTCTTCCTTCAGGGGTGTATTCCTCATCCCTTTTATCCGGATCATCTATTGTATCAAAAAGATTTTCAACATTCCATGAAGCCACATAAAGTGTATCATTCTGGCCCCATAAAGCCTGAAAGGCTATCAAAGATATTATAATTAAAAGTCTTATTGCCATCCTTCTACCAAATAATTGAATTTTAACTTATTCAAAATAGCAAAAATTATCATGAGAGAGAGGGTATAAAACATAATTTTTCGTTAAATTTATTTTTTTAAGAGAGATTATAATATCAACCTAACCAACCGAAATGGAATTAAGATGAAAAAGTTTGTAATAATTGACGCGCTCGCGCTGGCATATAAAGCATATTTCGCATTTATGAACCGTCCTTTAATGACAAAAAACGGAGAGCCTACCTCGGCGGTTTATGGTTTCCTTACCCAGATAGTGAAAATTATGGAGGATACCAAACCTGACTACATGGCGGTCGCCTTCGATTCCAAAGAAAAGACCTTCAGGCATGAAAGATATGATCTTTATAAATCGAGCAGGTCAGATATGCCGGAAGATATGATTCCTCAATTACAGAGAATAAAAGATATCGTGGAAGCTTTCGGACTCCCCTTATATATTCTGCCCGGATATGAGGCGGATGATCTGATTGGAACAGCGGTGAGAATAGCTGAGGAAAATGGATACCGGGCATTCGCGGTGACACCTGATAAGGATTATGTTCAACTGGTTACAGACAATATCAATGTGATAATTCCCGGCAAATCCTCCGAAGAAAATGAAGTAATTGACCGGGCGAAGGTACTTGAAAAATATGGTTTTACCCCTGAACAGATGACCGATTATCTTGGTATTGTCGGCGATAAATCAGATGATATTCCGGGAGTGAAGGGAGTTGGTGAAAAAACAGCCGTGCCTCTGATAAAGGAATTCGGCAGCCTCGAAAATATTTATAACAACCTGGACAAAATAGGCAAAAAAGGTGTTGTTAAAAAATTTGAGACAGACCGTGAAAACGCGTTCCTTTCAAAAGAGCTGGCCACAATAGTCAGGGATGTCCCCTACAATATTGATATAGCGAAAGCCAAATTCGGTAATCCGGATATGAATAGGCTGCTCTCAATTATCACCGAACTTGAATTCAGAAATATCGGCAACCGAATCAGGAAAATATTTGAAGAGGATGCCGAACCTCTGCTTTTTGACAATATGCATGATATGAAAGAATTTGATAAAACCTCGGTGGAATATGTACTTATCAATGATGTAAACAAAGCGAAAGAAATGAGTGATTTGCTATCGCGTAGTGAATTATTTGCTTTTGACACCGAGACAGATTCCCTCGATACCCTTACCCTTAATCTCGCGGGAGCTTCCTTCGCGATAAATGAAGGAAAAGCCTGGTTCGTGGCGACAGCGCCTGAAACGATGGGCAAAACCGACCGGCTGACGATAGCTGAGTTTGTTGATATTTTCAGGAAGCCGCTTGAGAATGCCGGAATAAAAAAAGTTTGTCAGAATGGTAAATTTGATATCGGGGTGATGAAAAGAATCGGCATTGATGTAAAAAACTTCTGGTTCGATACCATGCTCGCGAGTTATGTTCTTAATCCGGATGATAAACATGGGATGAATGAAATATCGGAACGAATGCTCGATTATTCCCCGATAAAAATAACCAGTCTTTATGACCCGAAAAAAAATCCGGAAAAGGTTTTTGATGTGCCTGTTTCCGAACTTACAAATTACGCCGCTGAGGATGCCGATATAACCCTTCGGCTATTTAACATACTTTCAGAAAAACTCAAAGAAGAGAACCTGGTTAAAGTTGCTTATGATATTGAATTTCCTCTCGTAGAAGTTCTGGAAAAAATGGAGAGAACCGGGATTAAACTGGATGAAGAGAGCCTTATCGAAATGAGTAAGGAACTCGGGCTGCATCTGGAACAGCAGACAAGGGAGATTCATTCCCTGGCAGGAGAGGAATTTAATGTAAATTCAACACAGCAGCTTCAGCATATTTTATTCGATAAACTTGGCCTGCCCCCCACAAAAAAAACAAAAACCGGATTTTCAACAGATGCCAGATCACTTGAAAGTCTCAGGGGAAAACATGATATTATTGATATTATGCTTAACTACAGACAGTTGGCAAAACTTAAATCGACTTACACGGACGCCCTTCCACGGCTTATACATCCCGTTACCGGCAGGCTGCATACAACCTTTAACCAGACTGTGGCCTCGACAGGAAGGCTTTCGAGTCTGGACCCGAATCTTCAGAATATACCTATCCGCACAGAACTTGGACGGGAAATCAGAAAAGCCTTTGTACCAACTGATGAAAATCATACGATATTCAGCGCCGATTACAGCCAGATTGAATTGAGAATTATGGCTTCTATTTGTGGTGATGAGAACCTGGTAAGCGCTTTCCGTAATAATGAGGATATTCACCGGAGCACAGCGGCATTGGTTTTTGAAGTTCCGCCCGAAGAGGTGACTCAGGATATGAGAAGAAAAGCTAAAGAGGTAAATTTTGGCATACTTTACGGAATCGGGGCATTCGGATTAAAAATCAGACTCGGAATCAGCCAGAAACACGCAAAAGAGGTAATTGACACATATTTCAAAAAATTCCCCGGTGTACAGAAATTCATCGATGAATCGGTAAAAGCGGCGCAGGAAAAAGGTTTCGCCGAAACGTTATCGGGCCGACGGCGTTTTCTTAAAAATATAAACAGTAGCAACAGGGTTGTAAGACAGTTTGAGGAAAGGGTCGCGGTCAATATGCCCATCCAGGGAACCGCCGCCGATATGATTAAGCTCGCGATGATCAATGTGAATAATAAAATGGAAAGCCTGAAAATGCGATCAAAAATGGTTCTTCAGGTACATGACGAACTTGTATTCGACGCGAATCTCGATGAACTCGAAAAGCTGCAAACACTGGTCAAAAATGAAATGGAAAACGCGTTCCCTCTCAATGTGCCTGTAACAGTTGAATATGGCTCAGGGAAAAACTGGCTCGAAGCGCATTAAGCAAAAGCTCCCGTAAGAAATTAAATTCTACGCAAAATGGGAAAGTTTTTACAAATCTTAGTCAATGGCTGAGCGGAGCCGAAACCAGCGACATCAGGTCCAATTTAACTGGTATTAGATTCCGGTCTTTTTGCAAAGGACGCAAAAAACCGGAATGACAATCATTCTGGTATGTATTTTGGGAAAAACAATGAGTCTCATTTGTCCTATAAGTTCCCTCGTTATTTCACTTCCGGCTTGCCGGTTTATGATTACAATTATACAATTCCTTTCGATTCTGTCTTTTCTTGCTTAGTGTTTTCCAAAACAGGCTGTTTATAATCAAAAGCGGCCGGTTGTTATTTACCGAAAAGCTCCATCTGATTCCCCCCTATTATTCCGTCAAATGATAACCCCATAAGTTCAAGCACAGAATCAGCAACCGGTTTTAATTGCCGCTGGACATAATGTTCATAATCAATATCATCCGTGTTATTATCAACTGGTTCGGGACCGTTTCTTGTGATGATATACTTTACATAACCTTTTTTTATCCCCGCTTTCCTTGCTGCCTTAACATGTGGCGGAGCGCTTTTAATATATTGTGCCGCTTCTTTTCTTAATCGTTTTCTGTAAATAAGTTTATCATTATGTTTTCCCTCTTTAACCTCATTAACCAGGGCCCTTATCCATTCTTCAACTTCCCCGCCCGCGAAAATTCTTTTATATAACTCCGCCTGAAAATCTTTCGCCAGACGTGTCCAGTCAGAACGAACTGATTCCATCCCGACAAATTCAATTACATCTCTTCCCTCCTCCTCTTTCAGGCCGGCATAACGTTTTTTCGCCCCTGTTTCACCTCCCCGCGCGCGGGTGATGATAAATTTTTTGTAATATTTCTCGAATTCCAGTTCCAGCCTGCTTTCAACATCAAATTCCTTTCTTAATCTTTTCTTAATATAGGGTCTACTGAATTTATGCAAAGGTAAATTTGCCTGTAATAGCAGTGTGGTTCATTATTTGTCTGATATTTTCTAATATTGTTCTCTTAAATAGCGATTTCATAATTCTTATAATGTATTTTAGTAACGACAAAAATAAATTGTCCATTATTTTTACATAACGGACAATGTTCATCACAAAAAAGATTGCTCCTATCCAACTTTCAGATGTATCCTGTCTCCTCGCCCCTATTTCACCCAGCCCGTATCCGTTTCTTCCCTGTCCGAACTTTCCTTCTATTTCGGAGCGTTTGGCATTATCCTTTTTCCTTCTTTGCTTTTCTTCCTCCATCTCTTTCTCCTTTGGCCTGCCTAATGGCTTGCCATTGGTTTTTATTCCTTTTTCTGATAAATATTTTCTATTCGCCCTTGTTAAATATTTGAGGTCCGTTATTACTACTTCCGGATAATAGCCGTAAAACTGATAATACTTCTCAACCTGATATTCCATATCGCTTCCTTCATCATAAGCATCCCAACTTAAGTTATCTATCCTCGCAAATCCATCTATGAGTGATACGCCGATCTTTGCTCCAAACTCCACTTTAGATTTTGCTTTCCCTCTGACTATTGGTCTTACATAGGGCTGGCTTATATTTACTATTCTGTCTGATACTCGATGGCTCTTCTTTTTGTACATTTCTTCCTGTTGACTGTAGAGCAATTGTATTACCCAAAATTGTTTCTGCTCTCTTTTGTTTAATGGGAATTCCTTCCCTTCAAACATATCTAATAATTTATGAATACTCTTGATATTTCTTCTTAAATATCTGATTTGCTTCCCTACTGCTTTCCTGATCTCTCTGTGTGTTTTATTGCCTTTTTTCGATTCTGACAGGTATTCTTTTGCCGCTCTTTGTCGATAGCTGCGCGGCTTTTTAGTCAAATCTGTTTTTTTGTATAGTATGTCTATCAGGTTTTCGCTTATCAGCCTTGCTTCATTTAGCAAATCCAGATCGGTCGGATATTTGATTTTCTGTTCAGCTGCTGTCGCGTCAAGTATCAGTTTCCCTTGATTTTTGCTTATCTCCTCTTTTTCTTCTCCTGATTCTGGCAGTACCTCTTCGTTATCTTTATCCGCGGCTTTGGCTTCGGTTTTCTTTTTATTTCTTTCTACTATCTTTAATATCTCTTCTGTCATTTCATCAAACTGCTCATATCCCATTCGCTTCCGTATATGAACCATCAGACTTGGATCAAATGCTGCCTCCTTCTGGAAACTGGTAAATCCAAGAAAATATTGTATGTAGATATTTTCCTTTATCTGCTCTAATATTTCTACATCACTATATCCATATTTGTGTTTTAGTATTAAAGCGCCGATAACCAGTCTGCCGCTTTTGGCATATCTTCCATGTTTTTTGTCGAAGTTCCTTGAGTAGATTTCTTCCAGCTTTTCCCATGGCATTAGTTTTGACAATTTCACCCAGCGGTTCTCTGGATCCAAGTCTGCTTCAAATGGGTGTTGAAACTCAAATATTTCTATCTGCTTTGTGTTTTCTATTTTTATCATAAGTGCAAGCTTTTTTATTGCAATATATTAATTTCCTTGCACTTTTGCCACTTTTTATTCCTCTATATTATTTTATTACAATAACTTAACACTTTTTCAGTACACCCTAATATATTCATTTATTTCAGACGCGAGTTCAATTCCTTTATTTTCAGCCTCAGCTATATCCTCACTGTTGAGTTTAACGAATAAAGAATCGGTATCCCCATAAATTGTAAGGTATCCAAGCTCTTCAAGAAAACCTCGGCATTCGAGTAAAAGCCACTGACCTGTGCCGGTTATCGCGTTGGGCAGATCGGGATGATAAAAGCGGCATCCGAAAGAACCCATAACACCGTAAAAGCTGTTCATAAGGATTTTAATTGCCTGCGACAGATACCTATCTCCTGTTCTTTTTGCCTCAGCCCTTTTTGCCATAAGCTCCTCAATAAAGCCGGGAAGGTAATGTTTCTTTGATGAAAAGGAGTAACCAGGCGGAGTCATAATTCCTTCTATATTATTTTCAAGTCTCGAAAGAGGATCAATCTTGAAGGTCATTATAAGAGAAGGATAGAGGCTTTTAAAATCAAGCACAACTACATGTTCATATATCCCTGGGACAGAATCGAATACATAACCTCCCGCGGCATGATCCCCTGTTTTAAGATCGGCGACATTAGGCGCCGCGTATTTTTCTTTATGCAGCAGAGGGAGGAAAAAATGGTCAAAAGCCGCCGTCATGGCGCCTGTCTGATCGAGCGCCAGTCCCGACATTTTCGCTCTTTTAATATTCAGTTCCACTATCCCGGTTTTATCAAATATTTCTGTTACAAGTTCCGCGTCTTCTAGGTTATATTTTGCCAGCGCTTCTTTATCTTCACGGAACCGCCTCTCAATTTCAGCTACTTTATTCTCGCCGGGAGTGATAAGCTTTCCCCTGCCAAGAAGCTCATTGGCCACTGTTTCAAGTGTAAAATCTTCAAAATTATAAAATGCGCCCCTCAGTGTCATGGGACCATCAATCACAATCCTTCCCGGTATAAATACATATATACCACCCGATCTCCTCTCCTTTAAAGTAATTTTTCTGCCTCCCCTTCCTATATTGAATGGTATATTTAATTCTCCGCTTCTTTTGTCCAGAAACCAGAGATCGAAACCATCGACATTCCAGCCAATTACAAGGTCCGGATCATTTCGCGCTATAAATTCGGCTGTTTTTTTTATCAGGCATTTTTCGTCCGGGCAATACTCGGTATGACCGCTATTGGCTTCCTTTCCCCCTCCTCTCATAAATACCTTTTTCAAATTACGGTTAAAACCTGTAATATGAAACGCCACTGAATAAAGCTCACGATTTTTATTACCTGTTTCGATATCAATGGAAGCTTTGACAAGATCGGGAGTGAAATCACTTTTTTCTATCTCCGGGTCAGTAAATACAGTCATACCATTAGCTGTATCAGGCTTTTGTACTGTTATTTTGGCGGAAATATTTATCCCTTTCTCCATAAGGAAACGGCGCACAGGATTTACATCCGACTCAAATGTTTGTATCCCTCTTCTCCTTAATATTTCATCAGCTTTGAGCAAATCACCCTGTGAATGGAAATAGAGTATATCGAGCGGTGATTTTTCGAATGACCGGAATCCGACCTTTCTGCGGAGAAAAGTTATTCCGGAAAGTTCTGTTTTTGCTTCAGAAGGAACAAAGAAAAATGGCCGCTGGTTGGTTACCCTCCACTCTATTACCTCCCTTCCGGGAGTGATACATAGAAACCGGAGAATAATTTTCCCATTCCTCTCAAACCATTCATCTGTTAATATAAATACTTCTTTTGTATACAATTTATCATTCACTTTTTGAATTCTGTTCATTTGTCTCTATTTTATTCTTCTCCGACCCTCCGGAAGAGATATATAATTTTCATTTGAGCTGACTTTCTTCCCTGTTTTGTTTTCCAGAGCTTTTCTGGCGTCTCCGGCAATTTTGCCTCCTTCCCCTGCGTCATTTTTAAGATCATCAATTCCCTGAGTATTTTGAGTCTGGGTAATTTCGGTTGTGGCTCTTTCTCCCAACATTGAAAAAATCAGTTCAAGGTCGGTCATATGGTCTCTCAAATTCTCACGCTCCAGGTTTTTGAATTTTTTGTATTCCGAAGGAGTCATCCCAAATGTAGCTTTGCTTATTTCAGAGGTTAGAATCGCGTAATCAGTCTGATCGTTTGCGCCCCTGTTTTTCCATTCATCAGTAAGCTCCTCACGGATTGCTATTCCCCTCATTCGTTTCTCAATCCAGTCATCGCTGTAACCTTTTGCTTTATACAATGCCCTGGTTCTTTTTGTGGCTAATTCCGGGTCTTCTATTTCCTGAACTCTTTCATATCCCACTTTTGCGAGCCATCTTTTGAAAGGCTCGGCTTTGGGCGATGGGATTGATTGAATTAATCTGAAGATACCCTGTGTGTTCCAGCAATTCAATTTTTGTTTACCTCCGGCAGTTTCAATATTTAATTTAAGGGGGGGTACAAATTGTACCCCCCCTTTTTCTATAATATTTTTTAATTCGGGGTCCCTCATCCTAATCCTTTTGTAATATTGCGCGGGGTCTTTCGAATCAGTCAACGCGAAAATAACATCGGTTATTACAAACCACCATTCATTATTATGAATAGTTTTCCTGATCTCTTTTTTCTGAAAAACAGCTATTTTTGAAGATTCGGTCATTTCATCCTCCTATGATAAATTAGTTAAATTTTTTAATATAACTCTTAATTATCGATATCGCGCTGCCGAGATATGATGTTCCGAATAGATTAAGATGATTGAGCACATGATAGAGTTTATAAATATCCACTCTCTCCTGCCAGCCTTCGGGAAGAGGATATTCTTCATTATAAACTTCATAAAACTCATGTGAAAACCCGCCGAATAATCTTGTCATGGCGAGATCAGCTTCACGATTGCCGTAATAAACAGCCGGATCAATAAGCACAGGTTCACCATTTTCATCACTCAGATAATTGCCTCCCCAGAGATCGCCATGAAGAAGAGAGGCAATATTTTCGCTCCCCTCAATCACTTTGGGAATTATCTTCTCAAATTGTGGATATAATCTGCCAAGCTCACTATGATTATATCCATTTTTTTCAGCCAGCCTTATTTGATACCCGAGACGGTTGGTTATATAAAATTCGGTCCAGTCTTTTTTTCGGGGTAAATTTACCTGGGGAGTGGCGCCGATAAAGTTATTTTCGAAAAAGCCAGACTCATCAGAGGTTACACGATGCAGCATGGCAAAATCAGCTTTTGTTGATTCAAAACAATATTTACCAATATAAAGAAGTATGTAAATTGATGGACCTAAAATAGCCAGATGAACCTCATCTTTCATTTTCCGGTCCTTTGTATCAAGATAAATTTTCAACATTCTTTTAAGAATCATTTTTCTTCAGTTAATTCTTCATAGTTTTTTTGCGGCGCTGGTAGTAGTACTTTTTATTGCTGAGGCGGTATTTCCACCTCCATAATTATCAAGCGCTTCTTTTGCTGCTTTAGCATTGGTTTGACGACCTGTTCTGGGATTTTTTTTTGCGATGTTATCGGCTCTTTTCGATTCCTTCTGCAACCTTTTTAAGGTTTTTGAATCTGTCGCTTCTCCGACAACATTGGCAAATTTTTCCCCTCCTTCACTCATACTACAAGTTGCGGCGGACAGCGTAAAATAATCATATCCTGTTTCAAAATCACGTTCTTTTTCGGTGAATTTGTAGCGGGCGTTGTTTTCAGACAAATTATATGTCAAATTTCCGAGGTAAGCGCCATAAGGGTAGTACTCCTGCGCGCTTGTCACATCGCCATCGGCGTCAATTGTAACGCGTATGGTACCCAGGTGGTCTTTAAGGAAATAATGCCGGTGGTCATTTCGTTCCGTACCCGAGGTATATGTAATATCCACCTTGCCTATCAGACCATTGCCGTAGATATTCGCGGACTCCATTCTGCCGGTCATCAAATTAAATATCGCTAACTCTCTGCCATTATAATCTCTCAGGTAATAATCAATTGTGCTTCCGGCAAATTTGCACAGCCTCTGCCCCTTCTCATCATAGCGGTAGTGGATTTGGCTGCCATCTTTTGTTAATAATATCGGAAGATTTACATGGTTATAGTCAATATCAGTGATGCCTGTTCTGGAATCAGCGACAAGGTTTCCGATTCCATTATAAGAATAATTATAAGTCGCGTTAGCGCCATTGTCATTTACGCTCACCTGGCTCAGTTTGTTATTATTTGCCTGGTATGTATATAACTGATGATATTCCTCAAGAGGTGAAGAGCTGTAAATAAAATTCCTGGAGAGTATATTGCCGTCATTATCATAAGTATATGACCCCGACTCAACCGGCGCGTAATCGGCAGACCAGTCTTTCAACCGGTTCAAACCATCATAATTGTAAGTGAATTTGCTGTGTGTCCAGGGTAATGTTGAGCTGTACTGAAATTCCGCGGAATGTATATTGCTGTTATCATAATAAATGATATCTTCCTGGAAAACAATATTACCTTCGGGTGCATACCGAATTTTGTTAAGCCTGAATTAATGAAGAGAAATTAATGCGCCTCTCCCCGGCAATAAGCGGGGAGAGACGATTATTCAATGCCAAAACCTCACTCAGTAATAAACACTTATATCCACCTCATCCCTGCTATCACTATTAAGCATTTTTACAACTTTGTTCCTGGTAATATCATAAACCGCAAGATCAATAGGAACTGAACGGTGAAGATCAGTCGTAGCTATCACTAACTCAGAATTACTAATAAATTTCACCTGGACTATCCCCCTGTCTGCTTCATCAAGTTCATACGAATAATTTTCAAAAGCATTTTTGATTAAATCATATATTACAATTTCATCCTTAAAATTTAGAAAAACAAACTTCTGACCATCCGGGGACCAATTACCGAATCCGGTTATTTCAACATATTGGTCAAAGTATTGAATATTATTTAAGTTGAGATCGAGAATCCCCAATTTTTCTATTCCAACTTTTCGAAAGTCTGGAAGATAAGAAAACATTAAATAATTTCCTTTATAATTGATTGAAAAATTAGTGATTCTCTTCCCCTGGTTTGAGCTGATTTGGACTAATGAATCTGATAATAAATTATAACTATAGAAATTATCTTTGTATGCTATAAATAACGTTGAATCTGAGGAAAAAGCAATGTCGCTTAACATCTCAAATTCATCTGTTACTAATAATTTTTCAGTTAAAGATATCGTTTTTTTCTTTTTAGATTTCAAATCCTGCAAAACTACATCCAGATTCCCGGATAATTTATATGAATAAAGATAACAAATCTTGTCAAGATTTGGAGACAGACAGGGAATTTTGTCTGATAAAAAGAGAGGTATGACATCAACCACCGTCCCTGTTTGTATATTTAACATTTTCAAATCTGCGTAAGCAGAAGAAACAGTAGCCTGTCTCACGGAAAAATACAAAATTTTTGTCCCAGGTTCTTCAAACAGGTTACTTACCTGGGTACTGTTTTGGTTACAACTTATCATACAGCATATAATAATGAGATTTAATATTTTCATTTTTTCTCCATAATTAGAATCCAAGACCTCCATTATCCCATCCCAAAATAGGAGCGGGATGTCGAGATGAGTTGTACGGGATATAATTCCCCATTCTCATCAAATCTTTTTGCAATCTTTCCCTTGTGAGTTGAGTTCTGTGTTTTTCCTGAAATATATCCATGTGCATTTTTGCTCTTGATAACCATTGCTTACCAAATAAACGTATAAACTCAGGGTTAATTTTCAGCCAGTCATCAGCCGAGGGGGTAGTCTTCATCAACTGATATTGTTCCCCATATTCTACAATCCATCTCGGGGTGAATAGCGGTATAAACCGATTCTCTCCCGGGATATATTCACCCACTGAATATACTGCCGGGTCTGCAAATGAACGTTTATCAGTAAACTTAAGTGAATTATAATAAGTATAATTATAAGGACTCCAACCATAAGATTTCTCGGCTAACGGGTCCACACTATGCCACCTGTCCAAAAAGCTGTCAAAGAACCTGGCGCCCCTCCTTCACTCAAAATACAAGTTGCAGCGAGTAACGCAAAATAATCATATCCTGTTTCAAAATCACTATTTATAATGCCACCAGCTATCAAGCACAAGGGATGATTTATACCTTCTCGAACTTTGTATTGTTGCTTTCAGCCTGAATATCTTAACTATTTCCTGAAATATTTTTTTATAATGGAGTTTGTTCCCTCCGGTAAATCCAATATAACATCTTTCATTTTCCAGGGTGTCACAATATAACTGCAAATTGAAGTTGCCGCCTTGATATATGTAAAACCGTTTTATAGTCCTTGTTGGAATTATTTTTATTGGAATATTGGAGAGTACGCTTCTGATATCGACATATTCCTTTGTGAATGTTACCTTACGAATAAAATAAAATAGTGATAAGAAGAAAAGGATAAATACCATTGGGACATAATCAAAATCACCCTCCAATAGTTTTGTCAAAAAAGCCATGAAGTAAACAAAAAAGAACAATAAAATAAACCAATATGACTGTATGATAACTATTTTATCTTTCAGTCTTTTAATATTCATGATATTACAATAGGAAATTTCTTAAAAATCACATTTTAATTTAGACACTATAGAAATGGCCTGCCACCATTCATTATTATAAATAGTTTTCCTGATATCTTTTTTCTGAAAAACAGCTATTCTTGAAGATTCGGTCATTTCATCCTCTTATGATAAATTAGTTAAATTTTTTAATATAACTCTTAATTATCGATATAGCGCTGCCGAGATATGATGTTCCGAAGAGATTAAGATGATTGAGCACATGATAGAGTTTATAAATATCCACTCTCTCCTGCCAACCTTCGGGAAGAGGATACTCTTCATTATAAACTTCATAAAACTCTTGTGAAAACCCGCCGAATAATCTTGTCATGGCGAGATCAGCTTCACGATTGCCGTAATAAACAGCCGGATCAATAAGCACAGGTTCACCATTTTCATCGCTCAGATAATTGCCTCCCCAGAGATCGCCATGAAGAAGAGAGGCAATATTTTCGCTCCCCTCAATCACTTTGGGAATTATCTTCTCAAATTGTGGATATAATCTGCCAAGCTCACTATGATTATATCCATTCTTTTCAGCCAACCTTATTTGATACCCGAGACGGTTGGTTATATAAAATTCGGTCCAGTCTTTTTTTCGGGGTAAATTTACCTGGGGAGTGGCGCCGATAAAGTTATTTTCGAAAAAGCCGAACTCATCAGAGGTTACTCGATGCAGTCTGGCAAATTTCGCCCCGAAACTGTTAAAAAAATCACTCTTTTTCCTGCCTGATTCTATATACTCGATTATCAATACAGATTCAGTGAAACCAACCGGTTCCGGCACCCTGATAACACCGGCATTTTTAAGTTCCTTAAGGCCGTTAAACTCATTCCTGAGAATTTCTCTGCCCGGACCGGAATAAGATTTCACAAAATATTTTTTCCCCGATACAGTACTGATAACATTCGAACTGGCGATACAGCCGCCGGAAAGAGCTGAGGAGGATGTCACTTCCTCCCCTGTCAATTTCTCAATATCTTCTTTAATCATCTTTATTTTCGATTGAATTGATAAAATTTTCTATCGAGTCTTCCAGAATATCCAGCACATTCTCAAACCCCGCGGCGCCCCCATAATAGGGATCGGGAACACTTTCATAACCGTTGGAGCTGAAGTCGGTAAGTTTCCTGATTTTGTGATTATACTTTCCCGATTTATCTCTCTTTCTTATCGCCTCAAGGTTACTGTCATCCATAACGAGAATATGATCAAACTTTTCAAAATCATCATCACGGAATCCCCTCGCGATACTTTCAAGCTGATATTCCCTCTTCAGCGCATGTTTTTTCATCCGGGCATCCGCTTCCTCCCCTTCGTGATAATCAATCGTTCCTGCCGAGTCAACAAAATATTCCCCTGTTATTCCTCTTCCATTCAGTTTGTGTTTCAAAACCGCCTCGGCTGAAGGTGACCGGCATATATTGCCCATACATACAAATATTATCTTTTTCATAGAATCAGTCTCTTTTTCATTATTTTATGAATTATTATTTTTGCTCTCTTGTTAGAAAATAAAATCGTTATCCAGCAAAAATGGAGAATTTATGTCCAACGAAAATAATAAACCTTTGGAACAAATTAAAAATTTCTATTACCAGATGTCGCGGCAATATTCTGAAGCATCGGGCGCTCCGTTGAGGGAATCCAAATTAAAGTCAGGATTTGCCGTGCTCTATTTCTGGGCAATCGCGCATAATAATGCCGACGCCAAAAAGAATATAAAAGAAGAAGCCGCGGGTTTTTTTGTAGATGTAAATGAATACCTGAAAGCGATTGAAGAAGATTTTAAAGTAATGCGTGAAAGTAATTCTGATATAATTAAAAATTTTAATCTGGTTACTGAAGAGGAGCATGATTTACTGGTTGAATACCTTGAGAAAGACTGGAAAGAAAAATAAATTGAAAGGAAGCTGCGAAAGGCAGCTTCCTTTCTAAACTATTAAAGAAGAGTTTTATAACTCTGGAGGGTTTTCATATAATTAGCGCGTTCAAATTCTGCCGGATTAGCTACCGCCTTCTGACTCATACTGCCTTTCATAGTATTTATTGAGTCATATTCTTTTTCTTCCATCCAGCTTTTAACGCCTGCCAGCATTTCACTGATTCTCGGAACACCGTTAAGAAGAAGTTCCGAGCATACCTGGGCAACATCGCCGCCTGCCATCATAACTTTTATTATATCTTCAGCCGAATGGATACCGCTTGTGGCAGCCATGGAAGCTTTGATATTTCCATAAAGAATTGATATCCAGCGCAGAGGCAAACGCATTTCCCAGTTTGTGCTCAGCATCAGATTAGGCACAACTTCCAGTTTTTCCAGATCAAAATCGGGCTGGTAAAAACGATTGAACATAACAAGAGCATCCGCTCCGGCATGATCAAGTTTTCTGGCCATGCAGGAAAGTGATGTGAAGAAGGGGCTTAATTTAATTGCCACCGGAATATCAACATTTTCTTTAACTGCTTTAAGTGTGTCAACATACATGTTTTCAACTTCCGAACCGCACAGATTAGGATTAGTCGGGATATAATAAACATTCAGTTCAAGAGCGTCAGCGCCCGCGTCCTGAATATTTTTGGCGTATTTAGCCCAGCCGCCCGCGCTAACACCATTTAAACTTCCGATCACCGGAATATCAACTGCTTTTTTAAGATTTGCGATATGATCAAGGTATTCCACCGGGCCGAGTTTGAATTCTTCAGGTTCCGGCAGATATGATATTGCTTCAGCATAACTTTCAGCGCCGTAGTTCATGTAATGATCGATTTCACCAGACTCATGAGTAAGCTGTTCTTCGAACAATGAGTAAACTACAACCGCCGCTGCACCCGCATCTTCCATTGCTTTAACAGTATCAACACTTTCGGATAAAGGTGAAGCTGAAGGAACTATGGGATTCTTGAGCTTAAGGCCCATATATGTGGTTGATAAATCCATATTCACTCCATTTTTTTATTAAACTTCTATTAAAATTGCGGGGGGACCGGAAGATCCCCCGTTAAGCATTTTATTCTTCTTCGCCATTTTTTGAATAATCAAATTCAGCCATTTGTTCGTAGATTTTCCACCTGGAATAAACATCATCCTGGGCGAGTTTAAGAAGTTTCTTCGCTGTGTCAGGATGTGATTTGGTAAGCATTTTATACCTGGTTTCTCTGTAGATGTAATCTTCGATCTTAATTTTAGGAGGTTTACTATCCAGTTTTAGAGGATTTTTACCATCTTTTATATTGTCTGGGTTGAATCTGAATAATGGCCAGTAACCACTTTCCACAGCCAGTTTCTGCTGGTCCAGACCTTTTGTCATGTTAATACCATGAGCGATACAGTGACTGTAAGCGATAATCAGTGACGGTCCGTCATAAGCTTCAGCTTCAAGAATAGCTTTCAGGGTCTGAACATCATTCGCGCCCATCGCAATTTTTGCCACGTAAACACTGCCGTAGTTCATTGCCATCATGCCAAGGTCTTTTTTCGGCATAGGTTTTCCAGCCGCGGCAAATTTAGCTACCGCGCCGATACCTGTAGCTTTAGACATCTGACCGCCTGTATTGGAATATACTTCGGTATCCAATACAAGAATATTGACGTTTTTGCCTGAAGCTATCACATGATCAAGGCCGCCATATCCGATATCATAAGCCCAGCCGTCGCCGCCCATGATCCATACAGATTTTTTAATCAGGTAGTCGGCAATCTCCATCAGTTCCTGCGCTTCTTTCTGACGCAGCACTTTCAAACGCTGTTTCAGCAGATCAACTCTTTCACGCTGTTCCTGTATTTCAGCTTCTGTTTTCTGGCTCGCGTCAATAATTTCATTTACAAGCTCTCTTCCGATGAAATCACCGAGGAAATCGCAAAGTTCTTCAGCGTGTTCTTTGTGTTTATCAATTGCGAGGCGCATACCAAAACCAAATTCGGCATTATCTTCAAAGAGCGAGTTTGACCATGCAGGTCCGCGTCCATCTTTGTTTTTTGCCCATGGTGTTGTAGGCAGGTTACCGCCATAAATTGAGGAACATCCGGTCGCGTTGGCAACAACCATTCTGTCGCCGAATAACTGTGAAACTAGTTTTACATAAGGTGTTTCACCACAGCCGGCGCATGCGCCTGAATATTCAAATAAAGGTTCAAGCATCTGGCTTCCCTTTATAGTTGAAATATTCAACTGGCCGCGGTCAAATTCAGGAATATTGAGGAAATAGTCATAATTTACTCTTTCCTGCTCACGAATCGGAATCTGATCAGCCATGTTGAGAGCTTTCAGCCTGGTTTCTTTTTTGTTTTTGGCGGGACATACTTCAACGCATAATCCGCAGCCTGTACAGTCTTCAACCGCTACCTGAATTGAATATGCCATTTCCTTGAATTCTTTTCCTTTGGCATCCATATATTTGAATGTTGCTGGAGCGTCGCTTAATGCAGCTTTATCATAAGCTTTAATTCTAATTGCGGCGTGAGGACATACAAAGGCGCATTTACCACACTGGATACATGTGTCCGGATCCCATACAGGCACTTCAAGCGCGATATTTCTTTTTTCCCATTTGGTTGTCGCGGTGTCGAAGGTGCCATCGACAGGCATTTCGCTTACTTTCACATTGTTTCCTTTGCCGGCCATCATCTGAGCGAGCACATTCTTCACATAATCAGGAGCGTCGTTAGAGACGATCGGAGGAAGTTCCATTTCAGATGTCGCGTTTGCCGGAACGTCAATCTGGTAAAGATGTTCAAGGGTTTTATCAACCGCGTTAAAGTTCTTCTGAACTATTTCTTCACCTTTGGCGCCATAAGTTTTCTGGATCGCTTTTTTAATCTGCAGGATGGCTTCATCTTTTTCAAGAACACCTGAAATAGCGAAGAAGCAGGTCTGCATGATAGTATTGATTCTCGCGCCCATACCTGTTTCTTTAGCAACGGTATAACCGTCGATAACATAAAATTTCAGCTTTTTATCTATTATCTGCTGCTGAACCTTTTTGGGCATTTTATCCCAGGTTTCATCCTTTGAATAAGGACTGTTCAGCAGGAAGGTCCCATTCTCTTTAATATTTTCGAGCACATCAAATTTTTCCAGGAGTCCAAACTGATGACAGCCCACAAACTGAGCGCTCTGAATCAGATATGTTGATAAAATCGGATTTTTACCAAAACGAAGGTGAGATATTGTTGTTGAACCCGATTTTTTAGAGTCATATACAAAATAACCCTGGGCATAGTTGTCTGTTTCTTCACCAATGATTTTGATTGAGTTTTTATTTGCGCCTACTGTTCCATCCGCGCCAAGTCCGTAAAACATACTGCGGATAACATCATCGCCTTCAACTTCAAATGAAGCGTCGACATCAAGACTGGTATTGGTAACGTCATCAATAATACCAACAGTAAAGTGATTTTTAGGAGAATCTTTTTTAAGCTCATCAAATACAGCTTTAACCATCGCCGGCGTGAATTCTTTTGAGGATAGACCATAACGTCCGCCAATGATTTTCGGCATTTTTTCATAAGGAGGATTATCCGAGGTCATCTCTTCGGCGATAGCTGAGGTAATATCAAGATATAATGGTTCGCCGAGCGCGCCCGGTTCTTTAGTTCTGTCGAGAACAGCAATTTTTTCAACTGTTTTCGGAAGAGCTTCCAGCAGATGTTCAACTGAAAATGGTCTGTATAATCTTACTTTAATTAGACCAACTTTTTCTTCCATTTTTTCCGACATGTAGTTCACGGTTTCGAGAGCGGCTTCCGATCCGGAACCCATCATTATAATAACTCTTTTCGCGTCCGGAGCGCCATAATAATCAAATAATTTATACTGGCGGCCTGTTATAGCGGCAAATTTATCCATTGCTTTCTGAACCGCGGCCGGACAATCTTCATAAAATTTATTTACTGTCTCACGTCCCTGGAAAAATACATCAGGATTCTGAGCTGTTCCCCTGAGAACAGGATGATCGGGACTTAAAGCTCTTTCCCTGTGTGCTTTTACATATTCATTGTCAATCATTTCTCCCAGGTCTTCAACTGAAAGCTGTTCAATTTTCTGTACCTCGTGTGATGATCTGAAACCATCGAAGAAATGGAGAAACGGAACTCTGGACTCCAATGTCGCTTTGTGTGCAATTGTAGCAATATCCATAACTTCCTGAATGGATCCTGAAGCGAGCATAGCCCATCCGGTCTGGCGGGTTGCCATAACGTCACTGTGATCACCAAATATTGAAAGCGCCTGTGCTGCAACTGATCGCGCGGACACATGGAAAACAGTCGGAGTTAATTCACCAGCTATTTTGTACATGTTCGGGATCATAAGAAGCAGACCCTGCGAGGCGGTAAATGTTGTTGTGAGCGCTCCACTCTGAAGTGAACCATGGACAGCGCCTGACGCGCCTCCTTCTGACTGAAGTTCAGATACATGCGGCACTGTGCCCCAGATATTTTTCTTTCCCTGGGCTGCCCAGGCATCCGACAACTCTCCCATACCGGAAGATGGAGTAATCGGATATATAGCTATCACTTCACTATTGTGATACCCTACATATGCCGCGGCTTCATTTCCATCAATCGTTATTTTTTTTCTTTGCATACATTACCCCAGTTTATTAGTAATATAATCTGTTCTAAAATACTTTTTATCTTATTCAATTTTCGGACCAAAACTATTTTTTATCTTTTTGGCCGGTTTTTGACGTTATCCGGCTTTCACTTCTACCAATAATTAGAAAAGAAGCTCTTGAAATCCTGATTTTAAGAATTGACCAAAACGCAGTTTTTCTAATCTTGAAGTTTACTGAATTTTCAGGAAAAAATAAAGATTCGTATGTCGGAATTTTCTCAGGCGCTGTTAAATTATTGTTAGGTCGATTTTTATCGGCATATCTCATTTTCTGAGAAATTTATTACTGCTTAATAAAAAAATCTAACCTCAGATCAATTATTGAAGATAAATTATGTGATTTTGGACTATGGCAACTCTACCAAATTTTATTTATCTTCCAAAGGCGCTTCTAATAAACCACAAACTTATGGAGGTATAAGGATGTACGTTGTTATTCAGCACAAAATTGATGATCCGGTAAAGTTCTGGGAAATAGCCAAAGCCGCCACACAAAATCTGCCGGAAGGAATGAAACTATTCAGCATCTGGCCAAACGCCGACGGCTCAAAAGCTTCCTGCCTCTGGGAATCCCCATCGGTTGAAGCCCTGAAGGATTTTGTTGAACCCCACGTAAAAGATATCAGCACAAATGATTATTTCGAAGTCGCCGCCCACATGGCAGTAGGATTGCCGGGGTAGAAGCGCAAAATTTTGCGTCTCAGCGGCTCAAACGTAATCAGACATAATTTTTTTTCTGGAATTATTATTATTGGTCAGAATAAATATAATAGTGATTTCAATTCGACAGTTCAGTGTAGAGACGCAATGCATTGCGTCTCTACAGCGCAATCGAAAAAGAACATATAAATGTGTTATGGAGTATCGTAAAAAATCATTTAGAATCCCTTCTGCAAGGTTACCATTTTGGGATTATAGTAAGAATGCAGCATATTTTGTTACTATCTGCACTAAAAACCATAAAAGTTATTTTGGCAAAATTTCTGACACCAAAATGGTTAGTTCCGAAATTGGAGGAATTGTTGAAATAGAATGGTTGAAAACACCTGAAATACGCCCTGATATGAATTTGGAATTGGGGGAGTTTATCGTTATGCCGAATCATTTTCACGGAATTGTTATTATTGGTCAGAATAAATATAATAGTGATTTCAATTCGACAGTTCAGTGTAGAGACGCAATGCATTGCGTCTCTACGGACAACGATAAACCTCTCAATAAATTTGGGCCACAATCTAAAAACCTGGCTTCAATTATTCGTGGATTTAAATCATCCGTCACAAAAAAAGCTCGTTTAATCAATTCTGATTTTGCCTGGCAATCACGTTACTATGAACATATTATCAAAAATGAAAAATCATTTCAAAAGATATCAGAATACATTCTTTATAATCCGCTGACATGGAAAGAGGATACCTGCAATATGGAAAATAACAGACCTTATTAGTAATTCCTAATTCTCAATTCTTCACCTTTCCTGTAATCGAAAAAATCTTCGTATCTGAAGGCGCGGGCGGGGTGTCAACCTTGATGCTGCTGAGAGTGTCGCGGAGAACGCCGAGGGAGCGCTGGCTGAGCAAATCGATCTTTATCAGTCCCAGATCTTCTACAGGGTACATATCGGGCTGGGTTACTATAAGTCCCAGTCCCTTGTTTTTCGCGTATTCGAGCGCTATATAATTGGTGATCTGGTTTTCGGTAATCACAATTCCCCCCGGATGGATGCTCAGGTGCCGGGGAAAACCGGCCAGTCTTGTGGCTATGTCGACAATTGATTTCCAGGGTTCCGCGTCAAATTTCAGATTTTTTGATTCGGGAAATTTATGAGCTATCTCCTTCAGATTTTTCGCGCTTGTCCAGGGAATAAATTTACTGTAGCGTGATATCTCACCCTCCGGTATCCCGAACACCTTGGCCGTTTCCCTGAATGCCGAACGCGCTCTGAATGTAACGATGGTGGATATCATCGCCACCCGGTCGTAGCCATATTTGTCATATACATATTTTACTATTTCATCCCTCTCCTTCCAGGAAAAATCGAGATCGACATCGGGAGGAGATGTCCGGCCGCGGTTAAGGAACCTCTCGAAATAAAGATTGTGCTCCAGCGGATCTACCTGGCTGAGTCCCAGGCAATAGGCAACAAGACTGTTGGCCGCCGATCCCCTGCCGATATTCATCATTCCCCTGGCGCCCGCTTCCCTTACGATATCCCAGACAATCAGGAAATAATCACAGAACCCCAGTTCATCAATCACCTCAAGCTCATACTGAAGCCGTTTGACAGCCTTTTCAGTAATCGGTGTATATTTTTCCTCAAGCCCCCTGAAGGATATTTTCCAGAGGTAGGAAAAAGCCGTTTCTCCGGGCGGTAAAGGAAAAACAGGGAATTTATATTGCCCGAGCCCCAGGTCGACATTCGCTTCTTTCATTATCTTTTCAAGATTCCATAACGCCTCGGGAACCGCTTTCCACATGGATCTGAATTCTTCGGGAGTTTTAAGGTAATATTCCTCATCTGCCAGCAGGGATTCATCCAGGTTGGCCAGTGTGCTGTTTTCACTGATTGCCCTCACAACTTTATGAAGCAGAAAATCATCCTTCCCGGGAAAATATGCCGGATGCGAAGCCACAATTTTGATATTCCTGCCGCCGGCATATTCATAAAGTTCTCTCGTCTTCCTTTTTTTCTTTTTGGTTATTATCAGCTCGGCGAAAAGATTTTCTTTCAGCGGTCCGGTTATCCTCAGTCTTTTCAGCAGTTCAATTGAGGGTGTTATAATAAAGAGGTTTTCGAGGTTTTCCTTAAAAATGTCGTCAAGCCTGAAATCCTCTTTGAGTTTTCGGGTTGTTATTATCTGACATAATCTTGAATATCCCTCAATATTTTTTGCTATCAGGACCACATATTCATCACTCTTTTCAGGAGCATCTATCACCGCTCCCAAGACAGGTTTGATATTCTCCTGCTGCGCCATCCGGGCAAATTGTATAAGTCCGTACATTCCGTTCGTGTCGGTCATTACGGCATAGGAGCTTCCCCCCCCTTTTGCTGCGGCGATTATCTCCTCCCCCCTGATCGTTCCATCAAGAAGGGAATATACAGAATGAATATGAGGACTCATCATATTATTTCCCTTCCTGTTTCGCGCCCATTTTTATAGCTTCATAACCGTAACGGTCCCTTATACGGTTAACAGCCCTGAGCATTTTTTTCCGTTCAACCTTCTCCTCCCTGAAGAGGGTTTCCTGCTCGGAATATTCATTGAAGCCGGTCAGGTGAACTCCTATAAGTCTTATCCCCACTCTTCTCGTATAAGCGTTCCTGAAAAGCTTCAGAGCCGTTTCGTAGATTGTTTTATCATCATCTGTAGGCTGAAGGCTGAGGGCGCGAGTAAGGGTTTTGAAATCGGAATAGCGAAGTTTAATGCTGACAGTGGAAGCCTGCCAGTTGTTATCCCTGAGAAGCTGACATACTTTTCCGGTAAGGTTAAAAAGCATCGTTTCAATTTCATTCCGGTCAACTATATCGGTCTTGAATGTTCTCTCTTTTGATATGCTTTTTCTTTCATGCGGAGGAGAAAGATATTCGGTCCCTCCCCCGTTGGCTTTTTTCCAGAGATCAGCTCCATGTTTTCCGAACGCGGTTGTGAAATAATTTTCCGGCAGGCGGGCAATATCCCCTATGCGGTATATCCCTTTCGAACGAAGAACCTGGTGGGTGACTTTCCCCACCCCCGGAATTGCCTCTACAGGCATTTTCCGCAAAAACTCCTTTTCCATACCGGGAATAACGTGAGTGATTCCTTTCGGCTTGTTGCAGTCCGAGGCTATTTTCGCTATTGTTTTGTTGCTCCCTATCCCCACTGAACATGGCAGGGAAAGTTTATTCCATATTTTATGCTGAAGCTCTGAAGCGAGTCCGGTGAAATTGCCATACATTTTGCCGCAGCCGGTGAAATCAATATAAAACTCATCTATGGAAGCCTGCTCAAACTGCGGAGCGTAAGATTCTATGATCTTTCTTACAGCGTTGGAAAAATGAGAATATTCACCATGATGCCCGTGCAGATACATGCCATGCGGACAAAGCCTGAATGCCTGCCTGATGGGCATGCCTGAATGAAGCCCGTATTTGCGCGCTTCATATGAGCACGCTGCCACAACTCCCCGCCCCTGCGGATCGCCGCCGACAACCACCGGCTTTCCTTCAAGCGAAGGATCAAGTATTCTTTCGACCGACACAAAAAACGCGTCAAGGTCCAGGTGAAATATTGTTCTCATTTTTTTGCTGTTAATATTACTGTTTATTTTATTGAGAATAAGTAGATTTTATAAAAAATCAGCATTCGATCTCACCGGGAGTTGGTTAGCATCAAAGGCGTAGTCTCGGAGGATCAATCCTTTTTTCCTCCCTGGTTTTGGCAATTCGCCTCGGCGGATGTCACTCCCTCCAAACGCAATGGCGTTATGATAGTGAAACAAGGGGAATATTAAGCGATTATTGTTATCCACGAAGATTAATATGTCCTGTCAAATATTATTCAAATATCATTTATATACAATAACTATAGCAGCAAGCTAACTTATTGTTGCTAAACACTTTATAACCTCATCCCAACCCCTCTTACGCCACGGCGCACTTTAAAAGCCTTATCAAGGAGAGGGGCTTTAAAAGTCCTTCCCCTTACTAAGGGGAGGGATTGAGGGTGAGGTTGTAATGTCAGAAAAAAACTAAAAACACTAAAAACACCATATTTTTGCTCTATCTTAGTGTCATTACCTCCAAAGGGGAATATTTTGCTTTTTGGCCTTCTCCGGAGGGGGTGCCGTCCGCCGCGGCAGGTCGAAGGCGGGGGAGGACTCACAGCAAATATTAAACCACTTTTTCATTTTGCTGAAAATTCAAGAGTTAACCGGGTTATTACCAATCCCCCTCCCGAACATCCTCACCCATTCGCGGCTATCTTCACAAGACGGGGAAAAGTCTTCAGCGTGGTTTCCGGTATATCAACTTTCCCGCGGTCCCGCAGAAGATGAAGCAGCTCAAATGAATTGGCCACGGCATAACCTGTCGGGTGATTATTCATTATTACAAACACTTTTTTTACTTTGTCATAAACTTCTCTTATTACTGTTTCAATTTCAGCGAGTTCGCCGGGGCTGTATAAATATTTGTATCTTTCATTCTGCTGATCATATGTCTGTTTTTTCCCGTAATTCCCGAGAGAGCTCCGCCACGCTTCTTCGTTCCGGCCATGAAAACGTATATATGCCGAATCCCCCGTAATCACCGGGCGGAATTCAACAGCCTGTCCGATTGAGGGCTGATCTATAGCGCATAATGAAAGATTATTATGAGCGAGGAACCGCAAAGCCTCCCTCCTCTGCCAGGAAGAATGCCTTATTTCAATAAACTTTTCATATCCTTCAAAAGCGCTCGCCACACCCGCTACGTAATCCATCGCGGGACCGGTGCAGGCGAAAGAATAGGGAAACTGGATTAGCAGTCCGCCGAATCTTTCCCCCTCTTTCAGTATATCGAGATTATATGAAACAGCTCTTACATGCTCAGTGGCGAACTGTCTTTTGTGGGTGAAATCCTGGTGAAGTTTTATGGTAAAAACAAAATCTTCCATATCCTCCACCTTGCGCAGCCAGCCTTTGAAAATGCCCGGCTCAAGATACCTGTAATAGGTGGAATTCACCTCAACAGCGTTAAACCAGGCGGAATAAAACTTCAGCCAGTCAAATTTCGCCGACTGCGCTTTCGGATAAAAACTCCCGACCCAGTCTTTATATGACCATCCCGCCGTTCCAATATATAATTCAGCCATTTCTCCTCAAAAAATCATAATCTTAATCGTAATCGTAATCTGGCAAGCCAGAATAAACAAAGTTATAGAGTTACTCGAAGTAAATCCTCCCCCGTCTCCAAAGAAAAACACTTTGGATCCACCCCCTCCAAAGGGGGATAAAAGACGTAATATCCCCCTTTGGAGGGGGTGGCCTCCGGTCGTCTTTTGCCGGAGGGCGGGGGAGGACTCATCTCAAGTAACCACAAAACAACTACTTGGCAATAAAACTTTCAAAGAACCTTGCGGAAGTTCTATTATTGCAAAAAAAACTCCTGATTTTGAATATTCACGCGCAAAAAAGCTCAATCTGTTTCGCCACATCCGAATAAGTCCTTTCATGTTTCAGAAGCCATTCCTTCCGCCATAATCCACCGGCATAACCGGTGAGTTTTCCGTTGCTTCCTATTACCCTGTGGCAGGGCACAATTATCGATATCGGGTTGCGGCCGTTCGCGTTTCCCACCGCCCTTATGGCTCCTTCATTATTGAGCTTCCGGGCAATATCCATATATGATACTGTGCCGCCATAAGGTATTTTCACCAGTTCATTCCAGACCATCTTCTGGAAATCGGTCCCTTTGGGAGCCAGCTTCAGGTTAAATCGTTTCCTCTCTCCTTTAAAATATTCATCCAGCTGCGTCAGGCATTCCCCCGCGAAGGGAGAACTATGCTCTGCCATTTCCGGTTGTCCCCCCTTAAAATAGAGGGAAACCACCGCGTCGTCGGTTATGGTCAGCTCAATAAGTCCCAGTTCCGACTTATACCATGTTTTATATGTTTTATCCATCTGATAATGACCTCCATAAATAAAATACCGCGTAAGCTTTATGACTGCCCCATCTTTTTCCCATCTCTCTTATTTCAGCCGGTGAAGGTTTTTCCCCGGCTCCAAGCCTTTTCTTCAGGGCATTTTGCAGACCCGCGTCCCCGGCGGGAAGAGCTTCCGGGTAACGGGAATTTTTCATCAGCACATAATCTGCCGTCCAGTCCCCTACTCCCTTAAGTGTGATCAGTCTCTTTTTTGCCTCATCAAAATCTTTCAGATCATCAAGCATCTTCCGGTTTAACCTGCCTGAAGCGATCTCTTCGGCAGCGCCGAAAATATAGCGCGACTTCTGCCTTGAAATGCCTCCTTCGGCTATTTCAGCGGGAGAGGAGGAGGCGACAACTTCCGGAAGGGGGAAAATATTAAACTCTCTGCCATTGCAAAAATATTTTTCACCGAACCTTTCCACAAAATTCCTTTTCAGTTTATAGGCAAAGGCCATATTTATCTGCTGACCGATAATACTCCAGCATAAAGCCTCAAAAAGATCGGGAATGCCTATAAGCCGCAGTCCCCTGTAATCATTCTGCAGTCCGGCCAGAATATCATCCCCGGCGGCCATTCTGTAAAATGAATCCGGATCATAATCCAGGTCGAACCACTGCCTCACAAAACCGAGCGCCTCCTCAGGATTCCCCTCCCCGGTTACCCCTGCTTCCGGCTTGTTTTCCCCGTCATCCCTTAATTCAATAAGAACAGGCCCTCCTGAAGTCCGTACAGCTCTGAACACTTTATCATCCTCAACGGTGTAAAGAGTTTCTTTCGAAGGACCTGGCAGAGAAAGCAGACACTGCCTGAAACTGAATTCTCCCCTGACTGCTATCTGGGTCATTTTCTCCATCTATTCTCTGCCTGTAACTGTGATTACTATTTTCCTCGGACCGCCATGATTCCTGTGTTCACAGAGATATATTCCCTGCCATGTCCCGGTGTTAAATCTCCCGTTGGTCACAGGAATGGTCACCGAACTGCCGAGAACCGAAGCTTTTATATGAGCCGGCATATCATCCGCCCCTTCAAATGTGTGGATATAATAAGGAGCGTTTTCAGGAATCATCCTGTTGAAATGGGATTCCATATCCTGCCTTACGTCGGGATCGGCATTTTCATTCAGACTCAGGGAAGCTGAAGTATGTTTAATAAAAATATGGGCAATGCCCGCTTTTATATTTTTAAGTTCGGGCATCGCCTCCTCAATTTCGGAGGTGACAATATGAAAGCCCCTTTTCCGGGCGCGCAATGCGATTTCTTTCTGGTAGATGTTCATTTTATATTTTTGGTTTAATTACAGATTTTTCATAATCGGCCACAACAAATTTTTTCCCTTTCGGTATTACCGTATGTCCTTCCGCTTCAAGTCTGCGCATAAGGTTATCAATACCTCCGGGTATTTTTCATTCAGAACTCCTTTGGCCTTCAGGGTGCGCCAGTATGGAGTATAATTATCTATCCCCTCCTGCTCATCCTCATCGGCGGCTTTGGCTGCTATGCCGGCAAAAATACCTGTTGTCATGGGGCATCCTATTGTGGCTCCGTGTCTTTCGGCCAGCGCGTTCCTGATTTCATTTATCGTTGTAAGTTTTCCTTCCGGTATTGTGCGCATAAGTTCATCAACTTCCCTGGGAGCGGGAATAACCACCGTGCCGGTTCCCCATTTCTGATTCATTTTTTCCGTTATCTCTTCCACTTTCGGAAGGCCTTTGTCATCGGCGAGTTTCGCCCGCCATGAGATACTAAGTTTCTTTTTCATTTTTTACCTCCTACGTTCTCGTAATCGTAATCGTTCCCGTACTCGAAAAAAACAAAAGCCGATAACGATAACGTGTACGTGAACGTGAAAAACCATGATTCCATATATCTAATATTTTTTATTTATTTCATTTGGGCTGTTTCTTAATATAATTTTTGTGAGCATTGAGATTACTCTCACCAGGGTTTCTTTTCCTTGCTTAGCTTCATGTTCCTTTATTACACTGCAACGACTAAGAATATCAAGAATTCCTGAGGATTCCCTGGCGGAACCACTTGCAATTTGTAAAAATCTTTTTCTTTCAGCCGCCGAGACCTTCCCGTTGCCTTCCGCAATATTAAGAACAATTGACTGAGAAGAACGCAACAACTGATCACGTGCATGTCGGTCATTACCTTTCAGGTTTTTACATAACTGATATGCAAATACACTAAAATCAAGACTGACTTGATATACATCAAGTTTTTCATGATCTAACATTTTTACCTCCTACGTTCTCGTAATAGTACTCGTTCCCGTGCTCGAAAAAAACAAAAGCCGATAACGATAACGAAAACTTGCAATTCCTTTCCGGGGAAATTTCCCGCAGATTATAGCAGAAAAAATCTCCGGACAGGATACTATAGATTATTCTTTTATTATCAATTGTCCATTGCCAATTCATAATTCATCATTCACAATTCATAATTCTTAGTTGTACATTGTCCTGTATATTCCTACTACAACTCCGACTATTTTGAAAGAGGCGTAGGAAGGATTTATTATTATCGGTTCATACTCAGGGTTTTCAGAATGAAGCTCTATTCTCTCTTCATACCTAAAATAACGTTTTACCACCGCGGCGTCATCGAGAACCGCGGTTACAATATTTCCTTTTTTCGGTTGGATGTTGGGATTGACAATAACTATATCGCCATTAAATATATAGGCGTCCTTCAGACTATCCCCCTTGACACGGAGGAGGAAAGAATCGCGGGGCATTCTCGCCACAGAGGGAAGCTCGACGGTGTCGATAGCGTCGGGATAAATTGTAAGAGGATTTCCGGCAGCCACCTCACCGAGCACCGGGCGGGATACGAACATTTTCTCTTCCAGGGTAAGCTCAATTCCGCGCGAGAGCCCCGGGTTTCTTCTTATGAATCCCTTTTTCTCAAGCGCCTGAAGATGCTGCTGAACCGTGGCGCGGTTGCGGTAATCAAAATGATCGGCTATTTCGGCCAGTGTGGGAGGATAACCATTCTCCGCTCTGAAATCTATGATATATTCCAGTATCTTCCGCTGTATATCTGTCAGTTCCTTTGCCATACCTGTTCCTTGTGAACTAATACCATACAAATGTATGGTAAATATAAAAAGCGGCGGTATAATTGTCAAGTTAAATAATAAATTCAGAATTCCCGGCGCCCATCAAACCATTATCTGACTATTTATGAAGCAAGAGTTCAATTCAATGAATCTATTGCGTTATGCTTTCCTTTCCTTATGACTCCCACGTAATAATTAGATGCCATAAAATATTAAGATATTTTGAATAATGGAACCCGAATGGGATTCAATATAAGCTGCCCTTGTATTCAGTATCAGGCTGAATCGGTTTTGACTTTTAGCCCGGCTTTTTTCGCATATTATTTAATCAGGAGTCCGTAGCATTTTGTCCGCGGTTATACTTTTAATCTGCGTGAATCCGGACCAGATAAGAAATTACACAGCAAAATTTCCGGTTAGCGGAAATAAAAGGAACTGATACAGAATTAAATCAAAAGGAAAAATAATCGATAATTAATAATGTTAAATGGCTCATAATTCTTATATTTTGCCATTGTTTTGGAACAAATTTAAGTTCTGTGAGTTTTAAGACTCTGTTGATTCGCTGATTTCCGGAAAAAAGAATGACTGACTATAAAAAATATCTTACTTACGATTTTCTGAAAACTCTTCTGAGTAAGGATAAGCTAAAACATTATTTTCACAAGGTGATCAGCCTTAAAACCACTTCATCGAGCATCGCGTTAAGCATCGCGCTGGGAGTTTTTGTAGGTTTTTTTATGCCCATAGGACTTCAGACGGTTGTAGTTGTTCCCCTCGCCCTTTTTTTTCAGTGTAATATAATCCTCGCGGCCGGAGCCACCCTGGTTTCCAACCCGGTTACTGTTCTTCCTATATATTATGTGGCAATACAAATTGGCAATTTCCTGACAGGCATAGATATTTCCTGGGATTATATAAGGGATATTGTGCTTAATCCCTCAATGGAAAGATTTCTTGCAGTAGGAGCCGAAGGGGCCGCGGTATTTTTTACCGGCTCATTTGTCCTTGGTGTTGTTTTCGCCATACCGGTATATCTCCTTGCCGATAAAATAATATGTTATTACAGGCACAGGAGGGAATTAAAATGTCACGCCAGTGAATAACCTGTCGCATTGTTTACTTCAGTTTAAAAAGAGCCGGAAGTTCTTTCCGACTGAGTGCAAAAATCTTAAAATATTTTTACTATTCAAATCATTTAACCATTAAAACTTTTATCGCTCTGGTTCTGTTTTTCGAATTTATTCTTAAAATATAGATTCCGGAATTATAATTATTCATATCAATCTGAGCCTTCCTGAAGTGCTCCCCATTATACTTGTCGATAGTTTTGTAAATAGATTCACCGGTAAGGGAAAAAACTCCTATTTGCACATCACCTCCTTCCGGCGCATTGTATTCAATATTCAGTAAACCATTAAAAGGATTGGGAAAAGCGCTTATTTGCAATTCCTGATAATGGTTATAAACTACATTGCCGCTTTCATATATTTTTTCAGCGCCATTATAATCAATTTGTTTAAGCTGATATTTATACTCGCCGTTTTGACAGGGATAATCTTTAAATATGTAATTATGAGGTTCAGATGATGTGCCGTTTCCTTCGGTAAAATTTATAAACTCAAATTTATTGTCATTTAATTTTCTGTAAATTTTAAAGCCGAAGTTATTAAGCTCGGTGGCTGTTTCCCAATTTAAGATTATATATTTCCCTTGCGCCGAAGCTGTGAATGATGTAAGCTCCACCGGTATTTCTCCCCCTCCCCCGTCAATAGTCTTCAGTATCAAACCATTGTTTCCGATCGCGTATCCTGTATCGCTGTTAACAAAATAAACAGCGTTTATCTGCTGACTTTCATCCGCCTGAAGAAACCAGCTTGCGCCCCCGTTAATTGTTTTATAAATCATGCTTCCGGTCGCGGCCCAGCCTGTAATTTCGTTAATAAAAAATATATCGGAAGAACTGCCGCTGAATGAAGTCAGTTCCCAGTTATCTCCGCCATTGGTTGTTTTGTGAATGCCGTCGTTATTCCTTCCCCAGCCCAAATCATCATTTATAAAGTGTATGCTTTCAAGTTCGATATCATTAATAATATCCCAGTTGTCACCGCCATCAGTCGTAGCGGCAAGTTTATCATGGCCGCTGCACCAGCCTGATAAATCATTCGCGAACCAGATGCATGTTAAAATATCAGGAAGATTATCATCGATATATGACCAGCTTGTCCCTCCATTATAACTGACACCTATTCTTCCTGTTAATCCCATATCAAAAGATCCACAGATATAACCGACTGTATTCTCAATAAAATATATCGAGGAATAGATATATGAACCGCCCAGGGTATAGTCATCCCAGGCATTACCTCCATCAACAGTTTTTTGGAGTATTGAGCGTTCCATTGAATCATTCCAGCCTAATATCCAGCCGTGGATATTGCTTTTGAAAAACACCTGGCGTAAAGATATTCCCGGAAAGTTTTTGTTGCTCCAGGATGAACCTCCGTCGGTTGTGTAAATGCAGAATCCGCTAACCGGATTATTTGTACTTCCAATAATCCATCCATGATTTTCATCACTAAATGACAGGTCTTTTAAATTTTCAGATGAAGAAGAGCTGATTTGAAACCACCCCTCTTGCGCAAAAATAAGTTCACTACTAAATAAAATCAAGATTACAACTATTTTATATCGCATCCTTACCTCCAAACGAAATATTTATCGTTAATAGAGTCCTTAATAATTTTCAGATTAAATGTCAAGCTCTTTTGTAATTTTATTTCCTATGAATATGCGGATTCTGCATCAACTCTACCCGATTCGATATTTGTGGAGGGAATAATTATCGAAACATTATCTGGACTTGGTTGCGGTCCTGTCCTTTCAACCGGTACAATAAAAGTTTTGCCTGATGTCAAACCTAAAGATTACCCCCATGAGTTCATCTATGTTGCAGTTCCATGCTTCAGCGGATCCAATGAATACTTAAATAAAAAAGTTTGTTTTTTTTCCAGACTTCTAAAAAGGAACACCTGGATATTAAATATATAAGTAAACTTAACTTTATTGATTCCAGGGGTGTTCCTTATTACTGGATTGAATTACAAGATTATGTTCCCCGAATATTATGTGAAGAATAGATATACTTTTCGGAATATTCATTTGAAGTATTATCCTCCCCGGTATACCAGATTGTTTATCATTCAGAATTGGTTTTTAGAGATAAAATCGCTGATTACCGGCAGCTATAAAGTCCTCCATTTCCCCCGGATAAAAATAGGATGTCGGGCCAAAACATAATCATTCTAACGACCAGATATCTTTTTAATAGTGTAAGCGCTGGCATAAAATATCAAGGATCTGATGTTTTTTATTAGACATTTTATTTCACTCTTTATCATACAATATCTTTTTTTTTTTGATGGTAGTATTTTTTAAAAGCATGTCATTATTATTACCCTAAAAAAAACTTGACAAAGTTAACTTGTTTTTATTAGTTTTCATATTAGAAGATATACAGATGCTATTTATAAAGAAGTAGATTTTATTGGGCTATGTTAAAGGAAGGAATATTCTTCCGGGTAGACGAATAATTGAGTAAGTATTGCTTTACATTAATAAATTAATAATACCACAGGTTAGTCATGTATCTAATCTGTAATAACTTATTTTTCATAATTATATCTGGAGGTAAGATGAAACATCATCTGTTATTTATTTTGTTTTTTTTGAGTTTTAATTTATTCGCTCAACAAACTCCAATACCGGGCAACACTTCTTCCGGAATTGATGGTGATCTTCAAAAACTACAACAGTTCCCTATTATCTTTGCATTCAAAAAGCGTTTTTCAAAAATTCAGCAATATTGTTGATGTATCCCATTCGGTGAGTGATTATAACGGGAATCTGGCAATCAGCCATAATAAACAATTGCATTTACCAAACGGACTTGACGTACAATTCGGAATAAACTATAACGCAAATGTCGGCCACCATACATACAGGGGCATATCGACACTTCCCTCAGGAGGAGTTTGTAACGCTCCCGAGTGGATAATGAGCGTCGGAGAATTTGCGGTTCAGACATTAAATTTTGAAAAGAATTGGAATGTCGGAACTTATAATAATTTTCAGTGGGATGGATATCCCTTTATGTATCAGGAAACATATACTCAAATTTCTTTTGCTTTTGATCACATGGGAGCTGAAATTCCCTTCCTTCTCGAAGGATATCATTATACCAATTCCATTTGTATATCGGAAGCTAATGACATAATTAATCATGATATGATTAAACTTTTAAAAGCTGATGGTTCTTGTGTCGAACTTATTAATCCAAAATATGGTAATTATGACAATACTTCCGGTTTATTATGGACCACCTCAGATTACCCTGATTCCAAATCAGGTGTTTATGTAGAAGTTGGTCATGAAAACAGGGGCTATGCGGTTGTTGAATGGCAGGATCAGGATTTCGGACTTAGAAACATTTATTACAAACCGGGTAATGGTCTGACATATTATTTTGAAGAAGAGTATGCTGTTTACCAGGGACTCGAAACAGAAGCAGAATGGCAACAGGTCGTTGAGAAACAACCGAGGATCGCATATCTGAAAAAAGTTATTAGCGCGATGGGTGATTTTATTGAAGTAGACTATACGGCAAATGCCTTTGGTCATACAAACACGGATGGAAGAAAGTTTCTATCGTCTGTAAAATATTACGATTCTCAGTCTGTGTTAAGGAAAGATATATTTAGTTTCGAATATTGGCCTAAAGGTACAAAACTACCACATGATCAAATAGATATAAATGATCTTGCTTCCGATCAGACTTTTACAATGAATATATGGAAACCGGGTGATCTGCCATTTTATGGAATAAATACAAATAGGAGGGATGGCGAGTATGGGTATGGTTATTTATTTATGCTTAAAAATATCTTTGAAGTCAATAATGAAATAAATAAAACTGAATATGAATACGCCAATGAGAGGAATAGAAATTTTATCTGGGCAGTTCCTGTATTAACTCCTGACGGTTGGAGATATAATGTACGGTATAAGATGCATTACCCTGATTGCGTATTAAAACAATATGTTCATAAAAACTATAAAGCATATTTCGATTACAAAAACGACACACAGCTTGATGGATCACCTTGGGATCCAAACTATATAATGAATTTCGCGGCAACAAATAGTTACTTCTACTCATACTTATTTCCAGCTTATCATGTTGGAAATATGTGTGCGACCGCGAGGGATAACTACACAAACTCGATGATCAGTTTCTGGAAACCGATGGTTATTGATGAAAATGCTGTATTCCCTGAAAAAACGTTAAAATCTGTATCATATGATTATTCCTGGGATGGATATTACAAAGAACATCCCGATGATACTCCTATTCAGAGAGCAGGCGCTTATCTCTATTTACCATGGAATCCGATTCTTGTTGATGTAAAAACAACAATAACAGAATATAACTACCTCCAAACCGGTCAAACTGTTCCGGGTTCAAAAACTGTTGAAAAAGATTTTATGACTTACAAACGAACTCCTTTTTATATAATGCGTGATTTTACTTATCACACCGGCATTGTAACATCAGGTGTTAAACTTACAAGAGAAAAAACATGGATTGATGAACCAAATGATATTTATGATATTAATGAGTATAAGTATGATTTAGGTGAGTATGATTTTAAATCTTTTACTGAAGGAAGAGATCTCTTGATCGAACAAACATCTAATATTAATTATGACGAAAATGATCAAACGGGCGCTCCGACTCGTACAACCTATTTATATTCAAATGATTACCCGGTAATATTTGGACCTGGCTCCGCGGAACAATTCGTTGAAAGATTTTATTACCAGAACACCGAGGTAATCAAGGAGGGACAGATAATTTCCGATTCTCCTGTTGATGGTCCCCTATTTGCGAAATCCTCCTTTACTCAGACCGAGAAATTACACCTTCTCCCGAATAGTCTTTCTGATGCTGATGGAGTTTATTATACGGCGCTGCCGGAAAAGATTGAGGAAGGATTCCGGGTATATAATTCGGTTTCCGAAGATTATGATTATTTTACACTTAAAACTACAGAAAAAGAATATTATTCCCTTAATGACCCGGAAAAAGGAAGTTTATTAAAGACCACAGTATATGGTGAAGATATACAGAAAAAAACCGAAGAGGAATATGAATATTACACAAGCGCCGGGATTAATAAAGGATTTCTAAAAAAAATCATTGATGACAGAGGTTATAAAGAATTCTTTTATAATAACCAAGTGAATTATATAGCTTATGGAACAGCCTCATTTGAAAATAGCACAGTAACAAATAACTATCAGATAACTCATAATATTTATCAGGTTGAGCCATTCAAAACAGTAGAAAGTTATGGCAGCTATAACTCAACCAAGTATTCTGGTTTTGATATTGAAGGAAACATGATATTTATAACAGATGATAACGGTTATTATTATTTTAATGACTATGATAAAAATAACCGGTTGATCTGTGCGTATATCCCAGGAACACTTAAATCATCACCAGAAAATTCTTCAGAAAATATTAACCAGGTATATTATTCATCCAGAAATTTATCGATTGATGTAATTGATGAAAGTTCAACCAGGGATTTGATTAAAGCACAAGTTTCAAATGTATATCGTGAATCTGGCGGAAAGGATAGCGGCGATATTCTTGTTGATACGACAAATATTGTTGCTTATTCATTTCTGCAGTCACCTCTAACATTTGATAATCTTGTTGATATTAATGAGGCAACCCTCACATTAAATTGTTTATCTGAAAATGTTTCCGCAGGTGAAGATCATATTGTGTATATCAGAGGAATAATTGAGGAATATAATGAACGACAATATGAATATGATCTTTCCACTTTTGAGACTTCATTTCAGTTTATCAGTGATACAACTTTAGAGTTCAATATTTCAAGTCTTATCTGGGAACTTGAAGCAACAGGAAACTCTCTCTATGGAGTTTGTATCTATACATCACCACTTAACGGCTCAAACAACTCTAAAGAATTTAATTTTTCGGTCAGTTCGCAACCATCAGCAACTCTTAATTATGAAATTCTGAATTCTTCCGATGGATTCGTAAATTATGATTATGATGATATATTCAAACTTCCAAATACAATAAAAACTGTAAACCGTATCGCTAATCCATCTACTGATCAGCAGTTAATAACCAAATATTCTTTCGACAGGGATGACCTTTATTCATCGGTTGAAAATTATTCTCCATCTGAATCTCATATACTTAAAACTTATCCTAACTATTTCGGCCAGGACTTTTTCAAAATTGATCCTGAAAACAGGGGAATCAAATTTTACTATGATATACGGGGAGAACTTACTAAACAAGCCTCTCTTGATGAATACTTAAGTACAGAAATCGCATCTAAATTCCTTGCATATAATTATAATGTTTTTGATCCAACAGACCCCTCTTATGATCCTGGCTGGTTCAGGATGGTTACCGCGACTGATGAAGAATCGCATAATATAACCAGAACCTATTTTGATATGTTTGGCAAAATTGTAAAAAATGATGAAATCCATAGTAATAATCCGACCATATATTCTTATAATAATAAAGAACAACTTGATACGGTAACTTCACCGGAAGGATTTATCACAACTTATGAGTATAATCAGGCCGGATTGCTTAAAAAGAAAAAAAATAATGATGTAGGACGAAACGATTTTATATATGACAAATTTGGGAACCTCAGGTTCTCATTTCATGAAGATGAATATTCCGATTATCTGGTGAAGGTCCAATATTTTAATTATGATAACAGTGGACGATTAAAATTCAAAGGTATTGTTGAAATTGGACATTTTATTACATATAATAGTTTTATCGCTGAATTTGACGGGGACGAGAGTTATACCCGTGAAATTTTTAGACCGGCTATTGAACTTACCATCCCATCACTTGAAATCTGGTCTGCTGATTATAATAAATTTTTAACCGCCAATATGTATGATTCATATAACAAAACCGGCGTGTTTTCCCAGATGTCCGACCCTGAATCACCCGCTGTAATTAACGGCAGGAATTTGAATGGTAAACTTGTAGCGACTGCTTTCAGGGATTTCACAACTGACTCCTGGAATTATAAAATCTTTGGTTATGATGAATTGGGAAATATTTCTCATTACTGGATTAAAATGGGTTCGCAGGATTGGGTAAAAGTTGAAACCGAATATGATCTTGCGGGAAATATAACTTACCAGAATATTCCTGATCATCATTTCTGGTATAAATATGATGATTTCGGAAGACTGGAACAGGTTTTGTCTAACCAGACTAATAATAAAATTACCGCTGTTCTGGAAGGAGATTATACTTACAACAATACTGACCAGTTAACTTCTTTCAGCAACGCGGCGCTGACAAACCCGACAACTTACTCATACAGCTCCACAAGAGGATGGCTGCTTTCTATTTCAGGCCACAACCAGATATTCCAGGAAACTCTTCTTTATCAGGACAATGGTCTGATTGAACAAATGACTATCGATTATACAGGAGCCCCGGTTAACTCTCCTGTTGAAACATGGGGTAACCATTATTTTAATTATACTTATAATCATACTAACCAGCTAATTCAATCAAAATATAACAATAATTTATATAACGATAATTCTGAAGAATGGAATTACGATAAAGATGGAAATGTAATTGAATATGAAAAACCTCTCGGCGGTATAATCAGTTATTTCACTTATATTGCCGGAAGTAATAAACTTACTTGTGTTAATGATATTGATGGCCCTGATGGTTACAGGTATAGTTATGATACTTGGGGAAATGTTAAGCAGAAAAAGGATGATTTAAGCTTACCTTTGTACTCATTTAATAATTACAACACTCTGAATTTGAATACCGAACTAGTTGATCACCAGTTAAACGCTACTTACCACTACAAATATGATGAAAACGGACAGAGGATTTATAAAGAAAAGGTTGGTGATGCCAGCTCCGGGGAATTTTACCTGGTTGACCAGTTTGGTAAAACTCTCGCCGTCTATAATACTGAAATATTCAAGCCGAAGATGATCAATATTCATGGAAACGATCTGATTGGCAGAATTGATTTGACCTGGGTTTTGGAACAACCGGGCGTTTACATCCGCGATGTGGATGAAAGACTCTATTATATTAAAGACCATCTTGGCAATATCCGGTTAACCCTTAGTGAGAATAACAGCGAAATAATTTCAGCGCAGGATTATAAACCTTTCGGTGAAATTTACCGCGATTATAATAATGCCGATTATAACGGCAAATATAAATTCAGTTCAAAGGAAAAAGATACTGAATCAGAACTGGACTATTTTGGCGCGAGGTATTATGATTCTAAAATATTCCGCTGGCTTACCGTTGATCCTTTAGCTGATAAGTACTCCGGCTGGAGTTCTTATAATTATTGCATTAATAATCCAATGAGATATATTGATCCAGATGGCAAAGATGTTTATCTATTAACTTGGGCACCTAATGGAGAACAAGTTGGACACTCAGCATTAGCGATTCAACAGAGAGATGCTGAAGGTAATTTGACTGGTAATTTAGTCGTGAGACATCTTTGGCCTGAGTCACCTGTTGGTAAAAGTGGTGAATCACCTGCAGACTATAAAACCGAAGTTGTTCCATTATCTGACTTAAAGAGCATTCAAGGTGGTGAAGGTAGAGTTGCCGATGGAATCATAAAGCTTGGTGGCGATGCAACATTCGACAATAAAGTTATGGATGCCCTTAATAAAGCTGAAACCAATAAAACATATAATGCGGAGACAAATAGTTGTGCAGGTTATACAAAAAAAGGTCTAAATGCAGTAGGCCAAAGCGGTGGTAATGGAGCTAATGTAAAAGTTAATCAATTTGGCGTAACGATATATGATAAAAATAATGTAACAACCCCTGTATCCGTGCATAATGCAGTTGCAAATTCAAAACAAAAAAATGTAACTGTAATTAAGAAACTAAAAAAGGAACAGCAAAATGCTAATATGGTTATTGAATAAAAAAACTTTATTCATTTTTATGTTGTTATTGTTTATGCAGATCAATTTAGGACAAGATATAATAACTTATGCAATAAAAATGGAAATTTACTATACAGCTTTTGATAGTATGCAGAATAATGCTACACCAAAACTATTAATAAGGTTAAGTAGCAAAGAGATAAAAAAAATAAAAGTTGGTGACAAAATATATTTGGAATTACATAGTAATGAAAATGAATGTGAGCCTAAGATTTATTTGACTAAACCACAAACATATATTGCAGGTGAGGTTATAGGTTGTGATAAAGACTATTTATTTATTAAACCAAATATTGATGTTATAAATTTAGATAAAGAAGATAACCCTTTATTGACTTACCACAAAGATAAAACACATATTCTTAAATTACATTTCAGATGTGAAAATGGAATACTGAAATTATGGAAATATAATTATCACGAGACAATTAATCGCAAACCACTTTTCTTTAAATGAAGATATAGGTAAGGTTAGAATATTACAGTGCCGTCAGGATTTTGAGCTTGACGGCTTTTTTTATTGTAGTAATTAATTGCCGTCCTGGGATTTTGTTCGGTGCATAACGCCCACGCCTATAAAATAACACCGTTGTCATTATTAGCACTGAAATCTTACATTAGTCAGCGAGCTTTACATAATGCTACTGTTATGTGATCACCCCCTACGGAATTTAGAAGTTCCTACGGGGGTGTCTTATAACGGTCATTATGTAAACTCCGCACCATATAGTGAAGTGATTGACAAACATATTGAAGATGCACATATTATGACAAATATAAATTCACAGAAAAGGAGCGTGACTTTGAAATCCAATATAATTACTTTGGCGCCAGGTATTACGATTCATTCAAAGCCCAATGGACAAGCCCAGTCTGCTGGAGGATGAGTACCAGGGCAGGAGTTCTTATACCATAGTGATTTATACCTCAGTCCATAAAGGATCCAAAAAAAATATAAGCATATGAACTAATACTAATGACTTCTTCAGGCGTTAGATTTTTTGCCAATTCACAGACATATTCTCTCAATTCTTCCATTGATGAAAATAATTTGTTTGTAGAATCCCTCTTAAATTTTGCCCATATTTTTTCTGCCGGATTTAATTCAGGACAATAAGGAGGTAAGAATAATAATACTATATTTTCCGGAATCTTTAACGCTTTGGCTTTGTGAAAAGGACCATTATCCAGAACTATAAGTTTTAATTCATCAGGGTCTTCTTTGGAAAACTCATCTAAGAATAATTGAAACCATTCGGAATTACATTCTGGTAACTCCAGCTGAAAACTTTTTCCATCAATTGGTGAAAATGCTCCGTATAAATATGCTGACTGAAATACCTGTTTGAAGGCGCATATTGATTTGATCCCCTGGCTGTTAATGCTCTTCGTTTTTGGTAAATAATCCGAACCTGC
>CAXXGF010000057.1:0-56499 GCA_963677445.2 Melioribacteraceae bacterium | reverse complement strand
CACATGCATCCCTATGGGGCAAAGGGGGACATTGTCGATTGTCTTGAATTCCGAATGTCCCCCTTTAGAGGTAGTGGCAATAAGATTGTGAAACGAAAGGAATATTGCGCGAAGATAGTTATTCCCAAACATCAATATTTCTTGTGAAATGTTTTTCTAATATTTATTAAATAGAATGATAGCATTAATTGGCTAACCTATTGTTATTGAATTCTTTACAACCTCACCCCAACTCCTCTTACGCCACGGCGCACTTAAAAGCCTTATCAAGGAGAGGGGCTTTAAAAGTCGAGGCTGTCCAAAAAGTCCGATATTCATGAAATTTAGAATATCAATGTTTCGATTATGAGCCAAAAACGCAACTTTCAATCTTAAAATCACCAGTAAAAATTACTTTTTAGTCAGCCTCCATTTTCCCAGAGGGATTCCCTCTGGCAAGGGTGGGATCGGAATACCAGGAAAACACTAAAAATACTAAATTTTTGCTCTATCTTAGTGCCATTACCTTTGGAGGGGGTGGTTTAGAGTGTTTTTCTCGAAACCGGGGGAGGACACACCTCGAATTGTCGAAAAATTTTGCCATCTTGCGTAGAATTTGACTGCTTACGGAGTAATCTTTCTCATTATTGAATAACCTGAGCTTTATGGTAAAGACGAGTACGAATTACGATTACGAGAACGAGTACGATTCTTTTTTAGGATTTAATTTTTTTCTGGCACTGCCAGTTTATGGATAAATAATAATTATGTAACTTCGGCTGGTGAGGAGAAGTGTAGGGATCGTGCCTTAATTAATTCCTGTAACAAAATGTACTAATTGGAAAAAGCTGAAATTGTTTGCGTTTTACTTTAACAATTTATGAAATTCTTCAATACTTAAATCAGCCTGTTTTATTATTGCCCTTAAAGTGCCCCGGTCCAATTCTTTATGGTTGGGCACAACAATCTGTGAAAATGGATTGTCTCTTCTTAAGATAATATGGCTGCCATGTTGTCTTTTGAAATAGAAACCAGATTTTTTGAGGGCCCTGATACATTCCTGACCAGAAATTTTGGGTAGTCTGGTCATACTGCCACAACCATCGTATCAAAATTTTCATCGGGTATTGACAGATTATCCTCCTTCAGAGCGCTGATATATCCTTCTATTGCCTCTTTAATATTTTCAATGGCCTTTTCTTTGGTTTCTCCCTGGCTGATACAACCAGGCAAGCTGGGGCATTCAGCCACCCAGTATCCATCTTCACCACGGTATATAATTGCTTCTCTCATTGTATGCTCCATTTATATTTAATTGTAATTAAATAGTTATTATGTCCAAGATATAAAAAATTTATGATAATTCAACAAAAAATTTAGGAACCAAAACTGCTTATTTCTTTAATAGCTGCCCTGTCAATAAATCCTTTTCAGGAAGGGATTATTCTTCCTCTTCCACTGTCCAGCTTTCAAGGATTTTATCAATTTGATGATTTACCATTCTGCGGGCTTCCCAGCGTTCGTTTCCTTTCATGAGAAGTGTGTCATAGTCTGTTTCATTGTGGCGGATATAGGCTGTCGCGGCGAGTTTCAGGGCGGCGGGGTCAAATTGTTTTGCGAAGGCTGAACGGCCAACGCGGCCCGAATGTTTCACACAGGCGTGTTCGGCGATTTTAATCGCGGTTTTTTTCGGGCAACGCGGATATAATTTTTTTAATTCCCGCCCGAATTCTTCTATATATTTTTTATCTAAAACCGCTTCTTTTTCCCGTCTGCGCTGATTTTTTATTTCACGGTATTCCGCGTCGCCCAGGCATTCTTCCTCAGCTTTTTCCACCGCGGTTTCTTCAACCAGCAATCCCTGCCTTTCATATCTTTTCCGGTTTCGGCTCCATTTTAATACAACGGCGTACATGTTTGAATATTTTTTTGATCTTCTTGTTAAGGCCGCGTTGCCGCTCGCTAAAAACACCAGGTGATCAAGGTCGGAACATTCGAGGCAATAGGCGTTATCACCGGAAACAGTTATCCATGCTTTTCTGCCGAGTTCCCTTTTGCACTCGGAGCAGGTTGAATCCCTATGAGAAATAAATACTTTTAATTCTACCATTTGTGAGCAGGAATATTGTTAATGTGAATATGAAAAATAAATAAAAGAGCGCAAACATGCGAGTATAACCCGGGCTGCGAATTACCCTTCTTTTTCCTTCGGCAATATTAAAACCGGGCAGCAGGGGAGGTGATTATAGTTGAATGAAAATTTTTATCCATTTATCTGTGCTTGGCTATTGACTTTTAATGAGAAATTTATTAAAGATAACTTGAAAAGCGAGTAAAACAATGGACAGGGGTATGGATACAAGCTAAATATTCAGTAATTTTTTTTGAGGTGAATTATGCCAGACGCAATTAAAAACATGCCGGGTATTGGAAACAATTACACCTGGAAAGAGTCAGCAAAAATAAGCCCTTCGGCCAGGGCAAAAAACAGATCGGTAAATTCTCCTGTAGACACTTATGAACCGGGAAGCAGAATCATCGATAATGAGATGATGAAGGTAAAAAAAGGTTTATACAAAGGTAATACAGGTACACCAAGTGAAATTTGGTTTGGATAAAAGTCAGATTTTTATCCTTTTCTGAATAACATTTCCTTTCTTAACCAGCAGCACACCCCCAAGTATGACTGCGGCGGCGGCTATTATTTTTAATTTTAAATCTTCATTCAGTACCAGCCATCCAAGAATCAGCGCGATAACCGGATTTATAAAGGCATAAGTTGAAACAAGGCTGACCGGCAAATGATCGATCGCGTAAATATAAGCTGCATAACCAAGGAATGATCCGAAGAAAATAAGATATAAAAGGGCGAGAATACCATTTGTGGTAAAGTGAATCACGGCAAATTCCCCAAAGAAAGCGCCGATTATTGTCTGTAAAATACCTGCAGTAAGCATTTGAATGCAGGCCCCGGTGAAGGGATTTCCTTTGTTTTTATTATATTTGGTAAAAACGGACCCTCCTGTCCATGATATCACGCCCAGTGCAATAATTAACATTCCACCGAGATAGGAAGTATCTGACAGATTACCGAGGTCCTGCCAGAGAATAAGGAGCACACCAATAAAACCAAGCGTCATTCCGAAAATAATTTTCGAGTTAAGTTTTCCGCCTGAAGGCAGCATGGAATCAAAAGCGACCATCCAGAAGGGGAGTGTGGTTATAATCAGGGATGTAAGTCCGCTCGGAACCCATTGCTCCCCAATGACAACAAATCCGTTTCCGATACCGAGCAGAAGTGTTCCCACTATAGCATTATGAATAATTTCTTTATGAGGAGGTATTTTTTTACCGCGCAGGAATAAAACAAAAAGAAAAATCAGGCCCGCTGCTAACCACCTTAATCCGGCGAATAACATCGGGGGGAGTTCCTGCACCCCTATTCTTATCGCCAGGTAGGTTGTACCCCATACAATACAAATACTTATCCAGGCGGCATAGGCCAGCATTTCTGTTCTTTTCATTTTACCTCAATTTGAAAGCACAAATATAGAGAATAAGACTGACTAATACCTTAAATATGAAGGTGATTTTTTGTGCCCTCTCCGGGTAATATAACCGGGCGATAGTTTAGCCGATTTATAATTGTTTTCTTGCTTCAATAACTGAATATTCAAATAAAAATAACGTATATTTGAGGGTGACTGTGGCGCTCCTTATGCTATCCGCTAATCTATAACTGAAAAAGTGACATCGATAGTAAGGTTGAGTACTATCTTTTATCTGATTTTAATATTTGTTCCGGTCTGACCGGCTTAGTCTATTTCAAGCAAAAGCATCTCGAAATTATCGATTCCCAGCACACTTTTTACAAGTCCTGTAAAACCTTTGTCACTCATGGATGTCGAAGATTTTACAACACCAATATTCGGAGCCAGCCATTCAGTTATCAGATTTGGTGTTCTGCCCGGTTTGCTTATTTTTAGTCCAATTTTCAGACATTCAAAAGTCCCGCTTTCAGTCTCAACCTTTTCTTCAGCCTGGACAATTCCTTCAAAAGTCACCCTGGATGAGTCATCCTTATAGTATTCATAACCTTCCCATTTCCATACTTTACCTATTTCCAGAGGGAAAGGAATGCGCAGCACAGGTGAACTATAGGTAATGCTGGAACCGGAAAAAACAACTTCATTTGCTGTCCCGGTCAGGTATATGCCATCCTCTTTTTTTATAAGTTCCTGTTTATAAGTGGCAAAACTATTTTCAAATACTAAAATAAGTTTTTCATCTTCTTTTTCGACAAATGATGTAGCTTCACCCAGACTTGTTTCGAAAATATATTCCTTGTCGGTATTCAAAGGCATATATTCTGAACCAAATTGTTTTGGTGATTTAATTTCGGTTCCGGTCGTTTCCAATTTTATATCAGAACCCTGGGCAAAAGTATTTACCGCGATAAAAAGAAGTAATAAGATTAAGGCGCTGCGGATCATTTGTTCTCCAATTAAATATTCTTCAAAGAGCTAAATTAAAGCAACAAAAAGTTGCTGGCAATAGTTTTCTGTTAATTTTGAATTAATTAAATGACTTGATTTATTAAAACTGCCGAAATAACATTTCAGATTATGTGTCCTGGATGATGAAAAACAGGGTAGTCGTTTAGTAATTAAAAAGATTATTTATCTGAAAAAAGTTCTTTCGGGATGTTAAAAAAAGTTAAAAATGAATCTCCTTTGCAACAAATCAATATTACACCTCGTCATAAGAACAGAAACCACAAAAAAAAGGAGATACCCATGAGATACATAATTGTAATTTTTATCGCGCTTTCCCTCGCGTTCACAATCAATGCGAAAGGAATTGAGAAATCAAAAAAACTTGATAAAGCTCAGATTGAAACCAACCTTTTTAATGGCCTGAAGTCAGATAATTTCGGGTTAAAATCAAGCTCGGCTTTTATGCTTGGTGAAATTAAAAGTGAAAAAGCGATTATTCCTCTGATGGAAATATTAAAAAGTTCAGATAATGAATCACTGAGAATACTGGCAGCGCTTTCATTGATGAAGATCGGCGATGCCAGGGGACTTTTCGCGGTAAAACGCGCCGCGCGGTTTGATATAAGTGAACGTGTAAGAAGGCTGTGTAGGAATTTTCACTACGCAGCCCTCAACTCGGGTGTATAAAAATTCCGGTGACTGATCATTATAATGTTGCCGGCTAATTTCAATATGATCAGTCTTTTTCTTTAAAATCATAATCATAATCATAATCATAATCATAAACTGGCAAAGCCAGAAAAAAATGAATCCGAAGAAAGGATCGTACTCGTCTTTTCAAAATGCTCAGGTTATTCGAGAACGAGGACGATTACGAGTACCGCTTCGCTGTGTACGATAAAATTTTGCCATTTTGCGTAGAATTTGATTCCTTACGGAATAATCATAATCGTAATCGTAATCGTAATCCCAGCCTCCTCATATAAAATGTGAATACTCTCAAATCCCTCATTCATCTCTCAATCACATTCCCCTCAAAAATTTGTAAAACCAGAAGCATGCAACAAGTTATTTATATTTGTTTGGATTATTGCCTGCAGTTGTTTTGAGCGCAAGTAAGGTTGCTGTATAAACAATTAAACATTTCTCAACCCGGGGCAAAGCTTTTAACTCTTTGTTTCTGTTATGGCCGGTGAGTAATACTTCCCTCGAATTCAAATATGTTTTAATAAATTTCTAACAATCCAATAATATTACCTTAACACCACTTTTCTATCTTTGATCAGGCAAATCATATAATTATGGAAGGGAAATAATGAAATCACTAATTGATCTTCGGCCGGGAGACAGAGTAAAATATCGCTACCCCGACCCTCAGAATGATACCAATATGTTTTTTGAGGGAGAAGTATTTATGGTTGGAGAGGGACATATCTTTATCAAATCGGGAGATGGAATTATTTTGAGGGTGTCATATGGCAATTTCGGGAATCTTGAATATATTTCCTGAGCCGCCAGAGCCGGAGAAAAGTCAGGAATGAAGAATGTTGTCCTATGCGGAGGATAAAAATGACGAATCGCCCTCCCCGGAATATTCTAAGCTCCGGTCTGTAAAGAAACGATTTCAACTTCGATTGCGATTTGGATTTTGACGGGGTAACATAAATTCTGTTAAATCTTTATAATCGCTGCAACCGTGTTTATTTCTTCCGCTTTTATCAGCGAAATCCGCGGAAAACTTAACCTTTCAAGTTGTTCATCGCCAATTACAATTTTGTGATTTTAATTTGAATTTAATTGTCCCGGGAATAATTGTACATAACACAAAATTCTGCCATAAAAGGCAATAAGATAAAATTGAAATATTTGCAAAGTCCCTTCGATAAATTGTTAGCTGCGTCACATTAAAGCGCTTTACTTTGTATTATATTCTTTCACTGGCAACACCGGTGAGGAGAAAATGAAAATATCTTTTTGGATTGTCCTGGCATCAGGGCTTTTTATCATTATATCATGTCGGGATGATAAATGTCTGGAACCTGGCAGAGAGGAGCTGGAAGAGACAATAGCGAACTTTTACAGGTTTATTGAAAATCAGGATACTGATTCCAGGTTAAACCTGATGGCCGGGGATGTTATCCTCCTTCCTGATAATTACCCCGAAATTATGGGAAGGGAAAAACTACGGAAAGGATTAAAGGGCAGTGAAAATTATATTTTCAGAATAAGAAACCGTGAAATTATTGATATGGCGGTAAAGGGAAATACCGCTTACACCGTTAATAAATATGAATATACATATCATCATAAAGATGATACAGCAGACTGGAAACCAACAAAAAATGTTCATCTCTGGATAATTGAAAATGGAAAATGGAAATTAAAACTGGATATATGGAATAACAATCCGGAAAAATAAAAAACGGGACGAGGAACAACCCGGATTTCATAATTATTACCCGGGAATATCATGAGAAATTGGTCGAAGATTTTTACAGCATTAATATTATGGGGAATATTTGCTGTATATGGTCAGGAAAAGTTAAAAACAGAGGATCTTTTTGATCTTTCGCTCGAAGAGCTGTTAAAGATAGAGATCGTAAGAGGAACGATAACCGGAATAGAAACAGGGAAAACCCCGGTCAGTTTTACACTCATTGACCGTGAGATGATAAAATTGACTCCCGCCCGGAATTTACTCGATTTACTGGAAGTTTACGTCCCCGGTTTTACTTTTGTGAATCACTGGCTTGGACCAAGAATTGCTTTCCGGGGAATCGCGGGGGACCAGAATAATTCATTTCTTCTTCTGGTGGATGGTAAAAGGGTGAATATGAAAGTTAAAAATGGTCCGATATTCGAGATTCAAAATAAGGACCTGGATGATATTGAACGTATTGAGGTTATCCACGGCCCCGGATCGGTAACATACGGACCGGGGGCTATCGGGGGTATCTTCAATATTATAACTAAAAACCATATAGATAACAAAGGGGGAGAAATAAGCGCCGAATATAACAATTTATATAATTATGGTAAGGCCGCAGCGTCATATAACATTACTTCGGGAGATTTTTCGGCATATCTTTATGGAAGCATAACAACATCGGAGGGAATGTCTGACCCGAAATTTTATTATGTGGACAGGGCCCATGGGTATGGTTACGGATTCATGGGGTTTGACTGGGGAAATAAAGGCCTCGGAACTCCCGCGCCGAGATTTTATGAGGATTTTATCGGCAGGCCTGAAATCAAGCTGGATTTCGATGCTTCTCTTCCCTTTAATTTCAGTTTAAGCGCGAGGTATAACCGGTTCAGTTTTACTAAACAGCAGCAGGAGACTGCAACTCTTGAGGGATTGAACTTTCCCGGAATGTATGGCGAGTACTTTTTTACAATACTTGAACAAGAACATAATTTTAACAACGCACAAAAAATTGTTTCGTCTATGGAGTTTATGAGTCAGAGTTTCAGGGAATACAATTTTTATATGGGTGATCAGGCCTCATTTGATGATAGCAGGCAGCGAAATGACAGCTGGTCGGAAAATGAGATAAAAATTAAAACGGAATATGATTACACTCCTTCGAAAGGAACCCGTTTCGCGCTGGGAGGTTCTTTCCTTTATGAATACTGGGGACCGGAATGGGGTCTCGAAGATAATACTTTTATTCTCGGTTTTCAGGCTCCAATCCGTTTCGCTATTCTGGATACTACATCAGGATTTTATCAGCAATTCGCTCCGGGAGGTTTCGCGACATATATAGATGAAAGGATAGGCGCGTGGATGGCGTCGGTTTTCGGGGAGGTGAATTTTACCCTTTCGGATGACCTTACTTTATTGCTTTCAGGACGCGTGGACAAACATGAATTTGCCAAGTTTGCTTTTTCACCCAGGATGGCTGCCATATACAATATCAATGAACGCAATCTGCTTAAATTTATTGTTCAGCAATCTGTAAGACTACCAAACTTTATCGATCTTTATTCTGAGAAAAAGGTTTCTTCAGCATCGGCAAAACCTGAAAAACTATTTAATCTCGAAATCATCTATAACAGTTTTTTTACGAAAGAGTATTACTTATCAATCAGCGCTTATTATAATACTGTTGATCAGATTGCCTGGGTGAGTGATGAAGAAAAAGCGGATGTGGTAGGAAATTTCGCGATGCTGGGAGCGGAAGCAGGACTTAATATTAACCTTGAAAAAATGAGAGCCGGAATTAATTTTTCATATATCGGACAACTTAATTGGGAAGCTGAAAATCTTCCCGATGCTTTTCTTACCACACCTCCCCCTGATCCGGTGAGAATGGAACTTGATAATTTTGCCGAAAACCGGATCAATAATCTTCCGGCAGGAGCGATTAAACTGTTTTACAACCGTAATCTGCCATATGATCTGACTCTGCATATTGACGGCAGGTTTTACTGGAACTATGGTCAGAAGGAAATGCTTGATATTTTTATGAGTTCGCACGAGAAGTACGGCGCTGCCGCGACAATTGCAGAGATGAGAAACATATACACCAGCCTGGAGGATGAAGGATATACAAAACCATCATTCACGAGCAATGTATCCCTGGCGTGGAAGCTGCCGGTTGATTTTGCCGAAACAGAGCTGGTTCTTTACGCCATGAATCTTCTATCGGTTAATCATATGAGGTATGTTTATCAATTCTGGGAGTCGGGAAACATGAGGCAGTATCCCCGCCAGGCAGGTTTTGTTGAAGAGCCCTTGGCCATAGGAACGAAACTTTTTATCAGGTTTTAAAAATAAAACCCCCGGCTAAATAACACCGGAGGTCTCATATACTTTATTGAATGATGCTATTACTTTACCAAAAGCATTTTTTTAGTCGCTGAAAATTTACCGGCTGTGATTTTGTACATGTACATTCCGCTGGAGAGGGCGCTGCCGTCGAATTTCACACTGTAATAACCCATCTCTTTTGTTTCATCAACCAGCGTTGTTACCTTCCTGCCGAGCATATCATATATCACAAGTTTAACTTCCGATGTTTCCGGCAACTGGTATTTAATAGTTGTTTCCGGATTAAACGGATTCGGATAGTTTTGTTGAAGAGCATATTCTGTAACTATTAGCCCATTGTTCCTTTTCTGCATTTCACCGGTGCCGATTCTTATATTAACGGTATTGCTAAACCCGCTTTCCTGCGGTCTGCCGCTGCCGCCATAACCGGTTACCTTGTAATAAGCCGTATCAGATCGCGGCATACCAGGCTGAAAGACATAATATGTTGAATCAACCCAACTGTTTCCTGTTGTGTTTGTTATATATCCCCAGTTTCCATCACCGATTTTTCTGTATATTTTGTAGTACTGGATTGGAGAAAGTGAAGGATGAACACCCCAAACCAGTTTCGGATGATTGTTTTCTTCCATAAGAAGCAGCGAGCCATCCCAGTCGGTGAAATAGAGATTGCCGCCATCGAGAATAATGTTTCCAAATTTTCCGATAGATATTTCCGCGGAATCTTCGATAATTATATCTGCTTCAATGGTGTAATCATCTTTTATTACAAGATTATTATTTGATACAATGGTCAATGTATCAAGTAGTGAAATCGGATAAACAATGGTGTCATTAAGATTTATATCGCCGCCGCAAGATACTCTAGCTTCCACCTTCCATAACTGACCCTTTCCCGCATCGAGACTCAGATTTACGTCATGACCATTTTGGTGATACTCGGCAATTTTCTCATCTGTTTCAAAATTGGTGACAGTAGTATTACAGAAGGGAAATGGTAAATCAAGCGTTATAGTAACATTTTTCCAGTATGGGATTACTGTCATCATATTTATAACATAAAGAAATTTTTCCGGTTGGTCAGGATAGGAATGCTCGGGATCAAGTTCGGTAATAAGATAATAAAAATGATTTGATTTCTCCATATCGATATCTACCCAGGATATACCGGATTCAACATCAGTGGCTAATGAATCATCACATGAAACCAGATATTCTGTTTTCCATGCAATCTCATAATTTCCGGTGTACTCAAGTGTTCGTAATTCTTTCGCGAATTCTGTTGGTTGAAATACATTTTGCGCGTTTTGAGTATTCAACCTCGGAGCTATATCATATTTAATTTTATAGAACAATGATGAACCTGTACAATCAGTATTCAGGATAGCGTTCTTTCCGTCTCTGCCATCCCACAATTTGAAATAGTGTATGGCGTCGGCGCCCATGGAAAGGCAAATGTTTGTCATACATTCCAGTTCTTCGGCCGAGGGGCGGCGAAGTTCCTGGCCGCCGGTAAATTCATGAGCCTGAATTACAGGGAACAGATCATGTCCTTTCATAGCAGCCATATCGACAACTTCGCGGTAATGATAAAATGCCGTTATCATATCTTCTAAATTTGTCGAATCTTTATTGGGATTCAGGGGGTAAAGATCAAACATCAAAGTGTCAGGCGCCGCAATCTGGAAATAGTGGTTAAAACGATCTCTTCTCGGAACACCGTTTATATTACTCCATGAGGGATAAAAGGGACTGATAATATCACGTTTTTTTGAATGACTTAAATCCTGCATCAAAGAGTCAGTTATTCTATAAGGTGTATAAAGATCAACATAACCAGGTTCATCATATCCCGCCCAGTGAATAATGCGGGTTGATCCAAGATCAAATTCTGTGATAGAGTTAATAATTGATTGTTCTATTGTTCCATGATTTGAACTATTTAATAATGGCTCTCCCAAACTCTGTCCGGTAATTTCAACATAATCTAGGAAAACATTAATGTAACTTCCGGGAGGTGATCCCAGGTAATCACATTCTATAAAGAATCCACACCTGTCGCATAAATCTGAATATTTATCATCTTCGGTTGATCCCTGTCCTGAAGGATAAGGATTAATGCTATTAATCGGAAAAATATCGAGATCGTAAGTGTCTTCAATAAATTGAAATCCCGCTCCTGCCACTTCGGTATGTATTATATCGGGCTCTTTGATGGTCGTCTGTTCAAAATGCTGAGTTGTTTTATTCCAGTACCTGTATCTGTAATAGATATTCATTATATCCATACTGTCAGGTATCGTCCCTTCAATTTCAACTTTATATTTAATTTTGATATTATAATGTATTTCTTCCGGGTATATAGAAGGCAATTCAACTTTTGTATAAAGCTTTTCCTGTCTGGAAGCCGGACCAATTACAACATAAGTACTGTAATTATAAAAATCATTTTTGTTTGTCCAGCAGCTGTCTCCACTTTCATCGGTAATTCCGCCGCCCCGGTATAAAAATCCATACCTGTTACCATCAGATTCTCTTTCCAACTGCCACCTGTAATAATGTCCCCCTGTGTATGCCTGGTACCATTTTGTGGTATCACCCGAATTGTGTTTCGCCATTGGTATCAGCATAAAGGGACTATTCTGGTAATAGGTATAATTATTTGATGTTACCGGCGCCATGAGTTCATTAACTCCCATACTCAGGCAGCTATCCATAAATATGGTATGTAGTGTATCAGGGAAATAAACACCTACAATAAAGGGATCATCCTGGGCTTTTACCAGGGTTTGCGAAAAAATAAATAAAAATATTAAAACGGAATGTTTCAATTGAGCCTCCTTTTAATTATTGAAGTGATTTGTTCTTAAATGATTTATTTAAAAAAAACCATTTTACCCATATCTGAAAAAATTATTCTGTTGTTTTTTCTTACTTCCAGAACATAAAGATATATTCCGCTAGTTATTGTTTCTCCTCTCTTTCCAGGGTTGTAGTTTACCTCATGCCAGCCCGCTTCCTCTCTTTCATTCTTCAGCTCTTCTAATATTTCTCCTTTTACATCATATACTGTAAGTCGCACTTCACTCTCTTCTTCAAGAAAATAGATTATTTTAGTTGATGGATTAAATGGATTGGGGTAGTTGTTCATCAAATGATAACCGGGCGATGTTTTTTCTTTATCATCCACATCGCTCAATATAATCACCTTCTCTGTTTCGGAAGATATCATTCCCTGGTTGTCTACCGAACTGACAAGGTATTTTGCTTTCGTTACATTAACTGTTAGTACATCTTTGAAGGAAGATGTATCAGTTGTAAAAGTTTCAACTATTCCGCTGTTATTATACTCACGCGAAATCCCGTAATGAGAAAAATCGGCCTCACTGTTCATTGGCCAGTTTAATGTAACCTGGTTTTCTTCAACTATTCCAGTGATTTCACCCGGAGGTAAAGGAGGATAGTCAATATATTGATAAGAGTTGCCGAAAGGACCTCCGAAAAGTCCGATGTCACTTCTGCTTCCATCAAGATCAATAATATCTGGATCGCCTGCGTCAATAAGAGGGCTGAACATCTGAAGCTTGTAGTTGCCAGTGTCGGAGTTTACAAACATCGGGTTTACAGAAATATTTGTGGAATCATCAGCAGGTTTATTAACATAATTATTCTGGTTATTCCAGCAGTTGTTGTATTCCGCTACCGGTACATAACCATCAAACCAGCTCAAACCATTTTTGCAATTCATGATAATATTATTCTTAATAATATCATTATCTCCCCCAACTATTCCATTCTTCCATTGCCCGTATATGATATTGTTTATAATTTCGCCATGATTCGAGACCATAGCCAGCGCCCATCGGTTTATACTCTGCCCCTGTTGAATCATTAAGTTATTATAAATTCTGAGGGTATCCACACCCCAGCTATAATAAATTGAACCATCGCTTGTGATAAGAATATTATTTCTAATTTCCGGCCTTGCTCCATAAAGTGGATTGATGCAATGAACTTCTGCTGAAACACTGTTGTTTTCAATAAGTTGATTGAGATGTGTTGGAGTTGTAGCAAGGTTGATTCCATGGTACGTATTGCTAATAATATTTTTATGAATACAGCCGACTAAATTAAAGGAAAATATTCCATGCTCTCCATCAAGTAATTTGTTATTGGAAATTACTACATTCGAAGTATATTCAGCTGTATCAAGCACTCCAATGCAATCATCTGAATAGAATCCATAATGATCATCACCAATAATACAGAAATGATGAATCGCATTATTGTTTTGCATTTCAACTACTTTTCCGGTAATACTATCGTTTGATCCATCAATCACAGTGCTGTCAATGCCATTACCGATGAGGGTCATTCCCTGGATCATATCCACTGTTTCTTTATATACTCCTGTTCCCACATAAACTGTATCACCGTAAGAACAAACATCAATAGCCTTTTGAATAGAATCCGCCGCCGTAGCCCATGAGGTGTAGGGAGGTGTGCTGCTGCCGGTTTTGCTCACATACTTTATCTCGGCATTAGTAATTGAGAAAATTAAAAGTAAAAATAAAATAACCCTTGTTGTCATAATAAATCCCTGCTTAAGAAGCATATTGGTTATAATTTAATAAAAATATATTACAAAATAAAATTATCTATTTGTTATTAAGGGAGAAAAATTTGTTTATTTTATTTTTACAAGTGAAAAATTATCCCCGTTTCGTAGAGACAAGGCATGCCTTGTTTCTACAGGATTAGAACAATTTTTTCAAATTCAGGGAAATGTAATAACCACGGACTTCAGGCCGTGGATCCCGAAATACTCCCCAGGCTAAGAGGGCTTTAGCCCAAAGAATACTCCGGAACAAATCTCACAACCGGGGAAAGTCTGAATCCGCAGTCTGCTGTTTCAGCAAGATCTAAAACATACAATAAATCGGTTTAACCTGCCATTCTCTTTTGGCTAAAGCCTTGTATTCTAGTGGATTAGAGTATCTCCGCCGTGAACGGCGGAGTTATTTTAATGGGTAAAAATATTTATCCGGTTAAAATCGACATCGTTCGGTTAATCGAAACAGCCATAATTAAGGCGGGAGTAGCTCCTCCTGATGTAAATCCTCCACGACGGGGACAAGGCCCCCAGTGGGACAAGCTTTCGAACCTGTCCTACAGGAGGAAAAATATAATTCCTGGTGCGATATTTTATTTTAAAACAACCGTATCGGAACAAAATATCGAGGTGCCCCGGCGCTTATTTTAAAAGCATCATTTTGCGGGAATCTGTGAAGTCGCCCGCTTTGATGGTGTAAAAATATATTCCGCTCGCGAGTCCTTTCGCGTTAAAATCTATTTCATGAATTCCAGCCGCTTTTTCTTCTGATTCCAGAACAGTTACAGATTTACCGAGTGAATCGTGGATTTCAAGCCGCACAAAACTTTTTTCGGGAATAGCATACCTGATTTTTGTTGTCGGGTTAAATGGATTGGGGAAATTATCGTAGAGTTTATAATCTGACGGTATTTCATCTGTAATTTCATCCATTCCGGTGGCAATAAAATGAGCGGTAAAATCGTCGAGGTATATAACGCCGCTATCCTTTTTCTGGTTATTTGTTTCCACCAGGTAAATTCTTGTCCATGTAACAGGGAAATCGAGCTCGGCATTAGGATTGGCCCAGCTTGGCGTTGCTTCCGCGAATGGCACTTCGAGATAATTCCAGGTTCCGGTCCAGTTAATTCCCGGCGAGGATTCGGTGAAATTTACGATAAACTTTTCCTGATCGGCATCCTGAAATTCACCTCTCAGCCAGTGTTCTTTTCCATCACCATAAAGTGACAACCCGACTTTTTCAGGAGTGCCTGAAATAGGTATGCCGCATTCAACATAAAGAGCGCTTGTTCCCCCGGTTGTCAGGCTGTATTGCAGTCTGGCTGAAGAGGGGGGTGAAACAAAAATCTGATCATCTAATGTCAGTCCGCATCCTGACATATTAACATTAGCTCCGGTGATTGAAAAACCATCAAGATCGGAAAAATCGCTGAGAATAACAGTTTGAGCCGATCCGACATGCACCTGCGCCGAACCTTCGACATCCTCATATTTTGCAGTGATAAATCCGCTGCCGATATTTCCGGCGGTGAACGCGCCATAATTTGTTATTGTTCCTATGTCGCCGGTGACAGTCCAGGTGAAATCGGTAAAATACATTGTGACAATATTTCCATGTGTATCCTTTGCTGTAAGTCCCATTTGCTGCGATTGCCCGGGCTGAAGGATAACCGGGTTGGGCTCAAGCAGAATAGAGCCGATTTTTGTCAGGTATACAAGAGCTGAATCACGGATATCCCCGTAATCGGCATAAACATAACCCGTTAACGTATCTGAGGCGGCGGTGAATTTACCATCCTGGGTTATGACGCCAATATTATCATCACAGGACCAGAAGAGACTATCGCTATTTACGCTCAAAGGATTAAAATACTGATCGAAAAGTGAGGCTTCAAAATCGGTTGATGATCCGCTGATAGCATAAACCTCTCCAGGTGTTACACGCAGACTCTGCGGCGGGCCGGTCGGTGCTGAACTTACAACTATAAGTGAGTTGGATACCGATCTTTCGCCGCCGGGATCGGAGGGACTGTTTTTTATTTCGCCCCGCACCCACATGGTAGTTGAACCGCCGCCATCAAGGTTTATACCATCCCAGACTCCCCATTCCATCATATAGGAGGCCAGTTCATAATAGGTCATTCCGATGCTGTAGCCGGGTTGACGGCCATCCACTGTAAAGAGGAATAATTTGGTTGTATCCTGGTTGATTCCCGCCGCTGTTCTCGGGTGCCTGTCACCTGAAGTTCCCGCGTTAACCCCGTGCTGAACAAGCTGCTTATTGCCACCTATCAGCTGTGTCACTCTTTCGAGACCCGGGACCAGTTTCTGAACTATCTTAACCGTATCGCCAATATTAATATTGTTCTGGATAAATGAAGATGACTGTGAATGTCCCGATAATACAGGTTTGCCATCATTAAGAGTCATGCTGCCGACTCCGTATACAGGAGATCCGGCAATACAAAGAACAGTATCGTTAACAATCCAGTCGGTAATCGGAGTTAGTTTTACTTCAGTTCCCCAATTATTTGTCCCGGTGTTGCTACCATAATAGGAATTAAAAATGATCAATTCATTTGTCAGGCGCTCTTTATTTACTCCAGTAAGAGAATAGCTGCTGTCGCCGGCAATTATTTCACCGGCAATGGATACCGCGCCAAATATGACTTTGTTCATTTCGTTAAATCCAATGTGGAGCCAGTCGCCTGTAGATTTAACAAATTCGCCATTGCTAATGTGCAGCCCGATCGGCGTACCGTTTCCATCGTAAAAATCGCCATTTGTCGCTCCGACTACCCTGTGTGCCGTAAGGTCTTTCCTCTGGGCCATTGATGATGTTCTTTCAAATCCCATAAGAAGATCATCAGCTTTAACAGTTTCAATTGATATCCATTCATTGGTAAGGTCTATTTCAAGGATATCAAACTGCCACGGACCTTCAGCTCTTGTTTCGCTGTAATAAAATACCCCTGGTCCCACCTGGGTGGTGTCAACCTTTCCCGCAAAAATTAAGACAGGAATGATCGCTAATAAAATAGTAGTAAATGACTTCATACTTCCCCGCATAATTAGAAAAATTCGCTTCTAAAAAATAAGATAATGGTGGAATAAATTAAAGTTTATTAAAAGAAAAGAAATTTATCTTTTTTTACACGGCTGAAGTTTTCATCGATTTCATATAGGGAATTGAATAATAATATTCTTGAGTTAATAAGCAGAATTTTGAATAGAGTATATTGATTTAATTAACCGTACTCGCACTCATACAACAGGTACTCATACTCGAAAAATGATTATGATTACTCAGTAAGGAGTTAAATTCTGCGCAAAATGGCAAGGTTTTTTGACAATTCGAGGTGTGTCCTCCCCCGGTTTCGATCCGCCGCGGCGGATCAACCACCCCCTCCAAAGGCACTGCTGTCAACTTAAGGGATTTTATTTTTTTACCGGCCCCGAAGGGGTCGAAGCCGAATAGCCACGGGGAATTCCCCGTGGGGGCGGAGAGAAAAAGCGAACAACATCAATGTAAAAGCGAACAAGGAGGTTTAAATTTGGGTTATCTCCTTGAAATTTATCCATTTTCTCATGGTTCTGTTGGTCCCTTTCGGGAACGTAAAAAAGATTTTCCGCTTAAATTGACAGCAGTGCTCCAAAGGAGGACATCAAGTCATTTATCCTCCTTTGCCCCATAGGGATGCCTGTGGCAGAGGTAATGGCACTAAGATAGAGCAAAAATATAGTATTCTTAGTGTTTTCCTGGTATTCCGACCCCACCCTAAATCCCTCCCCTTTGTAAGGGGAGGGATTTTTAAAGTCCCTCTCCTTGATAAGGTTTTTAAGTGCGCCGTGGCGTGAGAGGGGTTGGGGTGGGGTTGTAAAGAATTTAATAACAATAGGTTAGCTAATTAATGTTATCATTCTATTTAATAAATAGTAGAAAAATATTTTGCAAGAAATATTGATGTTGGGGAATAACTATATTCGCGCAATATCCCTTTCGTTTCACAATCTTAGTGCCATTACTTTTGGAGGGGTGGCGTCAAAGTGTCTTTCTTTGACGACGGGGGAGGACACAACCTGGAGTAGACAGCTAACTTTTTGTCTGGCTTGCCAGTCTATGATTACTCCGTAAGAAGTTAAATTCTACGCAAAATGGCAAAATTATTTAACCTGCCATTCATATTTATGCTGCGAGGCTATCTGTCGTCCCTGGCGGGACTATTGATTCTCTCCCTAACCTATTACCCCACAATGAATTGCGGGGCTATTATCTATCGTCCCTAACGGGACTTTTTCTAAATAATAATGCTTATCTACAAGCAAATATTAAATCAGATTAATATGAATCCCGGCAGGGATCCTCCGCGGCGGACAGATGAAAAAGAATAGCCCCTATTTTCAAATAGGGGAAAATGTATAAAGAAAGGTAAATAAGTCCCGTCAGGGATTCTCCGCGGCGAACAGGCGGACAGAATTAGTTTGGTTCTGGCTCTGCCAGTTTATAATTGAGAGTATCATTATTTCTTGTTTTGCCCGGCTTTGAAAGCAGGGAAAATATCGCGGAAACGAGGAAGGTTTATTCTGTCAGGCTGACGGTCATTCCTTCACGGGCGAGAAATGAACCGGGGAAAATATCTTTGCAAATCTTTTCAATTTCTATGAGAAATTTATCGTCATGGTCAGGATCATGATGTGTAAGGGCGAGTTTTTTTACTCCGGCAAGTTTCGCGACTTCAATTGCCTGCAGATAAGAACTGTGTCCCCAGCCGGTTTTGTTTTTTAATTCTTCAGGGGTATACTGCGAGTCATGTATGAGCAGATCGGCGCCTTCAGCGAGCTCAACAACCCTGTGGTCAATTGATTTGCCATGTTCAATATCTGTTGATATAACTACCATTTGGTTGTTATTTTCCAGCCTGTAGCTATAAGCGCCCCCGGGGTGAATATGTCTGCAGGCTGTAACGTTAGTGCCGTTGTAAAAAAAAGTATCAGCGTCATTCTGAACAAAACGAAACTCAGCGCCCATTTTTTTTAATGGAACGGGAAAATATTCTTTCTGCATCTGGGTTTCAAATATACTTTTCATATCCTTTATATACCTGTTTTTCCCCATAGCGACCAGATTTATTATCCTTTTATTATCATAGGCCGGTTCGAAGAAGGGGAAACCCTGGATATGATCCCAGTGGAAATGAGTGAATCCGATAAAAATTTCCTCATAAAATTTATTTTCTTCCCTTTCTTTCTTCAAAATATCCTTGCCAAGTTCTCTTATTCCGCTGCCGGCATCACAAATGGCAATTGTATCTGAATTATCAGATACTACCTGTATGCAGGTAGTGTTGCCTCCAAATTCGGTCATTTCTTTTCTGCAAACCGGTATTGAACCGCGGGTGCCGTAAAATTTTACTTTCATTTCAGTTTGTCGCTTTCAGTTTTTTCAAGAGTAATATAAAAAATTATTTTGGCAAATATTCAGCTTCAGGCCACAAAAGATTTTTTTTTAACAAAAAATTGACAAGGATCATATTTTATCGTAGATTGTATATAGAGAATATATACAGTATGTACGCATATAACGGAATGTACACAGAATGAGAATAATATTATCAAATTCATCGGGTGACCCGATTTATCAACAGATATCATCCCAGGTAAAAAAACAAATTATTTCGGGTGATCTGGAGGCAGGCGAGACTTTGCCATCAATAAGGTCCCTGGCCAAAGAACTTCAGGTTAGTGTTATTACCACAAAAAACGCTTACGAAGTTCTTGAAAAGGAGGGATTTATAAATACGGTTGCCGGGAGGGGGACATTTGTGGCCTCGCAAAACAGGGAGCTGTTAAAGGAAAAAAAGCTTAAAATTGTTGAAGAAAAACTGGCCGAAGCGGTTGAACAGGCTAATTTACTGGGGATAAGCACAGAGGAAATAATTGAAATGATAAGAATACTTACGATGGAGGAATAATGGATAACGCAATTGAAATAAATAAAATTTCGAAAAGATGGAAAGGGTTCCAGCTCGATAATATATCGTTTACCATCCCGAGGGGTTATATATGCGGGCTTATTGGTCCGAATGGAGCTGGTAAGACAACAATAATAAAACTTATAATGAACCTGATCAGGTATGATACGGGATTTATAAAGGTATTCGGCCTCGACAGCAGAACACATGAAGCGGAAATCAAAAGCCGTATCGGGTTTGTTTATGACCAGCCCTGTTTTTGTGAGGATGTATCGCTGAAAACGATAGCCCGCTCAACCGCTCCGTTATATAAGAATTGGGACCAGGGGAAGTACGAAGAATATGTGAAACTATTTGAATTGCCTGAGAAAAAACGTTATTCGAAACTATCCAAAGGAATGAAGATGAAATTTTTCATTGCCCTTGCTCTTTCACATGATGCCGATTTACTGATAATGGATGAACCCACTTCAGGTCTGGACCCGGTTTTCAGAAGGGAGTTCCTGGGAATCCTTTCCGAAATATTGCAGGATGAAAATAAAACGGTGCTTTTTTCTTCGCATATTACATCTGATCTGGAGAGGATAGCGGATTATGTGGTATTCATAAATAATGGTAAAATTGTTTTTGATGACTCCAAAGATGATATTCTTTCCAAATGGGGAATTGTGAAGGGTCCTTTGGAAGAGTTGAATGAAGGCAATAAAAAACTGCTAAAAGGTTATAAAGAGAATAAATATGGATTTGAAGGAATAACATCCGATTTCGAACAGGCGCGAAAAGTTTTCAATTCCGGATCGGTCGTTGAAAAGACAACTCTGGAAGATATTATGTATTTTTTAAAAAGGGAGGACTAAAATGCTGAACTTGGTAATAAAAGATTTCCGTCTGCATAAAAACCTGATATTGATTATGTATGTGATGCCCCTGTTTTACATGGTTTTGGGAATGTATAAAGATATGGATATTTTTATGCTGAATCTCAGTTTTTTGATAATGCTGATTATACCCTTCGGAGCTGTAGCCAGAGATGAAAAATTTAAGACCGCTCTCTTCGGATGTAGTCTTCCATTCAAAAGAGATGATATAGTGCTTGGCAAATTTTTATTTTCCTGGAGTGTTCTTCTTGTGGGATTTGTACTGACCTATTCAGTTGAAGCTATTTTTTCCCTTCTTTTCGCTGAAGATCCGGGCGCCTATTTCATCGTTATTAATTTTGATCAGATACTTCTTTTTATAACAATTATCAGCTTTTTAATGTTGCTATTTTATCCCGTCGCCCTTCGTTACGGAACGATGACCGGATTTATCATTGTCATTGCGGCGCTTAATCTCATTGGAATTGTTGCCATGATGCTGACGAGGGTAACAAGAATAATACCTGCCATGATTGAATGGTTTGGGGATAAATATGGACTTATCGCCGAAGAGGTCAGCAATTTCAGATATTCAGCGGGTGATATTTCTTTCTATCTGCTCTTTTTTATCTTTATATTCGCATTAAACTATCTGACCTATAAAATTACAGCTATTTTATACAGGGGCAGGGACCTGTAACAAAATTAACCTCAGCAGTAATGAGCCTGGTATGTGATTCACTTATATATCAGGCTTTTTTAATGAATACGCTCAAATTCACCTGATAATTTGAATGGTGTGTTGCCCCAGACAAATGATGTAAACTGTATCACTGTATTACCGAGATATTCAGGTAAAGGCGCAACGCTAAGTTTAAGTTTTTCTCCTTTGAAGCTGAAAACCAATATGGCAACGTCACTATTGTTTTTTTCGTTCAGAATTATTTTATCTCCCAGAACTCTGAACGTTCCTTCATATACAGAATCATTCTGTCCATAAATATTGGTAATGTGGGGAAGTGTATAAGCGGTAAATTTATTTCCGTAAAATTCAATTGTTGTAGTACGCTCGATATCAATAGTTGTTACGGTATCTTCAGGAAAAGTTATTTGTTTAGGGTAAGTTGCAGCATATGTTTCCTGCCATTTGCCCGGTATAAATGCCTGAAGCCTGTCTGGCTCTGTCGCGCTTTGGCAGCCCCACAATAAAATTGTTATCAGTAAAAGTAAATAAAATCTCATCGTCCATCCTCAATTTTTTATGCGATAAATATAAGTATTGAATTCAAATATTTCAAAATATTTAGCCATGAGTTATTTCGCCAACTTATTGACAACTACGGAATATGTAAGAAAGTAACCGCAAAAAAAAAGCCCCGGAAAAACCGGGGCTTAAAAATGGAATCAGGCGGAAGTTATTTGAGAAGCATCATTTTCATAGTCTGTGAGAATGAGCCTGCCTGTAATTTATATATGTAAACACCACTGGAAAGATCTCCGAGGCTGCTGACATTAAACTCGACTGTATGATAACCGGCGTCAAATATTTCATTTGCCAGTACCGCTACTTCCGAGCCGAGGATGTCATAGACTTTCAGAATAACCTGTGATCTTTCGGGAATAGCGAACTTAATTGTTGTTGAAGGGTTGAACGGATTTGGATAGTTCTGGCTAACCATATAATCAAGAGGAAGCTGATCACTCATAATTCTGAGCGTTGTAACCGACGGATTATTGATAACAAATGATTCGCCATCCTTCAGAGAAATATTGATAAGGTCGCCATTGATGCCGTCAACAATTCTCAGGTCCATTCCCGAGGCCTGAATTTCCAAGGGGAATTCAGCGCCCTGTAATTTCAGTTCGGTATTCTGACCGGTAATTTTAGCCGCTGATGTGTTATCGGCAAAACGGACGTCAAATGCCTCAACCGGAGGAGCGGGGGGCAATTCGAAGTTTTCATCAATTTCAGAAAGTGATGTATAAAGAACCGATCTGTTACCCACGGCATCGCTCAGTACCAATTTGCCCCATTCTTCATTAATTCCGCCGGAATAAACATCAGCTTTTTTAGCCGGCGCGTTGAGCAGAAGCTCACCGTTACCTGAGACTTTAATCCAGTAACCCTGGCCAGGTTCAAGTGATGAGGCTGTGATATAACCGGCATTATAAGCGAAGAAATTGCCAGCGATAATTCCTGCCGGATCAGAGGTAATATTATTCACAGCGACTGAATAATCGAATGGTCCAACAAGGTTCCATCCCGCGTAAACAGGAATATTGCCGGGATAGGAGCTGCCTGAAATATTTATCTGCTCAGCAGCAGGGAACTTAAGCCAGTATCCGGCGCCATTGGTCAGTTCACTTACCTGGTTATAACCCTGACCGGTAACAAAACCAAAAGCGTTTGAACTCGCGTTGGGGAATACAGAGCTTACAGTCATATCATCCGCCATAAGAGGCGCGGAAACGATATTCCATCCTTCTTCCACATTAAATGTTGAGGAAGCCTGCTGTGTGAATCCAATCATTAAAGTAGTAACCGCTGTGTTGGTCAGTACGAATTCGCCGGTGCTTTTCATATCAATATTAACAATCGCGCCGCCAAAAGGATCAACAAGTTTGAAGCTTCCATCAGGCAGATCAGCAGGATTCCAGTTGAATATCATCGGGTAACCTGAACTTCCCTGCTGGAATTTTAATTCCCAGTTTACTTCCGTTTCCTGGTCATTTCTGTAGTCAATCAGGCTTGCCGCGGCGGGTGTAACAGGCAGAATAAAACGAACATCAAAAACGCCCGCGGGAGGGACAGGAGGCAGCTCGGTTTCACCAAGGTCTGAGTCTATTCCATTTGTAGCGAGGGGATGTTGTCCGAATAGGAGTTCATTACCTGAGCGGACTTCGCCATTATCAATGATCTGAAGAGCCGCCGACCATGCTTCTCCGCCGCCGGTAATAAACCCGGGAGGAGTAAGTTCCGATTCGGCTGATTTATCAATTCCCTCAATCCAGCTATCCTGGGGAGCCGTGTAAGGTTGTACAAATACTCTGTAGCCTGCCTGCTCAATATATCTCACCCTTAGAGAGAATGGCGTTACAGTGAAGGTTTCATGATGCCATTGGCCATTATTTTCAAAGGCGTATCTGTATTCGAAGCCGTTCCATGAAGTTCCGTTAATGGTAAGGGTTCCTTCATAAACCATATCACTGTTGTCATCGGTCATTTGCAGAACTCTCATTTCATCTGTATCTTCCCATCCCTGGGTGACGGCGAAGGCGGGCTGTTCACATATCCACCAGACATTAAACTGCGGCTCAAATCCGAATTCGAGGGCGGGTGACATATCAACACTGAAAGTAATCTCAACCGATTGACCGTTGGCTATCACATAGTTGGGAAGCACATCATCATAAAAGAGAGTCGGGGCAACCTGGTTCTGGATGCCTTCAAAGATGATATTTCTGTTATCGCCGCCGTTGCTCAAGGGGCGTTCCCAGCCATCTGTCCATAATCCGGGATTATCAAGTTCGGCATAAAACTTAAAGAACTGCTCACCGCCGACAAGTTGATCTTCAAGTTCAATCGTACTCGTCCACAACGAAGAGTTATTTGGATCCTGGGTCATAACAGTTGAACCCCAGCCGTTAAACTGTCCCCGTATCTGCATCATATCGGCCGGGGGAGTAAAGAGGCCTGTTTCTTCCATAACCGACATATCAACAGTAAATTCAATGCTGCCATCGGCATAGGTGCCGCCCGGTTCCACACGGTTCCAGTAATCGAAGTATTCATTATATCCCAGCTCAGGTGAGAACTCACGGTTCGGATCATCTTCCCAGTTGACATTCCCTGTTGAGGGAGAGCCATATATAAATTTGAAATACCTGGTTTCACCAGCGGGAAGCTCGGTAATTGTAACCTCATAAATCAGGTCATTATCAGGGTCTTCCATAATATCGGCATCCGGCACATACCAGCCGTTGAAATCACCGGCTATCGCTACTGTGTCGGTTTCGGGATTAAACTGCTGCAATCCCGCGGGCACCTGCATATCGACCATAAACTTAACCTGTGAGCCTGAAGGATTCTGCCTGTTCCAGTAGTCGTTAAATGTCGCGGGGTCTTCCATTGGTGTAAACTCTCTGTTTGGATCATCTTCCCAGGTTATATTTCCTGTTGAAGGAGAACCGAAGATGAATTTGAATAGTTCAGGCTGACCCAGTGTAAATCCGTTGATTGTCACTTCATAAATCAGGTCACTATCAGTATCTTCGAGAATGTTTGCATTTCCAACAGACCAGCCGTTAAATTCGGCTGAAATCGCGACAGTATCAATTTCGGGATTGAAAATCTGGTTTGCGGCCGCTACTGTCATGTCAACCTGAAATGTAATGCTCGCGCCTCCGCCTCCGGTAATAAATCCGGGAGGTGTCAGTTCTGACTGTGAAGATTTATCTTCCTGATCGAGCCAGCTATCCTGCGGAGCGGCATAAGGCTGAACGAATGTTCTGTATCCCGCCTGCTCAATATATCTTACCCTGTAGGCAAAATCACTATAGCCGGCAGGTTCATGCGTCCACTGATTTTCGTGAGTGAAAGCATACCTGTATTCAAAGCCATTCCATGAGGGACCGTTAACCGATAACGTGCCTTCATAAACCATGTCGCTGTTTGTATCGGTTAATTCAAGCACCATCATTTCATCAGTATCTACCCAGCCCTGGGAAGCGCAGAACGCGGGCTGCTCACATATCCACCAGACCTGGTCGGTTCCAGGCATAAAGTTAAGGTTTGCCTGAGCATAGGACATATCGACGCTGAAAGTAATTTCTACAGTTTGGCCCGTCTCAACAAAATAGTTGGGCAGAACATCATCGTAATAACCCATCGGAACTTCCTGGCTATAAATTCCTTCGAAAGTAACAGCTCTGTTTCCTCCCCCTATTCCCAGCGGGCGTTCCCATCCATCACTCCATAAAGGTGTATTGGAGGGGATTGAATAAAATTTATAATAACTGTCTGTTCCAATTTCTTTTCCGTTGACGGGCATTTCAATTTCCCAGACACCATTATTTTCTGTCATCTCAAATGCGGGCGGGTTTGCTCCCCATCCATTAAAACTGCCATAGGTGTGGAGCATATCGCTATTGTTATCGAATATGCCCGCTTCTTCCATCACAGTCATATCGACCTTAAAGATATAACTGCCATCGGCGTAATTACCGCCGGGGTCTTCCCGGTTCCAGTAATCAAAGAACACATTACTGCCTTCCTCAGGGGTATATTCCCTGTTGGGATCTTCTTCCCAGGTAACTTCACCCCCAGGCTTAATAAAAGTAAACTTAAAATAAAGTGTGTTTCCGATAGCCATATCGGGAACAATCACATCATAAACAAGGTCCTGATCATTATCGATCATCTGGGTCAGACCAGGATCCCAGCCGTTAAAACTTCCGGCGATAAAAACATTGTCTGTTTCAGGATTGAATTCAGACTGCGATGCCGGCGCCTGCATATCCACCTGAAAAGTTACATCCACATTTTGCGCGTTCAGCGCAAAAAAGGATACAAGAAAAAGTGTTAAGAGAAACTTAGATTTCATAGTATATTCCTTAAGTTATGAAATAGTTAAATTTATTTTTTTATCGCTGCCATTTCTTATTTTTCCGAATAAACATTTAATATACAAAAAAAAATCATTTTTTCTGCTCTGAGCATCAAATTTAACACAGTTTTATCTCTGTATTTGGAGTAATTAAGCCCGATTTGTTTTGTCCGCTTAATCTTTTAACAGGGAGGAATTCGCAGTATAAATTCAGTTCCCTTTCCTTTACTGCTCGCCACATCAATATTTATTTTATTTAAATCGCAATAACTTTTTACTATCGCGAGACCAAGTCCCGTACCTTCATACCGGCGGGTGTAACCCTCATCTTCCTGAACAAAAGGATCAAAAATTCTTTCGAGGAAAGAACTCTCAATTCCTATTCCGGTATCCCGGATAATTACGTTTGAAAAATCCCCCCCATTTTCCAGGAGCAAAGTTATATTCCCTTTCTCGGTAAATTTTACGGCATTATTCAGAAGATTGTCAATTACAACCGCGAATGTATATTCATCAACATAAACCGTTTTTTCGCCACCCGAAAGATTATTCTCATATTTGAATGAAAGCCCCTTTTTTAACGCGCTTTGTTGATGAGCCAGGAGTGATGGAGCTATAAGAGCCGAATGAAGGGGGAGAGATTTGGGATTGTATTTATAGCTGCCTATCTGTATCTCCGACATATTTACAATAAGGTCGATTGTTCTTACAAGGCGACGGCAACTGTTATCGATGGCATTAAAAAAATGTTATTTTCTTCGGTTTCATTAGCGAACTCATTTTTCATCAGGGTTGAATAATTAATAATGGTGTTGACCGGAGTTCTTATCTCATGCGATACCATCGCGAGGAATTCTGATTTAAGATTATCCGATTGTTCGGCGTCCTGTTTGGCGCTTCGTAGTTCCCGCTCGGTAATTTCTCTCTGGTTAATTTCTTTTTTCAGAGAATCGGTATTTTTTCTGAGATCGTTATAAAGTCTTACATTCTCAAGCCTGATGGCCACCTGGTTGGCGACCAGCTGAAGTTGTTCAAGTTCTGATTCTGAAAAATCGGCTTTGATATTTATACGGTAAATGCCGATTATTCCAATCACTCTGTCATTAATAATAAGAGGCGCGCCCGCATATGAAATAAACCTGAATTCATTTTTATTTCGGTTGAGCATTTTTACGGTCAGAGGATCGGCAAATACATCAAATATTTTTTTTGGCGAGCGGGTTTTTATAATTTCACTTCCCATTCCCTCATCTGCCTGCAGATGAGGAAGCAGATTTTCGGAGGGAACCCCGTCGGAGGCGAGGACCACAAGTTCATTTCCTTCTATCAGCCGGATGATCGCCGCGTCAACATCAAATATTTCCCTCACCTTTTTTACAATCATCTCGCTCTGAACTCTTGGATGACTGTCGCTCAGGACGTATCCTGTCAGATCGGAAAGAAGTGATATCAGTTCTGTAATGCCGCGTTCCTTCATCAGCTAATCATATTATGATAATGTTACAGGATTTTAAAAATTTAATATAATGTTTTAATTATTTATTTAATAGTCATGTCGGAAAATAGTCAATTCTTCTGAATTTCAGTTTTACTTTTTCTTTTTCTGAAGAGTCGCTTTCAAGAATAAGAAAATTTCCTCTGAAATTAAAGTTAAACCTGGAACTTTTATTGCCATGATAATAAAACATTTCTATTATATTATTATGACATCCTGTTCGGAAAAGCCCGTCTGATCTCCCGCCGGGGGTGTCTCTTTCTGAAAAGCGGTTATCCCATCTCAAAAAGAGATATCTTTTACCGGAGGGATCATATATTTCTGTCGCTTCCTTTTCATGTATTCCTGCTTTATCCGTCGCTTCGAGATCAACATTGTTGAAGCCGGCGCTTTTTAACGCTATAAGTCCCACCCCATTTTCTTTTAATCCCCCTATTACTGAAGCGTTTATTTTATCATTTACAAATACGCACACTGCCTCAAAACCGGCCGTAAGATTTACTGTGCTTTGTTTCAGACGCGCTTCATAAAAGGTAATATCTATATCAGGATTGTCATTATATCTCTCAAAAAACTCACGGTCGTAACTTTTTGTACTGAAAAACGCTATTCTCATTTTTCCCTTTCTTTAGAAAATCAGATGCACTATCCTGGGTAACGTTTTTATTTGGCGGGAAATTCTAAATAACTGCAAATTGGTAATTATACTGAAAAAATGAGCAATTATTCAGTACTTATACTAATTCATTATTTAAAAAGAATCAGTATTATGATAATTGTCAAAACTTTAATAAGAATATTATTATATTATGAAAGAAATGAATCACAAAAAGGATTGTTAAGTTTTATTTCAGACCTATTTAAAACAACAATCCCGCATTGAAAAATGCGGGACTACTGTAAACTTTTCACTACGGAATAATCCTTATTGTGATTTGCTAATGCAAATATACAAAAAATATATTAAAAGTAAAGAGGATTAAAATGAAAAAAATATTGGGACTGGATATTGGAACCAATTCGGTTGGTTGGAGCCTGATTCAACAGGAACTCGAAAAAAGAGAGGGAAGAATAATTGCGATGGGCAGCAGAATTATTCCAATGGGAGGAAGGGATAAAGATTTTAATTCCGGAAAATCGGTTTCAAAGACAGCCGAAAGAAGAGAGGCGAGAAGCGCAAGAAGATTACTTCAAAGATACAAACTTCGCAGAACCCGATTGATTAAGGTTTTGAAAATTCTTGAATGGCTTCCTCCTGATTTCCCCGAAAACTTTAAAAATTTGGAGAAGTTTAATATAAATGACTATGCTCCATTCAGCGATAAAACGATTAAGGAAGCCGCTGAATTATTTGAGATGGAAAATGTTCCCCAGGACTGGCTTGTTTATTTTATAAGAGCGAAAGCGATTAAGGAAAAAATTGAGCTTAAAGAAATGGCAAGACTTTTATACCATTTTAATCAGAGAAGGGGGTATAAAAATGTTCGGGGTGAAGATTCCGAAGAAGAGATAACAGAAGAAAAATTCCCGTTAAAAGAGAAAAAAATAGAAACCTGCATAGTTACCCAACTAAAAGAGAGTGAAGAGAAGAAAAAGAATTATAAAATATTTGATGTGGTTGCCGAGCTTTCTGATGGAAAAATTCTTACAGGGACTTCATATAGAAAAGAAAAGCCGGACTGGAATAATAAAAAAGTTGAGCTTGAAGTTACAAAGATTACCACCAAAGATGGTGAAATCAGGTATGAATTTAAGACTCCGGATGTGTCCGACTGGAAAAAATTGAAAGAAGCGCATGAAAAAGAGATTGATGCTTCAGGATTGTATATTGGGGAATATTACCTGAAGAATTTGGCAGAGGATAAAAACTTCAGAATTAAAGGACGAATAATTGACAGAAGTTATTACCAGAGAGAATTAGATGCGATCTGGCAAAACCAAAAGAAATATTACCCTGAACTCAATAATTGTGAAAAAATATCCCTTATCGCCGAAGAGCTTTACAGACATAACATGGCAAAACAAAAAGAATTGAAATCAAATGATTTGCTTTATCTGATGATGAATGATATAATTTATTATCAGAGAGATCTCAAATCCCAAAAACATCTTATCAGTGAATGTCCCTTCGAAAAGAAAAACCACCAGAGAGAAAATGGCACATATGTTTTTCATAAAGTTGCGTCTAAAAGTTCTCCTTTGTTTCAGGAATTCAGGATATGGCAAACAATACATAATCTCAAAATAACCCGAAATGAAACAGTAATGGAGGATGGGCGGATCAGGCTTAATGTCGATATTACTAAAACACTCCTTACTCCTGAAAATAAGGAGAAAATTTTCGAACTTTTTGATGAACGCGCTGAGATATCTCATAATCAGATATTCGGATTGCTTCTTGATGACGGTAAAAAAATAACAGCGAAGACACACAGACTGAATTTCCCGGAAGATAAAAAGTTTATTGGTAATGAGACTAAAGCGCTTTTTTTAAGATTATTCAGGAGATTCAAAAAAGAGGAAGAGGGAAAAGAATTTGTAGGAAATCGGGAAAATATGGAGTGCCTCTGGCATATTTTTTATTCGATTAATATTCCTGAAGATATTGAAAAAACAGTTATCAAACATTTCAAATTTGATGAAGATATGGCAAAATACATTTCAAAATTACCTCCCTTCAAAAAGGATTACGCCGCATTTTCAAGTAAGGCAATAAAAAAAATGCTGCTTTTCATGAGGTGCGGAAAGTTTTGGGATAAGCAAAAAGTGATGGAAATATTCGAAGAAAGAGTTGCCAATATTTTAGATGGAGTTTTCAATGAGGAAGAAAACAAAAACTCCGTTAAAGAATTAAAAGAAAGGAAGTTTAAATCAATAGAAGATTTTCAGGGATTGCCAACCTTTCTCGCAAGTTACGTTGTATATGGAAGGCATAGTGAAAGAGAATATGATAAAAAATATGAAAACTATGATGAAATACACCAATTGAAACAGAATGAATTGCGTAATCCTGTTGTGGAGCAGATTGTAAATGAAACTCTGCTTGTGGTCAGGGATATCTGGAAACAATATGGGAGACCTGATAATATCCATATTGAACTGGCGAGGGAATTAAAAAAGAATACTGCAGAACGACAAAAAATGTCGAGACAAATAATGCAAAATGAAAATGACAGAAAACGGATTGTTTCAATATTGCGTGAGTTAAAATATGCTAATGCTGAGTCACCTTCTGATATAACCCGGCTGAGGCTATGGGAGGAAACAGGTTCTTTCGAAATAAAGAGAAACGCTCCACGTTTTTCCAAAGAACCGACATCAGCAGAAATAATAAAATATAAACAATGGGGGGAGCAAAATTATATTTCACCATATACCGGAAAGGTTATACCGCTGAGTAAACTATTTAGCAGGGAATATGAAATTGAGCACATAATACCCCGGTCAAGGTTCTTTGATGATTCATTCGCGAATAAAACTATCTGTGAAGCGGAGGTTAACAGTTATAAGGATAAAATGACCGGGATGGAATTCATTAATAAACATGGCGGCAGAGAGATTGAATATAAAGGGAAAAAATTCCGGATACTATCGCAGCCGGAATATATAGATCTTGTTAATAAAACTTATTACGGACGTAAAAGAAGAAACCTGCTTGCTGAGGAAGCGCCTGAAGATTTCTTGCAAAGACAGCTGAACGACACAAGGTATATAGGCAGTAAACTAAGCGAGCTGCTCTATCCTGTGGCGAAAGAAGATATAGTATTTACAATTGGTAGCATAACAAATACTCTTAAGGAAAAATGGGGACTTAAAAGGGTTTGGAAAGAAATTATAAGGCCCCGTTTCGAGAGGCTCGAAAAAATTACCGGTGAAAAACTGATTGAATTTAATGCTGAAACTAATGATATACAATACGGCAAAGATTATAAAAGGATTGATCACCGCCATCACGCGCTGGATGCTCTTGTTGTGGCATGTACCTCCCGGAGTCATATAAAATATCTGAATACCCTGGAAGCTTTCAGTTCGGGTGACAGGAAAAGTGAAAAATACTGGTATCTTGTCAGGTCAAAAACGAGAGAATTTTTGCTGCCCTGGGATTCTTTTACTTTTGAAGCTAAAGAAAAACTGGAAGAAATAATCGTTTCCCATAAAAACAGGATGAGATATCTTACCAAAGGATTCAACCTTTATAAAAAATGGATACAGGATGAGAATGGCGTCTGGCACAAAAAATTAGTAAAGCAGGAAAAAAACGAGAATCTTTATTCAGTAAAAAAATCACTGTTTAAAGAACCGCTTGGAAAAATTAAACTGGCAAGATATAAAGATGTCAGCCTTAAAGAAGCTGTGATATTACAACACGCGTTTTTAACTGATTTCGAATCTCATACTCAAAGCCGGATCGCTGATAAACAATTGGCCCGCACAGTAAATGAGCTGATAAAAAACAATCTTTTCAGTTTGGATGAATCATTAAAGTTTATCAATAAAAGTAATGAATGGAATAAACTGAAAAAAGTTACAATTATCTATTTTAAAGAATACGCTTCAAAGAGAATATCTCTGGGACCTGATTTTGATTTGAAAAAAATAGATTCAATTCCTTATTCCAATCATAGCAAAAATGAAATTGTTCAAATTCTTAAAGACCATCTTAATGATTTTAACGGCAATTCTAAAGACGCCTTTTCGTCAGAGGGGTTGGAAATCATGGAGAGAAAGTATGGGAAAAAAATAGAAAAAGTTACAAGGTATGAAGAACAAGGAAGTAAATATGACCATAAAGGTAAGCTTTTCGAAACTGATAAGGGTGGCAATCTCTTTTTCATTATTTATATGAAGATTAATGATCCATTTGATAGAATTATAAATAAACATTCTACAATATCGCTGCTTGATGCTGTTAGTTGCAAACAAAATGGATTACCATTATTTGAGAAGAAAGAAGGATATAGAGAAATTTTGTTATCTCCAAATGATCTTGTTTATGTGCCTTTTCACGGAGAGCCGATTGATAATATTGACTGGAAGAAAGTTAAGAATATTTTTCAGCGAATTTATAAGGTCGTAAGTTTTTCAAAGCACCAGTGTTTTTTTGTGCCCCACTTTGTTTCTGAACCTATAATACAAACGGCTGAGCTTGGGGCCAACAATAAAGCTGAAAGGTGTTGGGATGGCGAAATGATTAAAAGTGTCTGTTTTAAAATCAGCATAGACAGGTTGGGAAACATTTCACCGGAGTTATAAAATGATAAAACGAACAATATTCCTCGGGAACGCCGCTTACCTGAGTAAAAAGAACAACCAGTTGATAATAAGAAAACCGGGGAACGATGAAGAGGAATCAGAAAAAAGTGAAGAGACAAAGTCAGTCCCGATTGAGGATATAGGGATACTTCTCATTGATCATCCGCAGGTGACATTTACATCGGGTGTTATGTCGGCGCTGCTGGCTAATAACGGCGCGGTAATTACCTGCGGCAGAAATCATATGCCGGAAGGTATGATGCTCTCACTCGACGGGGGCCACACTCAATCGGAAAGATTCAGAGATCAGATAGACGCGAGCGTTCCTCTGAAAAAGCAGTTGTGGAGACAGACTATTTCGGCAAAAATAATTAACCAGGCCTCTTTACTGAGGAGGAAAAGGGTTCCGGTGAGAAATATGCTTCTCTGGGCAAAAAAGCTGAGGTCCGGCGATCCCGATAATTATGAGGGAAGGGCGGCGGCATATTACTGGAAAAATCTTTTTCCGAAAATTCTTGAGTTTACCCGAGACAGGGATGGAGAACCCCCCAATAATTTACTCAATTACGGATACGCCATTCTCAGGGGGATTGTCGCCCGGGCTCTCGTTGCTTCAGGGCTTCTGCCTACGCTGGGAATCCATCATCACAGCAAATACAACGCCTACTGCCTCGCTGATGATATTATGGAACCTTACCGCCCTTTTGTTGATGATATCGTTTACCAGGTTGTAAGGAACGGGGAGGATTTTTATGAACTTTCCAAATCTATTAAGGAGCAGCTTCTTTCAATCGCCACTATGGAGATTATAATTGAAGAAAAAAGAAGTCCCCTTATGGTTGGGGTTCAGCGTACAACATCATCGCTGGCAAAATGTTACGAGGGAAGTATGAGAAAAATATTATACCCGGAGCTTCCCGATGCGTTTCAATGAGCATAGATTTTCACGGTAAAAAAAGATACGTATTTCAGGAATAAGAAGCGCCTGAAAAAACGAGGGATTTATTCTTGAGTAAAGGTATCGTCGTTTGATTGAACCTGCTGAGTTTTTCAAGTAAAAGAGGCAGATTCCTTTTCTTCTTGAAACTAACCGAAACAGCATCTTCACCGATTCTTATATCAGCGCTGTTGTTGATAAATTTTTCAAATATCGATTGGTCAGCTAAATTGGAATAGCGCTCAAGATCTCTGGCAAAAAGTCTGTAAATATTATGAGTAAGGATAGAAATAGTAAGGTCAAAATCAACCTTTATAACCATAGAAGAAGAAACATTATTCAGGTGAAAAAAGCTAATCTGTTCGGAGATCGCTTTTTCAACAATCCATCTTCTTGTATATTTTCTTACTATTTCTTCAAGTGAAAGGTCAAAATCATTAGTGATGATAATAGCTGGTTTAATCTTACCATGTCCGGTTATTACTATCTGCCTTATAATATCGCCATAGCCATCGAGAAAGATATGCTCCTCGTAAGCTTTGACAGTCCGTTTCTTATTACCGGCAGCTTCAACTCTGATTTTCTTCCAGCTTTTTTCCGGGATATTATCAATCTTATTTATAATGTTTTTACCTCTCCGGCGAATAGTAACAAACTTAATACCCTTTTTGTTAATACGGCCAAGATTTTCATAAGTTGTGAATTTACTGTCAAAAACAAGATATTTAAGATTCACGTCATTTTTCGGGTCCGAATGATAGAAATCGAGAAATTCAAGAACAACATCATTCTGACCGTCATGCTTAACATCAGCATTGCCATAATCAATAATCCCGGTATCGGGATCATGGGCAAGTACGGCAAGCATACTCGAAAGAGCTTTTCCTCTTTTGCCTGACCAGTTATTTTCGAGATGCTGATCATCACCCCAGTATGGGACGGTAGTAAAATCGAGATTCATTGTGTCTTTGATCAGTCCTTCTTCAACCCATTTGGAGTGCAATGCCTTAAGGAACTTAGTATTCATCGATGGGGTAATCCTGTTGGAATAAGAAGAAAACCAGGCGGCTTTGGGCAATACATTCAGCCCGGCAAAAAGTCCCATTCCTCTGTCCATACACCAAAGGTTGTCGGCTGAGTATCTTCTGATATTTGAGGCCTTCAAAGCAATAAAGGATAATATTGAACTAAGCTTGTTAATTTGTGTGGTTTCCGGATATCCTGATTTCTCAATGATATCAGTAATCCCGAATTTTTGAAGATAAGGCAGAAAAGAAAGAATACCGGCGGCAGAACTCTTAAATTCTTCTTTCTTAAATTCAAGCGGAACTGATTTCTCAGCCTTTATCACATCAGGGGGGTGTAACTTTTTCTCTGACTTTTCTCTTCTGGGTAAACGAGAGAACCCCTCAGCAGTCAAAATATTGTAGATAGTCTTTTGACTTACTTTGAGGTTTTTACTGTCGAGGTAAGTTTTAATATCCTCAACAGAACAATTTTTCTTTCTCATTTCAATAACGGTATCTTTAACCTTAAGAACAGTGCTTGTAACTTTTCTTCCTTTTTTACTTTTCAGAAAGAAAATATCACTTGAAGGGTTGATTTTAAGTTCTTTTCTAAAATTACTGACAACGGTAGTGAAACCCCTGTAAGTATAGCCAAACTTTACGGCCACTTCAGCAGCGGTTTTCTCTTCAACAAAATACATTCTCAAAGCTTCATATTGTTTGTGTGGAATACTACCAGGAGAAAGGAAGAAATCGACGGGGTTCATAATAAGACCTCAAAGATATACGCTAATATATTACCGTGATAAATATACATATAATATTATTAAATAACAATCAAAATCGAAGATATCGCGTTAAAATGAGTAAAAACAACAAGATATGTAGACTAGATAAAAAATGGTGTAGCGTTTACACTTGCCATCGTGAATGCATTATGCAATATATATGCGTACCACGATATGATGGATAACTGTGAAGGATGTTAATTTGCGGTAAAAACTCAAGAATCCTGTTTGTTCAAAGGATGGATGTGCCTGAACCTACGTAGTATTTTTTCCGTGAAAATCTATGATGAGTATAGAATTATGTGGATACTTGTATTTTTTGATTTGCCTACAGAAACAAAAAAAGACCGGAAAGCTTATACCCGTTTCAGGAAAGATTTGCTTAAGGATGGTTTTTCGATGTTTCAGTTTTCGATATATGTTCGGCATTGTTCAAGCAGGGAAAACAGCAGGGTGCATGTTAAGCGCGTCAAAAACCTTATGCCTGAAAAAGGAAATGTCGGTATATTGTCGATCACTGACAAACAATTTGGAATGATGGAAATTTTTTCAGGAGGAGAAAAAACGGGGGGTTTTGTTGAACCTCACCAACTGGAACTTTTCTGATGTCCCGGATTTTATAATATTCTGTATAAAAATAAAAAACCCGGTCTGTGGCCGGGTTTTTTATTTGCGGCAGCAAAATTGTTCAGCATACCGGTTCCATTTTTTTGATCCTAATATTATCGTAACTTATTATAAAACAATAAGTTATATCGGGGTATGCTGCTACAAACTAAATCAAATAACAAATTGAAAGCAAATCACAACTGCATTTTAAGGGGAGAATTTTTGCGGTTTGCTGCTACAAACTAAATCAAATAACAAATTGAAAGCAAATCACAACGGTGAAAGATGGAGATATTTTATGGGAGCAGCTGCTACAAACTAAATCAAATAACAAATTGAAAGCAAATCACAACACAACGGCAGGGTAAACCTGAATTGAACGGGCTGCTACAAACTAAATCAAATAACAAATTGAAAGCAAATCACAACCATTGAAAGTGACAGCCCGATCATCAATAAGCTGCTACAAACTAAATCAAATAACAAATTGAAAGCAAATCACAACATGGAACGACAGGGGAATCCACCGAGATATGCTGCTACAAACTAAATCAAATAACAAATTGAAAGCAAATCACAACAGCGCAGCGGAAGCGTATGTTAAATCAAACGCTGCTACAAACTAAATCAAATAACAAATTGAAAGCAAATCACAACACCTGTGAACTCCGGGTTATGAACCCGGCGGCTGCTACAAACTAAATCAAATAACAAATTGAAAGCAAATCACAACCGGATAAAATACACAGTTCTAAACTATTTGGCTGCTACAAACTAAATCAAATAACAAATTGAAAGCAAATCACAACACGGATATAATAATTATTCAATGAATTCTGGCTGCTACAAACTAAATCAAATAACAAATTGAAAGCAAATCACAACTGTGTCATATAAGGAAACAAAAAAATATGTGCTGCTACAAACTAAATCAAATAACAAATTGAAAGCAAATCACAACGCGGTTTATAGGTATTTCCAAAGAATTATGCTGCTACAAACTAAATCAAATAACAAATTGAAAGCAAATCACAACGCGGTTTATAGGTATTTCCAAAGAATTATGCTGCTACAAACTAAATCAAATAACAAATTGAAAGCAAATCACAACCGTTTGACTTTATAAGCTGATTGATTCTGCGCTGCTACAAACTAAATCAAATAACAAATTGAAAGCAAATCACAACGAAAGGTGATACATCGGTTGACGTACTTAAGCTGCTACAAACTAAATCAAATAACAAATTGAAAGCAAATCACAACGGAGAGGATTAAGATGTCAGAATGGGCATAGCTGCTACAAACTAAATCAAATAACAAATTGAAAGCAAATCACAACCAAATGAAAATGATATATTTATGGGTTATAGCTGCTACAAACTAAATCAAATAACAAATTGAAAGCAAATCACAACTTGGAGAAAGTTTTCCCCGCAACTACCGGAGCTGCTACAAACTAAATCAAATAACAAATTGAAAGCAAATCACAACCAGGGGACAGGCTGGAAAGCCTGTCCTACGTTGCAATAAACTAAGACAAAAGGCCCAGGTTTTTTAATCCCGGTCTTTTTTTCTGTCCTGGTAGTTGGGGTTCCAAACCCGGACAGCGATTATATAAGCTATGATAATCAATACTATCAGAATTAGTGTTTCCATAAAAATTTAATTCCGCAATTATCTTTATCTTTTCCTTTAACCGGATTAAAAAAAGCAGGAGGGGAGACGCTCAGCTCCCCCATGAGGCTGCCTTTGAAAAACAAAGAAAGTCTGATTGGCCAGAGCGATTTTCTGATTGTCTCCTGCCCGGGGCGTCTCGGCATGTGCAAATACCGGGTTTGCCAGGGCACTTCCACCGGTTATAGTTCCCGGAAACAACCGGCTTCTCAACCCCGGATTATATTATAATAAATTATCATAACTATATCAATATTTATAAGCGCCCAATAAAAAAGCCTCCCGCGGGGAGGCTTAAAATTTTAAAAGAGTAAAAACCGGGTTCAGCTTATTTGGCGCTGACAAAATCGATCAGTTTTTTAGCGATTTCGGTATTTTCATAAATGCCGGTGAATTTTTCTTCACCCGGTCCTTTTGCGAATACCGGTATCATTGAGGCTGTATGATTTTTGGAAACAAAGCCAAAATCGATATCGTCACGTTCTCCCCCTGTAAGGGCCATTCCGCCGGTTTCATGGTCGGCGGTGACGAGCACAAGAGTATTGCCATCTTTTTCGGCAAAATCGAGCGCGGTTTTGATGGCGGTGTTAAAATCCTTCTGTTCCGATTTGGCGTAATCTTCATCATTATTATGCCCGGCCCAGTCAATCTGCGAGCCTTCGACCATCAGGAAAAATCCTTTGTCACCTTTACTCAAAACTTCGAGGGCTTTATTGGTGAGTTCCCCGAGGGTATAATCCCTGTCATCACCCCGGGGGAGAGCTTTATCTTCGAGCAGACCGATAATTTTGTCATCCCGCGCCGATTTTAACTTATCAAAGTCATAATAAAGGGCATAACCGTGGTTTTTCATTGAGTCGGCAACATTGACATCGTCTTCCCTTAGTTCCGGAAGGAAAAACTTTTTACCCGCGCCAATGGCAACTTCAATGCCGGAGCTGATAAATTGCTCCGCAATTTTGTTCTCCATACTTCGCTTGATCACATGCCCGACAAAAGAAGCCGGAGTGGCATGCGTAATTGATGATGTGGATACAACCCCTGTGAATTTTCCCGCTTCTTCGGCATATTCTCTAACATTTTTAAAGACATTGCTATCGGGGTCCATTCCAATGATGCCATTGGCGGTTTTATTGCCTGTCGCCAGGGCTGTTCCGCTCGCGGCTGAATCGGTGACCAGTTTATCGGCGGAGCATGTAACCTGTAAACCGATTGAATTGAAGCGCGTAAACTGATCATTTTCCATTGAAATGACCGAAGCGCTCACATAACTTACTCCCATACCATCCCCGATAAGGAAGATGATATTTTTGGGATTTCCGGGCTGCCCGGCAAAAAGCAACCCCGAAACGAATATCAGTATTAAAAATCCCTTTTTCATTTTTTATTCCACAAATTTAAGCCAGTTGTATTTATCTTCTTTAATTCCATATTGAATTCCGGTAATCTCGGCATAAAGTTTTTTGCTGAGTTCGCCGGCGTTATCCATATCAAAAACCATTTCATGATCTTTGAATTTTAATTTGCCAACAGAAGAAATAACCGCCGCGGTTCCCGCTCCGAAAATTTCTACGAGATTTCCATCTTTATAGCCGTCAATTACTTCCTGTATGTCAATATTTCTTTCATTCACCTTGTATCCCCAGTCCCTGAGAATCTGGATAACCGACATTCTGGTGACACCCGGCAGAATAGAGCCTGTAAGTCCCGAAGTGGCTACTTCATCCTTAAAGCGGATAAAAATATTTGATGTGCCCACTTCTTCAATATAACGCTGCTCAATAGCGTCGAGCCAGAGCACCTGGGTATAACCCTGTTTTTTTGCTTCGGCCTGGGCCATAAGGGAAGCGGCGTAGTTGCCGGCAGCTTTGCAATATCCAACGCCTTTGCGAACCGCGCGCACATATTCATCGGTCGCGAGGATTGGAACGGGTTTAAATCCTTCAGGATAATATGGTCCGACAGGACTGAGGAGGACAAAGAATTTATAAGTATCCGAGGGGCGCACACCGAGGAAAGGATCAGTGCTGATCATAGTCGGGCGAATATAAAGTGAATGACCCGGTTTTGTAGGTATCCAGTCTTTGTCCACTTTAACCAGTTCGACCAGCGCTTCGAGCATTTCATCAACATCAAGCTGCGCCATGCATAATCTTTCCGCCGAGCGATTCATTCTTTTAAAGTTTTCTTCAGGACGGAATAACGCAATTTTGCCATTCTGGTGTTTATAAGCTTTCATTCCTTCAAAAATTTCCTGACCATAATGGAGGCACATAGCCGCGGGGCTTAACTGAAGATCTTTTACTTTGGTAATTGTTACATTATGCCATCCTTCTGAAGGGTTATAATCAGCGATCAGCATATGGTCCGAAAAATTTCTTCCAAAAATAAGGTTTTCAGGTAATTCAACCGGGGAGGTCCGTGAAACTAAGTCATATTTAATTTTTCCCATTATCAACCTCTGTAATTTTGCTTGTTCAATTGTTGTATTTATTTTAAATCGAAACATATCAGGCCGGAGCTGCTTCATCCGGCTAAACAGGATGCTGTTATCAGAATAAGAGGCGCATTCTGTTAAATTCTCTTTATATCAGTTGTTTTTCCGGTTTATAAAGAGATAAAGGATATACAAACATAAAGATATCTGTCAAAGAAAAAAAGATAAATCAAAGTGTATTTTGTTTTTTTGAAATATGCCTTATTAGCCGTATTTTAATGAATCAGGAAAAAACATTTACATGATATGATTACAAATATTTTAGAACGTATAGGCCGCAAGACAATACATTTTTTTCAGGAGACAGGACAGGTTACCCTGCTGCTGGGATCAATTTTGCGATATTTACCCGGAATAAGAAAAAGAAGACATCTTTTATTATACCAGATGGAGCATATAGGAGTTAATTCTCTGCCTCTGGTTTTAATTATTGCTCTCTTCACCGGGGCTGTCGCGGCGTGGCAGGCGGCCTACCAGTTAAAAGGTCTGGCGCCTCTGTCATTTCTCGGAACCGCTACAAGCAGGGCAATAATAACCGAGCTGGGTCCGGTTCTTACCGCTATTGTTATCGCGGGAAGGGTGGGCGCTTCAATCGCCGCCGAACTTGGTTCGATGAAAGTGACCGAACAGATAGACGCTCTCGATTCGATGGGAATAAATCCGGTTAGTTATCTCGCTTTTCCCCGCTTTTTCGGCGCCGTTTTTATGATGCCTATTCTGGTTGTAATTGCCAACTCTATCGCGATCATGGGAGCTTACATTATTTCCAACTTTTTCCTGAACGTTTCTTTTGCCGTTTTTTTTGATTCTGTTAAAAGATTTTTTGAATTCAGCGATTTTATTTTCGGTATGGTTAAAGGGGTGATTTTCGGTGGTATTACAGCGCTGATGGGATGTCATATAGGATTCCAGACAGAAGGTGGGGCTGAAGGAGTCGGGAAATCGACAATCCGTTCTTTTGTTATGTCATCGGCTTTAATACTTATCATGGATTATATTTTGTGGACAATCGCGTTTTAATCCGGGCTGAGTGTGAAATCTAAACGTATATTCGATATTCTTTTTACCCTGTTGATACTGCCTCCGTCGCTGCTGGTTGTCATAATCATTTTTATAGTTCAGTTAATTGAGCTGAGGCAGTTTCCCCTTTTTCTCCAGTGGAGGGGTCTGACCGCCGATGAGAAGGGTTTCAGAATACTGAAATTCCGCACCTTAAGAAAAAGTGATATTGATGACAGACCTGAAAGCGCGCGGGAAATTTTTGTTAAGAAAAAGCTTGAAGCCTATGTGCCTTTGTTCAGTTCCTGGCTTCGCCGCACCGGTCTGGATGAACTGCCGCAGCTTTTTAATGTGCTTTTGGGACAGATGAGTCTTGTCGGGCCAAGACCCCTGATGAATTCTGATCTGGAGTTGATAAAAAAAAATTGTCCCTCATATCATAGAATCAGGGAAAAGCTGAAGATGAAGCCTGGAATGACCGGGTTATGGCAGTTAATGGGTGACCGCAAAAGGGGTATTGATGATCTGATAAGGTTCGAACTGATTTATGAAGAAGAACACTCCGTTCTACTGGACCTGCGTGTGATTCTATCTACTATTCCTGTGATCTTGTTCGCGTCGGGCAGCGATTCCATTCTTGAAAGGCGTGTGCCCGGTCTGGAAAAAAATATCCTCCAGAAATATCGCAGTATAAATTTGGAGAAATATCAGAAGAGTGAAAACTCTGATGAAAATTCCTGAAAAAGGAGCGCCGGGGACGCAACCCGGTTTTAACCTTCAAATTGCTTTACAGGCATAACCCCCCGACAGGAATTACGAATTACGAGTGACGAATTACGAATTCTGTAAAAGGAAGAAACTCCATTTAAGATTTTTTAACCTTAGTAGCAGAAGTAACAACCTTCAAAATTCAACCTTATTACTTTAAAAAATCAGAGAAAGAGTATGAGTAAGAGTATGATGAGCGGGTTGGTCTGGGCGCCGGGGTTGTTCATTTTGTATTCCCGTGGGGGAGTAATCCGCAAGATGTTAAATTCAACGCGAAAAGGCAAAAATTTTAGCAATAACCAGGATTGCGCTTTTTGTTTTAGCAAAGCTCTGTTAATCTCCTGCGGGGATTGTGCGGCTAAATTCTATCTTTTTACTACCCCCGGACTTTCCGTAATAATGCTGCTTCTAAAAAGAAGATATTAGTCAAATAGATCCCTGACAGGGCCAGCTAACAATTTCCAATTCCTCATTTGTAATTCTCCATTGTATCCGGCTCGGGGCCGGTTTAAAAATTTTTTAACAATTGCGGCTGGCGCCCGTTTGGCAGGCTCTGGCTGACATTATTGTTTTTTCTGACGCTGTTTTAACAAATACTTAACTTTGAAAGAATAGGTCAAAGAAAATTTTTTTTTAACTTTGTAGTATAAATATTGATTGTAAAATGATTATATCCTGACAGCAAAATAATCCATCTGTTAACCGAAAAGTTATGATATAATCGGGGAGAGTAATGTCAACACGGGATACGGACCTTTTTACTTGTTTTGAGGTTCACCCAAACGTAAATTTAAAAATGTCAATAAATTATTGAGGAGATCTATGTCCAGTTTTACATTTAAGCTTTTCGTTGCAGTATTGCTCTTTTGGGGTACATTGCAGGGACAAACATCATTGTCCTCAGGTGATATGGCTCTTTTAGGAATGGATACACCTGGTGAGGATTTTGCCTTCGTATGTTTTGTTGATCTGGCTGAAGGCACGGAAATTTATTTTACAGATGAAGAAGCTAATGGTGTTTATACTATCGGCACAGGTGAGGGAACAGTTCTTTACACCGCTCCCGCGGGAGGTTTGGCGAAAGGAACAGTTGTTACCTACAAAGGAGATTCTGATGATTTTACGACCACATCTGACGGCACAATGGCATTGGGCAACAGCGGCGACGGAATCCTTGCCTACCAGGGAGGCAGTGTTGGTAACGTAACAACATTTTTGCATGCTATCGGTGAAGATGCCGGCGATATTGGCACATTTCCCGATGGATTTAGTAACTATATGACTTTCGGCGCTGATGATGGTGAATATGACGGAACACGCACCGGAACCGCGGCGGCGCTAATGGAAGCCATCAATGATAATTCCAACTGGACTACAAGCGGCAGCGGAGTCATACCTTTTACAACCACCTCATTTACTATCTCGGGCGGCGGCGGAAATTCACTGCCCTCAATATCTGATATCGCGAGAACACCTTCCGGTGTTGTCCAGTCATCAAATACTGTTTCTGTTTCCGCCACTATTACCGACTCGGATGGAACCATTGAAGGAGCTGAACTGCACTGGGGAACATCTTCAGGTTCACTCGGCACTACCATTGGAATGTCAAACTCAGACGGTGACACTTACACTACCGATTCAGACATCCCTTCACAGTCCGACGGTACAACAGTCTATTTTGAGATTTACGCTCTCGATAATGACGCGGGTGAAAGCACAACCGCCGAGCAGAGTTACTCGATAACCGATCCCGCCACCACTACAATTCCTTACTCGGAAGCTTTCGCGAGCGATCTGGGTGACTGCTATACATACAGCGTTTCGGGCGATTCTAAAGTCTGGACTTATGACGGAGATGGAAATTTTGCTTATATGAATGGTTATAATTCCGGCGATACTGAAGAGGACTGGCTGGTTCTTCCGGGAATAAATTTCGATAACTATTCAGGTGAAGTGATCTCATTCGATACTTATTACCAGTATAATGAACCTGACGCTGACAATTATCTCAAACTGATGTATTCAACAAATTACACCGGAATCGGCGATCCTTCGAGCGCTGCCTGGACAGAACTGGCATTTACACAGCCGGCTTCACAGTCATCATGGCAGACTTCGGGAATGTTGACCTCAGCGCGATCTCGGGCACTGCTTATTTAGCGCTCAAATACAGAGGAACTTCAGGCAGTTATATCTTATGGCAGGTTGACAACATCGCTATTCAGACAGCTAATGTTGCCGATCCCGCTTCTTTTGCGGCGACTGCCGCGAGCAGTTCACAAATCAATCTTACTTTCGCGACAAATGTTGCGAGTGATAATGTTGTAATCGTTTTTGATACCGACAATACTTTTAGTGATCCTGCCGGGGCTCCTCCGGCGCAGGGAGAAGCATTCGCGGGCGGCACGTTGTTATATAATGGCACAACATCTCCATATAATCATACCAGTCTTTCAGGCAATGCCACTTATTATTACAAGGCCTGGTCCTATGATAATCCGAATTATTCCGCGGGTGTGACCGCTAACGCGAGTACTCCAAAAGTTGAGCCTACAAATCATGCCGCCAGCTTTACAGTCAGCGCGAGCAGCTACACACAGGTCGATTTCACATGGTCAGATAATGACGGCGCCCAGGCTGCCGACGCGTTTCTTATTAAAATAAGCGCAACTAATCTCGGCGCTATCTCTGATCCGGTTGACGGCACAGCAGAAGCGGATGATACCGACCTTTCAGATGGAAGCGGTGTTGTAAATGTAAATCATGGAACTGAAGAATATAGTCTAAGCGGTCTGGATGCTGAAACTACCTATTACGCGAAAATTTATCCCTATACAAATTCAGGATCAGAAATCGATTTCAAAACAGATGGTTCAGTCCCGGAAGGAAGCGATACGACGCCTGAAGAACCCTCAACACCGACACTTGTTATTACTGAGATCATGCAGAATCCCGCTGATGTAAATGATGGCGACGGTGAATGGTTTGAGATATATAACGATGGTGACGCAACCGTTGACATAAATGGTTATGTACTTAAAGACGCGGGTAGTGACAGCCATACGATAAACAACGGGGGAAGTCTCAATATTGAAGCAGGAGCTTTTCTTGTTCTGGGTATAAATGCCAATACATCTACCAATGGCGGCGTAACAGTGGATTATGAATATTCGGGCTTCACACTTTCGAATGGTGCTGATGAAATTATACTTTATATGAGCAACGGAACAACAGAAATTGACCGCGTTGAATATGACGGCGGAACCCAGTTCCCCGATCCTTCAGGCGCTTCTATGGTTCTTAAAAATATTAAGGGAACAAATAACAACGGTCAGAGATGGACAACATCGACAACCCGTGAAGGAAACTATGCCAGTAATGGTAATACCGATAAAGGTTCTCCCGGCGCCCTGGGTGAATACGCGATGGTTCCTACACTTAAAAGTGTCGGCGCCGGTTCAAATGTTAATGTTTCTGTCGGGAACGGCACAGCTGTGAACAGCATTGTTTTTGAAAATGTAACCGGCGGAGGTTCTCTTTCTGTTGGAAATTATAACAATGCCCCTGCAAACCAGGGAGGAATCAGCGGAAACGTTCTTAATTACCGATGGGTAATTGAAAATACCGATGTTACCTTCGATACATATACAATCCGGTTTGATCTGGCAGATATGGGAGCCCAGGGAATTACAGAAGGTGATGACGGCATTCATCTTTATAAAAGAGAAACCGAAGGCAGCGGTGATTTTACAGATTTCGGCGTTATGACTTACCATGACAACGGAACCGCGGGCGATCAGTCAGATGATTACCTTACATTAAGCGGTATTTCAAGCTTCAGTGAATTCAGTTTATCAAGCCCTAATTCACCAATGCCTGTTGAAATGACAAGTTTTTCGGCCGCCGTTTCCAACGGAATTGTGACACTAAACTGGTCGACGGCGACTGAAACAGAAAATTATGGATTTGAAATAGAAAGATCCAGTGATAACCGCGCCTGGAATAAGATCGGTTTTATTAATGGTTCAGGCAATAGCAACTCCGTTAAAGCCTATAGTTTTACCGATGAAACAATCAAAGAAGCCGGTACATATTATTACAGGCTTAAACAGGTTGATAATGATGGTTCTTTTGAATCTTCCGAAGTTATCGAAACAATGGTTGAACTTCCACAGGATTACAGTCTCGAACAGAACTTCCCCAATCCTTTCAACCCTTCAACCAACATCAGCTTCACTATTCCTGAAAAAACCGAAGTTAAACTTGCGGTATTCAATCTTCTTGGCGAGCTTGTTACCGAGATAGTTTCCGGTAATCTTGAAGCGGGATATTATAATTACAGCTTCGACGCAACCGGCCTGACAAGTGGTATATATCTTTACAAACTTGAAACCGCTTCATTCAGCCAGACAAGAAAAATGATACTTGTCAAATAATTTACTGTTATTTTAGTGTAAAATTTTTGCCGGTATGGATTTTTCCATACCGGTTTTTTTATTTTTGGGCGTCTGATTTATTCCAAATAGACCGAAAACGGTTTATTTGATTTTTTTAACATTGTATGAGGTTAGTATGGAATTCATGGAAGCAGTGAACAGGCGGGTTAGTGTCCGCAAATTCAGGAAAGAAAAAACGGACCCTGATCATTTAAGGCAGATGGTTGAATCTGCCGGAAAAGCTCCAAGTATCAATAATTCACAACCCTGGAAATTTTACGCCGTTGTTTCGGATGAAAAAATTAAGGAAATGGCCGTTATTGTCAGGGACAGGATACAGGTTTTATTGCCTGAAAATACACTTCAGGAACAGAAAATAAAAAAACAGGTTGAAACCTTTTCGACATTTTTTGCCGACGCGCCATCAATTATCGCGGTCGCGGCTTCACCTTATCAGGCGGTTGTTGATGATCTGCTGAGCAACAGCGCCTATTCACATGACGATATAAACGCTTTGAGGAATTTCCCCAATATCCAGACTATCGGCGCGGCTGTTCAGAATATTCTCCTTTCGGCAGTTGACCAGGGATATGGCGCCTGCTGGCTTACAGGTCCGCTGCTGGCAAGAAACGAGCTTGAAAAATATCTCGGTATTAAATCACCTTTCAAACTTGCGGCAATGATAGCTATTGGCAAGCCGGTTGATGAGCCAAAGGGAAGGGAAAAAAGAGCTGTTGAAGATATTTTTGTTTTGGTCGATTAACAGCAGATAACGAATATATTATTGACAGGTTGTTATTATATCTGATTTATAATGAAAAAAGCCGGATTTTCCGGCTTTTTTTATTTCCAGGGAAGGTTGTCGAAATCAGCGTTTCCCCCCGATAAGATTATCCCGGTTTTTTTCCCCTCAAAAATAACTTTGTTAGCAAGCACTGCCGCGAGAGGCACGGCGGATGAAGGTTCGATAATTATTTTCATTCTCTCAAAAATCAGCCTCATCGCTTCAATAATTCTTACGTCATTAACCGTGATAATTCTGTTGGTAAATCTTCTGATTATATCGAAAGTTTTTTCACCAAGTGAGGTTCTTAGTCCGTCAGCGACGGTTTTTGGTTCAATGGACGGATAAATTTTCCCATCCCTTACCGAACGATAGGCGTCGTCGGCTCCCGAAGGTTCAGCGCCGATAACTTTAGTATTATTATCAGATAGTTTCACGGCCAGAGATGTGCCGCTCAGCAGTCCTCCTCCTCCGACCGGGGCAATCACATAATCCAGATTTCCGGTTTCCCTGATTAATTCAAGCGCCGCGGTTGCCTGTCCGGCGATAATCCGGTAATCATTGAATGGATGAATAAAAATCGCTCCGTTTTTTGAAACCACATCATTAAGAGTTTCTTCACGTGATTGCTGTGTCGGTTCGCAGAATATAACATTTCCCCCATATTCTTTTACAGCGTTAACTTTGTTGCGGGGCGCGTTGCGGGGCATTACAATATAGGCTTTCACACCTGATTTACGAGCGGCAAGCGCGAGAGCCGCAGCGTGATTGCCTGAAGAATGTGTGGCCACACCATGGGAGAGCTCTTCATCGGATAGTGATAATAAAGCGTTATTTGCCCCCCGGAATTTAAATGCCCCGGTTTTTTGAAAATTCTCACATTTGAAGAAAATCTCGCATCCTGCTATTTTATTTACTGAGGAGGATGTTAATACCGGGGTCCTGTTTATCCGGCTTTTTATACTTTCATAAACCTGTTCAATTTCCTGTAAATCGGGAACCATTCTTTTCCTCGCGTCTGAGAATTATTGTCAGGGGCTAAATATATGCAAAATCTTAAAAAAAATTAATAATAAAGTTTGCCGAAAATTCTCCCGGCGTAATTTTTCAGAGTTTTGTAATCGACTTTCATTTTCGGTCTTTCCCTTGAAACTACAACATCATCCTTAAATTTATGAAGATTAAAGGAAAAAATATAATTTTCATTTCTGTTAAACCAGCCATCCGCCGATCCAAATCTCAGATCGGCAAAACTAATTGATCCATCGTCACTTTTTTTCACTTTGTAATAACCTTCCGAAAAAAAGATCAGGGTTTTTAATGCTTCCGATTCCCTGAAGTTCGCGAGAGCCTCTTCATCCGTTTTTATCAGATGAAGCTGAGGTTCTTTATCATCAAAAAGTGAATACCAGGTTTCGTAATAACCATTTTCCGATTTTATTACACTTCGCCATAAAAGAGAAGTCATGAGCGAGGGAGTTGTTATAAATTTTTCTGAGTTAATATTTTTTTCAGTTATCCGATCACTTATGACACTGTTTACATACTGTTTTATTATTATTCCCGAAGAAAGATAAAGCAGCGCGAAAAATAACGCGGAATTAAGTATGATTTTTCTGTTCCTGACATTCTTCAGGAAAATTAGCAGTATCAGAGCGATAAGAAGCGGGATGGTAAAAGAAAGATCAACTACCGAAATTGTGCGGAAAGAGAATCTCGCGTCACTGAAAGGATAAAAAACCTGCGTGCCGTAATTTGTCATTGTGTCGAGTAAAATGTGTCCCGACATGGAAAAAAGAAATATTTTTAATATTTCTCTGAATCCGATTTTGTTTTTCCTGAGAAAAATATTTTTTATAACCCAGGCAAAAACCGGAGAAGCGATAAGAACAAAAAGCAGCGAATGAGAAAATCCCCTGTGTACCAGCAATTTTGTGGCTTCATCATATAAAGGAAGAAACAATACATCAAGATCAGGGATGGTTCCGGCAATCGCGCCAAGGAGAAGCGGGACTCTGCTTTCTTTATTTTTACTTATATATTGCGCTGTCAGACTGCCCGCGACTATATGTGTTAAAGAATCCATCTATACTCTTTTTATTAAATGTTACTCTCTTTAACAATTTAATTGTCAAAAATGATCTATTTTTTTTTATTTTTATAGGAATGTTAGAATATTATTAGCATTAAACCGGAATATAGCCCTTGTCCGATCTGAATGAAAATGTAAAAGAATATGAGAAGCTGGTAAAAGAGTGCCAGAAAATTATCACTGAGTATGGACGTCTGCTCAAAAAGATAAACAGAAATGAATTCTCTTTTCTCAATTATTTTAACAAGAAAGTGTACCGGAAAAATTATTTTGCTGTCAGAAACATATTTCTTAAACTGAAAGCAAAGTCAGATTATTTTAAATCCAGTTTCAACCCTCTGAAAATCATTCTTCTGGATAATCATATTCAACACTATTTTTTCATCAGATTTTATTTGCAATATATAGACAAGGCTCTTGAAACAATCGAATATCATAAAAATATTCAGTACAAGCTACTGCATGAAAACAATACCTCTATCAACCTTTCCCGTCCTGAGTTTTTTGAAGAAATGAACGTGCACCGTAAAAAGTTGTGGCGTGAAGTATTAGAAATCGGGGAAGAGGTAAAACTGAGAATTCCTTTTTAAGTAATGCTTAATACCCAGATTTCGGAGCTTAAATGACAAAAGAAAGATTCCAGGCGGCAATATACTCGGCGGCAGTTTTAATATTCCTCTCATCTTTTCTGAATGCCCGGGAAAAAGAACCTCTCAGTCTGACAGATGTAATGAAATTCAGGCAAATAGAAAAACCTGTGATTTCTTCTGATGGCGAGTATATCGGCTTTCTTTCGAAACCGGACCGCGGCAATGCCGAAGCGGTTATAATAAATTCAAAAGGTGATGAAATATTGAGAGTTGAAAGGGGGGGCGATATCAGTTTTACCAAAAACTCCGAATATGTATCAATCATTAAAGAACCTGACTTTTTCGAAGTGGAAAAAGATAAAGAAAAAGAAAAGGAGAAGGAACTGATTTTGTTCGACCTTTCTGAACAAAATTCAGTGAATTTCGAACATTTTATTTCCTGTAAATTTTCAAATGATTCCAGGTGGCTCGCGATTTCGGTTGACTTATCCGATTCTTTAAAAAACAAAAAAGAGGACAAGTCCGCAAAAGATATGCTTCTTTATTCAATTGAATCGGACAGGACATGGTTTTATAAATTTGTCAGGGATTTCAGGTTTGACAGTCTCTCGACTATGCTTGCCTTTACCACAAAGGATACCTCTGATAACGGCGGGTTAATCGTCCTTAATATTGAGGAGGATAAACCGCGGACTACTTTTGATGACACACTTCCGGGGTATGAGTATGGAGAGTTTGAGTGGTCGGGCGAGAGCAGACTGGCATATTTAAAAGCGGAAATTGATACAGCCGCTGATAATAATAAGGCTGAACTGTTTCTATGGGATGATGCATCAAAAAAAATTGTAGATAAATCTGATTATCCTGAAGGATTTTACCTGCCGAATGATAACAAAATAAGATGGAACAGAGAGTCCGACAGACTATTTTTTGGATTCAGAAAGCCGGATAAAAAAAACAAAAACATTTGGGAAAAAGACAGTAGTAACTTCAATCCGGAAAAAATAGCGGGTGGAAATACGCTTGATCTCTGGCACTGGGATGATCCATTGATAAAAACCAATGAAAGAATTGAATGGGATAAAAAAAAGAAACACCTTTATTCAGCAATTTTTGATCTTGAGAAAAAGGAGCTGAGTTTTCTTGCCGATGAAAATCTGCCATATATATATTATTCGGAAAGCCCTGATTTTTTCTTTGGCCGCACCGATGTCGATTACCTGAAAGAAAGAACCTGGGATGGCAGATACAGCGATTTTTATATTATTGATCTGAAAAGGGGAACGAATAAAAGATTTATAACTCATCATCAGTTCAGGGTTTATTTTTCACCTTCCGGTAATTACGCGTCGTGGTTTGAAAAGGGGGACTGGCATATTATTAAAAGCTCAACAGGCTCGAGAATAAATATAACCTCTGGAACAGATATTCAATTTTCAGATGAGGAACATGATTATCCATCGGAAGCATCCGATTATAGCTCGCCCGGATGGATTGAATCAGACAAAGGATTATTCATATATGACAGGTATGATATATGGTTTTATGACATTGCCAATAAGGAATTAAATTGTATCACCAAAGGGGCCGGTCGAAAAAACAGAGAAGTTTACCGTGTAATTAAAATGGATAAAAAGGAGGAATTTATATCCTCCGGCAGACTGATTCCGGTTTCGGTTTATAATGAAGAGAGTAAAACCACTTCACTCGGGCTGCTGGAGCGGGAAACCGGTAATATTGAACTGAAATTACAGGGAGATTACACCTGGAAATTTATCGCGAAAGGGAAAAACAGTGAGAATGTTCTTGTATCATGTGAAAATTATAACACTTTCCCCGATTTATGGCTTACCGATATTACCTTTAGTGAACCGAAACAACTGACAAATTTACAGGTCCAGACAGAATCTTTTCTCTGGGGTAATCCTGAACTTATTTCGTGGAAAACAGAGGATGGAATTAACTTGACTTGACGGATGTATTGATAAAACCTGAAAACTATGATAAAGAAAAAAAATATCCGGTGATAGTCTATTTTTACCGCAAATATTCTCACAGGCTTCATTTATTTAATGATATGGTGTTAAACCACAGACCAAATTTTCCATATTACGCGGGACAGGATTATATTATATTTTTACCTGATATAGTTTATGAAGTGGGGCGCCCGGGAAAATCGGCTGTTAAATGTATTATTCCCGGTATTAAAAAACTAATTGAGGATGGCATTGCCGATCCCGGGAAAATCGCGCTTCACGGGCATTCATGGGGCGGGTATCAAACTGCCTATATCGTTACGCAGACGGATATATTCTGCTGCGCGGTTGCCGGAGCCCCGGTGTCAAATATGACAAGCGCCTATAGCGGAATCAGGTGGGGAAGCGGACTTGCCGGCAGTTTCAGTATGAAAAAGCGCAGAGCCGTATCGGAGGAACTCTTTGGGATTCACTCGACAGATATATAGAAAATTCACCGGTATTTTTTGCCGACAAAATAAATACACCGCTGATGTTCTGGCACGGGGATAAAGATGATGCTGTTCCATGGTATCAGAGTATTGAGCTTTATCTTGCTATGCGCAGACTTGGTAAAACCAGCTTCTTCCTTCAGTACCGGGAAGAACCTCATCATTTCCGGACCTATCCAAACAGGATCGATTTTACGATCAGAATGAACCAGTTTTTTGATTATTACTGTAAAGGTAAAAAAGTTGACTGGATTGAAGAAGGAATACCATATACAGGAGAATAATAATGAGTCCCTTATTAAAAATTTTCAGAATATTTACTGCTTTTTTTGATTCTTCTCATTCTTTGGTCATGCTCGGAGAATGATAGTCAGGGGAATTACGGACTGGTAGTTCATGGCGGCGCCGGAAGTATTAATAAAGAAACGATGCCGGAAGAGATTGCGCTGAAATATAAAACTAAACTATCCGAAGCGGTTAATCATGGATATGATATGCTGGAAAATGGCGCTGCAGCTGTTGATGTTGTTGTTGAGGTAATAAATATACTTGAAGATTCACCACTTTTTAATGCCGGCAGGGGAGCTGTTTTTACCAGTGAAGGCACTAATGAGCTTGACGCCTCCATTATGAATGGCGCTGATCTTAACGCGGGCGCGGTAGGTGGCGTAAGGCATATTAAAAATCCGATATCCCTCGCCAGGGAAGTCATGGTAAACTCTGACCATGTTTTTCTGACCGGCGCCGGAGCTGAGAAATTCGCTTCTGAACAGGGATTTGAATTTGTTGATTCATCATATTTTTATACCGACAGAAGCTGGAACAGCTACCTGAAAGTTAAAGCTGAAGCGGAAAATAAAACAGAAAAAAAATATGGCACAGTCGGCTGCTGTGTACTCGATAAATCTGGCAATCTGGCCGCGGGGACATCAACAGGCGGGATGACTTATAAAAATATGGACGGATAGGGGATTCACCTCTTATCGGGGCGGGCACTTATGCCAATAATAAAACCTGCGCGGTATCATGCACCGGGCACGGGGAATATTATATAAGGAGTGTATTTGCTTATGATATATCGGCAATGATGGAATATTCGGGCAAATCAGTTATTGAAGCTGTCAATATTGAAATTAACAGGAAGCTTTCTTCCATGGGAGGTTCCGGAGGCGTTATCGCCATCGATACCCGGGGCAATATAGCAATGGATTTTAATACTCCGGGTATGTTCAGAGCATATCGAAGGAATGGCAAGCCCGGGGTGGTTTAAACTATTCGCCGGTGAATGATAATATTTCCGATGCCTGAAACCATAGTTTCGGGATTCCTTCTCTCTCGCGGACTGAAATAAAAAAGAACCTTGTATTGGTTCAATTATTGCGGAACGTCCCCCGGGGGTAGATTATTCAATATGTCTCTGGTATCATCTCTGCAGGATTCCTCAGTTTACAAAAATTATCATGATAAAGGAATACAATTTAAAAACCGGGTTGATCTTTTAATTATCAATTATCATTTAAGTAACTCTTTACTTCCTGTTTGCCAGTCTATTTATTTAGAATAATCATAATTCAGTTACCTTAAAACATTAATTAAATAACAACTTCTTTAATCAGTGAATTACTGGCAAACAGTTAAAATTTTGATTAAATTGTTTTGAATAAATTCGTATAAAATTTGTAAAAACATCGTCAAATATTTCAGATACCTTTTAATAATGTAACCCGGGAAATATTTTAATAATTTGTTAATCTTTTGCAGGCAGTTACTCTAATCAGATTTAATATATTTTGAACGTTTATTTTAAATTAAAATGGAGAACCGATGAGGTATTTAACCACACTTTTTGTCTTACTTTTTCTTGCCGGGATTCTTTCTGCCCAGACAACAATAGCTTATACAAGCTTTGAAGATACTGTCGCTGTTGGCGGACAGTATGTCGACACAGATGATCCCGCGACAGATCACCCTCTCCTTAATCATGATGGTGAACCTGTTATGAATTATACTCCTACAACAGGAACAGAATTATCATTTACATCATATTATTACAATACCCGTAATGATGTTGGTCTTACAGATGGTGACTACGTCGGTATTACCGATTATACCGGTGATGTAACGGCGTTCAGCGACAGCCTTCAGGGATTTGAATTCTCTGATTCTGACGGTTTATTGGAACTTACCTTTGGAGAAGTTGACATTACAGGCTTTTCAACTGTAACTGTTTATGTTGACGCTTTCCTGAAAGAGACAGGTTGGGAATTGGATGATGCTGTAAGGATTTGGGTTGTTGTTGACAATACTCTTGAAATTGATCTCCTAAACACTATCGGACAGGATATTGATGATTTAGACATTGAAGGAACATGGATTACTTTTAACGCCGATCTGTCAGGCTACTCTAATGCCGTGCTTAAAATTTCTCTTGACGGTAACAGCGGAAGTGAAAACCTTTATGCCGATAATATTAAATTTGTCGGACAGAACTCTCCTCTGCCAACCACAGTACAATTCGAAGAATCAAACGACACAGCCTCAGAAGGTGATGGCTCTTACACAATTAACCTGACCATTAGCAATTTTTCAACAACAGAACAGACAACATGTGAAGTCGCTCTTACAACCGGTGACGCCGCTGATCTGGGGAACTATACAACCCAGTCAGTAACTTTCCCGGCAGGAAGCGGTGATATGCAGTCTGTTATGTTCGACATAACAGATGATGAAATGGAAGAAGGAACCGAAAACTTTGTATTTACCATTCAGAATGTCGCAGGCGGATTAAACGCGGTGGCAGGTGATCCTTCTGATTTTGATTTTGAACTCTTAGACAATGATTACCCTGAAATTATTATTACTGAAATTCATTATAATCCCTCAAGTGACAAGGGTGATGATACCGAATGGGAATTTTTTGAAATTTACAACAATGATGATGTTACTGTTGATCTTAGCAACTGGTCAGTTTCTGATGGTGTTGACTTTATTTTTCCTGACAATGTTTATATAGCTCCGATGGAATTTATTGTAATTACCGTTAATGAAGCTAATTACCAGGGCGATTACCAGGTATTCCAGTGGAATTCTGGCGACGCGTTAAGCAACAGTGGAGAAAATGTGGCTATATCTGACGCCGCTGGAAATGTTGTTGACTTCGTTGAATATGATGACGGAAACGGCTGGCCGGGAGAAGCTGACGGCGACGGTTCTTCACTTGAACTTGTTGATTTTGACGCTGATAACAATGATCCGGCAAACTGGGTTGCTTCACTTGAATTTGGCGGAACACCCGGCATATTTTTCGAGTATATAATTACTTCTACTTTTAATGTTTCCGAAGGATGGAACATGGTTTCAGTTCCTGTTGATGCTGCCTCAATGGAAAAAGATTCTCTTTTTCCAAACGCTGCTACAAGCGCTTTTGCTTTTGAAAATGGATATGTCGAAAAGGACACCCTCAAAAGTGGAGTTGGCTACTGGATGAAATTTGATTCTCCTGAACAAATTTCTATCTCCGGTATGAAGATAATCACTCAGATTGTGGAAGTAACCGAAGGATGGAACCTGATTAGCGGTTTCAATGAGTCGTTTCCCGTTGATGCCATTATAACTCAGCCTGATGAAATTATCGTTTCAGATTTTTATGGCTTTACAAATGCTTATACGCCTGTTACTTCATTTGAGCCAGGTAATGGTTATTGGGTAAAAGTTTCTGAAGCCGGATCACTTCTCTTCAACGTTCCGGTGGCAAAAAATACTCCTGTTGTTAAGAACGAATTAGAAGCATTCTTTGAAATAGCAATC
>CAXXGF010000056.1:0-26186 GCA_963677445.2 Melioribacteraceae bacterium | reverse complement strand
GTGAAATAAGAAGGGGAGCAGTGAAAAATCACCGCTCATTCTGCCCCTTCATTTATTATAAACTCCCGCAGCCTTCCTGATAATAATAAAACTTCCCCTGGGGTTAATCTACCGCCGAGAAATGCGGCGCCATATTCCCTGTTGCCAAAATAGCTCGCGGTTCCGCTGTTATTTAAACAGCAGATATAAACGGGATAAGAGGGGATCTGTCCCGAATTGGCGTTCTGTTCAACCTCACGATTGCCATCTTTATAAAAGCTGATCTTTGTGGCAGAATCCCTAATCGCTATATAACATCCTTCGGTGTCGGCGGAGGAAAATCCGGCCGGGCTGGAGGAAGTCTGGTTCACGTAAGTATATGAATTGCCCCCTGAATATAGCCATATATTGGCGAAGTTTGTCGCGTTAGCCGCCCCGATATCCACATGGGAGACCGCGAGATCGGTATGGCTGAATATTCCTATCGAAGCGCTGTTGAGCTGGTAATTTTCACCATCCGAAGAGGGATTAAAATTGGTGTTGAGATATGATCCGACTCCCCCGCTTTTGAATCCTTTTCCGGCTGTGAATATAGGGGAGTTAACCTCCGCGCAGTCAAACCGGTGCGATTTCCAGTTGAGAACAGCCTGGTCGGCATAATCCATCGCGAAAATCCATAGGCAGTCAAGTTTGTCCCACAAGCGGTCCGATTTCAGATTTCTGATCATCTGATCGATCCTGGAAAGAAGCGCGGGACCAGGTTTGTTGGTCATTCGGGAAACCAGCGCGGAGGTTTCAGGAAGCAGCGAAGGCGCCGAAATATTGTTCAATGCTATTTTTATCCCGATCATTTTAATATAATCCTATGATGTTTAACGCTGTTGTGTCGGTATCAAAAACTTTTTTAACCCTGAGAGGCAGTATTGAACCGGATACGATATTATTGAATGTAACCGGATCGCTGTCATTTTTCAGAATGCATTTAATGTTTCCCCCGATGCCTATAAAAAGGGCGCGGGTTATCATGCTCAGTTCGCCGGAATCATCGGGAGTGACAAGCATGGCGTTCAGCGCGGGGCTGTTTTCTTCATCAAACGGGAATTTATCTTCCGCGGACATATAATCCTCCTTTAATTAAGAGGTCCTCCGCTATCGGGAGGACCATCATTATGGTTAAGAAAAAAGTGAGAAAGTCTGGAATTTGAAAAGCAGCTCTTTTACGAGCTGGCGGTATTTCGGGCAGTTGTTTCCAAGTTCGAATGAATCCGATTTATCAACCAGGTCGAGGATCTCCTCATCGGTCAGGTCCATCGCTTCGGAAAGAGCGGCTGAGGCTCCGTTGACCGCGGCGAAAAGATTGACCGAAAAGCTGCCGAGCAGAACAATATCGCTGATTGAGATCATGCCATCTTCGCGGGCCTTTTCATAAGCTTCCATGCCGCTATAGAGCAGATCGATAAAATCCTCAAGTTCCTCGGTGCCCAGTAAATCAGGTTTATCGGGCAGATTGCTGTATTCCAGGCGAATCGCGTTAGTGTTATCCATGTTTCCCTCCTATTTTTTGTTTGCTGTTATAGTTATGTCAAATCCGGCCATGTAGCCGCATGTAGTGTCCGCTATAAAAAGCAGCCTGTTATTCAAAGGTATTCCGGCGAGAGTATCAGGGGCGCGGCTGTGAGCGGCGGCGCTGATTGTGGTAATGGTTTTTTCCGTTTTCCACTCTCCCGGAATAGCGCTGCTCTGCCTGATAACGGCAATTTTGATGCTGTCATTTTCCTGTTCAGCGCTATGCCAGAGGCTGAATATGGTTTCCTCATCATCGAGACTGAAACTGCCGCTGGTCAGGGTGTCTCCCCCGCTGATAATTCCTGTGAAAGATACCGTTGAAATGGAAGCTCCGTAATAACCTTTCACGGCGTTTGTGGTAAGAGTATCCTGCGCGTGAATCAATATGGGCAGCAGGAGAAAAAGAACCAGGTTTAATTTGTTTTTCATTTTTTCCTCCTTTATTCCAGTCTCCAGCCCCTGCTCATTACAAGAGAAGTTTTATCCTGCAGAACGAGGGCCATATCGAGATTGATATTGTTGATTAAAAAGTTGCCGCTCTGACCGGCGTAACGGGCCTTAACACCCGCCGAGGTAAGGGCGGTAAGATCGATCCTGCTTCCCCAGCGGCACGCGAAAATCGTATGAACATTTTTCGGCTGCCGAACCGATGGTTTCATCAAAGGGAAGAAGAGGAGCGCCGCTGCTTTTATATCCGGCTCCCCTGATTATCACCTCGCCGATTTTTTCGATCGTGTTGCCGAGGCTGTCTTTTTCCTGGCGGTAATAACCGAGGGCTTTCGCCACGGTCAGCCAGCGTATTTTCAGGTATTCATTCATATAGGCGTGTGTGGCCCCTCCTCTTACGGTCGCGAAAAGTTTCAGCAGTTCCTCAATTGCCTGCTGCTGCGCCGTAACTTTTGAATCGGTGTTGCCGAGGGGAACCACATGCCCGTTCGGCGCCACCGTTTTTATCCAGCTGCTGTCGGTAAGATTCCGCAATCCGTTAAATTCTTCAGCGTCTTCCGATGTATCACCCTCAAAGATTTTTTCCTGAAGAATATAACCGGCGTTTTCAGCCTCTATGCGGGTCTGGTTTACCAGCTCCTCCTCCGGGTCCTCATTTCTGTCCTCTATCAGGACATCCACTTTAGCGTCGAATGAAACGATCTTTTTGGCGACTGTGGTATATTCCGGTTCGGGAGCATCGGCGCTGTTGTTCTCATTAAGGGAACGGAAAATGGAGCTGTTGGATGATTCCCTCGAACTGAGAACGCTGTCGGCAGAGCCCGATTTGCGGTAGAACTGAATATCATTTAGTATGGGAGCGGTTTTTTCAAGCCCTTCGACCACCACATTTGTCAGGGGATCTTTGGGACTTATATCGCGCAATAACATATTCCCTCCTTAAAATTATTTTCCTCTTCCGAGGTTTTTGATAAAATCCGCAGCCTCGCTACGTGTAACTGAATTAAGCTTTTCGCCCGGGAGCTGAATTTTTCCCGGCAGGGCGCTGTTCTTTTCCCTCGAGTTCAGTATTTCAGCCGCCCTTTCGGAATCAGCTTTGGCGAAAGCGAGCCAGGGTTCCTTTTCAGCCGGCATTATTTTGCCATCATTAACGGCGTTTTCAATCAGCGATTCCGCTGTAACGGGTCCCGCCGAGGCTGTTTTTTCAAGCTCTCCTATCCTTTTATTGATCTCATCAAGCTCGGCGGCGAGATCACGTTCAATCTCTTCGGGCGCCTCGCCGATGGAATTCAGAAGCGTATCGATATCATCCGAATCATCCAGGCCGCATTCCTTTCTGATTTCGGCTATCTTTTTTTCCGCCGCTTCTATTGTGTCTCCCGGCTCAAGTCCGAGAAAGTGAAAAATGGTTTTGGTCATTCCGACCTCCTTTATTAATGAATGGTAAGAGTTGCTTATATGATCAATTTCCCTGTCGAAATAGGGAGTGTTGGTAAGCGCCACACTTAAAAGTTCCGCCCCGGGGCTCTCTCCCTTTTTATCTTTGCCTCCGAAACGGTAAACGGGTGAAAAATAGCGGTATTCCCTCCGCGCGGTTTTTTCCTCAGCCGCGGGGGTAAATTTCGGGTATTCTATATATAACCCCTTTTCGCGGGCTTCGGCGCTTTCCGATGGCGACCATCCGGCGGCTTCGGCCAGCGGATTCCATAATGAATCATGTCCGTAATCGAATAAAATATCTGTCCCCGATGATTTCAGGTTCTTTTCCATCGCCTTTATATCATCCGCCGTTATTTCGTGAGGCCCGCTGTGGTGATTCTGAAAACTGCCCACCGGGACGATAAGAATTTTATTTTCCCCCTCCCCGGTTTCTATTTCAACCGAACTGCCGAATATCACTGCCGGTCTGGTTGTTTTGTTGAAGATCGTTGAAAAAAGCCCTTTCATTTTTTCGCTCCTTTTTGTGAATAAAATTTTCAGGAGCAATCTACCCTGAAAAAATTTCATTCGGAAATCCTTTGATTCCATATATCTATTTGGAATTAAAGGAGCTACTTTTTCCAATTTTCCTTCATATTTTAGGGCAGGGAAAAACAAAAGGGTAAATGAAATGAATAAATATTCCAGAGAAATAATAAATAACTGCCGGACTCTCTACACCGATCACCAGTTGACCGCGGCGGCGATATCGGAAAAGATGGGGGGCCGACCATCGGAATCGACCATTAAAAAATGGGCCGCCGATGAAAACTGGTTCCTCGATATAAAGAGTCCCGAGGAGATATCACCGCGGGCGATAGCGGCAAAAATACTGAAGAAGATAAGTTTCCTGCTGGAAAAGGAGAATAACGAATTTACCGTCAAGGACGCCGAGGCTATAGCGCGGTTCCAGAAAGCTCTCGAAAAGATCACCGATATCAAGTACCAGCTCCCTGTGATGTACCAGATGCTTACCGATCTGCTCATACATATCAGGGAGGAACACCCGGAGGTTTATTCCGATAAGCTGATTACCGCCATCAGGCATTTTAAGGAAAAAATGAAAAACAGGCTGAATCATGAAACCCTCCGCTGAAAATCTGCTCGAAAAAATATTTGATGAATATTGCCGGAAGGAACTGGCTCAAAAGGATAATTCTGGTATGAACCCGGCGGAAAGAGAAAAAAGACTGGCGCGGGCCGACAAATCGGAACTGGAATTCGCGAAAGTTTATTATCCCTACATTTTTTCAGAACCCTGGAATTCGCTTCACCGGTTTATCGGGGGACTTGAGAGTGGCAAGTACACCATATCGGGAGCGCGCAAGTTTGGCAAAAGCGCCCTGGTTTACGTGACAAAGGTGATAAGGAGGCTGGCTCTCGGCGGAAGCGGAATTATAAATATTTCACTGCGCACCCTCGATAAATCGAAGGAGAGAACCGCCTCTATAATCAGACTTATGACATCGAGCAAAAAACTGGTATATGATTATAACATCAGGATCACGCAGAACAGGAAGGGGCATTATATCGTCAATAATAAACACCTGATAGCCACAAGTGTGATGACCGGACTAAGGGGAATTACCGATGATGAATTTAAACGGTTTGAGGTGTCGGTAAATGATGATCTTTATAATAAAAACACCGTTACAAGTGACCAGGATAATGAAAAGGTAACCGGGTTTATCACCTCGGAAGTTTACGGGCAGATGGAGGAAACGGGGCTTTGTATCACCCTGGGTAACAGCATAAGTGAGGATTGCCCCATCCGCCGGCTGGCCGAAATGAATCCCGGCAATCACTTCAGTCTTCCCGCCACCGACTCCGATGGAAAAACAAACTGGCCGGGGCATTCACTTTATGATGATAACTTCTGGGTAACCAAGCAGGAAGAAATTCCTTATGACGTCTGGATGGGGGAATATATGGACAGCCCGTTACGCAAAGGGGAAATTTTCCAGCCGGAATGGATAAGGGAGATAAATATCAACACAATAAAAATAGTGACCTCACTCAGCGCGCTCGATCCCGGCACGGGGGTATCGGCGGAAGCGTGTTTTAAGGCGCTCGCCACGATAGGCATAACGGAGAGCGGTCAGTATGTCTGCCTCGATATTTATATCAGGAAGGAGGGTTACCCGGAGGTTTTTGATTATGTCGATAATATTTCCAGAGTATTCCCAATGTGGAAGGTACTGCTTTTCGAAAATGACTTCAACCAGTGGTTTTCGGCAAAACCCTGGTATGAAAACCGGGTCGCGCGGTCGGGGAGGAATATTCCCATCTATCTTTTCAGCGCGAAAGATCTGAAAACGGAAAACTATGGCAGCAACAAGGAGCAGAGGATCATGAACCTGGTTTTCCCTCACCAGACGGGAGCCTTTTATTACAATGAGCAGATAATCTCCAACGCTGATTTTCAGCGGTACCGGGGGCAGTATCTCGCTTTCGGGAAGGAAAAAGAAAAAGTTGACGGCCTCGACGCTTTGGCCACCGCCTTTATTATGTCGGGGCGCTACAGGATGAATAATAGTTTTAAATCATTAAAGAATAAACAATTTCGTTAAAGGAGGAATATATGTTAAATATCAACAGAAGGATTTACCCGCCGCGGGTGAGTTTCAGTCCCGGTTTTTTCAAGAACGCCGTGAAGCAGTACCGCGCGGGATATGTAAGGGACCTCATCGGACTGATGGAAGAGGCGGAAATCGACTCTCATACAAGCGGATGCCTTATAGGGAGAATGGCCGGTTTTTCCAGCGCCTGGAGAATTACCGAGTTTTCAGGGGGGAAGGAAGATATTGAGGTGTGTGATTTTGTCCGGTCGGTCCTGGGTAACCTGGATATGAACAAACTATTCAGGGATATTTTTGACGCGCTGCTGAAAAAATTCTCGGTGGTAGAATTAAACTGGGAGGTTAAAAATGGCAGGCACCTGGTAAGTTCGGCTGAAAAAATCAACCAGCGTTATTTCAGGATAATTGATGAAAACCAGGTGGTTATCGACTGGCTTAACGAAACAAAAGATATACCGGAAGAGGCCGCCCTCGTTTTATATTCCGATAAAAATCCTGTGCTGCTTTCGGTGCTCAGGGATTATATACTGAAAGAATTCGGGTTAAAATCGTGGGTGTCATTCATTGAAACATTCGGGGAGGCGTTTATTATCGGCAAGTACCCGCCCGGGGCTGACCGTAATTTCCGGGATGAGGTGGAAAAGGGTGTGCTCGCGCTCGGCAATTCCAGCAGGGGAATAGCTCCGCAGGGAACAGACCTGGAGATTATTGAATCCAAAAGGAATAGCGGCGATCATGAAAAACTGGTGAAATCATGCGACCGGGGCATATCGGTGGCAATACTTGGGCACGCCAACGCTGTGGAAAATTCCAGCGGTCTGCAGGTGGGACAGAATATGGCCGCCTACCAGGTGAAAAGGGAAATCGCAATATCGGATATCTGTTTCATTGAGGCGGGAATAAACAGACTTATACGGATGCTGGTTGACCGAAACTTTACGGTGAAAGGTTACCCCGGTTTTTCGATAGATAAATCAAAACCGGTTAACATTACCGAACACCTGCAGATAATCAAACAGGCTTATGAACAGGGTTACAAAATCCACCCGGATGAATATAACAAACTGGGGCTTTATAAATATGACGACCAGGCTGTACTGGTAAAAAAGGAGGATTAAAATGGCTTATTTAACCACTGAATGGGTAAAGGAAAGATTCCCTCTATGGGGCAGTTATTTTATAAATGAATCGAGAACTCCCGATGAGGAGGCGCTCGAAAGTGAAATTGAAATGGCCGCGGAACAGATGAAACAGTATGTCGATTTTGATGAGGAAAACATCACCGGCCCCCTCAAAATTCACCTGCTCAACATAGTGCGAAAAAGGGGCTACGACCGTGAAAAACCGGAAACTGAAAATGAATTCACCATCAGCGTCATCCGCGACTACAACGAAACCATAAAAATCCTCCAGCTCATGAAACAAGGCGAAATCTCCTCCCCTTCCACAGCGGAAGAAGGCAATGAAAGGATAAGAATCACCTCAGATAAATCTGAATTTGGGGAGTGGTTTATTTGAGGTTGGGGGGGAGGAGGGAGACTAATGAATGCCTGATTCGCATACGAAGCTGTCAACGTCCATGAGGCACATTGGCATTTCTATCTTCTATCCCATGTGTCCAAGTCTGTCTCAACACCTATATCATCCTCGTCAATTGTCAAAAGATTGAGTGAATCAAAAACGGACCAATCTTTATTAACTGTCAACTTGGCAATCCCGTTGATATCCGTATAGCCGAGCACTCTTTCTTCGCGCCAAGCTGGTCCCTGCCAATCGGTTTCGTCTAGTTTAACCTCAACCCAGAAGGAAACAGCAGCTTGGAAAGAAATAGAGACCTCTTGCTGGCCAGTACCGATGATGCTTAGTTCGGAGAATTCAAGTTCTTCGACTTCAACATCCTCGAGTTCAGCACCCAAATCATCCACCGGGTAGAAACCGAGTGATACGAATTTTTCTCGAATGCCATCCGATATCATCTCCGAGTTGAAGTTGAGAATCTTTCGAACCTTCCTTACATGTTCTTCGCTTAGAAGTAACGATTCAACATACTTACCGACTGTCGGGTAATAAAAGAGGCAGTCATATAAGTCGCTCGCATTCTTAAAGTCGTCATCGTTAGAGATGATCGCAATAGTTTGGTTTTCTCTCTTCGCAAAAGTCAGCAACGATGAGAGAGCAAATGCATCTGGAAATTCCGCCTTTTTTTTTCCTTTCCCGAAAGGTGCATCTCCATTTTCATACCATTGAATGACATCTGCAACATTGATATCAGATGACTTTAATTTAACGACAGTAAACAGGTCGAAGAACTCATTAAGCTCTTTGCTTGCCATAGAGTTCAAATTAAAAGTAAGCATGAAGTCATGTTTGTTATTGAGCGGCCACTTATTCCACTTCTTTAGGAAGGGAGCGCGTTGCTGAGCCTTTCTCAAGGCATCGAACACTTCCTCGGAACGTCCCTTAATGTGGCGCCACATCTCCCTTTCTGTAGGTTCTGGGAGGAGAAGCGTTATGGATGTCTCCGAAGCGGCGTCCACGATGGGTTTAAGGGCAGTAGCCTCGAAGTTGAAGGAGCACCCATCAAGTACGCTTGTGTCTATGAAAATGTGTTTTGGTACTGCCATGTATTTGCATCTCCGAAAGAAAAAGGTAAACCATAAAATTACATCTAACTAAAACCATTTTGGTGTTCGGTTATAAGCAGCTTATTATAATTCTATTCATATTCTCTCAAAACAAAATCAACTTTTTGATTGGGAATGGGTGATTTTATACGGGTTCCTAATATCAAATAAATAATAAAAAATATTGTTATCAGCAAGATGAATATGAATTTACAATCAATTGAAAAATTCGATATAAGATTAGAGACAAACAAATACAACCAAATAGTAACAATAAATAAACTTAATATCTGATTTGTTCTTGATACAGAAAAACGGTATGCGCCGGATAAATTTATAAATTTAAATTGTGATGGATTTAGATTCATTTTATATAAAGAACCAACCTTTTTCTCCTCCAATATATCTACATGTGACTCCCAGTTTTTTTGCCAATATTTGCTCCCACGATTTACAAGGTACCACCCAAATGAAAACACTAATCCAATACAATTAACTAAAAAACCAAAGACTTCTTTCGATTCATCGTCTCCATTGCCGGAAATAATTGATATATATCCTGCCAAGGCTACACCCGTCAAAGTCCAAAAATATGCTGTTCTTTTCCAATACATTTCCAGTTCAAATTTTCGTATATCATAGGCACTTTTTAAAGCATCATTATATGAATCGTTTTCAGAGTTCTTACTCTTAAATTCAGAAAAATATTCATCAGCATTTTTAATGTTCTTCATACAAATTCTCATGTAAGTTAATGGTACCGTTATTAAGCAATTGATCCAAAGCAGTCCAGTTGCCAAATTAACAACAACCATGGAAATGAAACAAAGATTATTTATCAGAACTATTTTATAGAATAACTATTAAGATTGAATATAGTTAATAATTTTAAGTAAGCCAAATGCAAAAAATGGGTTGAAATATAGGCCTGTTATATTTTCCATTATAGATAGTGTTTAAACTGCAATGCTCCCACATCACTATCAATCCCTGCTGTTAAAATATCGCCAATAATATTTGCAAAACGTAAAGTCACAGGTAGCCCATTACCATATATGCAGGAATTATAGTTCAGCTTGGTTAATGATAATATATCTTTACAAATTACTCTAATATTTGAATCATTCAGATAAAGAATAAAGTATATACCAGATTTTGATGGAGCTTGCCGACAATTACTTTCTTATAACTCTTTTACAGTTACAAATCCTTTAAACCCAAATGATTTAATTTCATCAATGTCATTGTAAGTCATATTGTCCACTATCAATCTAATTTCCTTTTTTGCCACAATTGAATAAAATAATACAAGGATAACGGTATAATAAGATAAACTATTAATTCTGATGCATCGTAATCTTTTAGTTTAGAATATGAAGAAAACGGATAGAAATCCTTTTCATAAAGAAAGACGCCCTTGTATTTTGAGATAAAATTACCGCTTATCACAAATAAAATTATGTGAAAAGTGGCCCAAAGTAAGTAAACAGCTTTAAGTTTATATTGATTATTGAAAATATTTTTCATGTTCACCCTGTTTTCTGGCATATAGTCAGACTTAGTTGGAAATATTTCTGACCACCATGTTAAAATAATCGACCATTTATTATCTAATTTTCAGTTCAGACTGTAGAAATATTCTTAATAAATATAATGTTTTATAATTATCATTCAATTTATTCTGCTTTCTATCTCTTTTGGTGCTAACGGAAGTCAAATTGCTCTCCAATCTTTTTGGTAGCCGCATTTTTACCTTCCTCAGATTTATTGGAATATGCAAATTCAACTTTTCTATTGTGGTTGTTGTCTTAAATGATTGACTGATATTTTTGAATCATCATAATAGTTTGTTGTTAGTGAATTTTCCAAAGATCAAATTCATAATTTGGCTGAACAAATACTTGTTTTTTATGCAAAAAAAAATATATCCTTATTGTTTGAAATCAATAAATCTTTAAACCTTGTTCTGAAAAACATTAGATTAATAGATCAAGGATACACGCATATAATGAATTAATCTTAATCAATTTCCCTGGTGCAAGTTTTGGGACAACAACGTTCTCTAGTAAAACATCTACCCATTCACGCGAGACTGAGATTTTATTAAACTTAATAAATTTATCATCATTCTTTTTGATAATTTCGTATTTGTCAATAATTATTGAAACACTTTCCTTTTCTCCCTTTAACAGTACTTCAAATTCAATTTTTTTATTTTCTGAATCGATAGAAAGATTAACCATTTTTCCATAGTCCTTGTATTTTATATTAATTCCATTTCTTACAATGAATGTTTTAATTGACATATTTGCACCTAATTCAATTATTCATTATTCTTTTCTTGAAATGTTTGGATGCAATTTTACCAATCGCTTTTGTTGAAAAATAATTCCATCCCATGCCAATCCCTATCGATGCAAGTGGAACAATATATTTTACAATTGTTCTTTGTAATATTTTTACACCAAGCTTTGCGCCTATTTTTTTAAAGGCCTCAAGCGTCTCCTTTTTTAATATTCCTTTAGCAGTATTTGCAGCTATTTTACCCCCGACTTTCATGCCGAATTTTCCAGCCTCTTCAGCAACAGATCCACCAAGAGCAAAGGCAAGAATTGTTAAAATGTCTTCTGGATCATCTGGATCAAGATTAACATTATATATTTTACCAATGTTGGCGACTAATTGGAGTTGCATTCTTACTAACAAAATAGCTTCGCCAGAGAGTGCAGCTAGAGCTACCGCAAATTGTGCGGGAATAGGGACAGTACTTCCTCCCCCAGTCGCGGGTGCCGCAATTGCTTCTATAATTGCAATTATTTCATCAATGGAAACTGTTGCACCAATAACACCTCCAAGTAAAGCAGCATTTCGTGCTGTAATACTAACTAATTTTTTATAAAGAAATTCCTCATCATCTGATTTGTACTTTTTCTTAAAATAGTCCGCATTTCCTTTTTCCCAATAGTTTTGGAATGATTTTTTGATGAGCTTGAATAACCATTCTCCATTTTTAAATGAATGCCATCCCCCTAATTCTTTTGCTTCATTTTTTGCATCTTCCAATTTTTTTCGGAGAGATTTTTTGTCCTCATTTTCATCAAAATTAAATTGGTAATCTTTCATATAGTATTCCCAATATTATCATACAACTAAAAGATTAAAGCTCAGGCGTCTTTTCAGTTAACTTTAAGACAAATGCTCTTATAAGAACAACCAACTCCCCTGCATTATCACAGTTAGAAAGTCCATTATTACTTATTAAAAATAATCTATGCTGTCATATATTTATTACCAGTGAATGATTTCACTTTAACATCAAAATCAGATTGACATTGTTTTCCCACATTTGGGGCACGGAACATTAGTGTCGTCAATAGTTGCACCAACACGATTGCCAATGAAAGCGCCAATTGCTAAACCTATAAGAGCAGCTGGAATAGCAACATGTGCACCTAAAATTCCAAGCTTGATGATAATAAATATCCCGCACCAGCTCCGCCACGCAACTCACATTACTCCATAAAAAAACCATATTTAATCTATCTCGTAAAAAACAATAAACCGCTAATTCGAGCGCTTATTACCCCAAACACAATCAGTCAGACGCAAAATAAGAAAAAAAATTAATAATTAACAATTAATAATGAATAATTATTGTGGAATTTTTTAATTTATTTTTTCTTTGTGTCCCTTGTGCCTTCTTTGTGTTCTTTGTGGTTAAAAAAAATCAGAGTAAGAGTAGGAGTATGAGTAAGAGTATGATGGCGGCATTTGTGGTTGTCTTGGGGGTGTTCTTTTTGTTCTGGGGGCAAAAACGATTGCGAAGGCGATACTGAAATTTAATCCTGGCAATCCTTAAATTCTGTTCTTCTTCGCGTCTTGGCGGCTTTGCGTGAGAATTTTTGCCGGGGGTTTTGTGGGACATCACATATTTTGTGAGACGGAAGAATCACTATTTATTCTGTAATTCAGGATTGTCGGGTTCTTTTGAAGCAACTCCAGCAACACTTTTGTTGAACCTGAGGGCGTTCTTGTTCCCTGTTCCCACTGTTTTACCGATGATGAGCTGACATTCAATAATTTAGCGAATACCGTCTGACTCAAATTTATTTTTGCCCGGATATCACGGATATCCTGCGCATTTATTTTTACTTCAGGAATTTTTACCCCGAGTTCATTTAATTCTTTCCCGGTAAATGATGTTTTGAACCCGTGATTGACTAAATCCTGGACTGTACTACCTATCGCGCGCTTTAATGTTTCTCTCATATTTCTTCCTTCAGACTAATAAAACTACCATTTTCAATAAGCTGTAAATATTCATCATTTCCAATTCGTAATAAATCGCCGGCCAGTTTTTTAAAGTAATTTAGCTCGGCTCTATTCAAATTTTCTTTTTCTGATTTAGAAAAACCATAAATAAAAATTGCCTTATCATTTTCCTTATAAACAATTATTGTTCTGAATCCTTTGCTTTTGCCATGACCTTCTCTGGGTGTGCGCACTTTAAATAAACCACCTCCCAGGTCCGCGGTATTCAGATTCCCGGCCAAATCAATAATGGTTTTTAGTAAAACCTCATCCGGAACTGAATTCTTTATGGCCCATTTACTAAACCACTTTGTTTTTAACTTCAGCATAAAATAAATATAACACATTGTGATACACTAAGTCAAGTGTTCTCCTGAAAAGAATTTTCTTAATGGCTACCTGAAAAATCAGATTGCATTTTTTGCGTGGAATTTGCCCCTTAGGAAAAGTCACAAACGATTGCAATTGCGAAAATCTAATCATGGCAATCCTTCAATCAAGGTTCAGGCAATGGGGTGGCGTTACTTTCTGGGCTTCGACAGGCTCAGCCCCCGGAGTGAGTAGTCAATCCGTATTTGTTTTGATAATGTTTTTCACTTGCAAAAACTAACTACGAATGCTATATTTGTAGTGAACCACTGAAAATGCGAATGCATCGTAGGTGGTGTAAAGTTTAGGCGGTCTTATGACCGCCTTTTTTATGGCCTGGGGTGATATACAATTCCAAATTCATTATGTTTTGAAGCCTTTGTATTAAAAATTGGTTTCAAAATATTAAGCCATTCTTCAATATCATCAAACGAAGTAAACAATTTTAATCGGTTTGGTAAATCACCCAAATCAAATTTTATCAATGAATAGATATTTATTAAGTAAGCTATCAGATCTGAGATTTGAATAAAGTAAGATTCCTTTGAATCCTTCGGCAGGGGATCTTCAATAAGATATTTAATTTCTTTTCGATATTGCCCAACAGAAAATTTAGAAGGGATAAAATTTATTTTTTGTATCCTCCTTGTAGTGCTTCTCATTTTTCCAAGTCGTCCGGGATCTGTAATAAATAAATATCTGTCATTTGAATCGGCTCCGGAAGCCATATCATTATCAATTCTTTGAATAGAATAAGTAAGCGCTGTGTCCAAAATATCAAAAGTTTCACTTTTTAATTTCTCTTTGATGATAACAACATTTATAACTTTTAAATCAAGTCTTGAAATAAAATGACAAAAAAGTTTCAGGATTCGTTTCCTTTCATTCTGGCTAAAGTTAAAATCTCTATATGGATTTTTGTCTAATAAAAATTGTTTTGTATGCATCTCCATTTTCATTGGAAAATTAAAGTCGGTCTTTAATTCCCGGCGAAAATTAATTACAGCATTATAATTTTCTTTCCAACTGAGATAATGCATGTAAACCGCAGTTAAACAGAACAATGGCGATGAAAACTGTGGATATCCATCATCGCCGGATTCATCATAATAAACTATTCTCATGCTGATAAATTATATAGCTTTGCAATAGAGTCATTTATAAAATGTCACTGTGAATCTCGAATTTTGGTTCGAGTATGTTCCCAAACTCAATATAGTTAAATTCAGTAAGTAATAATATTAATATATATCGCAAAACACAATAACCCTAAAGCAATCAATCAGATATAAAACAGGAAAAATGTATACAATTAATAATTTAAAGAATCAGAGTATGGATATGCTGATACTGATACCGACGCCGAAACCGATACGAAAATTTTATCCTTCAATCCTTTAATCCCTTAATCAAGGTTCAGGAATCGGCGGGGAAAGAGACTCAGCGCCTCTTTGTTATTCTTTTCGTGTCCCTTGTGCCTTCTTTGTGTTCTTTGTGGTTAAAAAAAATCAGAGTAAGAGTATGATGGCGGAATTTGTGGTTTTGTCGGGGGTGTTCTTTTTGTTCTGGGGGGGGACAAAAACGATACCGATACCGAAATTTAATCCTGTTCTTCTTCGCGCGCTTCGCGTTCCTTTATTCTTTGCGGTCTTTGCGTGGAATTTGCCATTTAACTTTGCTGAATATCATCATCTCTTAGTTTATCTGGTTTTTCGATGAATGTTTTGTCTTCCTTTTTTACCCGTCTTTCCAGTTTTTTCACATCCTCTTCAGGTGGGAGCTCTTCCGGTTTAATCCCACGCTGCAATAATAATTCTCTTACTCCTTTATTATTTCTAATGTGCTCCCACGCAATTCTATGCCCGTGTTTGATATCTTTCTCTTTAACATTAAAAATTGTAATTTCGGTCGCGAAGTCTTTAGCTTTAATTGTTATTGTGGGCAGAAAATCAGCCAACGGCCGACTTTTTGGAATTCCCAACTTTGTCTTCATTTCACCTGTTGTAAAACCAAAAAGAGCCTGATCGCCGCGACTGCGAATCATACCAAAGTTTTTATCATCACCTGTCTGCTCAAATATCAGTTCAGAAAGTTCTTTTTCCGATAAGGTCAGTTTACGCCTTGCATTCAGACGTTCCCAGTCATTTATACGTTTTTCAATTAGTTCATATTTTCTGGTCTGAACAGCAAAATAATTTTGAGCAAATGCAATAGCTTCTTTCTGTGGATCACCATTTTGGGCAACCAGATAGCAGGCAAAACGAGTTAGCATCAAATCAGGAATTTCCCGCTCTGTGTTTGAGCCTATAGCAACCATTTTGTTGATGTCAACAAAATGGTCTGTTACTTTATGGCCGGAAGCTTCGCATGCGGTTTTCGCTCTGTTTATAACTTTATTAAAATTCCGCCATTCACTATAATCCAGTAAATGCTGAAGATCCCTCGCAAACCAGAATTCTATCTCGTTAGTGGTCTCATTAGCATACGATTCAAAATCACCTGTAAGTTGTTTAATAATTTCTTTTTTCATTTTTCCCCTCCTGAATAAAATTAACTTCAGATTTTCCTGATTTGACCCGGTATATTTATTTGTAAATAAGTGTAAATTACTTTTCAAGATTAATCATAAAAGATAACAAAAAATCCAATATTTGCAATGAGGTATGAATTGGTTATTTATCTATCCGGAGTGATTTTGCCTTATTCTTTCTTTGTGCCTTGTGTCTTCCTTGTGTTCTTTATGGTTGGAAAAAATCAGAGTAAGAGTAAGAGCCTGATGGCGGGATTTGTGGTCTGGAAATAATTGTGAATGGTGAATTATGAATTGTGAATGGAAAACGAAATGATACATTTTTCTTGTTGCGCAGGGGTGTCCTTTTGTTCTGAGTGGGCAAAAACGATGGCGATACCGATTGATTGTTTGCGCGGTCACTGTTGATCTACTCGTTATTATACTCAGGTAACTTGTGCATTTTGTACCAGTAAAAAAAGGCTTCCGGATTTGTCCTTTTCAACCTGTTAATTTTCGGCCATAAAGGATTGGTTATTTCCCATTCTTTCATTTCCAGCGGATTGCCGAATTTTTCAACATTATTCTGGTTGTATCTTATAGCCGCCGCGACATAAGCAGCTTTTGAGGATGCGGTAATTGCTTTATCCAGGTGAAACGTTTCGGAAAAAATAAAACCGGATACCCTGTAAATGCCTTTTTGAAGCTCATCAAAATTTCCTTGACCCGCTTTCCCACGGCTTGTGATACATAATGCTGTATCAATAATGTCACTCAGGACATCATTATAACGCAGGTTATTTTTATCCCGGTAATTCAGTTCTGTTTCCGCAAAAGATTTGAAGGTTTCCGCGACTACATTCATATCTGTGATAACTACAAATAAACCTGAGATATCATAAAGCTGCTTTATAATTTCCATACTCATACTTGTTTCATTTTTGAAGTATGGAATTCCGGTTGTATTTGGCGCGAACGCGGTAAGTTTATCACCCAAAATATCTTCGGCAGATGGAACCTGGACTAAAATATTTTCGTCATTTGAAATTACAAAATCAGAGGTTAAAGGAATATCAGAAATGTTTTAATATGTTGCTTTTTCAAATAATATATCAAGCAAAATAAACTCTTCTTCAACTCGTGTTTTATAGAGGGGAGTATAATAAAATTTGTAATGCGCCTTATGAATTTTTGATTCTGTAGTTCTTTCCTGCAGCTCAAAATTATTAAACAACTGCTCTTTAACAAATTTACGGAAAAAAGATTCAAGCTCTTCTTGTTCATTCCTGAATTATTATATCAATATCAATTGAAAGTCTTTTTGAAGAATTTAAAAGCAGCATCAGCGCCGTGCCCCCTTTAAATACAAAATCCAGCTTAACCCTGGCAAGACCTTCGAGCAATAATAATGCTCTGATAACTTTTTCAACAAGTATCCTGTCCGCGTTTCTTTTTTTCGAGGATACGTTATTTATCCATTCTATATCAAGTGATTGTTTATCGATCATAATTCTATAATTTGGCAGCAAACTCAGCTTTGCTGCCGATATTTAGATACTTTATTTAGGTAAATGTCTAATTGCACTTTTTTTCCTCTTCGGGAAGCGTACCTTAACAATTTGTTTTCATTAACAATATACTTATTGATTGCTTCTTTGAATATTCTGTCCCTCTCGGCTCCCTGGCAGGTGTATTAAAATATGTGTGTCTGTAAACAGATCAACCAATAATTTTTCCAGGGTAGTTGTCTGAATTCCCTGAATTTTTTGAACAGGCGCTTCAGTAACAAGGGATTTAACTATGCAAACCTCTTTATCATCAGGTAAATATCTGTTCAGCAACTCTTCATCAGGATTAAGGAATACAGAATAACCGGATTCTTTAAGAAAATAAAAAACAGGATCAGTAGCGTCACTTTCTACTTCAATTATCAGAAATATTTTTCCCGGTTGATGGGAGCATAAACTCATTAAATAATGAAGTTGACCAAAGGCAATTATTCAGAAAAGGAAAGTTTTTTTCAATCAGCTGGTTAAGTTGTATCAGTTTAGGATCAATTTCCGGAATATAATTATGCTTATCTCCAAAAAACATATTTTCCCCGTCCAATTCTGTTCAACACTCTATTCTGAACAAGTGAGTGAATTCTCCAGTCAATGGCGCTCTTTTTCAGATCAGGTTCAGATTCACTGTAAAAAATCAATGATTTGTTCATTGTTGATAATATCAGTTTCCCAGGAACCGGGCTTTTAAGTCCGTCGATATTTAATTTATTCTTGTTGATTTCAGTTTTTATTACAAATATATAAAACTAATTATTGGCAGCAAAGATAATATGCTGCCGACTTATAGTTTTTATTCAGCCAAGCCTCTAATCATGGTTCAGAAATTGGCGGGGTTACGATTGTCAGCGCCTCTTTGTTATTCTTCTTGTGCCTTCCTTGTGTTTTTTGTGTTTGGGAAAAGCTGATACCGATGCTGAGTTTCAAACTTTAATAAACTGTTAAAAAATCTGAACTGAGCTGTCAAAAAAAAGTTATGATAATTTATTAATAATTTCATAATATTGAAACATGACAAATTATTCTTTCTCCGCGGGGATGGAATAACAATTACTGAGCTCTTCCGGGCAGGGAAAATGTTATAAGATACTGCCTGAAAATAATTCGGAGGTTTTATGAGTAAGATTGATTTTTTCGGTGATATTGACGCGCAGCAAATAATGGCTGATCTTTCGGAACCTTTGTCTAAAATCAAGCCTCTGGAATTTATCGAACTGATCTCTGAAGAGTTTTATAAGATACTTGAGGATGGGCCCGCGAAAGAATATCTGCCGGTCGCGAAAGGTACAGATTGCGAAGATGAACTCCCCCGCAATGATAATGGCAATTATTATTACATAAAAGAAGATAATAAGGTTGAGATCCCGGAAGAATTTAACAGTCTCGTTGAGCTGTCATTCAAAGCCTGGATAAATTATGAGTGCACCCAGGATAAGGATAAACGGGAGGTTATCTGGCATTATCTCGACCGGGTTGTAAGCTGGATAATGGACAGTAAAAAAGACCTCTCCTCACAATTGAGCTCCATACTTAAAAATCCTAAAATTATTTACCAAAATTACAAAGCGAGGGTAATTCATCTTGTGAAGGAATGTGAAGATGATAAATTTGATTTTATCCTTCTTATTCCCGACATGTTTGTCTGTCTCTGCCGAATGCTGGCCGATACCTCACTGCCGGCCGAATTCAGAATTAAAGTGAGTCTCGCCCTGGTTTACCTTATCTCTCCCCTTGATATACTTCCCGAATATATTATTACCCACCCCATCGCTCTCACAGATGATTTTCTCGTAATTCTCTACGTAATGAGTGAGGGAATAGATAAAAAATATACACAAAAGGAAAAATTTGAAGGATGCTGGATAGGTCAGGATTCATTTTATGAGGAAATAGGCTCGCTGATCGAAAAACTGGAAGTGATAACCGGCAAAAATATTTTCGAAAAAGTGGCCCTGTTTTTCGAACACTGGAAAGGAGAGGCGGCTGACTGATAATTATGAATGATGAATTGTGAATTATAAATGAAAAACTTCGGGGAATAAAGTAACCCCGCAGCCGGGGAATTATCCGGCCCTGGCAATCTTTTCGAGTAATAAAAGGCTAACAAATTCTTGTGATATTTTTCAATTATTCCACGATTTCATTGACATGTTTTTAATCCCGGCATTTCACCTTCAAATCCTTTGGCGACTTTTTCCCGGGCCTTTTCCAGAATTTTATCGTAGTTCGGTCTAAACATTGCGGCAGTTGTCTGATCTATCTGACCAGCCAGTTTTTGAAGCGCAAGGTATTCGGCCGCATGTTCAAAAGCCAACGAATTAGTATTATCGAATCTGTTGAAATATTCGAAAAGTACTATAGCCTCCTCCTCATTAAGTTTAATTGTATATTCTTTCATTTTTCTGTTTTGGTCTATATATTCCATAATTTATATTGCCTGTCCAACTACCGGGAAAAGTAATCAATAAGAGAATTCATCCTCCTGCAATTCAGCTACCGGATGAAATTTCAGTTACCTGCGATTTGTAATATTTCCAATCATTCTCCACAAGTAAGAAAATATCTGTGAAAAGAACATCATGATGAAATTCCCATGATTCGAATGAGCCTTCTATTTCACCCTTCCCGGTGATGATCCCGATGTTATCATGAATATCCTTGATGAGGTTATCGACAGAATATTTACTGATTTTTACCCCTCCCGGTTTAAAGCTTTCCAATATTTCAGCTTTAGTTTCCACTGTTCCGTTCAGGCTGAATCCCTCGTAAAAATCAAGTATTATTTCATCAAGCTTGCTGATGTCATTTTTCATCAGCGCGTTTTTTAATTCATTATATGCGGCTGACAAAGATTCTTGTTTATCCATAACGGCTCCCTGAATTTAATATATCTTTTAAAACTCTGATAGTTTTGAGTCTCGCTGTCAACCGAATTTTCTTCAGGATGCAATTTTTTTCGTTTCATATCAATAAGTTCATCGGTCGGAAGCAGGCAGACAGTAAAACGACGCACTTCAAAATGTTTATGATATTTGTAAGTTATCCATTTAATATCAATCAGTCAAGCGGGAAAAATTTCCCCTTCTGAGATATTGACAGCATATATTTGAAGGATAAAAACAGATTGATTATCCAGTTAGCAGTTAAATTCTACGCAAGATGGAAAAATTTTTTCGTACACATGGAACATCCCTCTGGGGGCGAAGCGGTACTCGTAATCGTTCTCGTTCTTGAATAACCTGGGTGTTTTAGTAAAGACGAGTACGATTCTTTCTTCGGATTCAATATTTTTCTGGCTCTGCCAGTCTATCTGATATCGTTATATGTTTTTTAACCTCCGTGTGAGTAAAAGTACCAATTCCCGAAAATTTTCTCATAACTTCTGTAATCATGTTCATAAGCCTCTATCCTGCTTTTAATCACCGGATCTTCGCAGTAAACAACACCCCCCATATTATCAATAAACCGGTGATAAATAAAAGCGATCCCATGTTCTGTCCTGTGAAATTCGATGAAATAGTGTTCTTTCATAAATTTTATAATTCTTTCCTTATCATAATCTGAAAAAAGAGGGGTATCCTTCCCATTAGAAAAAATTTTTACGGAATCACCATTCTCCCTGTATATGATTGCTGAGAATGCCCTCTCGTTTTTCAAAACATCAAGAATTTCCAGGTATTGAGTTTCATGATGCTTCAGATAAACAGCCCCTGTAATTTTCCACAGTGACAGATGAAAAGAACCATAAACCAATATGATCTGAATAAGAATTAAAAGCAGCGCATTTTTTATCGGGCGAATTTTAATGAATGCGTAAATCAAACAAAATAAAATAACAACAATTTTCAGAGCGCCAATCAGCAGAATTATATTGGAACTTCTGGGAAAACTGAAAAGCTGCAACAGATAAAAAGTTATCATCGCGCCGCTCAATAAAATAATATGTGATTTTGAAATTTTCTTCATTTTCAGATCTTTTGATTTTCAATAAAACTCTCTGATACTAATCCACAACTTTCAGAATATTGGCGTCCTTTCTTTTTGGGACTGCCGGTTCCATCGCGGGGTAACCAATAATTAGCGCCGCCGCCATGATGTGGTTTTCTGGAAAACCGATTTCCGCAAGCTTCTTATACCGTTCATAAAACGCTCTTCCTGCATTCCAGGATAATCTCTTTTACACAAGCGCCAGGGGAAAGATTTAAAAGCCAGTTGATTGTATTCATTATATCATCAGGCTGGATCATATCCTCCGCTGATATTATAGCTCCTGCCTTTCGCGCCATATCGGTGTTAACCCAGCTTGGGCAGATTGATGTAACCATTATCCCCTCATTAGCCAGTTCACGGTAAAGTGATTCACTTAATCCCACCAATCCGAATTTTGAGGCAGAATATCCTCCCCCTTTGGGAAAACCATACTTGCCGGACCTGGATGCTATATTAAATATGTAACCACTCTTTTGTTTTTTCATTACAGGAACGACCCCCTTCATTATAACAAATGGAGCCCGCAGGTTCACCTTGTATAGCTGATCAAAATCTGTTACAGACATTTCCAGGGTACCGTGTGCAGCCAGTCCAGCATTATTTACCAATAGATCAATTCTTCCGGTTTTTTCTGTTATATCATCAATTACATCCTTCACAGCCTTTTCATCTGTAACATCAACCGGATAAACAAGCGGTTTTTGATTTTTGTCGGAGATATATTTTTCGTTGATTTCACTCGCCGTATCATTCAGAGATGTTTCAGTTCTGGAAATTAATGCCGTGCGGTAACCCCGCCCGGCCAAAACCGAGCGCGCATGCTTTACCAATTCCTCTGCCTGCTCCGGTAATAATTGCTGTTGGGAATTTTTCCAAAATAAATAGTTCCTGATTTTAATAATTTATCTTTCAAGAATATATCTGATTATTCTTTTTCTATTCTTTATAAACAGGAAAGTCATATACGCAAAGCCTGCGCTGAGAATACCTCCTGTGATTCCATAAAGCACAAAGTAAAAGAAGATTGTAAATGTTAATGAATATTCCAAATATGAGGGTAATTCCATGAAATCTTCAGGACCTTGAGGAAGATAAATCACCTCCACATTATAGTACTCATTCCTGCAATCTTCATAATCTCCACACTTACCTTCCGAAATGATCGTCTTTCCATCCTTAGTCTGAAAGGTTAAACGATAATTCCATGATCCCCACGATTTAAAAAATTCCACCTCCGTTGAGGTTATTTTTCCATGATCAGTTAAATCCAGGTATAAAGAATAATTTTCGTAAAACTGATAAGATGCGAGCAAATAAAATATAATGAAAAAGGTCCCGGTAAGAACCGGTTTTTGGGAAAACATACTTAGGCTGAGCTTTTCTGAATTTTTTTTTGCGTACATCTTTTTAGAGCAGTTTCTTTGCCAGATTAAATATTACGATATATATTTATTATTTACTACTATCTCTATATCACTTTACATACAAAACAGAGCTCCCTTTGAAAACCGCTTGCCGGGCTGATGACAGGCCTGGCTCCCTATTTTGGGAAGGCGATATTGTTAGGTTACAATAATGGAAATCGTGCTGTTCTTCAAATATTTTTGTGTAATAATTGGAAGATAAAAACTGACAATAATTCAAATAATTAGTGATTAAACATAATATATTGTAAAGAGTATTTCTATCGGTTAATCCTGATTAGTCTGCTTAAATGCTCCATTTACTAAAACCCTTTGTTTTACAGGTAATTAATAATTCACCATTCATCATTCACAATTAATTTACATTTTTCTCCACACTATCTTATCACCCTCTTTAACGGAGTATTTATCTGTAAATCCCCCGTTAACTTCAACAACATAAATGGCTGGAGCTTCAGATGGATAAGAAGTATCGGCGAAAGGCTGAGTATTCTTGTGAATTTTTACAATTTCATAGTTTTTGTTGACGAAGATTATATCAAGGGGAATGAAAGTATTTCTCATCCAGAATGACTGTTTTTTCTCATACTCAAAAATAAAGAGCATGCCTCTCATCTCGAGCATCTTTGTTCTGTACATTAGTCCGTCGGCTCTTTCATCATCATCTTCGGCAATCTCAATATCTATCTTTGTGAGGAAATCCCCTTCCCTTTGAATTGAATGTCAGCTCCCCCTCTTTCTTAAATTTTATCATATCAGGCCCTGTAAGATTTGTGGTCACTTTTTCCTCTTTAGTCGGTTCATTCCGGAAATATGAAAATCACCAGGTAGGCCGCCGCTACAGCAATGAATACAACAATAATATATGTTCCGGTATTTCCCGGTTTATTTCTCTTAGCCGGAGTATTTTTCTTTTTTGACATACATATCCCTGAAATTATATTTTTTCCATAACCAATATAAAAAAAGGAGAGGAATTTGTTTTACCAAATTTTTGTGCGTGATTATTAAAGAAGTTAAGAAACTTTTTTAGTATTTTACCCTTTAATTAGAGAAGAGAACCTTATTTTGTTCTTAATTCTGAAATGGCCATGCTTTCATCGCGTGTTCACTTGTTTCAGGATAAAAATATGATCTGATTACTATTATCCAAAATTCTTATTGGACTTTTTTCAGTATTGGCGTCAAAATGATAATATCAAAAGAAAGAATTGAACTTAGCGATATCCAGAATAAAATGCTCAAAAGCGGCTGGGGAACTGATACCGCTGAAAATACTATCACTGAAAAAATAACCTATCTTTCCGATGGGCTTAAGGTGAAGGGTTATATCTCCACCCCGAAAGACACCTCAAAAAAATACCCCTCAATTATCTGGTGCCGGGGAGGATTCGGCAACGCCGGAGCGATTGACAGCTTTAACGCGGCCGGTATATTCGGACAGATCGCCTCGTGGGGATATACGGTCTTCGCGACTCAGTACAGGGGAAATGACGGAAGTGAGGGGAATGATGAGTTCGGCGGGGCTGATCTGAATGATATCCTTAATCTTATCCCGCTGGCTGATGAAGTGTCCTGCGCCGATTCTTCCAATTGGGGAATTGAAGGGTGGAGCCGGGGAGGAATGATGACTTACCTGGCTCTTACGAAAACCGATATTTTTAAAGCGGCTGTAATTACCGGCGGTATCGCTAACCTGAGGTGCAACGCCGAAGAAAGCCCCTTCATGAAAAAACTCTATGAAATGACCATGGGAACATACGGCACAAAACCATTTTCCGAGGTTTGCCGGTCGCGATCAATTATAAATATGGCTGATGAATTATCCCCCGAAACAGCGATGCTTATTTTACACGGTACGGCAGATAACAGGGTTTTACCCCATGACTCGGTTGATCTGGCTGCCAAACTGCTTGGGCTGAAGAGGCATTTCCGGCTTGTGATGCTTGAGAATGGCGATCATTTTCTCAAAAGTCACCGGGTGGAGACATCCGCGATGCGCAAACATTGGTTCGATAAATACTTAAAAAATCAGGATAAATAAAATGGCTAAAAATTACTGGCTCGCCAAATCGGAGCCTTCAGTATTTTCAATTGATGATCTTGAAAAATCAGAAAACCAGATTACCTTCTGGGACGGAGTAAGAAATTACCAGGCCCGGAATTTTATTCGCGATGATATGAAAAAAGGTGATATGTTTCTTTTTTACCACAGCAACGCCGATACAATCGGGGTGGCCGGATTATGTGAAATTGTCAGGGAGGCATATCCCGATTTTTCAGCTTTTGATCCCGAAGATAAACATTACGATCCTAAAAGCGACAAAGATAATCCCCGTTGGTTTATGGTTGATATCAAACTTATAAAAAAATTCAAGCGAATTATCACAATAGGGGAACTTAAAGAAAATCCCAAATTGCAGGATATGCTTGTAATCCGCCGCGGGAACCGGCTTTCGGTAACCTCTGTTACTGAAGCTGAGTTTCGGGAAATACTCAGGATGGCGGAAGAAGATGTCTGAAAAGAGAGTTGTTTTTCACCGGTCGGGTGATTCAGGGCCGGGACCTGTAATTTACTGGATGCAGAGAGATCAGCGGGTTTCCGATAATCACGCCTTGTTTTACGCTGCAAGCCTGGCAGCCGGCGCCGGAAAAAAATTACGGGTGGTTTTTAACCTTGTCCCCGGTTTCCTCGGGGCGACAATCCGGCAGTATGGGTTTATGCTTGAAGGTCTCCGTGAGGTTGAGGAAAATCTGCGGGACCAAAATGTTCCTTTTGATCTTATTATGGGAGATCCCGGTGAAAGTCTGCCGGAATATCTCAGCGGCTTCAAACCTTATGCCCTGGTTTCTGATTTTAATCCTCTTAAAATAGCGAGAAAATGGAAAGGGGATGTTCTTAAACAAACTCAGATGCCCTGTTACACCATTGACGCCCACAATATAGTTCCGGTAACGGCAGCTTCAGACAAACAGGAATTTGGCGCGTATACTATCCGGCCTAAAATAAACAGGCTGCTTGCAGAATTTTCCGGACTTTCAACAGGAGAGCGATTTTTTGAAAAAGTTAACTCCGGAACGCAGCCCGAAAAAATCGACTGGGATTCAATAAGAAAAAAGCTCAGCGTCGATGAATCTGTTAATGAAATTCAAGATATAATACCTGGTGAAAAGGGAGCTCATCAGCATCTGAAAAATTTCATGGAAAATAAACTTGCCGCTTATGGTGAATTGAGAAACGATCCAAACTCCGGTATGGTATCCGGACTTTCCCCCTGGCTCCACTTCGGGCATATTTCAGCTCAAAAAGTTCATGATCTTGTCAGATCCGCGGATATTGATCCCTC
>CAXXGF010000055.1:0-13755 GCA_963677445.2 Melioribacteraceae bacterium | reverse complement strand
ATTTTAAAGGCAAACATCATAATCGTAATCCCACCCCCTCAGAAAAATGAACACCCCGCCGCCGTCACCCACCCCGGCTATCATACTCTTACTCATACCTTATTCTAATTTTTTGATACTGACACTGATACCGAAAAAAAATCATGTAATCCTATAATCCTTTAATCATGGTTCAGACAATGGCGGGGTTGGATTTTGCACATACTGTCATTCCCTTTCAACCGTTCTTTGGCTAAAGCCCTTTGGATGTGTCCTAGTTCTCCGGGTGTCTCCGGCCTAAAGGCGCGGAGTTATTCTTTTTGTGCTCTTTGTGCCTTCCCAGTGTTCCTTGTGGTTAAGTTTTCTGCACTCCTGCTTCGATTACGACTTCGATTTGGATTGCGAGTGAAATTGCGCTCGTTCGAATATGGTTACTATGGTTTAGTTTCGCCGGGTAATTTCCGCTGCTACTAAGGTTAAAAAATCAAGAATAAGGTTCATACCTTCACCTGAATTCACCATTCATAATTCACCATTCACAATTATTTCACCCTCTTTATAATGGGGCATATTTGCAGGCAGTTCGAAAGAAATCTCAACAAAACCGGAATATTTCCCCTCTTCATACCAGGCTTCTGACATATAATCTTTTTCTTATCACCTTTCTCGATAGTATAGACATGCTCCTTCTCCTCATTGATCATTCGCTCAAGCATAGTCCGGGAAGGTTCCGGATGACAATCGAGCACATTAGCGCCTATCAGTTTTTCACCTCCGTCATCCTCAAATAAATCTAAAGAGGTTTTATTCATATAAATTATTTCACCATCAGCGGCGCAGAGTGTAACCGCCATATTCAATTCATCTTCCCAAAAATATTTTTTCATATCTTCCCGCAAAAATAAAAATTCGATTAAAAATCTGTTCTTCTTTTAACTTACAGGAAAGGCCGGGATATTACCCCTTCCTTTCCAGTAAAAAATTATCCGGTCAATTCTTTTTCCATTCATCCAGAAGAAGTTTTGATTTATGTTTTATCCAGGCATCCTCAACAATACCCTGGTTTACCTCTGTCGCGGAAAGGACTTCATCCATCAGTTTGAAAGCTTTTTCCTTTTCACCTTCATCATAGAGTGTTTCGGCGAGATACCTGTTTAATAAAAAGATTATCGGGATCAATTTTCCGGGCCTTTTCAAGATTCTCAATTGCATCATCATTATCGGGCCATCCCAGAACGAAAGGAATATTGGGCGCTTTAAAATGAAGTCTTCCAAGAATTCTGTAGGCTGCCCCGTTGCTCCATTCCGGATCAACCTCAATCGCTTTTTCACAATAATCTCTCATTTTGCCGGCTACTCCGCTTGTCGCCGCGGCTACTATCCCATGTTCTTCACCCCAGACGCCCCAGAGTATAGCGGTCCATACATTTATGCCGGGTGATTCAGGATATTTCTCAAGAAATTTTTCCCCGAGTTCTTTTCCCTGGTCATAGATCAGTTGTTTCATATCGCTGTTATCGGTGCAGTAATAACCTTTAAAGTAATAAGTCCTGAGTAGTTTCCAGACAGCCTCTTCCTGTTCTTTACCTTCGGTGGTTTCAACCGCTTTCTTTAGCAGGTCGATAGCCGGATTGACATTGGTTGAATCGGCTATCAGCGTCTCCGGATTAAAATTATCCGCCCGATGAGCTCTGAGGCTGTCGGCTTTTTTAATAAATTCATTGGCAAATAATGTTGTTGAGAGAAGCAAAATTACCAGGATAGTTCTCATTATACCTCCATATTCTATGTAATAGTCTGTTATCTTCCAAAACCGGCAAAGCCGGAATAAAAAGAAATTCAGAAGAAAAATCGTAATCGTTCTCGAAATCGTCCCCGGCTTTATTTTTGATCCGGCAAATTTTTCGAGTACTATTACAAATGCCGCAGCGCCCCGGAGGGCTGTTCCATGAGTAAGAGTACGGCTCGTTTTTATTAACTCGCGCAATTCAATATTCCGCCATTTAAAGCAAGAATATTATTAAAGCGCCAGGTATACTACAGGATGTTATTACTGAATACAACATCTTCATAATTCATCGGGGTTAAGATAACTAAACGATGGATAATCTTCAATCTGATAAAATATTCTTAAAAAATAAAAAGAATCTCTTGTTTAATAATAAAAGATTTCTGAAATTTGTTTAAACCCTCTTTCTGTTTTTAACCCCGAATTGAGAACATTATGTCTGAACAAAATGATTTTACCCCTTCATGGGTGAAGGGATTGTTGTGGTACCAGATATTCCCCGACCGTTTTTCAGGGGAGATAAAAGAAATGATCCCACAAGGGATTATATAAAAAATTCATGGCCTTTCGACGCCAAATCTGAATGGCAGATTCATCCCTGGATATCCGACTGGTATGAGCTTCAGCCATATGAAAAGAAAAATGGTGAAGATATCTGGTATAATATTCAGCGCCGGAGATATGGCGGCGATCTGAAGGGAATTATACAAAAGCTTGATTATCTTGATGACCTGGAGTGGGAGGAATATATCTGAATCCTGTATTTACCTCTCCTTCCGCTCATAAATATGACCAGGTAAATTATCATCATGTCGATCCTCATCTCGGCCCAAATCCGGGTAAAGATAAAATTCTGATAGCGAATGAGGATATAAAAGAACCCTCCACATGGATATGGACCGACGCCGATCTGCTTCTGCTGGAATTAATTAAACAGGTTCATAAAAGAGGTATGTATATTATACTTGACGCGGTTTTTAATCATATGTCCCCCCTCTCAATTCCTTTTAGTGATGTTCAGAAAATCAGCAAAATTCTGAGTTCAGAGACTGGTTTAAAATTAAGACATGGGATAATCCTGAAACCGGGGAAAAATTCAGTTACGAATGCTGGGGAGGTTTCCCAAATCTGGCAGAATTAAGCCAGAATGAAAATGGAATCACCGAAGGTCCGAAAGAATATATTTTTAATTCGGTAAAAAGGTGGATGGCTCCGGTTGTGGATGGCGATGAAAGGGAAGAATAGATGGCTGGCGGCTTGATGCGGCTTATTTTGTGAAACATCCATTCTGGAAGGAATTCAGAAAGTTTACCAAAGATATCAATCCCGACTGCTTCATTCTTGGTGAATTAACGACCGATTTCGAAAATACAAAACCTTATCTGCAGGGTGATGAATTTGATGCTGTAACCAATTATAATTTCGCTTTTCCCTGCAGTGAATATTTCATTGATAAAAAAAAGGGGATTTCAACCGCGGAGTTTAATAATGAACTAAAACTTCTTCGGACAGATATTCAGGATTGTGTCACCCTTTCGATGGCAAATCTTTATAACCAGTCATGACACCTGCCGGCTTTTATCACATATTTTTAATCCCGCCCTGGGAAACTACCGGAATTTTGATGAATATATTTCGAATATTCAAAAGCCGGCTCACCCTCATTCAAAACCGGAAAACCGGCAAAAGGGAAATCAGAACAATGGAACTTATGATTCTCTTCCAGATGACATATCCCGGTTCCCCGATGATCTATTATGGAGATGAGGCAGGAATGTGGGGCGCGGGAGATCCTGCAGCCGAAACCAATGATCTGGCCTGAATTAAATTATGATAACGAAAATACAAATCATGACGGAACACTTAAAAAAAGAGCTGAAACGGTTGAGTTCAATAATAAACTATATGATTATTACCGAAACCTAATTTACCTCAGAAAAAAGCATGCCTCGCTAAGGATGGGCGATTATAAAACTTTACTTGCCGATAGTAAAAATAATCTGCTGATCTTTGAACGATTTACAGAAAATGAAAGACTGGTTATTGTGATAAATAACAGCAATCATGATAAAAGTTATTCATTCGAAAAACGAAGCGCTTACAATACCTGCCAGGAACTGTTCTCGGGAGAAGTATTAAAATTCCGCTCACGGATATTCACTCATAATATTGAACCTAAACATGGCCATATACTGCTGTTTAAACAGGCGGAGGAAAAATAGAGTAAAACAGCGCAGATGAGCTGAAACCGAATAAGCCGCCCAGCCGGTTATTTTTGTGCATTAAATGGCAGAATTAAAACAATGCGCCTGACGGGTGGCTGATTTTTCCAGCCTTCGGTTTCCTTTCTCCGGTGGTACGGCGTGCCCACCCTCACTTTGCAATTCTATGATATCTCAATTCTTACGGAACATACACCGCTCACATTACATCTAATTTTTAAGCTTCGATAACAAAGTTCTTTTTCCAAAATTATTTTGAGATACATTGAAATTCAAATATACCACCCTGTTATTAATATCATTCCTTGCAGCCTCGTGCGGAGTCAGCGAAAAAGAGTTTGTTCTGAAAGAGAACAGGATATTTTTTTTAGACGCGAAAGAGGGATATGAATACCTTCGGAATTCAGATTTCGTACAGAACCTGACGAATATAGATATTTCTTTGAGATTGGAGGAAGATTTTTCTGACAAAAGTTCAGCTGAAGTCAAAGAGATATATTCAAACTATTTAAAGGAGCAGATAAATGATTGGAACTCAGGGGAAAAAAGTTATCTGATCGACAGACTGACATATGCATATGAACAAATGGAACACTTTACCCGGGGATTATCCCCGATACCCTCTATCTGATCCGAAGCACGGGGATCAGGAGTTTGACTCGTTTTATACAATTGAAAACGCTGTGATTTTTCCCGATATTATCTTCACCAGCGCTTATATTTTCCCCTGGCTGCCTTATTTTTCAAATATGATTGAAAAAAAGATATTCCATGAAACATTCCACATTTACTCCACCAACAATAAGAAAGACCGACTGGAATTGTATGAATTATTTGGATTTGAACCTGTTACCAACCTTTGCCTTCCTGAAGTCATTAAGGAGAGACTCATTACAAATCCGGATGACAAAGGATTCAATTACAAAATAAATTTACCAGATTCAGCATCAGGTGAAATCAAGAATTATTGCCTGCTGATTTTGTCAAAATATCCCGGTTGGGTAGGATATAAAGATTTTTCCGCAAGAATTAATGTTATGCTTGATTATCTTGACCCGAGGCTGCTTGAAATTAAAAATGAGGAGGGGAAATGGGTTGCGGAAACAGATTCAACGGAAAAGCGGTTACTATACCTGTCAATATTTCGGCAGAACTGCAAAATAAAATCGCTGTTAAAGTTAACGCGATTCAATCTCCGGAAGAAATCTGCGCTAAAACTTATGTAATATTAATGCAGTCTTTAATAGAAAACGAAAAACCTGAAAACCAGACACCGGCAGGCATCAAAATTATAGATGAATTTCATTCCAAAATCAGAAACATAAAAATTCCTAATGGATAAATGATTAAAAAATCGATCTGGTAATGGCCGACTCTGAAAGGGTGAAATAATATTGCAGGTACATTCTTGTTATTTCAAAATCTATGTCCCCCTGTTGAGGTTAAATTATGCGGAAGTATTATTGGCTTTTATCTGTTTGCAATTTAAAGAGGGTAAATAACATTCACTTATTTATTATCTCCTGAATAGTAATTAAAATAAAGATAATAATTATTGTCGCGTGTGCCCAGAATCTTTTGGTGATGATAAGAACAGAGAGCAAAACAAGATGCAGGGCAATCGCCACAGGAGCCAGCAGGTTAATTTCACTTAACTGATCAAAGTTTTTTATAAATTTTATCAGCATTGTAACAAACACAACCGCTGCCATCAGGCCCCAGAAGTACCGCCGGTTTTCGAAATAATATTTTTTCAGATCATATTCCTTTTTTTCCCCGTTTACATCGGGCAGGACTGTGGAAACGAGGAGAAACAGCAGGAGAAACATATGGCCATATATGATAAAAAGAGGATATTCATCCACTCAAAATTACTTTCGAGAGAAGTGAGGTCCCACCAGTTTTTAAAATCACAATAAACAGATACCAGGCGGTAAGAATCGGCAGCCAGTGCCACCTTACTTTTTTCTTAATAGAGATCAGTCTGTGAAAGCTGATGAACAGATCGGTTAATATCAATCCGTAAATGATGGTAAAAAAAGTAATAACAATCGCGTGTTTCGACATATACCTGTTCCGGATCATTTACAATTAACTGTCAAAATATCATTATTTCAAAATAATGATATTTTGCGGAAGAAGCCATATTTCGTTTTACCCGGTCTAATCGGCCATCAATGGTTTAACCGGAATTATCTGGTAATTTCAACATCTTCTTTATTAGTCGCATAAGCGACATATAAATAGTCTTCCCACACATATTGCCTTCGGATAACTGTATCCCTCCCTTTTATATTTCCCCTCAAAACGCATCGGCTGAAGATCATCACCCCCTCGGCGCAGGAGATATGCCCGGTTGAAATATTTTCCATTACGGCTTAAGGTTATCACCAGCGGGATTCGGCTTTTATTATTATTCGGATTGTTTATCATAAAAGCTGTGCCGTCGGGCAGGTTTCCCGCGCACTGCTTTGACCGTGAATCGGGCATATTGGTCAATACAGGAACCGACCATGTTTCTCCCCGATCATTACTCATGCAGGCAAGTTTTCTGAATGAGCTTTTCTGATCCCTGAAAATCATAACAATATTTCCATCGCCGCGCAAAAACCAGGATGGTTCAAGCTCTCTGCTCACGTGATCATCAAAAGGAAGGTTTTCCATTTTCCCTTTCCTCCAGCCATTTGTCTCCTCCCGGATTATCCGTATAATATGGTGAGACCACCAGCCCGGGCTGCTCATGCACCGCGGTTATTATCCTTCCGCCGGGCAACGCGCGCGTATCCTGCTCGATAATTCCGCTGACGGGTCTTCCATCCCATCTGAGAAGAGACTCCTGATCGCTCCAGTTAATTCCATCTTCGCTGGTTCTAAAGTCTGTGTATCCTCCTTTTGGCTTCTGTTCAGGCCATACATTTATATAGGCAACTAATGTATTGCCCTCTGTCCACCATCCCCCGCTTGTGCTGATTCCCTTCTCCTAGCGCTTCTGAAATAACACAGGGCTCCGACCACTTCTTCAGATCTGAACTTCGGCTGTAAACCACTTTGGTATCGGCAGCGTCCTCATCAGCGGCTGAGCTTTGCCACTGCACAAAATACTCACCCCTGAAAAAAACAATAACCGCTCCGTGGGAATATTTATCCGAGTTCTCTTCCGGTTTATAAACAGTAAATGTTTCACTACCCGGAGCCCTCTCTAAACCCAGGGTATTCGGTTCCCGGGAATCAAATAAATTTTCTTTTACATTAAAATGGAGCTTCATCCTTCCATGAACATGAAATGATTAAAAACAGGATTACCGGAAGGAACGCGAACCTGTAAAAAAAATTATCTCTTTTCATATGATTCATTTTCAATAATTTATCGGAAAAACAATATAACAAAACCTTCCTTTATATATTCAGAAGCAGCTTCGCAGTTGTAAAATAAATCAGAAGACCTGTTTATATCCACCACAGTCGTAAGGGCGGGACTGGCCACAATTGCCGGGTCAAACTTAAATTTTGACGCGAGCAGCGGCAACAATGCTCCGGCCATCGTCGCTGTTACCACCTGAAGTGAGAGGGCCAGGGCTATTACAAACCCGATTTTTTCCAAAGTGAATCCGGCGGGAATAACCGTCCAGTGTGATAAAAAGAGAACCTTAAGCCATGAAAGAATTCCGAGAGCAAGCGCGAGAAGAAGGGAAATTCTCAATTCTTTACACAACACCTTGAATGTATCACTGAACGTTACCTCGCCAAGAGCTATCGCTCTTACGATAACTGTAGCCGACTTGACTCCCGGTATTCCCTCCGGTATCGGCAATCATTGGCATATATAGCGCCAGGATCATCATTCCCGTCAGGGTTGATTCAAAACTGTGAATAATTAGTCCCGATATAAGTCCCAGCGCCGCGAGACTGATGATCCATACAGCCCGGTTTTTAAAATGAATAAGAGGAGATGTTTTCATGTAGACACCCGGCTCATGCGCGCCGGTGATAGCCATTATTTTTTCAAAGTCCTCTGTCTGTTCCTGTGGTAATAATATATCAAGAGCGTCATCATGGGTAATGATCCCTACAAGAATATTGTTCCCGTTTACAACCGGAATGGCGATTAAGATCATATTTCTGTATTTTCCTCGCGGCTGTTTCCTGATCCTCTCCCACCGTGGCAAATATCACCTCCTCTTTCATAATATCTTTCAGACTAGAATCAGGCGCCGCCATGATAAGATCAGTAAGGGATACAAATCCAATCAGCTGTCTTGAAGAGTTGATGATGTAACTGTAAACAATTGTCTCTTTTTGGGGAGCCTGAAGCCGCAGTCTGTTGATAGCTTCTCTCACACTGATATTTTCAGGAAGAGATACATATTCTGAAGTCATTGCCGAACCGGCGCTACCTTCAGGATATGAGGCAAGTCTTCTTATGTCCTCTCTTTCCGCCTGGGCGAGAGCGGGCAGAATAAATTCCTGTTTCTCAGGCGGAAATTTTTTAAATAGGTCAACCCGGTCATCAGCCGGCAGCTCTGTCAACAGCTCAGCGAGTTTTTTCCGGTCTGTAATTTCCGATATTTCAATCTGAAATGGCAATATCAGGTGACTGAATATTTCTGATCTGACTGCGGGGTCCAGTTTTTCTATTAGTTCCCATACCTCACCGGGATCGAGATGGGAAAGCAGATCGGCTATTTCAGCAGGATGACTGTCAAGGCATACTTCCCTGAATAAATCCCAGTTCTGTGATTCAATGATTTCTTTAATTTTGGTGGAGAATAATTAAATTTTTCACTGGTTACTCCGTTCTTTCACACCACGGAGAACAACCAATGAAATTGCGGAGGTTTGTTACCGTGGAAGGATTATAATAGTATTTTTATTTTGTAAACGCGCGCCAGGTTCTTTCGAATCGGACATTTTTTGCCTTTTATTTGTTCATAAAATTTTCGCCACAAAAATAATACATTTACTAATAGAAATAAAGTACTTTTTACTTCCTTCCAGATAAACAACTTTCCTACCCCTCACCAAAAGTTAATATGCGATTTTTTGTTCCAGGGAGTTTTCCTGTTGTCCTTTTATGGCCAAACATCCCGATATAATCATAAACCGGCAAAGCCAGAAAAAATTGAATCCGAAGAAAGAATCGTACTTGTTCAAGTAATTCGTGCTCCTCTTTTCAAGACGCCCAGGTTATTCGAGAACGAGGACGATTACAAGTACCTGTTCCATAAGTACGATAAAATTTTGCCATTTTGCGTAGAATTTAACTTCTTACGAGTTTCTCTTTCTCTGATCTTTTAAAGCAATACCGATACCGATACCGATACCGATACCGATACCGATACCGATACCGATACCGATACCGATACCGAAAGATAATCATGAAATCCTCTAATCCCATAGACTGGCAAAGCCAGAAACACTGAACCTGTCCGGTAGCTGAGCGGAGTCGAAGCTACCGCCGCTGGTTTCGATCTGCTCAACCACCGGCTTATGTTGTCTTAAAATCTCCTGACCATCATTCTGATCATGGTAATCCTGTTTTTTTCTACGATTATCAGCGAAACCCACAGGAAATATTAAGGCAATAAGGTTAAATTTTTGGGAGGAGAATCCCTGGCTACTAAGGTTGAAATAATAAAGCATAAGGTTCTTAAAAGCTTCTTTGTGACATTTAGTGTTTTAGTGATTTTGTGGCCTTTTCCCCGCCTAAATCCGCGAAATCCACGAAATCAGAGATATCCGCGGTCCTCTTTTTAATTGTTCATTATTCATTATTAATTGTTAATTCAAAATCCTGCCCTCAGGGAAAATGAACACCCCCTCCGCCGTCACCCAACCCGGCCATCATACTCTTACTCTGATTTTTTAGTACCGATGCAGAAAAATAAAAAGGCAATAAGGTTAATTATTCTGTTGAGGGGAATTCTCTGCTACTAAGGTTAAAAAACAAAGAATAAGGTTTCTTTTCTTTGCGCCTCCGCGCCTTTGCGTGAGATAAAAACCGATTTGGATTTCGACGGGATTTATAAGGCTGAATGCTTTATAATTTAATCCCGGCTGCTATGGAGTCCCCATTTGGGAATAATATCTAATTTCAAATTTTGCAGCAACAACTAAAATTATCACCTTGTAAAAACTCTTCAATAGTGAAAGATCTCGAAATCCCATCCTCCCCTTAAGATATTTTAAGGGGAGGACGGGAGGGGTTTGATCTACCTTGAGAGTGTTTATAATCCGGAGTGAATTCAAAATATTCGTAATAAAAATGACTGGTTTCTTCTATCAAATATAGTCTTGTTGCCTGGAAGGTTAAAAGATTCAGAACTCCTTACCTCTCGCAAAATGAAATCGCGGAAGTTTAACGCGAATTATTATATCCCCAGCTCTCAATAAAAATAGTCTTTCTCATTCTCGATCGAACAATAAAATAGATGTTCCATTGTAAAGAATGAAAAGTTGTCTCTGTCGTCCCTGACGGGACTCTCCTCCAGACTTCTTTCCCGCGATTTTATTTTGCGAATAAATCCATGTAAGTTATTGTTTTTTAAAACCGGGATCAGGAGTTCTGAGATTAATAAACAAGGTTCTTTTGTCGGGTTTTTCAGCGAGAAAAATTACGCATCAAAAAAATCACCGTTTTACGAAAAATTTTTGAGCTCATGGAATATTTATCAATTGTCTTTTCAATTGTACATTAATAATTGTTAATTGAAAATTTGCCATTTTGCTTTGAATTTCACTGCTAATGGAATATTCAGGGTTTAGAAATGAACGGATTGGATTTGTGAACAACCGGCGTTATATTCCATTTTTAATACAGGCAGGATAAATTGTGTACCTGACGGCACATCGTATATAGTGTTTTTCTCTTTTCTACCAATATGTCGCACCTGCCCTGATAAAAGAATCCCGTCGAAATCCTCCTTGCAAACCGGAGCAAAGAATTATTCCTCTTTTTTCAATTTTTCTTTTAACTCCTCTTCAGAGAAAGATTGAAGCGAAGAGGCGATTTTTTCACCAATCAGGGAAGTTAAATAATTAACAGCGCCGGTAAACATACCTTTATTCGCGCCAATATACTTCTTACCAACATCTGATTTTAAGAAAATCACATATTGATTTAATTCCGATTCGTCCAGAAAACTATAGCTGCCGTAATACTTAGTCTATAATCAAAATCGTTTTGTAAAAAATCCTCTGTTCAACCATTCTGGAATAGGTTTTTTCCATTTTATCTTTATATTTTTCACTTTTCATAAGCTCTGATATCTCTTTCCCTGTTTTCCCCTCTCTTTTTCATCATTTCCACAGAGGTGATTTCAATAATCTGCCTGGCCATCGACTGAAAAATCATATCACCATATTCTTCCACCTTTGTTATTTCAATCAGCTCGGTAATCAGTTTTTTCTTTTCATCCGGAATATTCTCCGCCTCAGTCATATCCTGCTCCCCGATTCAATTTCAACAATTTTTTCCCCAAGCGGGGAGCTGAAAAAAACTGTTAAGGGTGTTAAGTTCATCCCGGAAAAACAATCAAATTCATTCACCGCAATTTTATAAACGAATCACCGGCAATTTCATATTCTTTCTGATTGAACGAACTAAGTCCATATTGAACAAATTGTTCATTTATCTCAGATAAAAATGATTCCGGCATATCTTTGGTGATTTGCCCAAATTTCGACACTTTTAAAAATTCAATAATCAGGTTCTTTTTTGTTTCCCCTTCCCGGCGAAGAGAATGAAAAAGTTATTACTGAAAGCGACAAAAAAATAATAATTTTTGATCTCATCTTTTCCTCTTTTTATTGCGATTGTTATTGAATTACTATTTATAAATTTGTTACACGGGCGATTCCCTATCCGCCTCATTTTTTCCATTCTGTTCGTTACTCAGCTTTCTTCGCTCATTTATCAATTACTCAATTCCCGGCATACCCCGCAAGAAAATCCCCGAATTTAGAAAGAAGTCTCGAATAGCTGTAATTTTCCAGAGTTTTTTTTCTGTCCCGCCCGGGCAATTATTTCCCTTTCTTCTTCATTCTCACGGTAATAATTATTTTTTTCTATACATTCATCAAGCGATCTGAAGGTAACCACCTCTTTTCCCGGTTCAAAAAACTCGCTTAGATTTTCCTTCCAGTCAGTTAGCAGCAGCGCTCCCGAACCTGTCGCTTCAAATAACCTGATATTTGCGGCCTTATGCACAATATCGCCGTGGAAATAGAGAGTAATGCCTGAACTGAGGAGTATCCTGAACATATCAAGCCCGAAAACTGTGCCATTCCTTTCCTTCTCAAGTTTCATGGCGTACCGGAATTCTTTGAACTGCCCTTTCGAAAGCAGTTTTGTGATGTTGTATATAGCCGATTTACCTCTTCCAAGAATATCGGGAGCCCAAAGATCTATTTTTTCCCTTCTCGTGAGCTGATAAACAAACTCAAGCCTTTTGCTGTGAATTCCTCTGAATGGGAAAAATGATCCGACAAATGAAACAGGATAAATTCTCTTCAGTTTCCCGGCCCTCTCCATGATCTTTTCATCAAAAGCGTATGGCATAAAGTAAGTGTCAAATCCCTTCAATTTGTAATAATCAAGCGTATCCTCAACACAACTTAACACCAGATCGCAACCCTGCAGATAATTTTCATCATGCAAAAGCTGCCCGTCATAGAAGATGACCTTTTTCAGAAAAGGATATTTTTTCTTCATCTTTATCCTGAATTCGGGACTTATCAGTAAAACTATGGGCGAACCACAGGTCCGGTTCATAATATCTTATCTGCTCCTCGATCATATCCTCAAAACTTAATCCCCTCTTTTTAATACCCTGTTCTTCCAGCCACTTCTCCTGGATAAACCGGTTATTCATTATTGTTTCGATAACCTCAAAATTTCCGGAAGCCTCCAGATGTGTTTTCCAGAAATCGGACCATCCGAAACTATGGAACATAAGTGACTCATGCTGGATTTTATAGTCGGCCCGCTTCATTTCTTCATTCATTTTATAATAATGAAGCAGGTACTTTTTATAAAATTCTGATGACTTTAATAACCGTAATCGCGACATAGTCTTATTTTTTTCTTGATCTGATAAGAATTAGCAGAGTTTTTTTTAATTTTTTCAGGTGGAACAACCCCGGTAAATATCATTAATCCCGCAAAAACGGGAACCGATAAAAGCTTGAGAATGAAATTGACAAAATTCACCTCCGGCAGAAAATAGTTAAAAAGAAAACAAAGTATTCCGGAAGAAATAATTATGATAAATAATGACCTGTGTTCATATTTTATATGATAATATTTATTCGAATACCTAAGGGTAAGAAAATAAAGAAGGATAAATGAGATAATTGTGCTGAGGGCCGCCCCATTAATGCCCAGGTAATTTATCAGGGGAAAATTCAGCCCCGATGTTAAATGCCGCCGCTATAAAGGTGACAACCGCTATTCCTTTGGTATTTCCTGTAAGCAGCATACCGGAAGAGCTACTATATTCATCCCGACAAATATGTATGAATAGACAACGAGTGGCACTATTGATGACGCGACGTAATAGTTCTCTTTTGACGCGATCAGGTTTACAATTTCAGAAGCGTAAATCCCGACAATCATAGCTGTAAATGAAAGAAACAGCGTGAATACTGTCATTATTTCGGCGAAAAATTCTTTCGCCTTCCGGTTCGTTATAAATCCTGAATGAATAGGGCACAAAGGTAAGATTAAAGGGCATGATAATGAACATATTGATAAGTCCCGCCACCACT
>CAXXGF010000054.1:0-267151 GCA_963677445.2 Melioribacteraceae bacterium | reverse complement strand
CGGCCCGGTCTTTGTCGTCGGACCGAACTTCAACGTCATCAAGCGCTACAACAATTCCACCAATTATGCGATCGGCGTCGGCTATCTCGCTGATCGCATCGCCGGGGCCGGGCCGCTCAGAGGCAGTTTTCCCGATGATGATTACGGCTTCAGCGCGGATCAGCGCAAGGAACTGCAATCGCGTCTGACGGCGGCAGGCTTCGATGCAGGCGTTGCCGACGGGGTGTTTGGAACCCAGACCCGCGCCGCGATTTCCGCCTACCAGCGCCAATATGGCCTGCCGGTCACGGGGGGGCCATCGATGGCGCTACTGCAGCGGCTTCGCTGAAGCCCGCCATTGACAGCGGCGGAGAACCGCGCCAGAAAGCAACCAATCCGAGGGGTGCATCCTGCGATGCTGAGATGGCGGTGAGCCGGACCCTTGAACCTGATCCGGGTCGTGCCGGCGTAGGAACGGAAATATTGGCGCGCTTCGCCATTGTCTTTCTCCTCTCCGCTTTACTTGGATCTCCGTGATTGAAACGTCCTGGAGATCGAATAGTCATGCTCAGTTTGATGAACAGCGCTGCAAGCCGGACGTGACCGCCAGGCGCACCGGTCAAGCGGCGGGATGGCTTGCGGCAAGGCTGGAAGCCACGCTCGGCTTCCTTGCCGCATTTATCCTGATGGCGATGCTTGCCGGAGTCCTTGTCGGCGTGGTGCTACGCTATGTGTTTCACACCGGCATTGTCGGTATGGAAGATTTCGGCATCTGGCTGAACATCGCTTTTATCTCCGCCGGCCTGCCGCTGACATTTACCGGTCCACTGTCGATGCGGCTTGATTTCGTGGCGGGCCGCCTTTCGGTAGCGGGCGGGCAGATGGCTGCCGTGCTGGCCGACGGCTTCAGCGTGGTTGCGGGTCTGGTTTTGGTCCTCGGCGGTATCGGCGCGACGCGGATGGTTGGCGGCATGTCGCCGGCGCTTGGCCTGCCGGAATGGGTGCGGTTTGCCTTTCCTGTTTTCGGCGGCGCTGGCCTTCTTGTGCTGCTGGTCCTGCATCGCCTTGCAGAGGGGCGGTTCCGGTCTGCTCTCCTGGCAATCATGCTGGGGGGCGCGCTCTACTGGGCGATTGGCCGGTTTACGGTCGCGACCGGTCTGCCGGCGAGCCTGCCGCTTGCGCTTGCCGGCGCTATCGGCCTCGTCGTCGGCGCGCCGCTTGCCCATGTCTTTCTGGCCGCATCTTATATCGCGATCGGTTTCGGCGCATTTCAGACGGAGCAGGCAATCATTGCCAACAGCGTCGCCGGCATGTCGAAATTCCTGTTGCTGGCAATTCCGTTCTTTCTGCTGACCGGCGCGTTTTTAAACCTGTCGGGTGCGGCTGCAAGGCTGGTCCGGTTTGCCGCCTCGCTTGTCGGCCATCTGCGTGGCGGGCTGGCGCAGACCACCCTGCTAACGGGCGTTCTGTTTTCCGGCGCATCGGGGTCCTCCGTCGCCAATGCCGCCTTCGCCGCCTCCACCTTTCATCCCGAACTGGTGCGACACGGCTATCCGCCGGCGCGCGCCGGGGCAATTGTCGTGTCCTCCTCCGTGCTCGACAATATCATTCCGCCTTCGATCGCCTTTCTCATTCTGGCAACGGCGACCAATCTTTCCGTGGGTGCGCTGCTGGTTGGCGGGTTGTTCGCGGGCCTCTTGATGGCAGCCTTTCTCGCCGTCGCCATCAGGCTTGTCTCGGCCCCTTCCGACGCAGCGCGCCCCGCGTCTGCCGCCGAACGCAGGAAAACGGGCATCGCCGCCCTTCCGGCCTTTGGTCTCGGCCTGATCGTGGTGTTCGGCATTCGCTTTGGCATCGTCACCACCACGGAGGCTTCGGCGCTTGCGGCGCTCTACACGCTTGTGCTGACAGTGTTTGCGAAACGGCCTGCCGGTGATTTTCTGGCTGCCTTCCGGCAGTCGGCGGGTGAGGCAGCGGCCATCGGCTTCCTGATTGCCACTGCCGCGCCCGTCGCCTTTCTTCTGGCGGTCGATGATATCGCCGGTCTGGTGACTGAGGCATCCGCCATGCTTGGCGGCAGCGCCATTGCCGTTCTTCTCGTCGCCAATCTCATTTTATTGGCGGCAGGTTTGGTGCTGGATATCGGCGCGGCCATTCTGCTTTTCGGGCCCATCCTGCTGCCGGTCGCAATTGCCGCCGGGCTCGATCCGATCCGCTTCGGGGTCATCCTCGTCGTCAATCTGATGATCGGCGGGCTGACGCCGCCGGTCGGCATGCTGGTGTTCGTGGTCTCCGGCGTCACCGGCCTTTCCGCCGCCAGCCTGTTTCGAGCGATGCGCCCGTTTCTGCTGGCGCTCCTGGCTGCTCTTGCTGCGCTCAGCCTTCTTGCCGTCATTTTCTGAAAGGAACGTATTCCATGAGCCGTCTCAACCGTCGCACCCTGCTGAAAACCGGGGCTGCCGCAGCCGCCTTCCTGTCGGCGCCCGCCTATGTCAGAACGGCCAGCGCAGCCGCGCGCGACGTTATCGTCGCCTCGCTCCTGGGCGAGGATAAGCCGGAAACCATGGTCTGGCGCTATTTCGCCGAACAGGCCGACGCCGCGCTTCCGGGCCGGTTCCGGTTCCGTATCGTCACTAATGGTGCTCTGGGCGGTGAAAAGCAGGTGGCGGAAAATATCCGCCTTGGATCGGTGCAGGCGAGCCTTTCCACATCCTCGGCGCTGTCTGCCTGGGTGCCCGCGCTGCAGCTTCTCGATCTACCCTTCCTGTTTCGCGATGCCGCGCATCTTAACGACGTGGTGACCGGGCCGGTCGGGGCGGAGCTTTCGCAAAAGCTTGCAGGGCAACAGTTCATCGTTGGCGGCTTTATCGATTACGGCGCCCGAAATCTGCTTGCCAAGGAGCCGCTCACGCGCCCGCAACAGATGGAAGGCAAGACCATCCGCGTCATCAATACGCCATTGCACACGCGGCTGTGGAGCGCCTATGGGGCGACGCCGGTCGGCATTCCGATCACCGAGACCTATAATGCGCTCGCTTCCGGCGTGGCCGATGCCATGGATCTGACGAAATCGGCCTATGCCGGTTTCAGGCTCTACGAGGTTGTGCCCTACATGACACTCACAGGCCATATCCGCGCCTCCGGCGTGCTCTATTTCTCGGCCGGTTTCTGGAACAGTCTCGATCCCGAGACCCAGTCTGTTCTAGGCGCAATCTCTGCCGATGCGGCGGATTACTTCAATCGCCTCATCATCGAGGACGAAGCAAGATCCGTCGCCCTTGCAGAAGAAAACGGCGCGTCGTTCCTTCAACCAGAGGCTCTGGAGGCCTGGCAGGCAGGCGCAAGCGGCGTCTGGTCCGATTTCGCGCCCGTCGTCGGCGGCATGGAGGTGATCGAGGCGGTGCGGCAGGGCTGACGGCCTGGAGCCGGGGCACGCGCTGCCGACACAGGTTTACCCGGTGATCTTCACCTGATTGCGGCCTTGCTGCTTGGCCGCATAGAGCGCGCGGTCGGCCAGTTCTATGATGTTGGGCAGGGCCGCCTGCGGGTTGAAAACGGAAACGCCGATGCTGACCGTCACGGTCTTCTTCTGGCCGTCGGGGAGGATAAGCGTCTGCGCCGCAATCGTTTCACAGAGCCGCTCGGCAATCGCCGCCGCCTCATAGGTGCGCAGGCCCGGCAGGATCATCGCGAATTCCTCGCCGCCATAGCGGTAGGCGCGGTCGTTTTCACGCGCGGTGGCGGCAATCGTATCTGCCACCTGGCGTAGCGCATCATCGCCCGCCAGATGCCCGTAGGTGTCGTTGAACGGCTTGAAATGGTCGACATCGATCATCAGCAGGGAGAAGGGCTTGCCACTCTCCTGCGAATCCGCAATTGCCGCGTCGAGGGCCATATCAAATTCGCGGCGATTATGCAGTCCGGTCAGCCCATCGGCGCGCGCGGCGGCTGCCAGCGCGTTTTCCTGACGGGTGATCTGGCCGAGCATGGTGTTGAACGCTTGCGCCACCGAGGCGAGTTCAGGCGGAACCGTTACCTTGATCTCCTGGTCGCGCGCGCCGCCGGCAATCTGCATCGCGCCTTCCACCAGCTTGTCGGTGCTACGGATCAGCGCCTGATCGATGATGAATATGCCAATGGCGGCAAATGCCAGAGCAAGAACCCCGGCGATGGCGGCGAACCGGTCGAGACGTTCCATCGTCGCCAGTGCCTTCGTGTGGCTCTCCTCGCTCAGAAGCCGCGTGCTTTCGGCAACGCTTTCAACGCGTTTTCCGGTTTCGGCAATGACGCTTTCAAAACGCATGAGCGACTGGTTGACGGGCCTGCTGGTATCCGGTTCGATATGCGCCACGGCATCGAGCAGAAGCGCCCATTGCTGGCGCACGCCTTCCAGAACGGGCTCGAAACTTGGTTGTTCCTTCGTCGCGATTTCCAGATTGCGCAGGTTGATCGCGATATCGCGCTCTGCCGCCTCGAACAGGTTGCGATAGTCTTCATCGCCCGTTGCGGAAAAATCGTTCACATCTGCAGCGATGTCCCAGAGATCGCCCTGAATGCGCTCCAGCGACAACAGTACCTTGTGCTGGGTGTAGAGAACATCACGGAACGGCGCCCGAAGCTGGTCGCGATAGTCCGTATACCAGAAGGCTGACAGGGTTGCGATCGGCAGTAGCGCCACCAGGAACCCGACAATCAGCCAGGCCCGCAGTGAAAACCCCCTAAACCAGTGGCCAAAGGGCCCCAGTTCTTTCGCTCGGCTCGACACGCTACGCCTCCGTTCCGCTGCTATGCCTCGCGCTTCCGGAAGGGCAGGTTTGTCTGCGTTCAGGCGGATGCATGCATGAACCGGAATAAACCGTTAGGGTTGTCCGGTTCTACTATCCGCAAGTTGTTCCGCGCGGCCTCTTTGTAAGCATTAGCTTTCTGTCCCGGCGGTAAAACAGTTCCTGTCGGACCGAGGCGGCGGAAAAGCACTATCCATACATCAGGTTTGGTAGGAACAGCACGATGCCCGGTACGAACAGGAGCAGCGCCAGAAGGGCGATGATGGCGGCGATGAAGGGCCATGATTCCTTCACATAGTCCTCAATCTTTGTATCGAGCAGGCTGCACACCGTAAACATTGCCACGCCCACGGGCGGGGTCATGCTGCCGAAGGTGACGATGGTCATCATCAGGATGCCGAAATGCACCGGGTCAACGCCTGCCTTGATCACGACCGGAACGAGGATCGGCGTCAACAGCAGCACCAGGATCGTGCTTTCGAAGAACAGGCCGGCGATAAACAGGCCGACCAGGATGACCGTGACGATCAGGATCGGGTTGGCGAGGCTTTCCAGCATGAATCCGGCAACGCTCTGCGGCACCTGAAGGAAGATGATGGCAAAGCCGATCATGCCCGACATCAGGATGATCAGCATGATCAGGCCGATATCCGAAAGGGCCTGGCCGAAGGCGCTCTTGATCGTGGCGAAGCTCATCACCCGGTGGGCGAAGACGCCGACGAGAATGGCGTAGACGACCGCGAAGGCGCCCACTTCCGAAGGTGTGAACAGGCCGCCGCGGATCGAGCCGATCAGAAGCACGGGAAACAGCAGCGCCCATTTGGCGTCCCAGGCGGTGCGGCCAAGCTCTCTTGCCGTGGGCTTCTTCATGTCGGCCATCACGTAATTGCGCTTGCGGGCAACCAGCCAGGCGGCGACCATCAGAAACGCCATCATCAACACGCCGGGGACGATGCCGGCCATGAACAGGCGACCGATCGACACCTGTCCGACATAGCCGTAGAGGATCAGGCCGATCGAGGGCGGAATGGTTGCGGTGATCAGCGAGGACATGGCGATCACGGCTGAGGTGAAGCCCTTGGAATAGCCGTTGGAGATCATCTGCGGGCCGAGTATGCGCGCTTCCATTGCGGCATCGGCGACAGCGGAACCGGAAACGCCGCCCATCAGCGTTGATAAAATGATGGAGACCTGCGCAAGGCCGCCGGCCATCCAGCCAACGGCGACCTTGGAAAAGGCGAACAGCCGGTCGGTGATGCCGCTTTCATTCATCAGATGGCCGGCGAGAACAAAGAACGGCACGGCAAGAAGCGGGAAGCTCTGTGATACAGTGGCGATCTTCTGAACGCCGATCGAAACCGGCATGATGTCGGATGTGAGGAAGAAGGTGAAACCCGAAATGCCGATGGCAAAGGCAATCGGCGCGCCAAGCAGCATCAGGACAAAGAAGACGATACCGATCAATGCCATTATTCTACTCCGTCGCGCCAGTGGAGACCACAGGTTCTTCCTGCGGCGCGGTGCGGGTAAACACCAGCGTCCCGCTTTTTACATTGCACCAGGCCTGAAAGAGATTGCCGAGGATCGAGATTGACAGCATCACGCTGCCGGCGGGCACGGCGATCGTCACCCAGGCATAGGACAGGCCGGAATCGCCGAACTGGCGCTCCTTGTTGAGCATGGTCAGCTTGTAGCCCTCATAGGCCAGAACCATCAGGAAAACGAGGAACAGGGCGGCAAGTGCGGTTTCCAGCACGAGGCGATAGCGGTGCGGGAAAGGGCGGACCAGGAAGTCGACGCCGAGATGGCCCCTTTCGCGCATCGCGCGCGTTGCCCCGATGAAACAGAGCCAGATGAACAGCAGTTGCGCCAGGTCCACGGACCAGATCAGCGGATGGCCGCAAAAGCGCATGGTCGCGGCAATGAAGACAAGAAAGGTAATGACCGCAAGCAAGATCGCGCCTGCGGCATATTCGATCTTTGCGAGGAAACCGGGCATGATAGCCCCTCCCAATGTGGCGCGAGGAGCCTTTGTCCCCGGCATGATTGTGCCTTGGACTTCCATCAGGAAGCCGGTCTTCCGGGCATCCGTAACGCCCATATTGGAAGCCGCCGGGCCGCGTGGAGAAGATGAGGGCGCGGCCCGGCTTTCGCTTCTTCGGGTCCGCCCGTGTTACTGCGCGGCGATTGCCTGAAGCTTGTCGCGCAGTTCGCCGTAGCCAAGGTCGTCGTAAACGACGGCGGTTCTTTCCTTGAACGGGGTGACGTCGATTTCCTCGACCACCACGCCATTGTCCTTCAACTGCTGCTCCAGGCTCGCCAGCGCGTCGCGGGTGCCATAGGAAGCGATATCGCCTGCCTTCAGCGCTTCTTCGTGCAGGATCGTCTGCAGGTTTTCCGGGAGCGAATCGACCCACGCGGCGGACGTGATCAGTCCGGTGATCAGGTTGATATGTCCGGTCAGCGTGATGTTGGTGATGACCTCGTCAAGCTTGGCGCCGACAACGGCGGGCAACTGGGCTTCCGCGCCATCGATGACGTTGGAGGAGATCGCCGAATAGACCTCTCCCCAGGGCATCGGGGTTGGCGTCGCGCCCATTGCCTCGATCGTGCCGGTCCAGACTGGCGCGCCGGGGGTGCGCATACGCACGCCGGCCAGGTCGTCCGGGCCATTGATTTTCTTCTTGGTCAGAAGGTGGCGCTCGCCCTGCCACCAGTTGAAGCTCAGAACGTCGAGGCCGGCATCATTATGCAGCGTCTGCGCCCATTCATCAAACATGTCGGAGATTACGACCTTGCGGATGCCGTCATAGCCATTGGCAAGATAGGGCGCGCCGAGAACGCCGAACTCATCGACGAAGACGGCAAGGCGGCCGCCATCAACGACAACGCCGACCGGCGCGCCGGCGCGGGCCTGTTCCAGCACGTCCTCATCCGGGCCGAGCTGCGAGTTCGGAAACAGCCGCACTTCCAGCGCGCCGTCGGAAGCCTTGGCGACATTCTCGCTGAAGGCTTCGAGCCCCTTGTAAAGCGGGTCATTGGTGGCGAGCGCAGTGTTGACGCTCAGCGTGTAATCGGCGGCAAGCGCCGAACCTGCCATCAGGCCTGTTGCAAGGCTGGCAAGCGCGATGCCTTTCAGCGTGGAAATATATTTCATGTCGTCCTCCCTTGGAGATGTTAAGGGGCACGGCCCCTGGGGTTATGTTCGGGCGCTATCGGCCCGGCTCCTCAAAGAATTCGGGTTTTTCGTCGAATATCGCCGGTAGATCGCTCAGGATTTCGCGCAGGTGCCCGCGCACGGCTGCTTCCGCAGCCTGCTGATCACCATCGGCGATGGCGTTGACGATGGCTTCATGCTGGGCGGCGAGCTTGACCATGGGAAAGCGCAGCAGGCTCAGATATCGAACACGGTCCATCTGCACCTTAAGCCCCTCGATCAGCGCCCAGGCCCGCGCTTTGCCGGCGGCATCGGCCAGGGTCTTGTGAAACAGCTCGTCAAGCTTGATGAAGCGGCTTGCATCGGTGCGGGCGGCCTCGCGCTGTTCCACAAGCTGCTGCCGCAGCTCATTCACAAGTCCGGCATCGGGCTGGGTTGCCAGAAGCTTGACGATATCCGCCTCGATCGCCTCGCGCACGAAACGGGCATCCATCACGGCTGCCTGCGATATGCGACGCACGAAACTGCCGCGCTGGGGGCGAACCTCAAGCAGACCCTCTTCGGAAAGCTTGATGAAGGCTTCGCGCACCGGCTGGCGGCTGACGGCGAAACGGGCTGCAAGTTCCGATTCGGATAGTCTGGAGCCTGGCGGCAACTCGTTGTGGAGGATGAGGTCACGCAAAATGGCGTGTAGCTGCGTGCCAACCGGCGCGCCGGGCGCAATCAGTGTTTGCACTGTATCTGGCAACATATCCGGTTCTCCTCTTCATCGACACTGCACCATACTTCCATACTAGTCAACAGGTGACTTCAATGCTAAGCCTTGGCCATGGTCCGGCCCTGCGCTTGCGCGCTTGGATGTGACTGTGAGAGAAGCGAAAATCAGGTGGGAGTGAGATAATGCGGCAGACATGGCGTTGGTTCGGACCTTTTGATCTCGTGTCGGTCGACGACATGCTGCAGGCAGGCGTTGAAGGCGTTGTCACAGCCCTTCACCATGTGCCAAGCGGAGCGGTGTGGACGCCGGAGGAAATCGGGAAACGCCAGGATGAGCTTGCCCGGATGAGCGATGGCGCGCCTTCGGGTCTTGAATGGGAGGTTGTCGAAAGCCTGCCGGTTTCCGAAGAGATCAAGAAGCAGAAGGGCGACTGGCGCGGCCATATCGCCAACTACAAGATCAGCATGGAACATCTGGCGAAGGCCGGAATCACAACCGTTTGCTACAATTTCATGCCCGTGCTCGACTGGACCCGCACCGATCTTGCCTATCGGCTGAAGAACGGCGCGACCTGCATGCGCTTCGATTATGCCGATTTTGCCGCCTATGACATTCACATTCTGCAGCGTCCGGGCGCTGCGGAGGACTTTACCGAAGACATGCGCGAGGAGGCGGGCCGCCGCTTTTCCACAATGGATGACGCCCGCAGGGAAGAGCTTGCGAAGAATGTCGTCTTCGGTCTGCCGGGGGCCGCCGAAAGATTCACGCTCGAGGATGTGCGCCGGCATATCGCCGAGTATGACGCGATCTCCGCAGAGGGACTTCGGGCGCATTTCATCGCCTTTCTGGAAGAGGTGGCGCCGGTTGCCGAAAAACTGGGGATCCGGCTGTGCTGCCATCCCGATGATCCACCCTTCGGCCTGCTCGGCCTGCCGCGCGTGATGTCGACGGAGGCCGATTACAAGGCGATAATGGATGCCGTCGACCTTCCCGCAAGCGGCATCACGCTCTGCTCCGGCTCGCTCGGCGCGCGCCCGGACAATGACCTGCCGGGCATGATGGAACGGCTGGGAGAACGGGTGCATTTCCTGCATCTGCGCAATGTTCGCCGTGAAACGGCGGAGATAAAGGGCTCGTTTTACGAGTCCGAACATCTTGGCGGCGATACCGATATGGTGGCGCTGATGGCGGCGGCGCTTGCCGAGGAGCGGCGGCGCAACGCGCAGGGCCGTGCCGACTGGAACATCCCTTTCCGGCCCGATCATGGCCTCGATATTCTCGACGACCAGAAGCGCAGGGCGCAGCCCGGTTATCCGGCAATCGGCCGCCTGAAGGGGCTTGCCGAATTGCGCGGCATCCTCAAGGCGCTGGATCGCTGAGGTTTTCCTCAGGGTCGGGCAGTGCAAAGGTCAGCGCCAAAAGGTTTTGGCGCAGCCGATCGATATCCGCGCCGACCACGCTGTCGAGCCGGTCATGGGTCTTGCGCCAGACCGGCACGGCGCGCTCCAGCAGATCAAGCCCTTCATCCGTCAGTTTCAGACGGCGAATGCGCTTGTCCTTCTCATCCTGAAATGACGCCATCAGCCCGCGCCGCTCCAGCGGCTTGATGCTGGCCGTCAGCGTGGTGCGGTCCATGGCCAGGACATGGGCAACCTCCGCCACGCGCAGCGGCTCTGGCCGGTTGAGCGAAACCAGCAGCGAATACTGGCCATTGGTGAGGCCGAGCGGGCGCAGCGCTTCATCGAAATGCCGGCCGACAGCACGCGAAGCCCGCTGCAGATGCAGGCAAAGGCAGCGATCGCGGATTTCGAGCGTGGTTGAAAGGGGTAGACTCTCGCGCATGTTTCCGCCTTTATGTTGGTGTCAACGTATATTTCAGGCTGCGAGAAATCAATACATCGGAGGATTTCTGGCGGCTGTGCCGCAGGAAGACAAGAAGGCTTATGTCGATTTGTGCATCTGGGCGGCAAAAAGTGCCGTACGCCGGGCGCGATCGGCTATGCCGAGTGCGGGGGGGACGGTGTGTCGGACCGGGGGCGATGTCTTGCCCGATGACGGTTAAGTGCCACGAAGACGAGACCGTGTCTTTTATGGATTTTCGACCGGACAAGGCAATGCGCGACAAGGCCGGGACAATATGATGAGTGACCCGGAAACGGGCGAGGAGGAGGATCCGTTTGACATGATGTGCATGATCTTCGGCGGCTTTGTTCCAGCGTCTGAACGCGGCGCGCGAGCGCTTCGTTGACAGTGTGTCAGGCGGCTGCAGCGGCCTTTCGTCAAAAACGGGCTTGTTATTTTAAAAATGCGCTCCTAAATTCTATGCACCGGTCATCATTGGCCGGTGACGTTCTCAGGGCGGGGTGAAAGTCCCCACCGGCGGTAATTGCTCTTTTGGAGCATCAGCCCGCGAGCGCCTTTCGTTTTTTGCGAAAGGGTCAGCAGATCCGGTGTGATTCCGGAGCCGACGGTCATAGTCCGGATGGTAGAGAACAAGGCGTGTCTACGCGCGGAAACCATTCCCTTGCGGGAGTATTCCGTGTTGTTTTCCGCTTTTCGCCCTGTGGCGTCTTGTCGCAATAACGAGGCGTAGGGCATGATTTCAGCCCCGGAAATTTTGAATTCGGTTGATGAGCGTGCCGCCTTGCAGCGCGCAATTGCCGGCGCTGCGCGCTTTGCAGGGGCGACATCGCCCAATCCGCCTGTCGGATGCGTATTGCTGGACGAAAACGGCGCGGTGCTGGCCGAAGGGTTTCATCAAAAGGCAGGTGCGGCGCATGCAGAGGCTGCGGCGATTGCGGTTGCCCGTGAGCGCGGCGTTGTCGATCGCATTCACACGGTCGTGGTGACGCTGGAGCCCTGCAACCATCATGGCCGCACCCCGCCCTGCGCCGGGGCTATCCTTGAAACGCCCGCCCGCCGGGTTGTCATTGCCGTAGCCGATCCCAATCCGGCCGTTGCGGGCGGCGGAGCAACACGGCTGAGCGCTGCGGGGCTTAATGTGGTCTTTGCGGAAGATGTCCCGGAGCTTTGCGCCGAATACCGTCTCGCCCGGCGTCTGGTCGCGCCCTTCGTCAAGCATGCGCTCACAGGGCTTCCATGGGTGACGGTCAAACAGGCGGTGGATGAGGCGGGCAGCATGGTGCCGCCGCCGGGACGGAAAACCTTCACATCCAGATCCTCGCTTGCGCTTGCCCACCGGCTGCGCCGCCGCGCCGATGCGATCCTCACCGGCTCCGGCACGGTGCTTGCCGACAACCCGGACTTCACCGTGCGTCATGTCGCGGATTTCCCCGGAAAGCGGCGGTTCCTGGCTCTCCTCGACCGCCGCGGGCGGGTGCCACAGACATATATAGATGCGGCCAGGGCACGGGGTTTCGATGTCTTTCGCGCTGCCGGCCTTGATGATGCCCTTGTCCGCCTCGGCGCTCGGGGCGCGCTTGAGGTTCTGGTCGAAGCCGGCCCCTCCGTGACCGCAGCCGTGCTTGAGGCCGGTCTTGCCGACGAACATGTCCTGATCACCAGAGGCGATCCAGATCGCATCGCAATTTCCCACAAGAATGCCGAATTTGATGCCGTGAAGGCGCCCGGAGAAGACGAATGAAAATGGAACGCGATTTTTCAATGGAACCGGTGGAGCGGGCTCTCGAAGCCATGCGCAAGGGCGGCATGGTGCTGCTGGTCGATGACGAGAGCCGCGAAAATGAAGGCGATGTCGTGGTCGCCGCCGAGTTCGCCAATGCCGCCGCCATCAATTTCATGGCGAAACACGCACGTGGCCTGATTTGCCTGACGCTGACCGGCGCGCAGGTGGACCGTCTCGGCCTGCCGCCGATGGTCGCCAGCAACCGGGCCCGCCACAGCACCGCCTTTACGGTGTCGATCGAGGCGGCCGAGGGCATCACCACCGGCATCTCCGCCGCCGAACGCGCTCATACCGTTGCCGCAGCCTCCAACCCCCAGGCGCGCGCCGTCGATATCGTCTCTCCCGGCCATATGTTTCCGCTGCGTGCGGCAGAAGGCGGCGTGCTTGCCCGCGACGGCCACACCGAGGGTTCGGTCGATCTCGCGCGTCTTGCCGGCTTGAACCCGGCGGCAGTGATTTGTGAAGTGATGCGCGATGACGGCGAGATGGCCCGGCGCGACGATCTTATGGTCTTCGCCAGACAGCACGACATGCCGTATCTCACAATTGCTGAACTGGCCGAATACCGGATGCGCACGGAAGTTCTGGTTGAAGAGGTTGCCGTTGCCGATCTGCCGACAGGCAGCGGCGCGTTCAAGGCGCATGCATTCAAAAGCCTTGTCGACGGCCTGGAGCATATTGCGCTGGTCAAGGGGCCATTGTCTGAAAATCCGCTGGCGCGGGTCCATTCGGAATGCCTGACCGGCGATGTTTTCGGTTCCAGGCGCTGCGATTGTGGCGAGCAGCTTGCCGAAAGCATGGCGATGATCGGCGAGAAGGGCGGGGTCTTGGTCTATCTGCGCGGGCAGGAGGGGCGCGGCATTGGTCTGGCCAACAAGATCCGCGCCTACCGGTTTTTATCTTAATTGCCCTGATATTAAGAAGAACTTCACCCACCGTCTGTCCCTTCGACAAAATGAGCGAAATTACTCCATAAAACAAATATATTACAGACAAAATTGTTACCGGACCTGAAGCGCCAAACGTATCATTTGTATCGGTAAGAAAAAAATTATAAAAGCCGGCGTCGCGCAAATAAACAGATCAAGTATCATTGATGTCACGGAAAGATATGGTGATTTTTTATCTGACATTTAAATCTTTATTCTAATTTTCGCAGATACTCTGTAAAACAACTGTCTGATGGTAAGTTAATAAAAAACAGGGAATTCGAACAGATACTTAATTGCTATTCAATTTTTTCATATTGATTACCATAAATATCAACCGTCCCGAATACAACAGGATTGATAAAAAGAAAAGAAACTGCAGAACTACCAATATTTCAGAAAAAAACTTAACTTTATAAAAATCGGGAAATTGGTTAATTCCGAGGTATAATAAAGAAGCAAAGAAAATTATACTAACAATATCAATCAGATATCCCTTTCGTAAAACATCACCTGCCAGGGAAAATTCTTTTTTTTCCAGTTTTTCACCAATGTTTATTTCCCACTGGTAAATGGCTACCCAGAATGAAACCAGAATTCCTGCGTTCAATAGTGCAAACCTGAACTCCGGGATAAAAAGTAATATTAGGAATAAAAAGACTACAAAGATCAGGAAAAAAACAATTTCAACAAGATCCATACTATAGAAAATCTTCGATATAATTTTTTTCACCTCAATCCTCCTCAGCCAGTTCCAGGATCTGGTAAACTTCTTTGGAAGAAAAATCACTCTCCTGAATATTAGTAAATGATAAAAAGGCATCTATCCCAAAGACCCAGCATTCATCTTGTAATTCAGCAGCTTTTAATAATGCTGTCTCTACTGCCGGAAGCAGCACAGCTTTGTCAATATCCTTAAGTAAATCGACTATAATCAGCGCTCCGGGCCAGTTAATATCCTGGAACCATTCAAACATTTCCGCTATATGATTTTTTATCTTTGGGTAACCAATTCTATCAAGAACGAGTGCGCAACTATACCAGGTAGACTTCGTCTCCTTTAATATAAGAAGGGGAATAAACTTTTCGTCCATCCCTGCCAGCCTGCTAATTTTTTCCTCATCATCATACTCGCAGGTTTCAAACTGCTGAATCAGATTTATAATTTCCTCTTTTTCCATAGGAGATAACTTTTCACCAGAAATTTATTGAACTTTTATTAATATATATCATTACTTTCTCAATAAGCATGGCTGCCTCATTTTCCCAGGGGCATTGACTTACAATTTTCACAAATACTATTTATTTCAGTAATATTATTTCCTGTCAGCTTTCGAATAGAGCTAATTTCTCCGGAAAAAAAATATTTTTCGCGCTCGAAATTTATATCCAGACATTTACCCTCTGATATTTTTCCTGAAAAAAGAGGACAATAACGTATATTTTTACAATAAGTATACTTCATTTCTCTATTATTCTGACTCTCTGAAATCTTATTTTAAAAATATAAAATTACAATTTTATTTGCTATCGGAATTAAAAAATTATTTACCCGAAAATTCATCTCCTGAAAAGGAAGAAAAGTTATTCAGGATTTAATAAATTAAGTATATTCAGAAAAGCCTTTTAGTAATTCTTGCGTCATTACCTTGTGAACATTCTAAAGTGAAATTAAATAGCATTTTATTTACAATTCAATAATCTATGCACTACAACATCCACGACATAGCGGGCAACCTGGGAGTTGCCATGATAATTATCACATACCTGCTGCTTCAGCTTGGAAGAATCAGAAGTGATAATATTTATTATTCCCTCCTCAACGCCGCGGGAGCGGGATTGATAATTTATTCCCTTATTTACGAATTTAATCTCTCGGCATTTATCATCGAAGCCTTCTGGGTTGTGATAAGTTTTATCGGAATTATCCGTAATCTCTATATTACGAAAAGAAAAAAATAATACTCTCCCGATCTCTGTAATAAAAAACAATAATTTACACTGATCCATTCGCAGAATAAAGTCGCGGAATACAAGTCTGAAAGATAGTCCCGTCAGGGACGGCAGATAATAGCCCCGCAATTTATTGTGGGGAAACAAGGGAAATAGAAATTATAAAAAGTCCCGTCAGGGACGGCAGATAATCCAATGTTGTCATTGTATATTCCAATTATGGAAATGCTTTAACGAAGCCTGTCATCTTGCCTGTAATTTAACTGCTCATAAAATATTCTGCGATAAATGGGAAAAAATAAATATCCTTTCCCATGGACAAATCAATAAAGAAAATTTATTCTTCAGGCAATAGCCGCATCACCTTTTTAAATTCTTTTTTTACTGTTTCCAGTTTCAGGGGAAATTTTATATACTCCCCTTTTCTCCAAAGCTTAACCTGGTCGATAGTCTGGGGTGAAAACATCCAGCCATCCTGTCCGCCGAGCAGCACAAAATAATTTTCATCCGGGTCCGACATATCTGAGATATGCCTCGCGTTGGCTCCGTAAAAAACTTTATTCTCTTCTGTTGAAGGCTGATAAGCCGTTTTTTGAATTGTTTCATTGCCGCCATCGGCTCCATATTCCAGGAATTCCCATTTACCCCCAATGACCGGAGCGTTTGATAAAAAATGGCCTATAACCATCCTGTGCATTTCACCCCAGTTTCTGAATTCCTGAAATGGTTCGGCGCCGGAAGCCAACGCTTTTTTGAGTCTGCTGGCAAGACTGCCGGGATGAATTTCTTTCAGATAATCATATACCTGCGACCTTGAATAACTCCCTCTTGAGGCGGAAGCTCTGACATCCTCATCCGGATACATTTCTTTAAAACATTCGTCCGCTATCTTCAGGTAAACAAGATCAAATGCCACAGCATTTCTTTTATCCTCCTTATAATGGCCGTCCCATTTTCTGATAAGATCATAAATTTCCTTTTCCTGATCATTTAACTTTTCCTCAAAACCGGGGGGTGTATTTTTCACAAATAACCGGGCCAGTTTATGGGACGATTTTGAATATACATCCTCCTGTATTCTCTTTAGATATTCCATTGTGATAATATCTTCGACGCTAAGCAATTCAGTCAGACGGTCTATTCTGTCATTGGGAGAATGAAACCATCCATAATCGCGCAAACTGTCAGCAGGTAAATTATTTGCTGAGGCAATAAAACCCTTTCCGGGATTAAATGAATATGGCAGGTCGTTTGAACCGGTATATCCTATCCAGTCCTTTGATGTATCATAAAATAATTTTCTTTCCATCCCCCCTTTCGGCTCAGGTCTGCGATAGGCGAGCACCTGTCCGATATTTCCTTTGGTATCGGCATATAAAAAGTTTTGAGCCGATACACCGTAAGTTTTGAAAGCGTTTCTGAATTCATCAAAATTTTCAGCCCTGTTCATAGCCAGAAAAGCGGTAATTTCATCCGAGGGATAATGCCCCATCCATTTTACAGCCACAGGAAAAGGAAGCTCAAAAAATGGAGAATCTGAAAGTATCGGGCCCCAATCGGAAAATCTTCTTTCCATCGTTTCATCAAACCAGAGGCACACCTTTATCTCATCCTTCTCAGTGGTTACATTTGCCATATCATCCGGGCTGAGTTTATAGAGAGTGGTACTTAATGTTCTCATATTTGTCCCTCCCCAGCTTATTTCGGGATTTCTGCCGAGCGCTATCACAGGCAGCCCCGGAAGTGTCATTCCTATAGCGTGATAATTAGGCGATTTGTATCCTATCAGCAGCCAGGTGTTCGGGATCATTATTCCCAGGTGGGGATCATTTGCTATAATAGCTGAACTATCTCCCGTTTTGGCGGAGGAAACAACTATTGAATTACTGCCCGATTTTGAAAACAAATAAGAAAGCGCTTCCGGATGGTCTTTTAAGTCGGTATAACTGAAACCCGGACTGGAGGTTTTACCATATTCCAGCAGATCATTCCACAATTTTTCCGCGCCCGGTTTTCCCCTGAGCTGCAGAGCGCCGAGAAAATTAAACCAGTTAACATCAGCGGAAAGAAGCCGCCACATGGTAATAAGGTCCTTCATATTCCATTGTTCAGGTTCTATCCCCAGGGCTTCCATATCAGCGGACAGTTTCGGCATTCTGTTGATATAATGATTTATTCCATCAATATACCGCCCAACCCACTCCTTCGATTCAGGAGGCAGCAATTTAATAATATCGGGAACAGCTTTGCCGAAATTAAAAATCCTGATTGTCTTATCTATATCAGTCGCGAATGGTCCCCCTGTTTCAGAAAGACGTCCCTGCGCGACCCTTTTAAAAAATTCCATCTGGCCCAGGCGTAAATGAGCGTGGACGAGTCCTATGGCAAAGGCGAGGTCATAATCATTTCCGGCTTCAATAAATGGAATGCGGTTTTCATTCCAGTAAATTGTAACACTTTCTTTTAGTGGAAGTTTATTTTTGGGGAACATTTTATCCCTTACTTCCGTCGATGTGAAAGAGGGGCCGTTAAATATAAGAGAACAGCCCTGAAAAAGAAACATTATCAGCAGAATGGAGATGATCTTATTCATATATATCTTCATTTTTTATCTATAAAAATAACATTTGCAAAATTATCGTTCCACGAAGTTTTTTTTGACCATTAAATCTGAACAAAGATTTGTTAAATTTGTTATAAAATTAAAAAGAAAAAATATGTTGGGAAAAACAGCCGATTCCATAATGTCGGTTTACAGCAGGTTTCTGCTGAGGAAGCTGGAACATTATGACATTTTAGCAAGCCAGGAACTGACTTTGACCGGCCTTATCAATAAAAACCGAAATACGCTCTTCCATAATAATCATGATCTGAAAAAAGTAAAAAATATCAGGGATTATCAGCAGGCTGTTCCCCTGAGATATTATGAAGATTTCTGGAAAGAATACTGGGAAAAAGCTTTTCCAAGATTAACCAATATCACCTGGCCCGGGACTATTCCCTATTTCGGGCTGACTTCCGGAACCACCGGCGCCAATACTAAATATATACCCCTTTCAAAAGAAATGCTTCGCTCTAATCAGAAAGCGGCGATGACATTGCAGGGAGGCTATTACAGACATAACAGGAATAAACCGATTTATACCGGTAAGTTTTTCTTTCTCGGCGGCAGCGCCGATTTGAAAGAACCGGCTCCGGGAATTTTCAGTGGTGATCTTTCCGGCATCGTGGTAAAAGAGGCGCCGGAACTGCTGCTGCGATTTACATTCCCGCCGAAAGATATGGCTCTGATAAGCGACTGGGAGGAAAAACTTGAAAAAATGACAGCCCGCGCGATAAATGAAAACATCACCGGAATCAGCGGGGTGCCATCATGGATGCTGCTGTTTTTTGAAGAGGCAAAAAAGAAAAGCGGTAAAAATTCTGTTTCGGAAATATGGCCGAATTTAAATCTTATTATTCACGGGGGAATTAAATTTGATCCTTATCGCGGGATATTCAAGAGGGAATTTAATAATCAGGATGTACAGTTTCTGGAAACATACCCGGCATCTGAGGCTTTTATCGCATTTGAAGACCTGAACTATAACAGACTAAGATTAATGCTCGGGCATGAAATATTCTATGAGTTTATTCCAGTTGAAGAGCTGGACAAAAACAATCCGACCCGCCATACCCTGCATAATATTGAAACAGGCATACAATATGCCATCGCGGTTACAACATGCGCCGGGCTCTGGAGTTATATCATCGGCGACACAATAGAATTTGAACTGGTCAATCCTCCCCTGCTTCGTTTTACCGGCAGGACAAAATATTTTCTTTCAGCTTTTGGCGAACACCTTATCAGTGAAGAAGTTGAGGAGGTCGTTTCTGACGCGGCGCGGTATTGCGGTGTTGAAGTTAAGGATTTCCATGTCGGACCGGTCTTTCCCTCAGCGCCCGATAAACCGGGACATCACAGATATATGATCGAATCTGATAATTTTAAAAGAATAAAACCTGAGAAGTTCGCGCTCGAATCCGACAAAAGACTGAGAGGAAAAAATGCTGATTATGACGCCCATCGGCAGTCTGACCTAAGCATAAAATTGCCCGAAATTATTTTCCTTAAACCGGGCGCGTTCAGAGAATGGATGAAAAGCCGGGGTAAACTCGGAGGACAGAACAAAGTGCCCCGTATGGATAACTCCAGCAAAATAACTGAAGAAATATTTAACTGGATGAAAGAGAATAAATTTCTTCTCCCCTGACCCAACTGGTAAAGCCGGAACCAAAATAAATCCTGAACAAATGATCCTACTCGTTCTTGTAATCGTTCTCGTTCCCGGCTTTATTTTTCTCTGGTAAATTATTCCAGAACGATAACGAGTACCTGTATCATGAGCACGGTTACGCTCGTTTTTATTAACATACAAATCCAATATTCTGCACAAAAAAAAGAATATCATTATTATATCGCCTGATAAACCCGGAATAAGATCAGGATTAAAACTTTGCTCTTGACAAAATAATATTTCCTCCTTATTTTCATGTGACCTTTTAGTCACATTTAAGACTATGGAAAAAATATTTAAAGCTTTATCCGATAGATCCAGGAGAAAAATACTGGATAGCCTGAAAAATAACCCGGGAATGAATGTTAATGAACTGACAGAACTCTTTTCATTTTCACGATATGCCGTTATGAAACATCTTAAAATTCTTGAAGAGGCAAATCTGTTAGTCGCGGAAAAACATGGACGGCAAAAAAAGCTATATTTAAACGCGGTTCCTATTCGGACAATATATGACAGATGGATATCGGGATTCAGCAAATTATGGACCAGCAAACTTTCAGAAATAAAATACCAACTTGAGATGGAGGAAAAAATGTCAGGAAAAGCGGTCAAACAGATATATGTTACATATATTAAAGCGCCGAAAGAAAAAGTGTGGGAAGCTGTCATCAGCAGGGATATCACCCCGCAATATTATTTCGGAACAAAAGTGATCAGCAATTTCAAACCGGGTGAAGATATCGCCTATATTGGTCAGAAAGAGGAAAAGGAATGGATGCCGGTAAAAGGGAAAATAATTGAGTTTGTTCCTGAGACAAAACTGGTTCATACATTTATATTCTCTGATATGGATGATCCCGAAACTGTTGTTACTTATAAGCTCGAAGATGAGCGGGAACTGACTAAACTTACAATCATACACGAAAACTTTCCATCCGAAAACGAAAGTTTCGAAAGCGCGCAGGAAGGATGGCCGGTAATATTAAGTGGCTTGAAAACTCTGCTGGAAACAGGAAGGCCTTTATAATATCTTTTAACAGTTTAAAAATAATTTGATTTTCCGGTTAAAAAATATTTTTTATATTCGATAATCAAAAATAGTTGCCATTAAAACCGATTTCATTTGATCAAACTGATATTTATCATAACGCCCATTATTACATCATTGATTTTTGCCCAGGCAAATATTGACAGCCTCAGATCACTGATCGATGAAAAAGATGGTATTGAACTGGTGGATATATACAATCAAATTTCTTCAAATCTTGAATTCCCGGTTCAGGAAAAACTCGAATTCGCGGAAAGGGCATTAGAACTCGCGAAAAACATTGATTATCTTAAAGGCCAGGCCGAAGCAAAAAACAATATCGGAAGCTATTATTATAACTCCGATCAGGACCTCGCAATTCAAGTAAGAAAAGAAGCCCTCAAAATAACTGAAAATATTGATAACAAATCACTTAAAACACTACTTCTGGAAAATATTGGTCTCACCTATATTAAAAAGAAAGATTTTGAGAACGCGAAACATTATCTAAAAAAGTCTGTCGCCCTGACTCAGGAACTTCCTTCCGAAAAATTCTTTTTCAACCCTGCCAATAATCTTGGTTTGCTTTATTGGAGAACGAGTAAATATGACTCTGCAATACACTATTATCAGATAGCCCGAAAATTCGCTGAAGAGTATAATGATTCAAGGCGGATTGGGATAATGTATAATAATATCGGAATAATATACTGGCAATGGAACCTATATGATAAAGCGTTGGAAAGTTACCTGCAATCTCTGAAAATAAGAAAAGAAAGAGGCGACAGCGCCGGGGTGGCAAGGCTGATGAATAACATAGGCCTTACGTATCAAACAATAAAAAGTTATGATAAAGCTGAAAAGAACTACCGTGAGGCTCTGAGGATGTCGAAGGATATCGGGAATGATGAATTTATAGGTTATTCGTATCTTAACCTTGGACACCTGTTCCTTGAGAAAAACGAGCTGGATAAAGCTGAATCGGCGTATAGAAAATCTATTGAATTTTATAGAAAAGATAATGTGGAAAGTGGAGAACTATTAATAAATATTCAATTGGGCAAAATTAAAAATAAAGTTGGTCAGCCCGATTCCGCGCTTCAATATTTACATAAGGCTATCAGGATTGGGCATGAGCTTAACAATATTAAACGAATCGCTATGGCTCAGCTTGAAGCAGGCATCGCTCACAGATATCTGGGCGATTTTAAAGCCGCTCTCTCAAAGTTTGACAACGCTCTCAAAAACAGCCGCCAGATAGAAAAGATGGATATTGTCCGCGATATTTATAAGGAATACGCGGTAACATTCAGAGAGCTTAAACAATTCAGTAAATCTTTGGATTACTTTGAAAATTATCACTCTTTATACGACAGCTTAAAAAATGCTGATATAGAAAGAAAGATTGTGGAATACCAAACACAATATGAAACCGAAAAGGCATTAAGAGAAATTAAAGAAAAGGATTATGAACTTGAGCGCTCCTCAATTCTTCTTTACGCCGCGGTGATCTTGATTTTTATTCTGCTGGTTTTTCTCGGGATTCTTGTAAAAATAAACAGCGCCCGCAAAGCCGCGATTACAGAATTAAATAAAATAAATCGTACTATTCAGAAACAGCATGCTGAAATTAACCGCAAAAATGATGAATTAGGAATTAAAAACATTAAACTTGAGCGGACTTTCAGCGAGCTTAACGCGCAAAAAAATGAGCTCGATATATTAAACGCGGCAAAAGATAAACTGTTTTCACTCATGGCTCATGATATTAAAAATCCCCTGGGAGCGATTATCGGGTACGCCGAGATCGCTAAAGATGAGGCCGATTCATCCGGGAACGAAGACCTAAAGGAAATTACCGGCAGCATTCATTCATCGGCCAGCCATCTTGCCGAACTGCTGGAAAATATCTTAACCTGGTCAAGAGATCAGCAGGGATTATTGAGCCTCAATAAAGAACAACTTCTCCTTTCTGATGTAATTGATGAAGCTATAGCTCCCCTGAGAAGCTGGAAAAATGATAAATCGATTTCACTGGAACTCAAAACAGATAGAACTACTGTGACTGCCGATAAATTTATGCTTTCGACCATTTTACGAAACCTCGTACATAACTCCGTTAAATTCACCCCTTCAGGAGGAAATATTAAAATTGAAGCTGTTGAACTGGGTAATTCAACAACTATATCGGTCACAGATAACGGAAGGGGAATGAGCAGGGAAGTTTCAGAAAAACTGCTTAGCAGCTCCGACAATGAGATAAAAGCAGAGGGAACAGGTCTTGGATTGAGGATGACAAGAGATTTTATTAACCGTCATAAAGGTTCGATATCAGTTATGAGTGAACCGGGTGTCGGCACTACATTCACCCTGGTTTTCCCAAAATTCTCCTGAAGCTTTTTTAACACTATCACTCCCAAGCCCGAACCAAAAGAAAATTCAGAAAAAAAGTACCCGTTCTCGCACCCGGTTTTATTTTTCTCTCGCAAATTATTCGATTACGATCACGAGTGCCGCTTTGCTCCCGGATGGATGTTCCAGGAGTACGGGTATGATTATTTAAGCAGCATCATCTTTTTGACGGAAGTAAAATCACCCGCGGATAATTTGTATATATATAGTCCCGAAGTAAGATTACCCGCGTTAAAGTTAATTGAGTGACTGCCGGCAGATTCATTTTGTGAGACAAGAGTTTCCACTTCATTTCCCAAAATATCATAAATCTTCAATTGTAGGAAAGAATCGGCGGGCAATGAATAACTGATTGTTGTTTCAGGATTGAAAGGATTGGGATAATTCTGTTCAAGAAGATATTCTGAAGGCAGAACATCTCCTGATTCAAGTGATGTTACCGAGAGTTCACTATGTTCAATTTCCCCTGCCTGGTAAACCATCTTGCCATTTCCCTGAACAAATGCCACAACAGATAGATTATCTTCATTCCATTCAGGGTGATAATCTATATCGGCAGTGAAAGAAACATCCCCCCCTGAATTAAGATCAAATTGGGAACCATCGGGATAAACCATTTTCCTCATTACATTTGTGTGTTCGGTAATGCCGTTTCTCCCGGCGTAATTAAGATCCTCCGTAACAACAAATGTAATTGTCAACTCTGAAAGATTTCGCTGGCCGAGGTTCATTACTTCAGCGGAAATTTTCATTTTATTATTTTCTTTCATCCCCTCCAGGCTTAGCATAAGTTCTTCTGAATCCATACTTAAAGACTGAAGTTCGGAAGACCATTGTGAATAAGAACCGCCCGGTTGCCTGGCTCCGTCAAAAAAGGCAATTGGAGCGCCGAAAAATGGCCCGTAATATTGATCCCGCATATCTGAATCAGCTGTATTATGATGATAGAGCGCGTCATCATTATAGGGGTATTTCATGTGATAATAAATTGAAATGTAGTTCTCCGGCATCTGTGTCGCCGCGTAAAAGTTTTCCATCGTCATATGGGCCGAAGGACATACTCCGCAGTGGGAATTGGTAAATATTTCTATCAACACCCGTTTCCGGGCAAATGATGAAGCCGAAAATAAAAGGATTAATAAAAGCGCTTTTTTCATTTCGATTCTCCGATAGTTTGTCTTTTTATCAAAAACCCCACTCTCCCCGCAAACGTTCCTGAATAGAAGACAGATATGCCTCTTCTCGCATTAAACAAGACAATAATGTAAGCAGGCTTACATTTCCAATAAAAAAGGCGCCTTTAAGGCGCCTTAAATAAACTACATATATTAAGAATAACTATTTCTCAAAAAGTGAGAGATACTCTTCATACCCCTCTTCGACAAGTTTATCTTTGGGAATAAACTTCAGTGAAGCAGAGTTTATACAATACCTGAGATTTGTTTTTTCGGGGCCGTCGGTAAAAACATGCCCGAGATGAGAATCCCCAAACCGGCTTCTTACCTCAATTCTTTTCATTAAATGGCTTTCATCAATATTCTTTTTCACAAAGAGCGGATCGATAGGTTTTGTGAAACTTGGCCATCCGCTGCCGGAATCATATTTGTCAGTCGAGCTGAAAAGGGGTTCGCCGGTCACGATATCAACATATATCCCCTCCTCCTTATTATCATAATATTTATTGGAGAAGGCTCTTTCGGTTCCGTTCTTCTGTGTAACCTGGTACTGAAGATCATCCAGCTTTTCTTTTATTTTCTCATCCGAAAGTTTTTCATATCCAGGCTCTTTTCTGCTGCCCCAGTGTTTTTCGATAAAAAAATCGCGTCCCGAAGCTTTACGGTAGGAATAATATCTTACGGGGCTTTTTTCATAAAAATCCTGGTGGTAATCCTCGGCAGGATAAAAAGAGGTAAATTTATCAATCCTTGTTACAACAGGTCTGTTAAAAATACCCGATTTATCAAGAATATTTTTACTTTGTTCGGCCAGCTCTTTTTGTTTATCGTCATGATAAAACATAGCTGATTCATACTGGGGTCCCCTGTCGGCAAATGAGCCGCCTTTATCGGTCGGATCAAACTGTTTCCAGTAAATGTCAAGTAGTTCGGCATAACTTATCACTTCAGGATCAAATTTTATCTGCACAGCTTCTACGTGACTGGTATTCCCGGAAGCGACTTCTTCATAAGCGGGATTCTTTTCCTTTCCCCCTGCATATCCTGATATAACCTCTATCACTCCATCGAAGGATTCAAAAGGAGTTTCCATACACCAGAAACAGCCGCCGGCAAATGTAGCCAGTTCATAATCTGTTGAAAAGTTTTGTAGTTTCATATCTTTACCTGTATTTGATTCTATATCCATGCATCCCATCAACATAAGAAGGGACGCCGCTGATAATATTTTTATTATTTTCATTTTAAATCCTTGCTGTTATTTGGTAATCATTATTTTGCTTTCAAAAGTTCTTTAATAATACAAACACTCTCTTTATTTTCTTGTTCCCGGAATCAGAGCTAATGTCCGCAAGCGGACATTTTGAATGCCGGGGATCACAAATTCCCTATTCGAAATGTTCTTGCTCACGCGAAAACGCAAAGACGCGAAGAAAATATTTGAACAGATTTATTCCATGAGAAATTAAATTCTCCGCAAAATGGCAAATTTTTATTGCAAATATTTGCCGGAGGTTCAGCGGAGTCGATACCAGCGGTTGTAGCTTCGATCCCGCTCAGCTACCGGGCATGTGTATTGTTTTCGGTTTTGACAGATGTGAAAAAATTGTTTGACTTTTTGTTTATGGCTTACCAGTTTAACTTTTTTTTGAAAAAAATATTCTTTGCCTTTTTCATGAGGAGGCAATATTTTTGGTCATCTAAAATTTCCGGTATAACATGATCAGAAAATTATTTATTCTTCTCCCCTTTTTTATCCTTTCCCTGACTCAAAATCTGCTGTCACAGAATGCTTATTATATTCATTCAATCCCCGACAGTGTTAAATTTAAGTTGTTTAATAGCGACACTTTATTTTTCGAAGGCGTCACCCCCTGCACTGTTAAAACAACAATTTGCTCACCCTTTATAAAGATGGATGAGGAAAATTATAATCCTCTCATCGATACCCTGACGCAAACCGATTCGCTGTATGAATTTTATCCTGTTCCAAAAGGACAGTTGCTCAAGTGCGTGAAAAAATTTTCTTGCGGGCCTCATCCCAAAGCAGTCGCCTTCACCCCGGACCAGTCGGAACTATGGGTAACCTGCCTCGCCGGTCCCCCTTCCATTGAGGTTTATTCCACCTCTTCCTGGGAAAAGATCCATTCATTCACCCTGGGAAAATATGGAGCGGTGGAAATAAAATTCACCCGGAGTGGTGATAAAGCGTACGTAAGCCAGATGGAAAGCAACCAGGTTTATGAAATCAATGCAGGAACAAAAAAAGTTATCAGAAAATTTGATACCAGCGGGCGCTGGTGCAAAATCATGGAGCTTAACAGCAGTGAAACCATACTGTGGGTTTCCAACTGGATTACGAATGATGTTTCGGAAATAAATCTGCTCACCGGGAAAATTGACCATTTATATAAAACCGCGAAAACACCCCGCGGGCTTTATTATCACACCGCGGACAGCTCTCTTTATTGCGCGAGTTTTGGTGAAGGGGTCATAGAAAAATTATCCTTATCAGATACTGCAGCAGTTGACACACTCTATAAAGGAGGATATGCCATGCGCCATTTCACTCCCGACACAATAAGGAATATTCTTTACGTATCAGATATGGGACGGCGAAAAGTGGTTTCGATTAATCTTAAAAATGATAAAATCAGCCATTTTGTTTATACCGGCAGTAATCCCAATACAATTGATCTTACACCGGATGGTAAAATAATGGCGGTTTCAAACAGGGGCAAAAACAATAAAAAATCATATCTCCTGAAAGGTCCGGAATGGGGAGTCGTTCAGCTTTTCGATACCGAAAGGGGAAAGCTCCTCGATGTAATTGTCGGCGGTAACCAGTGCACAGGACTGGATATTTCACCCGACGGGACTTTGCTCGCCTTTTCCGATTTCCTCGATGACCGGATAAATGTATATCAAATTCCACCCGTTGAGATACTTCGTAAGGGCCATGGAGGAAGAGCAAAAACTTTCCGGGCCGATGTTATTAAAAATACCCTTTCAAACTCCAAAGAGTGAAAAAGTTACCTGTGATAATGTAAGACATTTCAATTCGAAGGTGGCGGTGTTCTTGTGGTATTGTATTTAGAATTATTTAAATAAACCGTAATATTTAGGTCTTTACCAGATTTTCATCTAATTTCTACGCTTTTTTCTTGAAAACGTATACTTTTTTATACAAGTTTCGGTTACCGATAAAAGTCATATCTCTTTTTTTTCCGGAAAATGAGAATTAAACAGGGGAAAAAGGATAGAAAACACTTGTTTATCGGGTCGTGATGATTTTGGCACACTAATTGTGAAACATTGGCGAAATTATATTTTTACTAATCGGAGTAAACAATGAGAATCATTATTTCTTTTCTTATCCTCGCAACATCGTTGCTCGCGCAATTCAGGAGCGGCACTTATAATTATGTTTTTAATTTAAAAGATGACTCAGCGTTGGAATTCACACATCCGACAAATCCCGACGCTGTGGATGATATGTTCGCTGGCTTGCTCGGACAGAAAAAGGGCGCCCAGCCGGCAGGCTTTAAAGCCAATGGAGCTTTTATGGCCAATGATGAACAAAAATTTATAATCTCGGATGCCGGAGATGGCTATAATTATATTACCTCGGTATTCGGACAATGGGCTCTTACAGTCGAAAATTCATCCACCGGGGATGACGCCAAAATTGTCGCTGAAAAATATTCAGGTAAAGATAATCAAAAAATCAAAATCGTCAGAGATACAGCAAAATACCGATACGCATCATTTTTTGTTTTCAAACACAGCGGCAAAGCTCTTACGATGCTTAAGAACAGAGAACTTGTCCAGCAGACAATAAAAGCTGATACACCGGAACAGGTCTGGGGTGTGGCTTATAGAAATGTTCTTTTAAACGAAAACGCCAAATTATATATGGGCATTGAGAAAGGCGCATTCTCCAAGTTGCACGGAAGCGGTAAAAATAATATCAGCTCTTCATGGAATCTTATTGTACATCCAACCGGTTCAGGAATTTATTATATCCAGAATACAGCGACAAAAATGTTTATGTGCACACCGCAGGATGAAGCGGGCAATGGTATTTTCACAACCGGTGAAGTAATGCAGGTGCCTTATAGAAGGACAGGCTACTCAATGCTTTATGTATTCAGGAGCGCGCCGGAAGGCCAAAAAGGTTCGATGCTTGTTCCTTACAACACCGATGACAAATGGGCACTCACAATTGAGCCGGGAACCGGAATAATCCAATTCAAGGAAAAAACCGGCGCTCCCGACCAGCTTTGGAAGCTATTCAACGCGAAAATGAGTTTATGGTAAAAATTCTAAAGGGCGCCGGCGGCGCCCTTTTTTATTCATTTGCCAGAACATTCCATTCCAGTTTCTTTTACAACCCAATCAGTAAAATTTCCGTTAATAACAATATTTCTCTCAACACCAGAATTACAACCGTTCTTAAACGATAATTTTGTCTTAATTTATTTTCTCCCTATATTTGTGTCCATAATTCTTCTTATCCTGGACAAAATAGTGTACGATTTTTTACCCTAAAAAGATCATCCAACAATCAATTGTTGAATTATACTTCAGAAAACAAATGATTTATATGTTGGCACATATTTTGAAAATATAGTGCAAATAATCTGATATGAAGAAAATCAGGTTATTTCACGAAAAATCATTAAAGCAGGAGTAGCAAAATGACTTTTTTACGTAATTGGATAATCTCATCTCTTTTAGTTTTAGCCTCATTATTATTTTCACAGGAACCCAAAACCACCTGGTTCACCGATAGCTGGCAGAAAAATATCGGTGAAATTACCGCGTTTGAATGCGCCGGACAAAATTATGTTTTCCAGAAAAGACAGGATCATGGCGATGCCTGGATTTTCAAATTAAATGATGACGGCACTATGGGCAAACAAACCTGGAAAACCAACAACTGGGAAAAAGATATAAGAGCAGCGGCAACCTACCAGGCAGGAGGTAAAACCTACCTTATCCTTACAAGCGGCAATACCGGTCATGCATGGATAATCACTATAAATCCCGGCGGAAAAGTCGGTAAATTTACCGATAATAAAAACTGGCAGAAAAAGATATATGAGATAACCACTTACCGGGCTGGTTCGAAAAACTATGCTGTTCTGGAAGGATATGATAATGCGACATCCTGGATATATGAGCTTAAAGATGATGGCAAGTTTGGTAAGCAGACATACAAAGGCAAAAGCAAAGTTAACAAAGTCAGGGCCATGTCAACTTTTGAAGCCAATGGTCAGAATTATCTGTTAAAAATATCCCAGTCAAAAAAGGCATGGATCAGAAAACTGACTCCTGATGGTAAAATGGGTGAACAAACCTGGGAAACATCAGACTGGCAGAAGGGAATATCCGCTTCAACAATATTTAAATATGGAGGAATTAATCATCTTATTTTGTCTAATCAGTCAAACGGCTACTTCTGGAGCATTGAACTGACTGATGCAGGGACAGTAGGTAGATTTTTCCTGAGCATACAATATCCCAAGGGCATCCAGGGACTCACTCACTATTATATTGATGGCATGCCTTACGTTATGCTTGTTGACCGCAATAACGGGCAAGCCTGGCTGCACAGTGATTACCAGTTTTCACCAAAAAAACTATCCGATATTAAAGGAGCAAACGCTTCGCAGCTTGATCAGGCTTATGAAAAGTTATCGGCCAGCCGGGATAAATTATCTGAAACAAGGGACAAACTGCTTTGGGAAGCTATTCCGGCCTGTAAGTCAGCGCAGAATGTCGGCAACAGTCTCGGATCAATTACAGACAGACTAAATAATTATTCCGACGCCCTTTTTGCTTTCGGCAAAATTCCGATTATTGGAACAGCGGCGACAACTCTCAGAATGACCCTGACCACAACAAAAACAAAAGTTGAATCTGTGGAGGGAAAAGCAAATAACCTGAATAAAGCTGTGGTAAAACCGACAATATGGAATTCAGAGAATTCTGTATCCGCTCTCAACAATGCTGAAAGAGAGCTGCTGAAACTAAAACAAAAACTCATTGATATGAAGCTGCAAAAAAACGCTGATAATGGAGAGCATGGTATTTCTCAGGTAAAAACCAATTTACCAGCCATTACATCTGAAATTGATAAACTGAATAAAGAAGTTGACAAAATTAAAAAACTCAGCGGTTCTATCTCTAAAGTAAAAAAGCCTGTCGATAAGTTTAATTCAGCTGTAAAAAATTTCACAGGCAAGCTTAAAAAAGTGGATAATGTAGTTGGAAAAGTAAATAAAGTTCTTGATAAAAAATTCTCCAAAAAAATACTTGGCAAGAAATTCAGCGTAAGCATCCGCAAAGTATTAACCGGTGGCAAAGTTGGCAAAGCAATAAGAAAGGTCGCCGAGAAATTCGCGAAAAAAGCGATAAAACCCCTCGCGAAAAAATTAAAAATAAAACTTCCCGGCGTTCCTTCGATTGATGATATCAAAAAGGAATTTGATAAGGCAAAATCAAAAGGTGAAGAAATGGCCAATATCGGTAAAAATATCAATAAATGCGCGGCCAACCTAAAAGGATTCAACAATAAATTATAGTGAATAAAAAAGGCGCTTCGGCGCCTTTTTTTTATATCCCCGTCTTTATTAACCTAAGACATTTTATCATCAAAAAACCAGATCAGAATAATAAGATGCTCAAACCAGGCCAAAATAATGTGCCTGTATGAGACATAGCCTTATATTTTCATTAGTCTTACCGGCTAAGTTTTAATAATAACAGTATTTTGTTTGAATAGTAGAAAAAGATGACATGCCTGAGCAGTTGTCAGGATTGTCAAGAACCACTGTAATAAGGTTTGTTTATTCATGCAGAATTATCTACAATTGAATACCAGTTCAAATAGTTCTGCAAATATTTTGAACTTACTCCATTAAAGGGACGCAAAAATTTCCTTATTTGTGAGTGTACATTGTTCACTTTCTGCAAATTAGCGGTTTTATCATTTTTATCAACATGATCCCCGGATTTCACAGTTTTGTGTTTTATCGATCTGTTCTCTTTCGCAAAAGCCCTGTATGAAGGGTGTTTGTCTGTTATTAAAACAACATCACCGGATAGCTTGCCTTCTAAAGATTTCTCTATTTCTTCCTTACTCAGACGTTTTGATTCTACAGCTTTCAGATACTTTCTTCCGCTCCGCTCTACTGCCGTTAATACTTGTACCGTTGTGATTTCCGATTCACCTTGATTACGATTGAAGTCGCTTCCTCTTTTTCTTGGCTTCCGCTCTAAGTTTTTTGCTCCTTTATTACTTACTGGCAACTCTAATTCATCACATTCTACTTCCGATGTCAATTCCTCAGGAGCATATTGTTCTAATGAACTCAGTATTTTGTGTCGCCAATAAAAACTCGTTTGCATGCTTATGCCCAACTCCGGGGTTATCTTTTTTACCGGCTTTTCTTCTTGCATACAGCGTAAATATGACTGCCACTTACTCTTTAGTTTTATATCATACAATGGTGTGCCCGTAGTTTCGCTTTACCATCTTTCACACTCATTACAACGATACATCTGAACACCCTTTTATTTACCCCTTTTATATACGTTCTTTCCTCCGCAATGGGGACATGGTTTGTTTTTTCTTTTTCTTGTTACTTCATCTTGGGCTATTTCGAGTATCGATCCTTTTAGTTCTTGCTCTTGAAGTAATTCATCTAATAGTTCTTTTTATGAAATATTAGGCAGCCCGCTGAATAACAGTTTTATCTTTTTTCGTTTTTCCATACTGCTAATATTATACTTTTTGCGGTATTATTTAGAACTTAGCCGATATTTCTTCAATTATTTCCATCAATTGTTAACTAAACAATAATTTTGTCTTAATTCATATTCTCACTATATTTATGTCTAATATTCTTCTTATCCTGGACAAAATAGTGTACGATTTTTTACCCTGAAAAGATCATCCAACAATAAATTGTTGAATAATACTTCAGAAAACGAATGATTTATATGTTGGCATATATTTTGGAAATATTGTGCAAATAATCTGATATGAGGAAAATCAGTTTATTTCACTAAAAATCAATAAAGCAGGAGTAGTACCATGATTTCAATACGTAACTGGATAATCGCATCTCTTTTGGTTTTTACTTCATTCTTATTTTCACAGAATCCCACAACAACATGGTTTACAAGCAAATGGGTGAATAGTATCGGGGAAATTACCGCCTACGAATGTGGTGGCAATAATTATGTCTTCATGAAAAGACAGGATCATGGCAACGCCTGGATATTCAGGCTTAATAATGACGGAACAGTCGGGGATATAACCTGGAATACCGATAACTGGGAAAAAGGGATCAAAGCAGCCGCAACCTACCAGGCAGGTGCTAAAACCTACCTTATCCTTACAAGCGGCGAAACAGGTCACGCCTGGATTATAACTCTCACGACTGATGGTAAGACAGGAAAATTTACCGATAACAAAAACTGGGAGAAAAATATTGACGAGATTACAACCTACAAATCCGGTTCTAAAAATTTCGCGGTTCTGGAAAAATATGATGACGGCACTTCATGGATTTATGAGCTGACCGATGATGGCAAGTTTGGCAGACAAACATACAAAGGCAAAAGCAAAGTTAACAAAGTAAGGGCAATGTCAACCTTTGAAGCTCATGGCCAGAATTATCTGTTAAAGATATCCCAGTCAAAAAAGGCATGGATCAGGAAACTGACACCCGACGGCAAAATGGGTGAACAAACATGGGAAACATCAAAATTTGAAAACGGTATATCAGCTTCTACAGTATTCAATTATGGCGGTATCAACCATCTTATTCTTTCAAATCATGAAAACGGGCACTTTTGGAGTATTGAGCTGACTGACACCGGAACCCTGGGCAAATTTTTTTGGGTAACAACCGGATATCCAAAGGGAATACAGGGACTTACACATTATTTTATTGACGGGGTGCCATATGTAATGTTCGTCAACAGGAAAAATGGAGAAGCCTGGGTGCACAGCGATTACCAGTATTCACCCAAAAAACTATCCGATCTTAAGGGAGCCAACGCGCCGGAACTTGACAAAGCTTATGATAAATTATTGGCTTGTCAGAAGAAATTAAGGGAAACAAGAGACAAACTCCTTTGGGAAGCTGTTCCTGCCTGTCAGTCAGCTCAGAACATCGGTAATAGTTTGGAATCAATTTCAAAAAGGCTCAATAATTATTCCGACGCCCTGTTCGTTTTTGGAAAATTTCCGGTGATCGGAACAGCGGCAACCACATTGAGGATGGCTCTCACTACAACAAAAACCAAAGTTGAATCTATTGAGGGAAAAGTAAATAATCTCGAAAAAGCTGTTGTTTCACCTACTATCTGGAATTCAAATAACTCTGTCGCCGCAATCAACAACGCTGAAAAAGAAATCTTAAAACTCAAACAAAAGCTGATCGATATTAAACTGCAAAAAAACGGGGATAAAGGAGAGCATGGCATCTCGCAGGTTAAAGCTAATTTGCCCGGAATTACCGCGGAAATAGATAAACTTGATAAAGAAGCTGACAAAATTAAAAACCTGAGCGCCTCTGTAGCCAAAGTGAAAAAACCGGTTGATAAATTTAATTCAGCTATTAATGGTTTTACGGATAAACTTAAGAAAGTTGATAATGTCGTTGGAAAGGTTAATAATGTTCTTGATAAAAAATTCGAAAAAAAAGTCCTGGGTAAAAAAATAAGCATCAGCATCAGGAAAATTTTAACAGGCGGCAAACTGGGAAAGGCTGTCAAAAAAGTAGCTGAAAAATATGCCAAAAAAGCGATAAAACCTCTTGTTGACAAACTCAAAATAAAACTGCCTGGTATCCCTTCTATTGATGATTTAAAAAATGAATTTGAAAAAATAAAATCGAAAAGTGAAGAAATGGCTAATATCGGTAAAAACATAAATAAATGCGCGGACAACCTGAAAGGATTTCACAGTAAATTATAATAAATATAAAAGGCGCTTCGGCGCCTTTTTTTTATATCCCCGTCTTTATTAACCTAAGACATTTTATCATCAAAAAACCAGATCAGAATAATAAAATGCTCAAACCAGGCCAAAATAATGTGCCTGTATAAGATATAGCCTTATATTTTCATGAGTCTTGTAAAATGAACTTATAAATAAAAACGTCCTTTTTTTTATTTTGAATATACGACTCTTTTAGCGACACGATAAACATTCCCGCGGAAACGCACACAGATAAAATTCCGGATAGTAAAATGGATAAAAACAGACTTACAAAAGTAATATATATCCTGAAATAATTTCAGGATATAATTGCTAAAGCCCATAAACAGTTTTGGTCCTATGTGAAATACAGTAGGTGATTTTTGTCGGTCCTGACAATTAAACAAAACCTTTTGTTAAAGTATAACCGGATAATCCCGACGTTTAGCTTCCGCCCCTGCAGGGCTTAAATACACTTTTTCTTTTATTATCCCGGGCGTTGCCCGGGGCTGTTGATTGTCGCGCTTTCAGCGCTAATAATAATTCCAGTTTGTCACAGATGGATACAAAACCCTGAAAGGGCGAAAGCAGCTAACGCGTAAAGATATGGAAAACTGAAAGCGTCTGGCTCAGTCGGGGGTAAGAGGGACTTTCAGACTCATCCACTTTTTTCAAGACCGCGCGCTCTGTGGTGGTGAAGACCAGGGGCTGGTTTCCGGAAATCTAACATGACAATTTGCGAATTTATAATTCATATCTTTATGCGCTATTTTATTACTTTACCCACTAAATTTCATATAGAACCAAAAAAGAATTATATCCTTCAAACAGGATAATTTATAAGCGTTGAACCAGTTGGCAAAATTTTTCCATTGAATACTTTTCGGGATTCTTCAAATGAACTCTCATCGTTTTATTCCCTTCTATCCCCTTCAAATCGAATAAACCGTTTTTCCTTATTTTAAAAAAGGGGCGGGCAAAATTGTCAAAATACTGAATATTACATTCATCCCCGATAGAATAAATAAAATCTTTGGTTATTTCAGAAGCCAGCAATATTTCTTTTATCAAAGAACCGTCAAAACAATCTTCCACATTCTTTATCTCTAAAATTTCCATCCTTAATCTCCCATTTCTGATATTTCGAGTAGCGCCCTGCATAAACTTTCAACCTCATTCTCCGTTGTAAAATGTGACGGACTTACTCTTACACAACCTGATGGGGCTGTTCCAATAAATCTGTGAATTAATGGAGCGCAATGCAAACCAGTGCGGACGATAATTTTGTATTGTTCTGATAACAAATACCCGACATCTTCAGGATCGATACCCCTGATATTGAAAGAAAATATGGTCGGATTAAAACCGAGGTTGTCCTCAGGATAATATTTTATTCTTCCTGACTTCTTCAGGCTATCTTTAATTCGGGCAACAATTTCTTCCTTTCTTTTTCGAAAATATTCTATGCCATTATCAAAAATATATTTCACCCCGTGATATAGCGAAATAATTCCCGGCATGTTTAATGTGCCCGCTTCATAATATAATGGCATTTTTTCCGGCTGATAAAGATAATCACTTTTAATTCCTGTGCCGCCGGTTTTCAGCGGAACAATATTAAGCCCTTTATTTATATATACCCCTCCGATACCGGGCAATCCGTGTAAAGCTTTGTGGCCCGTAAAAGCCAACGCGTCAATATACATATTCTGAACATCAACCGGATAAACTCCGGCGCTCTGAGAGGCATCGACAAGAAATGGAATGTTTCGTTTTTTACATTCTCTGCCAATTGGTTTAATATCATTAAGAGCTCCGGTAACATTTGAACAGTGATTCAGAACGACCAATCCGGTATCTGGTTTCAGTCTGCGAATAAGATTTTCAAAAATTACTTTTCCCTCAAGATCACATTCAATAATCGTAAGTGTTATGTCGCCTTCTTTTTCTAAGGTTTTCAGGGGACGTAAAACTGAGTTGTGCTCAGTAACGGTTGTGACAACATTTTTATTCTTTAATTCCAGCCCCCTGATTACAAGATTCAGTGATTCTGTAGCTCCGGAGGTGAAAATTATTCTCTCAGAATCTGTCACATTAAAAAGTTCGGCCAATTGTTTCCGGCAGTCAGAAACAATATCTGATCGGGCCGAATCACCACCCCGTAAGTGATGACACGGCGGATGTTCAAGATAACTGTTGACAGCTTCAACAACCTGGGAAGGTTTAGGCCAGCCGGTCGCCGAATTGTTCATATATATATATTTACTCATAACAAATAAAAGGAGCAGTCTGAGCTGCTCCATTATAATTTATTACTCTTCTTTAGTAACAATAAATTCACCATATGAATCGCCACATTCTATTCCCTTCACCTGTTTGCAGACAAAGGTTCCAATTGGCGCTCCTTTTGGGTCATACTTTCCGGCATATGCAAGCTCCATAAACGCCGCGCTCACACCGGCTATCATATATGCGCTCATTTTTTTCGATGCGCCCGAGGCAACAATATCCGATTCATAATAATTATAAGCCCTTACAACCATTTTCTGTCCCGGAACAAGTTCAACAATTTCAGAATCTGCCCATCCCCAGGCTGAAAAAACCGCATAAGCTCCAAACAAAATATCTTCCGGCGCTTTTTCAATCATTGGTTTTACAACCGCGTTCCATTCATCAGAAGTAATAATGCCATAACCGGTATGGTAACCACATTCATGGGCGGCATTGTAAAGGAGAAATTCCTTGGCCTCGAGCATATCCTCGGATGCTTTAATAGTCAATCTTTCGGAAAATGAGTTCCAGAACTCTGTCGGCAGCTGGTTTATCAGAACATTATATCCTTCAATAATTCCATTTTCATCAGGCAGCAAATCAATCTGCGACATCTGCTCAATTATTTTTTTTCGGTCAATAGCCATGTTTTACCTCCTTATCACTTTAAAAGTTGAAAATTCATCTCCCATCACAATGCTTTGTGTTTCGATCGCGGTGAAAGATTTTTCGGGCAGTCCGAGCGCATTTTCAAACAATGCTTCTGCAAATCCCGCAGTTATGTAGTTTATTGGTTTATCATAATTACCCCACTTTTTAATCCATCCGCTGTCAGTATGAGAAAATGGAACTTCAACCTCCCCGCTGTAATTCCCGATAAATCGGATATTCATTTTTCCAAGTCCTGTCATTGAATAATACTGGCATCCGACTTCCAGTTTGTCTTCAATATTTTTTATCTCAGGATGTGATTCAAAATATTGGGCAAGCATTTTACTGAAACTTTCGCGCGCGCATTCTTTTAACAGCTCGGTTTCATCCGCGTCTATTGCAAGCTGAGTATATAAGGTTGTATAATGATGACAATGAAAAACAGACTGAACACTGTTAATCATATGTCTCTTTGTTTTTGAATCAAAGGTATGGTTATATTCCACTGTTTTCTTTATTACTACCGCCATATTCAATACTCCTTCACATTAATTAAATTCTTTTCGTAATTCATTCATTGCCTGCTGGAACTTTTTAAGGTTCTCTGATGAGTCCGGTTCTGACTGGGCTTTCGCGCTTGGTACATTTGTAAGCACCGCAAGCCGCATTTTTGCTTTCAGCCCTCCCATTCTCTTTGCTTCCTCATAAAAATCAACTAGTTTTTGAGCCATTGAAATCTCCTTTTTTAGATAATTAGAAAAACGATAACATAGAATGCATACTTTGCTATTAATTGATTGTCATAAAAACGTAAAAAACATTTAATTGACTTTTGAAAAGGTGATAACGAAACCTTTGTTAGATTTATTATACAGATGAGAAGAAATGTAAAATATTATTTTCAGTAAGTCCTGGCAGCTTTCCTGAATTTTTTGTTTGCCTGGTCACAGATCACCTGTCTATCTGATTATCGAATATTTCTTACAAAAATTCAGTAATATTTTCAGAATAATAATTGTCCCTCTATTTTTATAGTTTTTAGATTCTGTTGTGGACTGTTCAGTTTTTTATCGAATAATACTTAAAATGAGTATCGCATAATATACCCAAAATACTTATATTTACTGACGAAAATAAACTGAGAAAGTAGATGAAATTATTTGAATTTATAGAAACATTTCCAGATGAAGAAAGCTGTAAAAGAAGGTTCAAGGAAATTAGAGATCAGCAGGGAGTAAAATGCAGAAAATGTGGCGGTAATGAACACTATTGGAAACAAGACAAATGGCAATATGAATGCAAAAAATGTCGAACTCGAACAACGCTAAAAAGCGGCACAGTGATGCACGGTTCACAATTGCCATTTCGATATTGGTTTATAGCCATGCATTTGCTAACATCAACGAAGAAAAGTTTCTCGGCAAAGGAGTTGCAGAGACAGCTTGGGCACAAATATTACGAGCCTGTCTGGACGATGTTGCACAAACTAAGAGCGGCGATGGGAAAAAGAGATGATCGGTATAAGCTGAATGAACAGATAGAATTGGATGATGGATTTTTCACAGTAATAAATCAGGAAAAGAGTGAACAGCTAAAGCGTGGCAGAGGGAGCCAGAAAAAAGGCAAAGTACTTGTAATGACCGAAAGCCTGGACATACCGGGTAAAAAGACAAAGAAAGGGAAAACCCGAAAAGTCGGGTTTATAAAGATGAAGGTAATGCAAGATCTGAAGTCTGAAACAGTAAAAGGATTGGTAAAAGAAAATGTGAATAAACAATCGAAATTATTGACAGACGCTTCTACTTCCTATGTAGATTTGAAAGAAGTTGTTGAAGAACATCAGGCATCGGTAATTTCCAAAGAACAGGTGGGAGAAATGTTACCCTGGGTACATTTAGCCATTAGTAATGCTAAAAGACTGTTTTTGGATATTTTTCATTCTGTACAACAGGAATATTTACAATATTACCTGAATGAATATTGCTATAAGTTCAATAGACGATACTTTAATGAATCTCTTTTTGATCGGCTTATTATTGCCTGTGTTACTTATAAAAATGATTTTAGGTATAGAATACAATAATCATAATACTTAATTTGGTTTTCACACACTTATTTTTCAATCAGGAATGGATATACCGGATTAGAGAAAAGATCAGATTATAACAACCGGCACATGGGAAAACAGAAAAATTACATCCCGATTTCAATCAGCCTGGAGTGAAAATGCTGTGACATTACGGACTGGCGGTTCGCGGGAAAATCCGGGAGTTTATTTAGACTGGAAGGAAAAGAACTCACTTGCAACATCCCCCTACTATAAGATAACTTTCGGTAATCCGCCGCTCATTGTGAAAAACTCCTCTTTACGTTTTGATATCTGCAACAACAAAAATGATATTGATACATTCGACTTTTCAATTTTAATTGAAACAGAAACAGGTACTCTTATAACAAACATCAGGGAATACTTTGAGTTACCCACTCATCTTTATGTTTACCTCGAAAATGAGCCAATAACTTACCAGGCTGACGATCATAATCCCGAAAGAATTTTGCAAACTGTGGAAATCCCAAACTTATTTCATAATACACCAACATTTCTTAAAAGTATTATGCTGCTCTTAATTCGTCAGAAAAAAAAAGAATTGTTTATTGACAAAATAAGGATAAAAAGTCCGGAAGATAGTTAAATGACGCATTATAGATCGTAAAAAACTTGACCTTTGCGGTAAAAGAATATTAAATTAAATGCTCCAAATTATTTTAGATTAGCAATTAAAGCTAAAACAATACGTCAGTAACAGGAGTAGAATATGTTCAAAAAAATTTCAATCGCGATTATACTTACACTTTTCCTTTTTGCCTGCGCAAATAAAGAGGATAAAAAGGAAACTGCCGAAATGATACCAGCCGCGAAATTAACTGTTGAACAGCTTAACAAGGATGCTGAAAAATATGTTGATAAAATAGTGGAAGTTACCGGTACTGTTGTTCATGTTTGCAAGCATGGCGGGAAAAGAATGTTTTTAATTGGTGAAGATCCGGAACAGAGATTTAAATTCACCGCGGGTGATAAAGTTGGTTCATTTGATGTAAAGCTTGAAGGAAGTGATGTTATTGCCTGGGGTATTGTTGAGGAACAGAAAGTGGACGCTGCGTATCTTGATGAATGGGAAAAAAATGTCACATCCGAAAAACCGGAAGCTGCTCACAGCGGACACGAACATGAAGGTGAGATAGGAGAAAAAGATGACCATAAAAAAACGGAAGCTGAGGCTGAAGAAGATGATCATCATTCTAAAGAAGCAGACCTGAAACAAATTGCCGATATGCGTGAACAGTTAAAAAGCGCCGAAAAAGGTTATCTGGCGTTTTATTCTGTTAAATGTTCGAAGTTTGAAGAAAAACCTTCCGGAGAGTAACATTTGAAATTAAAGTGGTATAAAATTAACCGGGTCCTGCATAGGGACCTCGGTTATTTTTTCTTTGCTATGACGATCATTTATGCTGTTTCAGGAATAGCGCTGAATCACGTCAACGACTGGAATCCCCAGTTTATTATTACAAGAACTGAAATATCTTACCATCCGGACAGCCTGAATAATAAGATGTCTAAAGAGGAAACTCTGAAGCTGCTGGAGAAATATGAGGTATCTGATCTTTACAAAAAACATTATTATCCCGAACCGGGGAAACTAAAAATTTTCCTGAAAGGAGGAAGCGTGGAAATTGATCTCGCTTCGGGTGAGGGATTTATTGAGGATATAAGACGAAGACCATTTTTTTTCGAAATCAGCTATCTGCACTATAATCCGAATTTGCTGTGGACCTGGATTTCAGATATTTATTCGGCAGCTTTATTTATTCTGGCCGTAACCGGACTCTTTATCTTAAAAGGGAAAAAAGGTATAAAAGGAAGAGGAGCATGGATGAGCGGTCTCGGTCTCCTCATGATAATTATTTTTCTTATTATTTATGCATGGTAATATGTTTGAATACCAAGGCATATTTTATTTGTAATAAAATTATCCCTTTCAGAGCTTGCTTTTTTCATAATTGGTGTGCACAAAACCATGCTCTTTGTTGAGAGTGAATCTTTCAGGCTTGTTTTTTCTGCTTCTTATTTTGTAAATAATAAAAGAAACAATCATAACGAAAAAAACAAGCCCCGCTATCAGCGCTGTAGAAGAATAAATTATTTCATCCTGTGTCATATTTTCCGGTTCGTTTAATTATTTTTCCTGAACAAGCACAAAATTAAAAAATATTTCCCTCTGAATAAATTTAATCATTAAGCTTTTTGCGGCTTGTTAAAACTATTTGCTTCAGATCACATGAATAAAAAAAACCGGCGCCTCACGAGCATCCGGTTTTTGAAATTTCTGACTTCATACTTTCTGATAATTAAACCTGTTTTAAATAATTTCCTCTTTCATACGCGACTGTTGGTGATAAATTCTCCATATTTTTCCTATTCTGTTCCCTTTCAAGTCTCCTGCATCTGAGTTTATAACCGATATAGGAACCAAGCATAATGACAATAAACATTATCGCGAATAGCGCAACTGAAGAATAGATAATTTCATTTTGTGTCATGGCAACATCTATTATTAGTGATAAAAATTCTTTTAAGTTGCACTCTAAATCAAATAAATACCGATGTCATTGTAAAGGGTATTAATCTGCCACACCTGCGTTATCGAATATGAGATATTTTATCCTCTGATTGAATCAGTCGATTACGCCCCGTTTTCAATCTTTGTTAAACAATGATTAATAATTTCTCTCAAAAACTTAACGTTATCTTAATATTTTTTCAGTTAACCTGCGCAAACCGGCTCCATAATGGTAAAAACAAGCCCGCTCTTTTTTAATTGACAATTGATAATGGATAATATGATAATTATAAGATGACTCCGGTTTTTATATTGTATTATTTTGTCCTGTTAATCTCTTTAATCCCCATAACTTTGTTCAATACTTTTTTTCCGCGATCATCATCAAATTCCGCAGGAAATATTGTCCTGTCAGATAATGGGAATAAGGTTCAATATTGATTGGTTGATTACTTCTGCTACCAAGGTAAAAAATAAGGTTTTATTGAGCTATATTTACTCACTCCCAGGGCGAAGGTTCCATTATATTATTCAGCATGAGTTATATTGTATTCCTGACGGCACACTTGGTTGCTTTCTTCATTTTTTTTACCAATATTTTGCCATTTTGCGAGGAATTTAACCGCTTACGGACTAATTCCTAATTCCTAAGCTGGCATAGCCAGAACCAAAAAGAATTGTCATTAATCTTAATAAATATATTTGGTTCTTTATGAAATTTAGTGGGTAAAGTAATAAAATAGCGCATAAAGATATAAATCAAAGATTCGCAAATTGTCATGTTAGATTTCCGGAAACCAGCCACTGGTCTTCACCACCACAGAGCGCACGGTCTTGAAAAAAGTGGATGAGTCTTAATGTCCCTCTTACCCCCGACTGAGCCAGACGCTTTCAGCTTTCCATATCTTTATGCGTTTGCTGCTTTCGCCCTTTCAGGGCTCTGATAATATCTTTGTTTTTCTTAACCGGGGCGTTGCCCCGGCCTGTTGCCTGCACCCTTTCAGGGTTTTGTATCCATCTGTGACAAACTGGAATTATTATTAGCGCTGAAAGCGCGACAATCAACTGCCCCGGGCAACGCCCGGGGTAATAAAAGAAAAAGTGTATTTAAGCCCTTTAGGGGCGGAAGCTACACGTCGGGATTATCCGGTCATACTTTAACAAAAGGTTTTGTTTAATTGTCAGGACCGACAAAAATCACCCATTGTATTTCACATAGAACCATTTTTTTAATGTCTTCCCTCTTTAAAAATTCCGGATAAATTCAATTATTTGATAAGCAGCATCTTTTTTGTGCTTCTGTATTTGTCTGTAACCAGCGTATAAAAGTAAACACCGGTAGGCAAATCTGAAGCGTCAAATGGGTAATCATAGGTTCCCGCGTCCAGATTCAGCTTATTCAGTATATATTTTGTTTTGCCAAGCAGGTTTGTCAGTTTCAATGTTACTTCCGTCTCCTCCGGCAAAGTAAATCTTATAGTTGTCTGCGGGTTAAAAGGATTGGGAAAATTTTGCTTGAGGCTGTATCCTTCAGGAATAATTACTTCATTATTCACATAGGTATTAACCACCTCTCCTTTCAGCGCTTTGGCGATTTCCCTGGCATCCTCAATAGATTCCAGACTATTATTCCTCTGCCCGACAATATACGCAACACGAATTCTTTTGGAGGCGCCATAAGGAAATTCCTCAGGACCGATATTCATCATTACCCTCTGATCCTGCTCCCTTATGTTCAGCCATCCTGTACCGGAAACCGGATCACCCGAATACCAGTATTTACAATTCAGAGTATCACAACCTTCAGGGTTATTCCCCTGGCCAAAGTCGCAAGGATCTATTTCACGTATATGATCGCCATATCCGAATTGAAATCCCCTGTAAAGTTCCCAATAGTTATAATCTATATTGTTATCATAATCAAAGTTAAGAAATGAAGAAAAATTTGAATTTTCATATCCGGGAGATTGCAGGGAAATCATCGCCGCAAAATCTATTTCACTGGAATTTTGATAAACAAAACAGGTGTTCTCTTGCGGATCACATCCTACCAGCTCATCGTGAATAAAATGCCCTAAGTCAAAATCTGCCCATATACTGAAAATCACCTCCGTTAATGTTTTCCGGTCAGGGTTTTTATTGATGAACTCATAATCCACATATAAAACATTTGAGAGTGGTTTTTCATCTGTATCATAAGCATATACATACTGCCTGACCTCAATTCCAACAGGCCCCGGCCCACCAGCTCCATCAAATCGTAATCGCTCACTCTTCGGTTTTGAATCATTATAAACACAGAAAGCGGTTCGGGTGCCATAGATACCCGGAGCATCATCATGCTCATCCCACCTGCCGTTAAAATTCAGATCGTAGGGTTCATATATTCCATTTTTATTACCATCATAAAAGTCCGCTCCAAGTTCCACAGCATTTTCCCAGTCCTTCCATGCCTGGCCAAATTCGGGATCATCGTCATCTATTACATAAATTTGGGCTTTTTCATCGAAAGATCCTCCTACTACTCCCGGTTCATAATCCCGGACAAGAGCTGAAGAAGCGACTCCATTGACCAACAATTGTTCATCATAGTATCCCCCCAATATAAATCCACCGGAATAGAGGAACCTTGATCCTTTGTAATATCCCCCCTTTTCAGAAGTACTATCCATATCTCCCAGGACACCACTGTTGTTCATCGGCATTTGGATATTATTAACTTTAAACAGATATTCATCTCCTACCGCCCCGGTTTGCGCGAACACAAATGAGACTGCTGCCAGCAAAAACAGTAATAATAAATTTCTCATACTTTTATTCTACCTCTTATTTTAAAATTATCATTTTATTTATCTGTAAAAATTCTTTTGTTTCCAAAGTATAGAAATAAATCCCAGAGAGAAGCTCCACTCCATAAAATTTTAGTGAGTAATCACCCGCAGGCCTCATATCAGGAAATAACATTTTCACAACTTCTCCAAACATTTGTAACAAATATTTTTAAATATGTTCTTTCCGGCACAGAAAATTGAATGGTTGTTTCAGGATGAAAGAGGTTGGGGAAATTTTGCGAGAGTGAATAATCCCGCGGCTTCGGAATTATTTCATCTTCCGGTTTCATAACATTTCCAATAACCGCGTTGATTGTTTCTCTGGCAACCGTAAGAGCTGTAAGGCCAGCATCCCCCTCCCTAATTACATAAGTGGCTGTAATCTCTTTGGTTTCGCCATACCCAAGATCAAAGGGAGCGACGTTTATCTTCATTCTCTGGTCGGTTAGTATGGTATTCAGCCACCCTGTTCCCTGAACCGGATCGACGGAATACCAGTAACGATCGTTTATGGTATCATACCCTTCCGGGTTATTTCCCAGTTCCCAGTCGCATGGATTTATGGAGTAGCCATATTTATGTCTTCCAAGATTGTAATTTCCGCAATGTGTGGAGTTGTCAGGGGCTCCAAGATCAGGGCCTGAGGCCTGGCAATGAATAAATAATGAAAAATAATTTTCAGGATTTTCCGCGGAATATGAAGAAACAAGAAAAGAAATCTTGTCAGGTGTATTCATTTTATAAATATAACCAGCCGAGAAATCGCTGTCACAACCAGTGATATCCTCCCGAAAATCTATACCTACATCCGGGTCCCCCCGGATACCGAAAATGACATCTGTAAAGGAAGAGTCATCAGGATTGTTATTAACTATTTCAAAAAGCACAAATAATACATTTGAATAAGGTTTTTCGGTGGAGTAATAACCATAAAGATATTGCCTGATTTCAATCCCCATTAGTGAAATACCCCCGAAACTTATTCTTGTGGAAAGAGGTCCCGAATCATTATAAACACAGAAAGCCATCTTATTACCTAACAGGGCCGGCTTATCCTCATTTATATCCCATAAACTATTGTTGTTCAGATCAACAGGATTATATTCCCCGTCATTATCTCCATCAAAATACCTGGCGCCAATAGCAACCGCGTCCGCCCAGTCAATCCACGACTGCCCGAATGGCTCATCATTTGTGTCAACAACAGAAATCACAGCGTTTGTGTCATAACAGGAACCAACCGGACCCGGTTTATAATTAAATATATAAGAAGCCGACGCGACTCCATTCGCCCAAAGAGTATCTTCACAGAATCCGCTCATCAGAAATTCCCCTGAGAACAGAAAATAAATATCCTGGTATCTGCCATTCTCTCTGTAATGCTGTCAACATCTGTCAGAATACCTTTTATTATCGGGGGCATACTGAAATCGTTTATCAGGAATTTGTAATATGAGCCCTGATTACCCGATTGAGCAGAAATGCTGATCAGCAGAAATAAATTTACAATTAAATAAATAATCAAATGCTTGATTCATCCTCCATTCACTTTCAGATGGGAAATTTTCCAAACACCTGTGAAACTTTAGAAGAACATAACATTTCATATCCAAATAATCAATTCAATTATTTGGAACTCAACAGATAAAATCCACTTTAATTTCCGGGAATTTAAAGTAGACTTCAAATTTATTCTGTTTTTATAAAAGCCAAATGAAAGAAGCGCTTTCATTAAACCGAACGAAGTCAGCAAAAAAATTGGAAATAAAATCAGGGCAAACTTTCCCGGCGGCCATATCCACAAATCTACGGAGCTTTGAAAATCCCGGAAATTTTTTAACACAAAATCCCGCGCCTGATTCGTTCCTTTGAGAAAGTTATATTTTTATATACAAAATCCTGTTTGTACATGTCAAAATTTATTAAATCCCACGATCCTGAATAACAAAATACTACTCTCCAAAAATTTTTATAAAAAAAACACGAATTAATTTGATACTGTAATTTTACATTTTTATATTGTTATATATGGGTTCAAACCCAAATACGAAGTTAGATTATTTATTGCAGGGATTTGGCCGGGAAATAATATTTCCTCCTGATTAATAATCTTTGTTCTTCCTTAATTTTATGCTTATGGGGCATAACATTTTTTTTCTGTTATGTTGCCACGTGAAGATTTTGCATCAACAAATAAATATGAAAATTTGCTATTGCGAAATTTGTAATAAAATCATGGAATCAGGAAAAATAAACATATACAATATATCAGGAGGATTTATGTCTAAAATATTTACCAAAATAGTTTTAATATTCCCTCTCGCGTTTGCTTTATTCGCCCAGCAAATGACAATCGAATATGGCAGCACATTTTTTGATGACGGAGTTCTCACCGGAGCTGCCTTCGAAGCTGGAATAGCGTATAATTTTGGCGGCAGCACTTATTATCTTGAAGATCTGAAAGCTGCTCTTGATTCCCCCGAAAATAATGTGGTCTGGAAAGTTGTCGGTTGGGCTTCAACCACACCAAACAGAACTGTTATTGGTTCACTAAGCGGTACATTTAATGTCACAATAGGAGATGATTGGCAAACACATACAATAGATAATGGCACTGCCATGACCGGAAAGGTGACATTCCTTATCGGAATTACCGTCATCAACGGAGTTTATATTGACACTGACTCCGATAATGCCGACGGCGAATGGGTTTGGTATAACAATAACTGGTATGAATCCTCTTCACTCGGCGGAGGAGTTCATGCGATTAAAGCTATTGTGAACACTGTTAATCCCACCCCGGTTGAATTGTTGACTTTTGAAGGGAATTACATTGACGGAAAGGTAGCGCTAAACTGGAGCACAGCAACCGAGGTAAATAATTACGGATTTGAAATAGAAAGAAACATTCCTCTTGAAACCATAGACACAGAAAACCTTACTATTAAAAATCCCGTGAAATATGAAACCTGGGAAAAGGTCGGATTTGTGGAAGGCAACGGCAATTCAAACAGCCCGAAAAGTTATAACTTTGAAGATAAAACCGCGGGACAGGGTAAATATGTTTACCGCCTGAAACAGGTTGACACCGACGGAACTTATGAATACAGCGGCATAGTAACTGTTGAAACTGTTGTTGTTGATGGGTACGCTCTTCAGCAGAATTTCCCGAATCCTTTTAACCCGACAACTAAAATAAAATTCAGCATTCCTGAAAGCGGGAATGTTACACTGAAGGTTTTCAACGCTCTCGGCCAGGAAGTGGCCACTCTGATTAATGGTGAAATGGAAGCGGGCAACTATGAAAAAGATTTTGTCGCTTCAAATATTCCAAGCGGTGTTTATTTTTATCAGCTTGAAGCGGGCGGGAAATTCATGCAGCAGAAAAAAATGATCTTAATTAAATAAAATAAACAAATTTTGAATTAAAAAACCTCCGGGGTTTTTAAAACCCCGGAATTTTCTCACTCATAATAATTTCGCAGGACGGCCTTTCCAGGCTGTTCCTCCTTTAGATGACTTATACCTTCTACGTGCCCGATCCGGCCCCTGATTTTGCCGAAAGCCTGTTTTGTCCTTCCAATATTCAGAACTCCTTACCCCTCGCAAAATGAAATCGCGGAAGTTTATCGCGAATTATCATATCCCAAGCTCTCAAGATAAACAGTATTTCTCATTCAGCGAGCAAACAATAAAATGGTTGTTCCATTTTAAAGGATGAAAGGTTGTCTCTGTCGTCCCTGACGGGACTTTTTATGATTGTAAGTTACCCATTTACCCCACAATAAATTGCGGGGCTATTTTCTGCTTGCCTGTCCGACGCGGCGGATCCCTGGCGGGACTTTCTTCCAGACTTCTATCCCGCGATTTTGTTTTGCGAATGAATCCATGTAAGTTATTGTTTTTTATAACCGGGATCAGGAGTTCTGATATTATTGAATTCGGTAAAAAATCAATGATAAATCCCCACTCCTTTACCAGCTCATACCTTAAAATTTTCCCCACGTAATATTTGTCCTCTGTAGAGACAAGGCATGCCTTGTCTCAGCCTTATTTCGCCTCAAAATAAAAAACACTGAACAGTTTCTTCTCATCCATCCATATTTTTTTCACAACAAACGAATCGGATGCTAATTCGGCAAACTCTTCAGTAGAAAATTTATGCGAATATTCAGTCAGCAGTCTCTCCCCTTTTTCAAATTTCCAACAACGCTCCTCAGATTTCACCACCTTTTCTTCAAGTGAAATAAGGTACATCTCAATTCTGCCCTTTTCCTTATTATAAATCGCGTCATGCCTGAACCGGCTGAGATCAAAATTAAAACCAAACTCCCTGTTCAGCCGCTCAAGAATATTTTTATTGAATTCGGCTGTAATACCCCTTTTGTCATTATAAGCGGCATGAAGAATGGAAATATCCTTTTTCAGGTCAGCCCCTATCAGCAATCCTCCCCCTTTCCCTATTATTTTGGCTATCAAATTCAGAAAATCTTTTGCTTCCCGGTGAGTAAAATTACCTATGGTGGAACCGGGAAAGAATCCGACTTTACAGGAATAACTGAGACCGGTTTCGGGAAGGGTGAATTCCTTAGTGTAATCGGCAGCGAGCGGAAATATTTTCAATTCAGGATAACGTTCATTAAGAGAATCCGCCGTAACTATAAGATGTTCTTCAGAAATATCAATCGGGATATAACCCGCGACATCGTTCAGGTTGCTCAGCAGTAACCTGGTCTTAAGACTGCTTCCGCTTCCAAATTCTATAAAAAGTATATTCTCACCAATCGTTTCAACTATTTCGCTGATCTTCCTCTTCATTATCATCAGCTCAGTCCGGGTGGGGTAGTACTCTTCAAGATTACATATTTTATCGAAAAGTTTCGACCCTTTCTCATCATAAAACAATTTACAGGGAAGTGTTTTTTATTGAGAAGAAAGTCCATCTGATATTTCTTTTTTTAACTCATCAATTTCAGTCAGAATTTCCTGCTTGGTCATATTTTCACCTAATATCTTTCGCGAGTCTTATTCCCATAAACTGCCAACGGGAGTGGGGATAAAAGAAATTTCTGTAATATTTCCGAATATGTGTTACCGAAGTCGCGCACGAACCTCCCCTGAGAACCATCCGGGATGACATAAATTTCCCATTGTATTCCCCAATCGCTCCTTCAGCAGACTTATATCCCGAATAGGGAGAATAACTGCTTCGGGTCCATTCCCACACATCACCAAACATCTTCTTCAATCCCCGACCAGAATTATTCAGCGGAACAGGATGCCAATTACGATTTTCGACAAAATTACCTTCAGCTTTTAATTCACCCGCGGCAATCTCCCATTCCTCTTCGGAAGGAAGACGGGCGCCGGACCAGCGGGCGTATGCATCCGCTTCATATAAACTAACGTGCGTTACAGGCTCGGCGGGGTTAACCTTCCTGAATCCGTTCAGTGTAAAACTCCACCATTCGCCATCGATTTTCTCCCAGTATAATGGCGCTTTCCATCCCTCTTTGTCAACCGTGGCAATGCCATCAGAAAGCCAAAGCTCCGGTTTTGAATAACCTCCATCCTCAATAAACTTCAAATAATCCCCATTTGTTATAAGCCGGTCCGCGATTTGAAACCGTTCGACATGTTTTTTATGTCGCGGTTGTTCATTATCATAAAAAAATCCTTTGCCATCATGGCCGATCTCAACAAGTCCCTCCGGAAATTCCATGAAATTAATTTTGCCCGGCATGCTGGTTTCAGCTATTTCACTTTTCGCGTAAACCGGATACAACGGATTATATGAAAAAACATTTTTTATATCAGTAAGTATAAGCTCCTGATGCTGCTGTTCATGATTTATACCTATATCAATAAACAGGGCAAACCGGTTGAACAACTCTTCAGAGGCCGAATTAAAAAATCGATCATTCTTTTATCTGTTTCATTCCTGTATTCGATCACCTCTTTCACTGTCGGACGGGTAAGAAGACCCCTGTGAGGCCTGTAAAATCTGTCCCCCGCCTGAACATAATATGAATTAAAAAGATAATTATAAATTTCATTGTAGAATTTATAACCGGGCAATGCTTCGGCCAGCACAAATACTTCAAAAAACCAGGTGACATGAGAAAGGCGCCAACGGGCAGGGCTGACATCGGGCATCGACTGAACCACATAGTCTTCAATCTCAAGGGGTTCACAAAGTTCGATACTGAATTTTCTGACTGATTCAAAAGCCTGCCGGAGTTCTTCCCTGTTGTAATTTTTACTTACGCTTATCAAAAATACCTCCCTGGATTTTCTTTTATTAACGAAGGAGTGGAAAAAATTGTTCATAAAATATTTTTCTAACCACTCAGGAAGGAAATATCCACTAATAAATAATTAATTCTTCATTTTTGGATAAAAAGAATCTCTTTTCTTTTGATTGAAGTATAAATTTATTTATAAATTGTAATGTAGTATTCGAGAAAAACAGGATGAAGTATGGAACATTATAGTTTTTGGTCAATTCTCCCTCCCCTTCTGGCGATAGTCCTTGCCTATTTCACACGACAGGTATTTGTATCACTGCTCTTCGGAATCTGGCTGGGCTGGCTGATAATAGGAGGAGGAAATCTTATTGACGGCACAACCACAACAATTCAGGCGTTGGTTGATGTATTCAAAGACAGCGGAAACACAAGAACAATTATGTTTTCCTGTCTGGTTGGAGCTCTTATAGCATTTATTCAACGTTCAGGCGGGGTGAGCGGCTTTATAGAGCTTATCAATAAAACACTGGAACGAATGGAGAAAAAATACACTGGACGCAGCCGCATTATTGTTCAGTTAATGGCCTGGGTTACCGGCACAGCAATTTTTGTTGAGTCCAGCATCAATGTGCTTACTGTCGGAGCTATTTTCCGCCCGATCTTCGACAAGCTGAAAATCCCGAGAGAAAAACTTGCCTATATTGCCGATTCAATCTCCGCGCCCACCTGCATTTTAATTCCCCTGAACGCGTGGGGAGCTTATATCATGGGGCTGATAGCGGCGCAGGGATTTGAAAATCCGTTTGAAGTGCTGATTGGAGCATTCCCCCTCAATTTTTATCCGATGGCAGCGATGGCAATGGTTATCTTTATTATCGTTACCCAGAAAGATTTCGGCCCTATGAAAAAAGCGGAGGAAAGAGCCCGCAAAGAGGGGAAAGTTATTAGAGACGGCGCGACACCTCTGATCTCCTCAGATGTAATCTCCCTCGAAAAGAAAGAAAATGTTGTGCCAAAAGCACGGAATATGATAATTCCCATAGCCACCATGGTTGGTATGATGCCCTTTATGCTGATATATACCGGTTGGTCGGGAGTGGAAAATATTGAGCAGTATTCTTTCTTTATGCAAATATTCCACGCGATTGGAAAAGGTTCGGGTTCCACTTCAGTGCTTTATTCAGTTCTGACAGCTATTGTTGTGGGAGCGGCTCTTTATATGTCGCAGGGAATATTTAAGTTCAAGGAGATAATCGATCTTACCTTTAAAGGTATCAGCGGCCTGATTCCGCTGGCGCTGCTGATGATGCTCGCATTCGCTATCGGGGCGGTCTGCCGTGAATTAGGCACCGGTATTTTTATCGCAGAACTATCCAAAGAATGGCTGGCGCCCGATTTTGTCCGGTGATTGTCTTTATTGCCGCCTGCATAATAGCCTTCTCCACAGGAACTTCCTGGGGAACATTCGCAATTATGATTGCCATTGGAATTCCCATGGCGCAGACTCTCGACGCCAATTTATACCTGACTGTCGCCGCGGCCCTTGGAGGAGGAGTTTTCGGTGATCACTGCTCCCCGATATCCGATACAACGATAATTTCATCAATGGCTTCGGCAAGCGATCATATCGATCATGTTAAAACCCAGCTTCCTTACGCTGTTATCGCGGGAAGTTTTACAGCAGTCTTATACCTTATTCTCGGAATGATTTTCCATTAAAAATCTGGGGCAGGTAAAAAGTTACTAAAATAAAAAAGCCGGAGTGGGGAGCTCCGGCTTTTTATCATAAACAACAAAAATCTTTTTAATAAGTTCTGAGGAATTTTGAGAATACCACATGATCATTAGCCGAAAGTTTGACAGGCAATGATTTGGGTTTAGGTTCAATTTTCCTGAATACTATCAGATACTGGTTTTCACCGTTATTGTTGAGCACTATCGTTTCTTTATCAGCCTCAATGTAACTGTCCTTAACAAAAGTTATATGGCTCACTGCCGAAACTGCCAGTCCGGTTTCCTTAAAATCAAGCCTGGTTTGCACCATTTTATTTGATTTAAGAAACACCTCGACAACAACGAGATTTTCTGAGTCTTTAGTTTTGAATGTTCCCGATATATCCTTGAAAGTGACAGGTATATCATCAAGTTCATTAAACTCTTTATAGGCCGATGCGTCAACCACCGTTCCATAAAGGTCGGCAAAGCTGTCCCCGGACATTGGACGGTCTTCAAATTTCCAGAATATGTGGAGCATCCAGCCTATTAAACCGCCAATTAAGACGAAAAAAATTAACCCGGCTGCGCCACCGCTTTTTCTTTCTGCCATTTTGCTTACCTCATGCTTAGTTTAATTTTTGTTATTTTTAACTTAAACCTGCTAGCTCGGAGACGTTATTCCATTGCATAATTATTTCTTTTAATATATCTATATATTTTTTATATATCAACCCTTTTCTAAAAAAGATATCAGATACTTTATTATTTTTTCCATTTTGTGCCCGATATCATAAGAAGAAAGCCTCCGGAGAGGCTTTCAGCCAGTAATTTATTTGAGCAGGATCATTTTCTTTACCAGGGTATAATCTCTGCTTTTCAGTCTGTAAAAATATATTCCTGAGGATAGCCCGGAAGCATCAAAATTAATCTCATGTCGTCCGGAGCTTAAATTGCCCTTTACCAAAACCGCCACTTTCTGCCCGAGAATGTTATAAACGGTCAGATTTACCTTGCCGGTCTCAGCAATTGAAAAGGAAATCTTTGTTGAGGGATTGAATGGATTTGGATAATTTTGCGCGAGCATGAAGGTTTTTTCTTCCTGTTTATCTTCTACCGAGCTGATATAATCATCTGAATGTATGGCGTCGAACCAGACAGCCGACTTTTTCAAACCTGTTTCGGTTCTTTTTATTTTCATTCCCCTGAAATATATATTGCCGGTTACGCCGGTTTCACCTAAAGTTGTGCTTAAATAAACCCAGCCTGTAAAGTCAATCAAACCCATAGGCACTTCAGCGCTATTGCCCATTTCATCAGTAAACAAAAATGAAATTTCATTATCACTGTCGTCACCAAATAACCACATGCCGAATTTCGCGTCCGGATTATTGCCGAGCAGTGGTTTCTGGCTTGTCGCGAAAACAATCTGGGCCGGCATTTCAATAAATTTATATTCAACTATCGCCGAAGACTCACCTGTCACCTCTTTCAGACCGGTAATATCAAAATATGTTCGCGACTGACTTGTCCCGAATGATTCATCATCGGCATCGGGGTCGGACCATGCGCCGGGCGATTCAAAATCTTCAACAAGCATACCGGGGGCATTGAATTCCGCGCCGGTAACAAAACTGATTTCTACATCCTCACCAAGTGAAAGGCCTTCAATATCGGTTATTCCCCCTCCAAGCTTTACAACATATTCCGATTCATGATCTAATGGCTGTGACGGCTCGAATAATATAACTCCATCCTGGTTACCCATTGAATTAACCAAAACATTGATAAAGTTGTTCTGACTGTCATATAAACCAATGTTTCCCGGAAGCGTTGAGCCGTTGAGGACCGCGTTGAATTGCAATCTTATCGCCGAGGTATTGCTTACATCTTCCTGGTTATTTTCCGGATATTGTTTGTCAATTGCCAGTTTTGTCCTGGTTTTGAAACCAATCGAAACAGCTTCAGCTATATTTACGCCAAAATGGCTTTTGGCCGAAGCGGCAACTTCAATAGTGTAATTTGTTGAAAGCGCCAGCTTTGGATGAGGTTCAAAAACAAGCTTTTTATCATCATCCGACCAGTGAAAATAACCACTTGTATTTGGCGATATATCGAATGCCGCCTGTGTTGAAGTTCTGTCCATTCGAATGTCAAATTCAATTTCTATCTGTTCGCCAGTTACAATCTCCTCAGCTCCATCAGCCGGATAAATCGAGGTCACAGAGGGCGCGTCCAGAATAGGGGTCATTGTAAGAAACTTATCGGCAAATGTGGTTCTGTTGGCATAAACAGTCGCCTGCACCGAATCAAGGGCAAAATATTCTCCTTCAAGGTATATTTTGTATGTCCCCGGTTCCAGACCGGTAAAAAGATAAAACCCATTGTTCAGTTCGTCACCCTGGTATGTCTGGCCACCCGGTTCAATCCTTACCTGGAGATTATTCACAGGCCTTTTGGAGTCATTTGAATTCAGGTAATAATAGGATACAATTTCATCAGGATCACGCGCTATTCCGGCTAATACCCCGGTACTGTATGATCCTCCACTAAAATAGGAAAGAAAAGTACGAACAAAAGAGATCGCCTCATGTTTCCTGTAAGTTGTACACATAAGCCTCCATGATTCAGGAATATAATCATGGAAAGAACCCTCTGAAAGCACACCCGGCATTTCAAGATTTCGTAACACTCCCAAGCCCGACGTTCCCCAACTCGGGTAAAAACTCCAGTCGCCCCGTGTAGATTTGCCTGTTGTTCTGTTAGCTTTAAATAACTCGTCAGCCATAATCAGGGCCATTTCTTTAGCTTCGGGAAATACAGGGTTATTATCATATCCCCTGAATAACATTAAAGTTGAGTTTGCTGTTCCCTGAAAACCGTTGCTGTGGATGGAATGGAAAAAATCGACATTATTCGCGTTGGCAATTGCCGAGCGGGCTGAAAGCGTTATTTCATCTTCATTTTCATTCCCGACTCTCGTAAGGATAACAGTAGCCCCGATACCCTCAAGCCTTTCTTTTAAATAAAACGCTTTATCTAAATTTGAATAGGATTCCCAGAATCCTGTTTCCTCAATATATCTGTCGTTTGCCGGATCATAACCACCATGACCGGGATCGATACAAAGTTTGGTATCAAGAAGCGACTGCCCCTGGAGGGACAATGTTAAAAATAAAACCAAAATAAAATTTAATACATACTTCATATTTCTATTCCTCATTAGTCTCTGATAATATTCATTAAATAAATTTTCCCTTTGGTGGTATTGTAAATAATTTTACTTCCGTCGGGTGACCATTGAGGATACATTTCAACTCTGTCGGGAGTATTGGTGATATTCTGCCTGCCGCTTCCATCGGTATTTATAACAACAAGTTCCGAACCGGTTATTTTATGTCCGTCATCCTTATCATCCATAAACAATATCTTACTTCCATCCGGAGACCAGACAGGAGCGTTCGCCCTTCCGAACTCAGTTATAATATTTCCCTGGGGATCACAGATAAATGTGGTTTTTCCCATATAATTTGAGAGAATAAGGCTTTTATCGGGTGAAAGCGAAGACCATATATAGGTGCCTTCGCCGAAGGGACTAAGATAAGTTTCATCTCCGTCCATAAAAATCAGAGAAGGGTATTTAAAAAAGAGGGCCGGATTATCGGCGCTTTTTAGTTCACCGGTCATTCTCTTTTCTAATTCAAAGGAATAACTTTTACCACTTTCCATATAACAGATATTTTCATTTTCAAGAATAGCCGGAACTGACAGCTCTCTCGATGGCCCGGCAATAACCTGTTCTGTTTTTTCATCACGGTTGAAAACGATAATCGAAGAATATTTTTTTCTTTTAAGAAATTCGTTTTTCCTGTAAACGATCGATTTTCCATCTTCAGTTATCGATGGAGCGTATCCTGCGCCTCCGTTTTCCGTGATTTTGGTGATTTGCCTCGTTTCGAGGTTCATAATCCAGAGCCCGGAATAATTTGAGGTTGTAAGGAGAATTTCCTCACCTGAAGGAGAAAAAAGAGGATAATAAAATTCCTGTCCTGCTCCTTCAGTGATCTCGATAGGCTCTCCTGTTTTAATATCCCCGGCAAAAACAAGAGAGGTAAATAAAATTAAAACGATTGTTAGTTTGTACATAATGTTTCCTTTAATTACTCCATACTACCTGCTGTTTATTTGATCAGCAGCATTTTGTTGGTTACTGAATAATTTTTGTTTTTATTTTGATATTCGATGGTATAAAAATATACCCCGCTTGGTATATCTGTTCCATTGAATTCAAGATAGTGCGTTCCCGCTACAAATTCGCCATTGCTGATAACCGATATTCTTTCACCTATCGGGTTATATACAGTAGCTTTAAGCTTTCCTGCTTCAGGAAGTTTTACATGAATCCTCGTAGAGGGATTAAAAGGATTGGGATAATTTCCCGAAACAATAAAACCCCCGGGCGCTGATAATGGCGTTATATTAATAGATGTAACGTTCGCGCTCACCACTTCGCCAGGTTTAATCCGGTTTCCCGTAATCCTGTTAATCAGCCGATACTTTTCCTCGTCAAAGTCTATTTTATAATCCGTTGATGACTGAATCCTGATTTCCTGCTCACCGTTCTTTATCTTTTCAACTTTCGTATTGGAGCTGAACCTGATATCAAAAATTCCGGCAGGAGGCAATGGAGGAAGTTCATAAGCCGGAGCTGAGTTACCACCCAGATAAACTGAACCGGTGTTGCCATGAATATTTGTTACCCTGAACCTGTCAGCATTATCCGGTATTTTTATATAGGAGAGATGATTTGATTTATTCGCCCCTTTTTTGTTAAGATATAACTGTCCCGCTTCACTTATCTTCACCCAGTAGCCTTTGCCCGGCTGAAGAATATCCGTAGCGGTATACCCGGCATCAAAACCATAAAATTCTGAGACAATAATACCCTGAGGATTAGTTGTTATATCGGAAACAGCAAAATCTTCATCAAATGGACCAACCATATTCCAGTCCTCATTAACATCAATAGTTATCCCCGTGCGGAATCCTGTAACTGAAACCGCGGAGCTGTTATCAAATTTCAGCCAGTATGCGCTGCCTGTTTCCAGTTCGTCATAAATCTGGTAGGCATTTCCATCATATCCGAACGCGTATGATACAGCATCGGGGAAAAGAGCATCTTTACTCATATCATCAGCCTGCAGCGGAACGGAAACCAGGTTCCAGCCTTCCGAAGCGCTGAAATTTGATGTGAATTCCTCATAAGGGGCCTGGAAAAGCCATGGTCCGTCTGGTCCCGGCAGCGGTTTTTTAACTATTCTTCCACTGTTGGAAATAGCCCAGAGATAATACTGAATCCATGTGCCCGGTTCCTGTTGCGGAATATAAGCATAAAACGAATCATTAGGCATGGCTGTCATTTCCTGGAAAGCATAGCAGGCTGAATCTATTCTCCAGTGAAGCCTTGCTTTCTGAATTCCTGATGGTGATTTAATAAAAGCCTGTATTTTTATCCTACCGGCATATTCAGGATTTCTTATTTTGCTATGGGAGAAAAATATCGGGTCGGGATGACCAATCTCTTTTGTGATACAGTGGATAGCCCCAAGCTGGGGAATTATGGAATTACAGTCAATACCAACCACATTATACCCGGGCATCGCTTCACGATAAATTCTTAAGGCTGTGGTATCATACTGCTCTTCGTAGGTCGGAACGATAATCGTTTTATTAACGATCAGCGAGTTTGTATATGTCCTGTAATCTCCCCCTGCGTTCGGATAACGTCCATACGCGTCAGGAGGCATGGGTATTCTTACAACTTCATAATCATTGCCAAAACAGGTCGGGTAATTGTCAAGAATATATTGCAAATTAGCTTCGATCATGGGACCATCCGCTACTCCCGCCGGATATTCGCCAACAAGCAAGGTTTCTTCATCAAGCAGTTTCATGTGCATATCTATATGGTGAATGTCATCATAAGGGAGGGTGTTCATCTTGATAAAATTTGTAATACCCATAAATTCATCCATGATGTTATCTATCTCAGCCTCAGAATGGCCCGGGTTTTCAGTCAGGACCAGTTTTGAAGCGAAGCCGGTTCCATGGCCGTCTGTCATAAAGTTGCCTCCCGTATTAGTAAGGTCCCAGGGACTGACGGTAGTCTGGTAAATTTCATAATTCATATAATTGGCAAATCCAACCGGGACAAGATCATCATACGGGCGGGGACGATTGTATTCCCAGTCAACAATACTTATGTTACTCGCCTGATCCTCATATATTGTCCAGGGGCCGTAATCCCTGCACCAGATGGAATTAAATGACTCATATATAAATTCCAGGTTGGTATGCGGCACATTAAGATTGGTCAGATAATTTTTCACAGAATTTGAGTCGGAGCAGACAATATAAACCATGCCCTCTTCCTGTGCGTAATCCACAATTTGGGCAAGTATGGAATAATGTGATGTCCAGGTGATCAAAATTCCCTGTAATTCTTCCCATTCCGCCATGGTTCTTGGAACAAATGGAGGCGGGGTGGTGTTTGTTTCAATAGATAACGGATGAGTATAAGTTTTATAAATTTCCTGCTCCCGTTCAGTCATATACCGGGGCAGGTCCTGAGAATATATATTATTTAACGTTATGGTCGCAAGTAAAATAATATAAAGTCTTTTCATCAATTGTCCTTGCTTTATTTGATAATTGAGGAATTTCTTAGCAGTTTAAAATACATATTATTACAAATTATTCACAAATGAAAGAGGAAAATAATGATCTCTGAAAAAATGACAAAAGAACTGAACTCGCAGATCAACAAAGAAATGTTCTCATCATACCTGTATCTTTCTATGTCTGCATGGTTTGAGTCAATAAATCATGACGGTTTCGCTAAATGGATGCAGATGCAGGCACAGGAAGAATATGGCCACGCTATGAAAATTTATGGTTATATGAATAGCCAGGGCGCGAGAATTGAACTTGGAGCTATCGAAAAACCACAGGCAGAATGGAAGAACCCCCTCGAAGCGTTCGAAGCCGCGTTTGCTCATGAACAATTCATCACAAAATCAATCAATGATCTCGTTAATATCGCTATCGATGAAAAAGATCACGCGACAAATATCTTCCTCCACTGGTTTGTTGAAGAACAGGTTGAAGAAGAAGCTGCCGCTGATGATGTTGTTCAAAAACTGGAAATGGTCGGTGAAAGCAAAAACGGCTTGTTTATGCTCGATCGCGAACTTGGCAGAAGAGGACAGCAGTAATTAATAATTAACAATGAACAATTATTATTTAATTGTGATCTCTTAAACGATCCTTTATAGTTTTTTTTATCCGGTGTGGATTTTCCATACCGGATATTTTTTATTTTTCCTTTCCATTTTACAATTCATTTATTATATTTAAATTCTGTAATTAAAAAGACAAGATGGAGAAAACAATGGCCAGAAGATGTCAGGTAACTGGTGTTGGACCGAAAACCGGGCACAATATTTCGCATGCGCATAATAAAACCAAAAGAAGATTTCTTCCGAATTTACAGAAAAAAAGAATCTGGGTTAAAGAGTTAAACCGTTTTGTAAGTGTTAAACTGACAGCTAAAGCTATCAAAACTATCGCTAAAAACGGAACAGCCGAAATTGCTCGTCTGGTAAATGATAAGAAAATAAAAGTCAGATAAGACTTTTTTATATCCCGCCAAAAGTTTAAGCTCAACCCGGTTGAGCTTTTTTTATTTTAAATGGATTTAAAATATAATCCGGGAGAACAAATAATACATTTTACGTCCAGGTGCATTCCAAATTACCTTGATTTACATCGAAATGTTGGCTATTTTGCTTTCGGGAGCTAACGGAGTGTTGTAATATAATGTGGTTCATTTTATTAATTCAGAGGAGTTAAGATGAAACACAAAACAACATTCTTAATATTTGTAATTTCTATTATCGCAATATTTTTATCAGGCTGCGCGAACCTTTACCGGCAGTATCATTCATACCTCACTCTTTACAACTTAAAGGATGCCCGGCATTTCGAAGTAAGACTGACCGATATAAAATACAACACCGGTGAAATTATGAGGGTATGGAACGATACATTAAATGTGAAGGGTAATTTTTATATATCATATCATAACCGGATACCTTTCGTTCATCCTCATATGCCTGCGCTCTCTCCCCGCCAGCTTGTATCAAAATGTATCGGCACGGGGGAACATGACCCGACCTATGACGAGCAGGAGGATATGCTGCGACAAAACTTCCCGGAAGTTTATGGCTTCGGTAAGGAGATACCTGTCGCTCCCGTCGGCAACGCGTCTATGATAGTGGATGGTAAAATTGTTGAGGTGGTGCTTTACCAGTTGAACCGGGCCACATTATCCGGCTCGGGAATAGGAAAGGATAATGAAGGAAATCTTTATCGGGTCTATTTATCGACGAGAACATACAGGTAAAAAAGAAACCAATACCGGTTTTTAAACAGGGAAATCCCGAAACCTTTGAATCGTGGTTCAGCTTGCGGAAAGTAAAAATGAACAATTAACAATTAAATGGGAAATTAAGGTAGTGTAAATAATTCGGTGTAAATGGTTTTTCGGGATGGGGAGAGCTGAGAACGGAGTCCGAAGCCCCTCCCCTTAAGATTTTAAGGGGAGCTCAGGAACACTGCTGTCAACTTAGTGAATATTTACGCAAAAATATCCCCGATAGAGGGCAAAGCCGAATAGCCACGGGGAATTCCCCGTGGGGACGGATAGAAAAAATATACAATCCCCAATATTCCCGGGAACATAAAAAAAGATTTTGGGCCTAAGCTGACAGCAATGGGATGGGAGGGATTTGATCTACTTTGAGATGGAACTAATCCGGAGAGAAGTCTGGTTATTTCACCCCCCGAAATGACAGATATTTCCACGAAGTCATAATCTTGTTGCCTGGAAGGTTAAAAATAAAGAATAAGGTTTCTTCCTTTGCATGAATTCGTCATTCGTAATTTACTTTCGTGGGATTTTTTGTTTTGGTGATTTTGTGGCTTTTCTTCCACCTCAACCAACGAAATCCGCGTAATCAAAAAATCTGCGGCTCTCTTGACCTTATTAATTGTTCATTGTTCATTGTTCATTATTAATTGCAATTTCCCCATTTTTTGTAGAATTTGCCCGATTACGGACTATTCTTACTCAGATTTATTTAAATTAAAAAAGCGGCCCCTATGAGCCGCTTTTCGGTTCAGGAAAACCTCTGAACCCTTTCCCCAATATAAAATTTTTCATTATCGTTTGCTTCGGCCCGAAGAGCTTGCGCTGCTCCTTGACGAACTGCTCCTGCTGTCCGATGATTTTCTGCTGCCCGAAGAGCGGTTGTAGCTTTTCGAAGATGATGATTTTTTACTTCCTGATGACCGGTTGTAGCTTTTGCTTCTGCCCGAAGATGAGGAACTGCCGCTTTTCGATGAGCTGCTATAAGATTTCGATTTGTTCGCCGAACTGCTCTTTTTCTGATAATCACTGCTTCCGGAGTTTTTGTAACTTCTGCTGCTTTTATCGGCATAACCGCTGCTGTTATTTTTCGTTTCAGTTTTTCTCTGAGTTGAAGGAGTTCTGCTATAGCTGCTGTTATCTTTTCTGCTATACGACCTTCCGGATTCCGAATATGAACTGCTTTTCTGTCTGACGCCGCTCTTCTCCTTATAAGTTCGTGAGCTGTTTTTAGTCGCTTCTCTCGAATAGGTCCGTGAAGCGCCTGAAGATTTCTCTGTCGACCGGTTGTCGTTGTAACTTCTGGTTGTTCCCGATCTTTTTTCGATTGTCGAGGCGTCATTTCTGCTATTAGCGGCGCTTCGTACTTTATCTGTGCGCAACGTTGTCTGAACTTTTGATCTTCTTATCGAACTTCTGTCAACTGTTGCCTGCCTGCTTATTTCAGTCTGACCAGGCCTGTACGATACCACTTCATTATTTCGGCCGCTACTGCTTCTGAAATCAGTATAGTTATTGCTGTTTCTTATGTTCTGTTCCCTGATCCTTACACCCGATCTTCTTTCGATTACATCCCTGGGCACTCCATCGTTGATAATTCTGTTGCCGCGGGCGTAATAATTAGTGCGGTATTTAGTGTTATCAAAGACATATACTTTTTTAACCTCTGATATAAAGTAATAATTTACATTTCGGCTGCAGAAGTTATGGTATGTAACAAAACTCCAGTGATGATGCCTTGAATGCCAGTTGATCGAAAATGTAAGTCCGGCGCTGATAGAAAAATGAGCGTAAGGAGGCAAAGGAGCCCAGCCTATATAATTATTGTCATATCTCCACTCAACCCACGCAGGTCCCCATTCATAGTCGGGCATCCAGACCCAGCCGTGGTATTCATCAAAGTACCACCTGCCATAATGATATGTCGCCCAGCCGAAAGGTTCATAGCTGTCCCAGTACCATCCGTTGGCAGTCCATACCCATCGGCCTTCGGAATAGGGCCGCCAGCTCATGTGAACATGATGAGGACGCCAGACGTATACATCGTAGTCAATCTCTATCCATTCGCCATAAGGATTGAGAGTGTGATAAAAATAATCGAATGTAACATAATCATATCTGTACTTTCCCGCTTCGGAAGTTGTACTTAAACTCATAAGAGTTATAACTGCTGCAAAAATTAAACGTTTCATCTGATACCTCAAAATAGTTGTTCTGCGATAGATTATGCAACAGGCGTGCCAGAATAATAATCCTCATTTTTGGACTGTTTTCAAAGGTTTATATTTAAAGTGTATAATTTTATATACAACAATTGTAGAGCAAAAAACAGCTCCTCTTTGGAATAAACGGACATTCTGTTTATATTTTCACCCTGTTTTCTATTAATTAATTCTAACCAAAAAGAGGTTATAATGGCGAATTATAAAATGAATTTTATTATTATTCTGCTCTCCATGCTGGTTCTTTCAGCCTGCGCCCCGGAGAAAAAAAGTGAGGTTGATATAATGAAGGATAAAATTGCCCGTTTTGCTGTTACCGAAGTAAAATATGATGAAACCCTTCTTGATGAAAATCAGAAAAAAGTTGTTCAGAAACTTTATGAAGCAAGCAAAATTATTGATGAACTTTTCCTCACACAGGTCTATTCCAAAAATTTTGAAATAAGGAAAAAACTCGCTGCATCTGATTCAGAGCTTGATAAACTGAAGCTGGATTATTTCGATATCATGTTCGGACCATTCGACAGAGTTGAAGAGGAAACTCCATTCGTCGGGACAGATACAAAACCGCTGGGAGCAAATTATTACCCGGAAGATATGACCAAGGAAGAATTTAACAACTGGATTAAAAAACATCCGGACCTCGAAAAGCAGTTCAAGTCGGAATTTACAGTTATCAGAAGAGAAAATGGTGAATTGAAAGCTATTCCCTACAGCATTTTTTATAAAGATTACCTGGCTAAAATATCTCTGCTTCTTACCGAAGCCGCAAAATACGCGGATAACAAAACACTTAAAGATTATCTTATGACCCGCGCCCTCGCTTTTGAGACTAATGACTATTTTGACAGCGATATGGCCTGGATGGACCTGAAAGATCATATAATTGAAGTTGTCATCGGTCCTTATGAAGTATATGAAGACGCTCTCTTTAATTTTAAAGCGGCTTTCGAAAGTTTTGTTACAATAGTTGATCCGGTTGAAAGCAAAAAGCTGGAAATTTTCGCCGATTACCTGACCGATATTGAAAAACATCTTCCTTATCCCGATGAGCATAAAAACTTCGACCGCGGCGCCGAATCACCAATTGTGGTTGTACAGCTTGTTTTCAGCGCCGGCGATACCAAAGCGGGATACCAGACTCTCGCCTTCAACCTTCCCAATGATGAAAGGGTCAGGAAAGCGAAAGGCTCAAAAAAAGTAATGATGAAAAATATCCATGAAGCTAAATTTGATAAACTGCTCAAACCAATCGCGGAAGTTGTCATGGATGAATCACAACTTAAATATGTAACTTTTGATGGTTTCTTCAATCATACACTAATGCATGAAATTTCTCATGGAGTCGGCCCCGGTTTCATTAAAGTGGATGGCCGCGATACCGAGGTAAAACAGGAATTGAAAGAGACTTACTCCAAAATAGAAGAATGTAAAGCTGATGTACTCGGTATGTTTAATGACATATATATGATCGAAAAGGGAGTTTACCCCAAGGAGTTTGAAAATGAAATCTGGGCGACATTCCTCGCCGGAATATTCCGCTCAATTCGTTTCGGTATTAATTCAGCGCATGGAGGCGGCAATTCAATAATCTATAATTACATGCTTGAAAATGGCGGATATGAATATGACGCTAAAGCTGAAAAAGTTAAAGTGAACTTCGATAAAGCTTATGATGTTCTGAAATCACTTGCTAATAAATTATTGATGATTCAGGCAACCGGTAATTATAACGCAGCGAAGGAACTCATAGCCAAATATGCTGTTGAGTCTCCTTCTATGAAAACTCTCGTTGGTAAGCTTGAATCTCTGCCGGTTGATATAAAACCTGTGTTCCAGATTGAGAAGAATTAACTCAAAGGGGCTCACGCCCCTTTTTTATTATATGGAGATATAAAATTGAAAGACTTTTTCAGACAGGGAATTTCCCAAAAAGGATATACTTTTACAGAATTTAATGAAAAAAGCAGATTATACCTTGAGCGGACAGATCCGGAAACGCTGGATGATAAGGATAAAAAATGGTACGATTATAAGAAGATCAATTTTACGAGAACCGGCAGAATCCTTAAAAAGTTTAAAGCTGATGAGGAACTCGCCCGGCTTATATCTTCCATAAATACCCCTCAATTATGGATGGTTCTTACGGAAGACTGGTGCGGCGATTCAGCGCAGAATCTCCCTTACCTCGCAAAATATGTGGAACTGAATGATAAGATCGACATGCGAATCCTGGAACGTGATAACAATCTTGAAATCATGGACCAATATCTTACAAATGGCAAATCGCGATCAATCCCGAAAATGGTCGCTTTTGATGCCGATGGCAATGAACTATTCGTTTGGGGTCCCCGGCCAAAGGAAGCGCAGGAGTTAAGAGATAAATTAATTTCGGAAGGAAAACCGGGCGCCGAAGTTACAACACAGCTCCATTTGTGGTACGCTAAAAACAATGGAAAAGCGCTCGTAGCTGAGTTTAAGAAAATACTGGGTAATTTAACGATCGGGTGAACCGGCAGTTCAATTAATAATGAACAATTATTAATTATTTTTAACATCAGTTTTGTTTACAGAGAAAAATTAGTTGCATTCCAAAGTAACTCGAAATCAGACTCCTGTTTATCTGCCTGTGGCATTGTCAGCACAGGAATGACACTTTTTATCCTATTTTGGATGTTGGATGTCATGTCATTCCGGTTTGACATCCGTTCTTTGGTTGTCAGAGCCGGAATCTAATCCAGAATCAGCCCTATGTTTTACAAAAAATCTTAAACCATAAACTGGCAAAGCCAGAAGCAAAACTAATTCTGTTCGCCGCGTAGAATTTAACTCCTTACGGAGTACTCACGTTAAATTATAAATCTGGGGTCTATTTTTCTTCTGAAATTTCCCCGACCGGAATTTTAATTGTCACCCAGGTTCTTGTTTCAGTTCCATTTATAATCGCCGGCTTAAATTCAGTATCGAGTACGGCTATCTCAGCCGATTCATTGAGGCCGTATCCAGGTCCCGAAATAACCTCTGTTTTCCTCACAATCCCGAATTCATCCACATCAGCCCTGATTACAACTTCCCCCTTAATCCCCTGTCTCCTGGCGTGTCCCGGTATATATACTTTATCCATTATACTTTTCAGTCCCCCGACAGGATAAGGGCAGGATTCCGAATCACAGATAAAATTACCATTCTTCAGAGGGTCTTCCTCAATTTTTTCCACCTCTTTTTCAACCGGCTGTGATGTATTTTTTTTTACCAGAACCACCTGCTGATTATCGAGTCTTCTTCCATCAAGCGTAAAATCGAGCCGGAAAGTAACCACCGCTTCAACCTGCTCACCATTCCTCTCTCCGGGTATAAACCTTGTGTCTTTTACAGCTTCGATAGCGGCCTCCTCGCAGCCCAGACCCAGTGGTTCAAAAAATTCAATCTTTTGAGCTATTCCTTTTTCATCAACCGTAACAAATAATATCAGCGAACCTTCCAGTCCGTATAACTTCGCGTGTTCAGGATAAACAAGTTTATTATAAATTTCCTCAATTCCACCCGCGGGCTGGGGGCATATATCGGCGTCACACTGGAATATCTTTTCCGCTGCCCTGTTGTCTCTCCTTTTCCTTCCTTCCTCATAAGCCTCAAAGGGTGCGATATATTCCCTGTCATAATTCACTTTTACAATTTTTACCAGTCTGCCCGACTCATAACTCCTCACCTCCTTTATTCCCCCGTTATCATAATAAAACTTTGTTATGCCGTCGCGGACTCCCATTTCAACCCGGCCCTCCTCTTTAAGAAGACCATCTCCGAAGAACTCTTTCACCCACCCGTTTATCACACCGCCGGTAAAAGTTTTTTCACTTTTAATATTTCCACCCGGATAATACCAGTAGCAGGTCCCTTCAAGAACATTATCGGCATAGGAAAGTTCAGCCTCAAGATTTCCTTTAATATCTGTCATCTTAACAATCCCATTCTGCGCCTTGTTAATCCCACCCCAAAAAAACATAAATATGCCGCACAAAATCATAATCCTGATCTGGTCAGACCAGAATTTTAAGGAGTCTGAAACATCTTCCCGGTTTTGGCCTCCCCATCCACGGCTGGCAAGCCCGTCACCCAGGACAAGTGCTTTGGTGACATCTCCTCCAGCGGGGGACATTCCGGTTCTTCGGGGTGTGCTATTAAATGTCCCCCTTCGGAGGGGGTGCCGGAGAGCGTTTTTCTCGAAGGCGGGGGAGGACACACCTCGGGTAATTATATAACGTTGCAATTTTCTAAAGAATTTGAGAAATAACTCAGTAATCTTAATCATAATCCCTTTCCCGGGAAAAACATAACAAAATTCATATAATCACCATAACCGAAATAATAAGATGGTCGAATCAGTTTAAAAATTTTATAAACAGAACCTTGCAGAGGTTCCATTATTGTAGAATCCGGGATAGATGACGGAATACATCTCTGGAGGAGATGCATAAAATGACACGTCACTTATTTCATTTTTACGGTTTTAATTTTAACTCCGGATAAAAATCCGCAATTTGAATCTACAAACATACAACTAAAATAAACATTTTAAAAATTGTTGACTTAGTTCAATAAGTTATCTCTTGACCTGTAGGTATTATTTATATATCTTATAGGATATGAAATCCAATAATCCTTATTAAGGAGGTTCTTTATGCAGTCAAACTTACCTTATTTCATATCTTTAATAAGAACATCGGCTCTTTTTATTTTATTTACAGGATTATTATCCGCGCAGCACGGTCATAGCCCCGGTTCATTTACCTATGATGATTTCGCCACTCCTCAATGGTGCGGAACCGGCTGTCATACCGATTTTTACGCGCAGTGGGATCAGGCGATGATGTCGAAGGCTTATACTCATCACTGGGATGAAATTGAATACTTCGAGCTTGCTGTGCCTCACGCCGATAAAGATCCTAAACTTGCCGGAGTAAAAGCCGACTGCAACGGCTGTCATACCCCGATGGCATATCTTTCCGGATTTAATCCCCCGCCCCGCCCCGAAAAAAATACAAGGGCTAATGAATCTGTATCGTGCGAAGTATGTCACAGCATTACCGGCTTCGAAGGGGATATACCCTTTAACTTCAATTATATTATGAACCCCGGAAAAACTGAATACAGCAGCAGGCTTGGTGATATCCAATCTCCCAATCATATTATTGAAGTAACAGATATTCATCATAAAGCTGAATTCTGTGGCATCTGCCACAATGAAAAAAGCCCTTACGGAACCTGGGTAAAAGCTACTCAGATAGAGTGGAAAGAAGGTCCCTATTCAAAAGAAGGTGTTCAGTGTCAGGATTGCCACATGCCTAAAACAGAGGCTGTTACTGCCATGATGGGCACAAAATATAAAGATGCCCGCATGCACCTTTTTAACGGTGCCCACGACCCTGGTAAAATTAAGGGCACTATCGAGATGAGAATATACCCCGATATCAAAGAACTTGAACCAGGTGAACCGGTCAAGATAACAGTTACACTTTTTAACCAGAAAACCGGGCATAAATTCCCTACTGGTTCTGTGGAAGACAGGATAGTCTGGCTCCACCTCGAAGCGATTGATGAAGAAGGAAATAAATATCATATTCCGGTTGATAAAAAGGGCTTCGAAGGTGAAGAATATACTATCGCCGCCGATGTGCTGGCATACCAGGATATGGGAATACCACTGGGAATAGAAAACTTCAAAGGGGTTCAGCGCGATGGCGTCCCCGTTGGTGACCGTATATTCCGTATGCCTTACTTCGATCCGCAGGGCAGGATGACCATAATGCAATGGAATACAGCTTCTTTCGGTGTTGATTACAGAATCGGACCACGTGAAACAAAACTGGAGACATTCACCTTTGAAATACCGGTTACATTAGAACCGGGCAAATTAAAATTTCGCGCGCAGTTAAATTATTGCAGATTGGTTAAACCGGTTGCGGATTACCTTAAGGTTCCCGCCGATGAAACTGAGATTGTGGTGGTAAATGAACAGACAGCAGAAATTATAATAGTTGATTAGGAGATATATTCATGAAAAAATTTGTTATTACACTTATCGTATTTTTCTTATTTATAACTCTCGCCGAAACAATTATGGCAATTCCCGCGTTTGGAAGGAAATATAAACTCAGCTGCCAGACATGCCACTCACCCATTCCCCGTCTGAAGGCTTATGGCGATGATTTTGCCGGCAATGGATTCCAGTTGTCAGACAGAGAAGCGCCCAGGTATTATATGGAAACAGGCGATCAGGAATTGTCGCTTATCCGTGATTTTCCACTCGCTGTAAGACTTGACGCTCACGCAACTTATCAAACCAATAAACCGGAGCAGGGAGATTTAAAAACTCCATACCTGCTGAAGTTAATGTCAGGCGGCGCGCTCACGAAAGATATAGCGTACTACTTCTATTTTTATTTGAGTGAAAGAGGTGAAGTGGCAGGGGTTGAGGACGCTTATATTATGTTCAATAACCTATTTGGTGAAGACCTTGACATTTACCTTGGTCAGTTCCAGGTTTCAGACCCATTATTCAAAAGAGAGCTGCGACTTACCCTTGAAGATTACGGTGTGTATAAAACCAAACCTGGTTTGTCATCATCAAATCTGGCTTACGATCGCGGAATGATGATAACCTATGGTTCAGATATCGGGACTGATATCATTTTTGAATGGATTAATGGAAACGGGCTGCGCGAAGCAGACGGTAACAAACTTTATGATAAGGATAATTTCAAAAACTTTATGCTCAGAATAAGCCAGGAAGCGGCCGACTTCCTCCGGGTGGGTTTTTTCGCCTATTACGGCAAGGAGAAGCAGTTAAATTCCGTCTCTCCTCTCGCTCAGTATATAGATAACGACTTCCTGATGGTTGGCCCTGATATTACCCTCTCATATAAAGATATGTTTGAGCTAAATATGCAATATGTTAAACGAACCGATAACAGCATTTACAGAAACGAAATGTCCACCTTTGCCGATAATGATATTGAAACCAAAGGAGCCATGGCTGAACTTCTTTATACTCCGGATGGTGATCAGAGCAAGTGGTACGCCGCGGGATTATTTAACTGGATTGAATCGGATTACACCGAATTAAAATACCGATCCGCTACAGCTCATGCCGGCTACCTGCTCAGAAGAAATATGCGCCTTGTGGGTGAATACACCTACAATCTGGAAGAAAACTTCGGTCTGATGAGCATTGGCATAGTAACCGCCTTCTAATTTTTTGTGGGACAGATTTGTAATCTGTCCCCCTCCTTTTTTCTTAGCGCCTTCCACAAAAATCGCCGGGACAATTTAATTAATCATCTTTGTTTTTAATATCACCACTTATATTTAGTCTATCCGCTCAACAAAATAACCTAACTTTCGCCGGGCAGATTACGAATCTTGTCCAACAAAACATTATATTTCACACCGATAATTTTAAAATTTTCCCAACTTCCGGAGAACGTATGTTAAGATTTTTTTTGATTTTATTTTCTCTCTCTTTTCTCTTCCAGACAAATCATGTTGATATAAAAAAACTTCACTCAACCTATGTGCTCAAAAAGAATAAAATAAAATTCAGGAAAAACCTCGAAGAAAAAATTGAGTCCACATTTTTAAATCCCTCCGGAAATATCGATCAGAAAAAATGGAATGACCTTTTCGAAGAATTAAACCTGCTTTTTGTTAAAAATGACACCATAAAAAAAGCGCTTGACTTCGGATTTGATAACTTCTACACATACGGTTACAAACTTAAAAGAACTCTTCTGGAAACCGCTTATACTCTTTACCCGCGGAATTATATTAAAAAGACAGCAGAAATTTCAGAATCAACCTCCAGTCTCAGAATATTTGCTTACTCTGCTAATTACCTGCTCAACGCCGATACCAGTTATAAACCAGCCCCGTTTTTAAAAACTCTGGAAGAAAAATTCTCCTCCTCTTCAGGAGACTGGACCTACCGGCAATTCCGCAATGACCTTAAAACGAGGATTTCAGGAAAATTCGCCACTCCTCCTCTCGAAGATATGCTTTCACATAATTTCCAGAAAGGGAAAACCATTATTTATACCCTCGTAAGAAAGGACAGAACCAAACAGGGCTTATGTGTGATCAAAGGTCCCGACGGTAAATTTGTACGGAATGAGGATGGCGCATATTTTACCGTTCCGCACATGGCTGTGGCGGCCGCAAATCTGCCCTCTTACCTGAAAGGGGGAAACACTCCGCAGGGAATATTTTCCATTGTCGGCTGGTATAATACTCCGACCGAATCAATCGGGCCCACCCCGATTGTCCTCACCAGAATACCACATGAAGTGAAACCCAATATATTTTATCATAAGCAGAATAAACATAACCGCTGGAATGTTGAAGATTACCGCGGACTTCTCCCCGAAAGCTGGAAAAATTACGAACCGGTATATAACGCTTTTTATGAAGGCAAAATTGGCCGGGGATTGATAGTCGCCCACGGAACCTGCGATGACCTCAGTTTCTATAAGGATCTACCTTATTACCCCTGGACGCCCACTAAAGGATGTCTTTCAGCGAAAGAGATATGGGACGAAAATACCGGCAGACTAATAGAAAGCGACCAGGTAAAACTTATGAACGCCTTCTTCTCCACCAATAAAGAAAAGGGTTTCCTCGTTATTATCGAAATAAATGATAAAAATGAGCCTGTTTCGGCTGAGGAGGTTATACCTTTTTTAGAAAGTGTGGAAAATACAAGATAACCATACCTCCATGTTTCAGAGGTATGGTTACATGGGGAATTTACTTGAGTAAAATCATCTTCCTGCTTAATGAAAATCCCGGAGTTTCAAGTTTATATATATAAACACCGCTGGCAAACTTTTTAGCGTCAAATATCACATTGTAATTTCCCGCGGAAAGCTCCTCATTAACCAATGTTGTCACCTTCCTCCCCAGAATATCAAAAACCGCGAGTTTCACTACCGATTTTTGTGTGATGCCAAATCTGATGGTAGTCTCGGGATTAAAGGGATTCGGGTAGTTCTGTTCAAGAAAAAACTCTTCCGGCGCGCCGGACAAATCTTTTTCAATGGAGGTTACATTTGACATTGAGAACCAGAGAGTATCCCCTTTTGAAAAAGTTTTCCTGGTTCTTACTGTGAAGTCATCCCCAACATCGGGGAAACGACCATCATCACAGTTAAGGTAGGCCCAGTAAGTTTCTTCAACAGCTCCGTCTGGTCCCTCTTCTATGAATATTATTCTGTCCTTTATAGCGCCTGCGTTTGTTAACATTCCGGGATTTCCGCCAATAGTATCCATTTCTACAAAAATAAAGTCGATAAACTTGTTTTCAGTAATATTTTTCACTGAAAAATTAACAGGGACTGCCGGGAAAGTATGCCCCTGAATTACCCCTGAAACAGAAGTATCCACACCCACCTCATTAAACTCAATGAAATAATCTGCAGGTTTGCTTCTTTCGAATTTAAGAACGGGAGCCTGGTAGGCGACAGGTTCAAAAACCATTTCTCTGACAGTACAGGTATCAATTCCTGAATTCACATTCCATCCTGATTCCTCTTCAATTAATTCTGTCGCATGATTTTTCACAAGCAATCTCAGCCCGTCAAAAACAGGCCCTTCCGTTGTGCTGTCTTTCACCAAAACATTGCTTATTACCTGCGTGTTATCCGTGACATCAGACACCGAATATAAGAGTGAATCTTCGATATATTCACTATCAAAAGAAATGAAATAATCATGATCAATAAGGGCATTTTCATCCGCTATATGGATTTCAATACTCCCGGTCCCTCTCATCTCCATGTTTACAAGGAGGGTTGTATCGGGAAAAATAATTCTCTCATTAAAAATCTCAAAAGTTCCGGTTTCAAAAATCGCTGTATCCTGTCCCGCGATTATTTCACCTTTGAGAATTTGTGATGCGGAGTTAGGCAATTCTCTCGTATCGAAATTATAAAGCCCCGTATTCTGGATATTTTCCGCGAACAATATCCATTGATCATCAGAATTGTTGACGCAATAGAGATTAATTTTACAGTTATCGCCATCAGGATCGCCGCCAATCCATTTGATGTCATAGACTCCCTCAATAATCTCACCCTGCTGTGGATTAGTAATGTATATTCCCGGTTTTCCGTTTCCCGGATTATTAATTGTGAATACTTCTTCAGATTCAGTTATATTCAGACCACCATCGGCGATTGTCATAATCCTTAACTTATACAAAACTCCATCTTTCAATGTGGAAGTATCCCAGAAAAAACTCCCGCTGTTTAAAGTATCCTTTCCGGCGGGTTGCCATGTAACTCCATTATCAGGACTATAAAACAGATATGTAGAAGCCTGCCCGGTTGAAGCTTCGGTTGACCAGGCAATTTCAACAGTTCCGCTGAGGATTTCTCCTCCGGCAGGAGATGTTATTTCTGTTTCAAACGCGTTAAAATTAAAACCTGCGTCCGCTATCTTTTTAATATATTCTCTTTTCCGCAACAACTCGCTGTATCTGTATTCCGCGTCCGGATCATCAAAGGGTCCGTTTACAAAAATTGTGGAGAACAATAGCTCGGTGGATTCACCTGGTTCCAAGGTAAAATATCCAAATGAAACAAAACTGTCATATTCTCCCGGCTCGACAGAATTTGGCTCATAAAAAGACCCCGGTTCCAGTAACCTTGACCAAATAATTTCATCGCTGACTGTACGAAATGACCATGATCCCGCTGGTTCATACTGGGCATTTGAGATAGATAACTGACCGCTTCCATCAATATTTTCAGGTGTTTTCAGAAAAGCATTGCCATAAGCTCCAACCGGCTCGGAACCAAAATCGGGAGCGTGATGATCACGATCATGTGACCAGACTAAATTGTGTTCGATACTGTATCTGCTTAAATCATCATGCGAATCCCCATTGCCACCTACAAAATCGGCATTCCAGAATGCTGCTGAGAGTTTTTCAAGTTTTTTTGTCCCGTCATTTTTGATAGAATAACTCTGAAAAATCACATCGCTCAATAGAGGTTCATCAAAGGCGAATGACCGAACACCGATAATAAGGCCAAGCCCTCTTCTTGTTAAATCTGTTGAATCGGGGAAATAATCATGACGGTCGTAAGTGTCATCAGTGCAATGGTAATAAAGTTCCTCTCCTTCGATAAAAACATTTTTCCCGAAATAGCCATCCCAACTTCCGGGCCAGCCAGGGTCTGTCGGATCATTCATCCGGTCAGGCCAGAATTCGGGCCAGCTTGAGGGGATTGTACTTTTTGCTATTATATCGCCCCAAGTATTTAAATATCCCGGAACCGGCTCCAGAGACCAGCTATACCCTGCAGGAGCAGTTCTGTAGGTGGGTACATCAACAATCTGAATTGTGGTTCCATTCGTGTCAACAACTTCCGCCCCAATTAACATCGCATGAAGCGCACAATATACCTGCCCAGAACCTTTCGGCCATTCATAGGGAGTTTGCACATCGATTGGAAATTCACCTCCTGTTCTTCCGGCAAACGCAAAATTATGAATTGAGGTTTTTACATTATTTGCTTCAAGTTTTGTTTCCCTGCGATATTCTTTATCCCCCCTTTCGTCAGATGGAATATGCTGGGCATTATTTATAAAGAGGGGAAAAATTAAGATGAATAACAAAAGAAATATTTTTTTCATCCTTGCTCCTGTAACATTTTACTTAAAATTATTTTGTTCTTCAAAAAACCCTGTACAAAATCACCGTTTAAATATATTAAACAAAATGTTATAACACACTATAAAAAAAAATACCCTTTTTAAAATGTTTATAATTTTAACTTTGCCGGCTTAGGGAAAAAGAAAAAAGTTCTGTCAGGATGGACAGAAATATTTGCTGTGTATTATATTCCCTCGTTTATAAAAAAAAAGGCGCCAATAAGGCGCCTTTTAATTTTTTACTTATGATTGCTGCAGGTATGAGCCGCTCCGTGATCGTGATGATGCCCGTGATCTATAGAGCAATGGCCTCCGCCGCAGCATCCGGAGGACGACTTACCTTCTTTTTTATATTTCGCGAAAGTAAGCGCGCCGCCCATGATAACTATTGCAAGGACAAAAAATCCTGCCAACGCTAAAAACTGTTCCATTTTATTTTACCTTTCTATTAATCAACTTTTATCTCGCTTCCAACTTAATAATCATAATCTTAATCGTAATCTTAATCATAATCCGGCCGAGCCAGATCAGAAATAATTAAAAATTCCAGGTTTTTGTCCTACCCCGTCACCAAAGAAGAACATTTTGGCGTCACCCCATCCGGCGGGGATATTCGGAATTCCAGGTAATCGACAATGTCCCCCGCCGGAGGGGGTGGCAATGAAGCGCTTTTCTTCATTGACGGGGGAGGACACGCCTTTAGTAAACACAAATCTTATATTTAGCAATAATACTTTCTGGCTGTTGATATATTTCTTACCATTTTGCATAAAATTTGACTGCTTACGGAATAATCTTAATCCCGCCGAGCCGTCTACCAATTGGCGCCTTTCCGAAAAAGATTTGCCGCCAACTCAACCACAAAACAAAAACATCACAAAATAGTTTTGTTGAGTTTAGTGACTTTGTGTTTATGTGGCTTTCTTTTACCGCCGGTTTCGATCCGCCGCGGTAAATCAACCATTGGTTCAACGGCTCTGGCTACAGTCATGTTTAAGAACAAATGGAAATTCCATTTTACAATTACGAACTAAAATCAAAGTAACTTCGTTACCCGCCGAAATCATCAAGCAGAATGTTTTCCGGCTCAACTCCGAGATCATCAAGCATTTTGAGCACAGCGCTATTCATCATAGGAGGCCCGCAGAGATAAAATTCGCAATCCTCCGGAGCTTTATGTTTGCTCAGATAATTATCAAGCAGCACCTGGTGAATAAATCCGGTCAGGCCGTTCCAGTTATCTTCCGGCAATGGTTCTGAAAGAGCGATATGCCATTTGAAATTTTCATTCTTTTCCTGTAGTTCATCAAAATCTTCCTGGTAAAATATTTCTCTCATGCTTCGGCCGCCATACCAGAAAGTCATCTTTCTATTGGAGTGGATTCTCTTAAGCTGGTCGAAAATATGAGAGCGCATCGGAGCCATACCGGCGCCGCCGCCGATAAATACCATTTCATTGTCGGTATCTTTAGCGAAGAACTCACCATAAGGCCCTGAGATAGTAACTTTATCACCAGGTTTAAGATTAAAGATAAATGATGACATCTGTCCGGGGGGCACATCAGGCATATTGGGAGGAGGAGACGCTATCCTCACATTCAGCATAATCAGCCCCTTTTCCTCAGGATAATTAGCCATTGAGTATGCCCTGACTATATGTTCATCAACGGTGGATACAAAACGCCACATGTTATATTTATCCCAGTCCCCTTTATATTCATCTTCTATATCAAAATCTTTATAATGAACAACGTGGGGAGGAGCTTCTATCTGGATATAACCGCCGGCGCGGAAATCGACATGTTCCCCTTCAGGAAGCTGAAGAACAAGCTCTTTAATAAATGTAGCGACATTTCTATTCGATTTAACAGTACACTCCCATTTTTTAATATCAAATACTTCGGGAGGCACTTCAATTTTCATATCATCTTTAACCGCTACCTGGCATGAAAGTCTGTAACCTTCTCTAATCTGCTTGCGGTTCAGTTTCGATTTTTCAGTAGGGAGCACATCTCCACCACCATCGGTAATAACACATTTGCATTCTCCGCATGTTCCACCGCCGCCGCAGGCCGAAGGGAGATAAATTTCTTTTTCAGCCAGGGCATTTAACAGTTTGCCGCCGATAGGCACATCGATGGAATTTTCGGGATTTTCATTTATTGTAATATGGGCGTTGCCCGTTGCTACCAGTTTTGATTTGGCAAATAATATCACTACAACCAGCAGAAGAACGATGATTGTGAAAAATACTACGCCAAGTAAAACAAGACTTATACCTTCCATTCAGCAAATCCTCACAATTGAATACCTGAAAACAACATAAACGCGATGGCCATAAGACCAACCGTTATAAACGTAATGCCAAGACCGCGAAGTCCCGGGGGGACATTACTGTATTTCATTTTTTCCCTTATTCCGGCAAGAGCTACAATAGCCAGCGCCCAGCCGATACCCGAGCCGAAACCGTAAACAACACTCTCACCGAAATTATAATCCCTTTCTACCATAAATAGTGAACCGCCGAGAATAGCGCAGTTTACTGTGATAAGGGGAAGAAATATTCCGAGAGCGTTATAAAGGCTTGGCACAAATTTATCGAGAGCCATTTCAAGGATCTGGACCATTGCGGCAATAACGCCGATATAAGTGATCAGCCCGAGGAAGGTAAGATCGACTCCGGTCAGTCCGAGCCACGATAAAGCGCCTTCCTTTAAGACCGCGTTGAGAATCAGGTTATTGACCGGAATGGTAATAGCCTGTACCACAACAACCGCGATACCGAGCCCGACAGAGGTCTCCACTCTTTTTGAAACGGCAAGGTATGTACACATGCCCAGGAAAAATGCCAGGGCCATATTTTCGACAAATATCGATTTAACAAAAAGACTTAAATAATGTTCTAACATATCTTTATTCCTCCTCCACTTGTTCAGGTTTCCAGGTTCTTATTACCCAAATCAGCAATCCGATGAGGAAAAAAGCGCTCGGCGAAAGGAGAAACATACCATTTGCCGGATACCATCCTCCTTCAGTTGTCAGCGGAAGAATTGAATAACCCAATAATTTCCCCGCTCCGAAAAGCTCACGGAAAAACCCGACAACAATCAGTACAAAAGAATAACCGAGGCCATTTCCCAATCCGTCGACAAGGCTCATTCCGGGAGGATTCTGAAGAGCATAAGCCTCCGCGCGTCCCATGATTATGCAGTTGGTGATAATCAATCCCACATAAACTGAAAGCTGTTTACTGACATCATAGACAAAAGCTTTGATCAACTGATCCGCGATGATAACAAGTGAAGCGATAATTGTCATTTCAACAATAATTCTGATGCTGCCCGGAATATGTTTCCGGATAACACTTACAAAAAGATTTGAGAATACCAGCACAAAAATCACAGCCATCGACATAACGATAGAAGTTTTTAATTGCGAGGTAACAGCGAGAGCGGAACAGATACCGAGAATCTGCAGAGCTATCGGGTTATTATTAAAAATAGGATCGAGAAGAGCTTCTTTATATTTTTTCATCTGCCGCCTCCTCTTTCATTCTTAATTTGTTCAGGTATGGACCATATCCGCTTTCACCCAGCCAGAAAGCAATAGTATAATCTACTCCGCGGGTAGTGATTGTCGCTCCTGAAAGTCCGTCAATTTTATGATCTGCCGATTCATCTCGCGGGTCTACAAGACCCTTGATAACTTCGATGATCCTTTCGCCCGAATCATTAAAAGCGATTTTACCTTTCCAGCTTTTTTTCCAGCGGGGATTATCTATTTCACCGCCAAGTCCCGGTGTTTCTCCATGCTCATAAAAGGTAATTCCTTTTACTGTCTGAAGATCTTTATCCAGCGCGAGAAATCCATACATCGTCGACCATAGTCCTTTTCCGTAAATAGGGAGGATATATTTTTCTATGCTTCCCTGTTCATTTTTTACCTGGTAAACAATCATATATTCAGGAACCAGTTTTATACCGGCTAAGTCCTTATCGGCAGTCAGTCTCCTGGTATAATCAGGATTTTTACTGATCTCTTTGATATTAAAGTTCTCAGGTTTAATCTCTTCGGTATATTCTTTTTCAGCAAGAACTTTTCCCGATGTCAGCTCAATAACCACCGAACTGATCTTGCTGTTAAAAATATCTTCAGGATTTTTATTGGCGTAATCGACATCGCCCGCCTGAAGAATATTTGATATCCTGTCAAGTTTTTTGTTCTGATCCTGGAGTGATTTCAGTCCGACAGCAGCGGCTGAAACAAATATCGAACACACCAGCGCAACGCCAAAGGCAACCAGAACTGTCTTTTTAGTTCCACCATCAGTTGGCATATCTTTGTTGCCTCCTCTTGATATTCTTGTTTATATAAATCTTGTCAATGATCGGGGCAAAAACATTCATAAATAAAATCGCGAGCATCATTCCTTCGGGAAACGCCGGATTAACAACCCTGACCAGGACAACAAAAAATCCGATGAAAAATCCGTAAATCCATTTTCCCTGGTTTGTAAAAGCAGCAGAAACAGGATCGGTTGCCATGAATACCGCGCCAAAGGCGAAACCGCCCATCACAAGATGCCATTCCGGTCCGACCGCGAACATCGGGTTGGAATCACTTCCCACAGCATTGAGAAGTAAAGTGGTCAGCACCATTCCGATCAGTATACTGAACATTATTCTCCAGGAACCAACCTTTGAAATTATCAGAATAAACGCGCCGATAAGAATTGCCAGTGTGGATGTTTCACCCATCGAACCTGGAATAAATCCGAGAAACGAATCCATCCAGCTCGCGTTTACTGTCATTGCTGTATCGGCATACTGCGCTAAAGGAGTCGCCTGGCTTAAACCGTCAACAGCAACCCAGACTCTGTCACCCGAAATTTCAGCCGGATATGCGAAGAAAAGAAACGCTCTCGCAACCAGAGCCGGATTGAGAACATTCATCCCCACTCCGCCAAAAACCTCTTTTCCAATCACAACACCGAAAGAGATGCCAATCACAACCTGCCAGTAGGGTATATTGGGAGGAAGAATAAGGGGGAACAATAATGATGTTACCAAAAATCCCTCGGCAACTTCATGTTTTCTGACTATCGCGAAAACCACTTCCCAAAAACCGCCGGCGGCGAGTGTAACTATATATACCGGCAGAAAATAAAACGCGCCCAGAATAAAATTGCTGAAAAAGTTTGTCGCGTCATGGTTAATGCCGAGCCACTGGAGAAGGTGCGACTGCCAGTGATCAGATCCCTGTTGTCCTAATTGCTGCAAACCAAGATTAGCCTGCAAACCTGTATTATAGAATGCCATTAACACAGCGGGAATTAAAGCAATAACAACAACGAGCATCATTCTTTTCAAGTCCATCGCGTCACGAACATGCGACGCGCCGCGGGTTACAGTACCCGGAGTAAACATAAAAGTTTCAGTAGCCTCAAAGAGAGGAAAGAATTTCTCCAGCTTTCCTCCTTTCTGAAAGTGCTTTTCCTGTTTTTCAAAAATATTTTTGAGAAATTTCACCGGTTAACCTTCCTTCTCAATTATTGTTAAATTTTCTCTAAGCATCGGGCCGTATTCTGTCTTCGACGGACACACGAATGTGCACAAGGCAAGGTCTTCTTCATCCAGCTCAAGAACGCCAAGTTTCTCTGCTTCCTCCAGGTCTTTTACAGCAAGCGCGCGCAGAAGATATGTAGGAAGGATATCGAGAGGCATAACAGCTTCCAGGCTTCCACTGGGAATTATTGCCCGTTTACCACCATGAAGAGCGGTGGAAAAATCGAATTTTTTATTGGGAATCAGTTTTGACAAGAGAATATTTTTCAGAGAGTAAACATTTGCCGCCGGATTAACCCAGCCGAGGAAATGTTTTTCCCTGTCCTCACGAATTACCGACACCTGCTGATGGAAACGACCGAGAAACGAGACATAACCTTCAGCATGCCTTCCGGAAAGAACAGAACCTGAAATAATTCTGTTTTCACCTTCGTTAAGTTCACCTTCCAGTAATTCCGTTAAAGAGGCGCCTGTTCTTGTTTTTACCAGTCTTGGATTTTTTACCTGCGCTCCGGCTAATGCTATTATTCTTTCCAGATACAATTTTCCGGTAGTAAAAAGAGCTCCGATAGCAACAACATCCTGCGCATTAATATACCATACCAAATGGCTCCTGTCGACAGGATGGAGAAAATGAATATGAGTTCCGGCAAGACCGGCCGGATGAGGTCCATCGAATTCTTCCACTGATATTTTATCATTTTCTTTTACCGCGATATTTTCACCGGGCGACTTGCAAACATAAGTCTTTCCATCGGTAAGTCCGGATAATACAGCTAATCCGTCCCGGAATAATTTCTCTTTGCCTTCAAGAATTTTTTCCATTGAAGGAGCTAATGGATTGCTGTCCATTGCCGTAATAAAAATTGCCCCGGGAGTTGTTTCAGGATCGGCAACTTTGCTGAAAGGTCTTACCCTTATAGTAGTCCACATCCCTGATTCAAGCAGTAAATCAGTGACCTGTTTTTTTGACAAAGAATTTAACTGATCAGCTTTATAAGAATTAAATTCAACCTCTTCGCTGCCGTTAAGTTCAATGATTATTGATTTAAATGCTCTCCTTTCGCCACGGTTAACGCTTATCACTTTACCCGTCCCGGGAGAGGTATACCTGACAGAAGGCATTTTTTTATCGGTGAATAATAATTGTCCGGTTTTCACCTCCTGGCCTTCCTCAACCTCCATGGTAGGTTTCATACCGACATAATCATCACCCAATAAAGCAACATGCCTGACAGACCTGCCGTCGTAAACCTTCTGCTCAGGTTTACCATTTATTGGCAGGTCCAATCCTTTTTTGATTGTTGTTTTTCCCATCTGGACCTTGTTTATCTCTGTTTTTTAATAGAATTGTATCTGAAATAAGTTTTTACAGTGTGGAAAAATAAAGACAATGTAAGATCAAAAGGTCTTTTTATTGCGATAATCTTCGCATTTATTTTATACTGTAAAGCTTTTTCCAACAGCAATAACGTTTTCACACTAATAATTCTTTATTAAAGGATATAAGTTAAAGTTTTTTCCGGAATTTTTAAAGAGTCTGAGGTGATAAAATTGTTTTACCTCATAAAATATTTTTAACCGGATGTAAATAATGCCATTCCTTGAATCCCCGGATAAAGAATGAATTTAAATTAAATATTTTCAAATAAATATAACAATCTTTCAGTGGTTTTCAAAGAATGCATACTAGTAATGTATTCTGAAATAAAAGTCACTATTATTTAGCCGGTTCCTGTAAAGGTTATCCGTATTAAAAGTGCTTTACAATTAGGAAACAAATATTATTTTTTAAAGTTTCCGGATAATAAATTATCTTAAATTTCTGCCTCATAAACAAACTTAATCTGAGGAAAGGAGGGTCATTTAATCCGGGTTTACAATGATTTTGAAAAGTGAAGAGTCGTATACTGAATGGATAATTGATAATAAAAAAATGTCCCGTTTTATACATTGTGTTATACTATCCTGATGATTATTTAATCCCTTTGAGCCTGTTCTGTGCTTTTTTACGCGTCCATCAGCAAATTCCGCCGGAAATATTGCCACGGTTGAAAAAGGCAACTATCGTTTTTCTTCGGCAGACAAATAATAAATGGCAGTTACACTTCAATTTTCAGGCAGAATTATTATATTTTACCGATAGATTTTTTTTCATCGGGCATTGCCTGCTATTTTTGGGGTAGCAATTTATTATTCAATGTTTCCCGGCAAGGAAAAATGAAAACATTTTTTGATAAAATTATTAAAATCACCGAACACAAGCGTTTTATTTATTATACCTTATTCACTGGTATTGTTATCAGATTAATTTGGGCGGCATTATTTTCCCCCGAAATGATAAGTGATGACCACTGGTTTTATACAAAGGCAATCGGATTAGCCGAGGGACACGGGTATGTCCATAATGGTAACCCGACCGCGTATTATCCTGTTGGTTTTATCGGGTATCTTGCCTTCTTGTTTTATCTTTTCGGCAGCAGCCTCTGGATCATTAAAATAAGTAATATATTATTATATACAGCCTCTATTTATATTACTTATCTACTGGCCCGAAAAATCGGCGGTTCAGAAAAAACTTCCCGCATAGCTCTTCTGCTGATGACCTTATTCCCTGACCACATTGCTTATATTAATTTTGCTCTATCTGAATTATTATATATTTTTATCTTTCTTTCTGCTATACTATTGATGTTTTCCGCTGATAAAAGAATATTATATTATTTTTTTTCCGGAATATTATTCGGCTCTGCCACACTTATAAAACCTCATACGGCGTTGATTCCCCTGCTTTTAATAGTATTTCTTTTCAGGGATCATATTTTTACCCTGGTGAAAAGAACCGCAGTTATATATTTCCCCATAATTATAATTATTTCTTTATGGACTCTCAGGAATTACCAGGTATTTGAAAAACCGGTTTTTATATCAACAAGCGGCGGGATTAATTTATTGATGGGAAATAATGAAGACTGCAAGGGAGGATATACCTGGAATGAGAAGCTGGAGCAGGCGTTAAAAGACACCAAATCTGAACCGGAAAAAAACAGCAAAGCGACTGAACTCGCAATCAACTATATTTTGGAAAATCCGTTGACTACTGTTAAAAGATGGCCTGCAAAACTTGTATATCTGCTCGGTTTCGGAGGCAAAGGATTCTCTTTTACATTGCAAACAAGTTCGCCGAATCAAGTGGAAACAATATTTCTGAAAGCGCTTGTGGTTATTTCGCAGTTATACTATATGGCATTTTACTTTTTTGCTATTTTTGTTATTCCCGCGAAGCTTTGGAGGAAAAACCGGCTTTTCATTGTTGGGATAATAATATTCCTCTTTTTTGCCTGCATCCACATGATATTTTACGGTGGTTCACGCTATCATTTTCCAATTATTCCTTTTTTGATAATTTACGCTTCGGTTGGAATTGAATTCCTTGTTGATAATGGGTTCCGGAATTCACTGCGCAAAATATTCAGAAAAATATAAAACCATTTTCTTTGTTGAAAAAAATGTGGAAAAATGAAAAATTATTTCTTATAATTGGAATCTATATTTTTTGACCTCCTTCACGGAGGGGTGGCAGAGTGGTTGAATGCGGCGGTCTTGAAAACCGTTGTGGGTTATGCTCACCGGGGGTTCGAATCCCTCCCCCTCCGCAATAAAAAACCCGGATACATTCTGGGTTTTTGTTTTTTAAACCGGAGGGAATATGTATTTCGCTTATATTCTTAAAAGTCTCAGTAACGGGACATTTTATTACGGCAGTACTGAGGATATCCAAAAACGGCTAAAATACCACAATGGGGGAAAATCAAAATACACTAAACCCCTTCGTCCCTGGGTAATTCATTATTACGAAACATTTGAAACAAAGACTGAAGCCCTGGCAAGAGAGCGGTTCTTCAAAACTTACGATGGATACAAATGGCTGAAAGAAAATGGTGTCATTTAAGTTTTATTTTGAATGCGTCGATCCTGCCCCATTGGGATGATTCCGTTTCACTTCATCAAAAACCGTTGTGGGTTATGTCCACTGACTGAGGATTTTTTCCCGAAGGAATCCCACTGGGGCGGGGGTTCGGAACCTGACGAAGGAATGGCTCTGCCGCTCCCCCTCCGCAATTAAAACCCGGACATTGTTCCGGGTTTTCTTTTTTTAAACCAGGAGGAGATATGTACTACGCTTACATTCTGAAAAGTCTCAGTAACGGGACATTTTATTACGGCAGTACTGAGGATATCCAAAAACGGCTAAAATACCACAATGGGGGAAAATCAAAATACACTAAACCCCTTCGTCCCTGGGTAATTCATTATTACGAAACATTTGAAACAGAAACTGAAGCCCTGACAAGAGAGCGGTTCTTCAAAACTTACGATGGATACAAATGGCTGAAAGAAAATGGAGTCGTTTAAGTTTTATTTTGAATGCGTCGATCCTGCCCCATTGGGATAATTCCGTTTCACTTTATCAAAAACCGTTGTGGGTTATGTCCACTGACTGAGGATTTTTTCCCGAAGGAATCCCACTGGGGCGGGGGTTCGGAACCTGACCAAGGAATGGCTCTGCCGCTCCCCCTCCGCAATAAAAAACCCGGATACATTCCGGGTTTTTGTTTTTTAAACCGGAGGGAATATGTATTTCGCTTATATTCTTAAAAGTCTCATCAACGGTACTTTTTATTACGGGTATATTGAAGACCTTGGAATCATAATGGAGGAAAAAGAAAAACCGGGCTAACAAACTATCACCTCGCGAAATGAACAAAACAAGGATAGATTTCGTTTTGATTTGGTAAATAACAGATATTTTGTTTAATAAATAATCTGCAAGGCATAAACATGCAAAATAAAATAGTCATCATATTGATTTCTCTCCTGATGAGTCAATTGACCGCGCAATCCAACGCAACGGAAGAAGAGACAATTTTATTTCTGGAGTCTAAAGTTAATAACGCAAAATGGCTCAGCTCTGATTTCCCCCTGGAGTGTAAAAAAGGCAGCCTCTCAATATATGTTGGGCAAAGATCTTATGTAGTTGATTTCTCAAAAAATGAGTATATCAAAATATTTCAGATTGATCATTACACCGATAACACAACTGTGGAATATTGTTATGAAGCAAAAATTTCAGACCTTTCGAGTAAAATTCGGATAAAGAGGCTTGAAGACTGCGATTTTGGTCCGGTAAAAATAATAATATCATCAGGCGAAGGTACAAAAATTAAAGTTATAAGCGGGAAAAGCTACAATTATGAGTCAGAGATAAGATTAATCCGTAAGGAGTTAAATTCTACGCAAAATGGCAAAATTTTTTAATTGTTCATAATCGGGACGATATTTTGTTCTTTTACCACAAATAACACTGCAATAGCATTCTTCCCTAATTGAGTTAAATAATATTTGAATGAATTCTTTACTTTTTTAATTAGTCCGTGTAACAACAGCCTTTTCAATATTCTTGTGACAGCCGAAGAAGATTTCTTAGATTTCATCTTTTTCCGTATAGATTTGTTTCTAAACCCATTGATATTAAACTCCCCTGAACTTAAGACCAGTAATACCTCAATATCTGAAGGGTCAAAAAAATTAAAGCCTCTATATGACCGCTTTCTATAATATACTTTTTGGGCTACCTTAAGAAGGTTTTTCCTCCCCTGAATATTACAATTAAAATATGAGATAAAATCGAGATATCTGCCGTTGGCTGCCGAGCTGACTTTAGCCAAATCATACAGACTGTAAATGGATTTTTTCATAATGGCGTTTTGTCTGACTACTTCTCCGTTTCTTTTTGGTACTTCACGATAGGTATGGAATTCATGAATATTATTGGTTGTTGTTTCTACACGCAATACCACTGATGCTTTATCATACATCTTAATACTGTTTGCACCCATAAAGTGCTTAATTGTTGTCCCCAGGATATGTTTGTTATATTTTGAACCAACTTCTTCCTGGTAGTGAGCCGCTAACGCTCTTGAAAAATAGGTCGCTATATTATCCGGTTTAACACAGTGAATAGAGTTAACAGATAGTTCTTCATAGAGAAGACGTAAAAACTCTTTGTCCTTAAAGATTGTATCTGAGGCATATTCGGCCTGTTGTATTGTCCAACGATAGTATTGTCCTGTTTCTTCAATAAATGGTAGATATCTACCGATTATTTTATCCAGCCATATGTGAAGGTCCTTTGCTCTTATATCATTACTTAACTTTTGTGCTTTCTGGAAATCAGCAATATCTGTAAAGGCATTATCTTCCATTTTATATTCGATATTATTTTTCCTCAATTTTGAAGCAAGCAGGTTATGACCATTAAAGTAAAACATTATTCTGAAGGGTATCCATGTTGGTATACGGATGAAACAAAGACCAAGCATTTTATCGATAAAGTAGATGTAATATACCAGTGATCTCGGAGTAATATTCTTTAATGAAGCCTTTCTTGTTTTACTATCCCATTTCCCTTCGTAGCTTGAACAAATTTCCAATGATGAATATATATGGACTATACCTTCTTCTTTAGGAAACTGTTTTAGTCTCTTTTTTATATCTTTTTCTTTGTCGAAGGAGCCCGGATTTCTGATGTACTGTATTTTTATTTCCTCATTTTTGGCTATTGTAGTAATATTTTGCCGCAATCTATCACTATAACCCTTCCCAAATTTAGAAATATCTACAGCTTTTATCTTTCTTTGTAGCAGATAAGAAAACATTCCATATGAAAATCCCCATTTATTCAATGTTCCGCTTATTATTACTCTGTCGTAGCAACCAATAAACCCTTTAATTTCGCTGGCATACTTCTGGAGAAATCTGTTCGGCATTTTTTTTCTCCTTTTTTGTTTACTTTAATATAGCGATTTTTTCTATCTGCTTCTGGCTTTGCCAGTTTATGATTAATCCGTAAGGAGTTAAATTCTACGCAAAATGGCAAAATTAATTAACCTGCCATTCATATTTATGCTACGAGGCTATCTGTCGTCCCTGGCGGGACTTATTTATTTCACCTTAACGTTGTCTCCCCCACAATGAATTATGGGGCTATTATCTGTCGTCCCTAACGGGACTTATTCTAAATAATAATGATTATCTACAAGCAAATATTAAATCAGTTTAATATGAATCCCGGCAGGGATGATGGAAAATAGCCCCTATTTTCAAATAGGGGAACTTGTTCAAGAATACATCATTAAGTCCCGTCAGGGATTCTCCGCGGCGAACAGGCGGACAGAATTATTTTTGCTCTGGCTTGCCAGTCTATGATTACGATGTTTAAAGATATTACGCTTTTACAAAATGGAGTTTAAAATAACTCCGCGCCTTCAGGCCGGAGATCTGCGGGAAAACCCGACAACCCCAAAGGGCTTTAGCCCAAAGAGCGGCTGGCAGGAAAACAACAGTATGCGTATAATCCAATCCCGCTCATTGTCTGAACCATGATTGAAGGGTCTATGAATTACATGATTATTTTTCGGTATCGGTTTCAAAAAATCAGAGTAAGAGTAGGAGTATGATGGCCGGGTATGGTGACAGCGACGGGATTGTTCATTTTGTCCTGGGGTGTGGGATTATTCCGTAAGGAGTTAAATTCTACGAAAAATGGCAAAGTTTTATCGTACACAGCGAAGCGGTACTCTTAATTGTCCTCGTTCTCGAATAAACTGAGCGTTTTGGTAAAGACGAGTACGAGTACGATTCTTTCTTCTGATTTATTTTTCGCCGGCTCTGCCAGTTTATAGCAATTATCGCACATTATCTTTTCGCCGGCTTTATTTTAATTCCAATCATATTTATTTTTGTATTTTAATAAAATGGTGGAAAAATGTTTAAAAACAATAAAATTCGCGCTTTATTCGGAATAAAACACCCGGTTATCCAGGGGGGTATGGTTTGGGTTTCGGGGTGGAAACTTGCTTCGGCTGTTTCAAATGCGGGGGGACTCGGACTGATAGGAGCCGGTTCTATGAAGTCGGATCTGCTGAGAGAACATATAAGAGAATGCAAAAAGGGGACATCAAAGCCTTTTGGAGTTAACATCCCTCTTTTAAGAAAGGATGCTGATGAACTAATTAAAACAACCCTCGAAGAAGGTGTGAAAATTATTTTTACTTCGGCGGGCTCACCGGCAAAATATACCGGGCAGCTTAAATCGGAAGGTATTACAGTTGTTCATGTGGTTTCAAATGTAAAACAGGGATTAAAAGCTGAAAATGCCGGCTGTCACGCGGTTGTCGGGGAAGGTGTTGAAGCGGGCGGTCATAACGGAGCTGATGAAATTACAACTTTCTGTCTTATTCCACAGCTTGCCTCCAGACTTTCAATTCCTGTAATAGGAGCCGGCGGCATAGCTGATGGCAGGGGAATGGCAGCGGCCCTGGCGCTTGGAGCCGAGGGAGTTCAGATAGGCACCCGTTTTGCCGTGTCGGCTGAATCTTCGGCGCATGAATTTTTTAAACAAAAACTGATTGAATCCGATGATAGGGGAACGGAATTAATTTTTCGTAATTATGCTCTGGTAAGACTTATAAAAAGTGACTACAGCGCGAGAGTCAGACACGCCGAATGCGCGGGGGTTACCCCCGACAGGCTTAAAATGCTTCTTGGTGAAAAACGGGAGAAAAAAGGCATTTTTGAAGGTGATCTTACTGAAGGAATGATGGAAGCGGGACAGTCGGCCGGAATGATTAACAGTGTTGAACCTGTGGAAAAAATAATACGTGATATCTTAATGGATTTTGAAAACACAATAAAAAACCTCGGGAAAATATTTTAAATATTAAATTTTACTTGAATGTATTGTTTTTCTTTTTTATTATATTTTTTTAATCTGAATTAGCCTTAAATTTTTTTGTCGATAACTATAAAAATTTTGATCTTTATCATCCCCGGAATCCATACCGCGATTTTGTGATTCCACCGATGTTTTTTTCTTGATTAAAATGTTATTATAAATCCTGATTGTGAAAAGATAATAAACCAAGATGGATATAAAGGAAAATAGTGTAATTTATATAAAGTACCGGTTCTGCTTTGAGAACAGGGAAGAAAAGATTTTTGATGTGTATATTGAGCCAAAAACCATGACCCTGATCCGGACAGACAGGGAACCTCCTCCGGCCTGGACACGGATGGAAAATTTTAAATGCCCCCATTGTCCCCTTGATGAAGAGGAATATCTCTATTGTCCTGTCGCGGTTAATCTGAAGGATGTCATTAACTTTTTCAGTTCCACTCCATCATATGAAAGGGTGAAAATTTATGTGGAAACTGATGACAGAACATATTTTAAGGACACCGCCGTTCAGGATGGCGTAGGAAGCATAGCGGGCATATTGATGTCCACAAGCGGATGCCCCATTCTCGGCAAATTAAAGTCACTGGTGAAGTTTCATCTTCCATTCGCCTCAATTGAGGAAACCGAATTCCGTGCGTTTTCGATGTATCTTATCGCGCAGTATATTAAAATGACAAAAGGCAAAGAACCTGACTGGGAAATGAAGGGCCTGAAGAAGGTTTATGAGGATATACAACTGCTTAACCAGAATGTGGCTCAGAAAATTGCCGATCTTGAAAAAAGGGACGCGAGCATTAACGCGGTTGTTGTTTTGAATAATTTTGCCGATATGGTGTCTTTCAGCCTCGACGAAAAAGATGTATCCAATTTTGAAGAGCTCTTCAGAGACCTGATTAATTGATCTGTCATTTATGATGAATTATTTATACTTTTGTTTGTTATAATAATTATCCGGTTTTTTAATCAGTTTTCCTGTAATATTTCCAGCCGCGTAATTGAATAATTTTCTTCCAAAATAAAATTTAGAATATGAAAAAAGTTGTAATTCTCGGTTCTACCGGATCGATCGGAGTTAATACGCTTCAGGTTATCAGGGATTTTAAGGAACATTTTAAGATAACAGCCCTCACGGCAAATTCCAATATTGATCTGCTTGAAAAACAGATGGAGGAATTTAATCCTGAGTTTGTGGCTGTCAGCGATATTAAGGAAGCGGAAAAATTGAGGAAAAGAATCAATGGCAGATGCACACTGCTGCCGGGAGAAAAGGGACTTAACGAACTCGCTGCAGAAGCGGATTATGATATCATGGTCTCATCGCTGGTTGGTTTCGCGGGCCTGGCGCCTACTCTTGAAGGAATTAAAAGGAAAAAAAGAATCGCGCTGGCAAATAAAGAAACTCTCGTGGCCGCGGGTGAATATGTCAATAATATGCTTGAAAAATATGGCGCCGAAATGATTCCCGTCGATTCTGAACACAGCGCTATTTTTCAATGCCTTACAGGAGAGAAAAAGGAAAGAATTGAAAAACTAATACTCACAGCCTCGGGAGGTCCCTTCTTAAATCACAGCGCTGAAGAACTGGAAAATGTGACTATTGAGAACGCGTTGGATCATCCGAACTGGAAAATGGGCAATAAAATCACCATCGATTCCGCATCCATGATGAACAAGGGACTTGAAGTAATTGAAGCCCACTGGCTTTTTGACCTCCCCCCCGAAAAAATTGATGTGGTTATTCATCCTCAGTCAATCATTCATTCAATGGTTCAGTTTGTTGACGCTTCAATTAAAGCGCAGTTAAGTATGCCCGATATGAAGCTGCCCATCCAGTACGCCCTCACCTGGCCCGACCGTTTTGAAAGCAGTTATGTTGAAACAAATTTCCCCCGTCTTGGAAGTCTGACATTTCTTGAACCTGACATGGTGAAATTCCGATGCCTGAAGCTGGCATACGATTCCCTGGAACAGGGGGGACTTTCATCTTGTATACTGAACGCCGCGAACGAAATTGCTGTTGAATTGTTTTTAAAGGAAATAATAAAGTTTTCCGGGATTCCCGATGTTATTTCCAACGCTCTCGACAAAATTGAAAACAGGTTTGATATTGATCCCGGAACTATTTTCGAAACAGACCGTCTTGTCAGAGAGTACGTGTATAATAAATATAATCAAGGAGCATAAATTTTAATGGATTATATAATTTATTTTGGCATTACAATCCTTATACTGGTGTTTGTTCATGAGTTCGGACACTTTATCGCCGCTAAGATGTCAGGTATGAGAGTTGATATTTTTGCCATTGGTTTTGGTAAAAGATTATTTGGATGGAATAAGCTGACAGGTTTTACCACCGGCGACCTTCCCAAAGATTTTGACGGGAAAGGAAATACCGATTACCGCCTTTGCCTTCTTCCTATTGGCGGGTATGTTAAGATTGCGGGAATGATTGATGAAAGTTTCGATACCGAATTTGCCGAAAAAGAGCCAAAACCCGACGAATTCAGATCCAAACCCACCTATAAAAAAGTCTTTGTGATTTCCGCCGGTGTAATTATGAACCTCCTGCTGACTATCGCGATTTTTACCGGGCTGAATTATTACCAGGGTAAACAGATCGTTAAATCAACCGAAGTCGGGTATATCATAGAAGGTTCACAGGCCGATCAGTTTGGCTTCCATAAAGGCGATTTAATCAAAGAAGTGAATGGGAAAAAGGTGGAATCATGGGAAAAACTTATCCGAGTTGTTTTTATAGATAATATGGGAAAGGATGTGCGGTTCGTTATTGAAAGAAATGGCGCGCCTCTCGAAATTACCGTAGATGCCGCGGTTGCAGCTCCCCCCGACGCCCAGAGCTTCTTCCTTCCGCTTGGTGAAACTATTCCTTTGATCTCGCAGGTGATGGATGACAGCCCGGCAAAAGAAGCGGGACTTAAACCTGGAGATGAAATTATCTCACTCAACGGTGTTAATATTGAAATAACCAAACAGGCGATAGAAATTATCCGCGACAACCAACAGGTAGAAATGCCAATGGTTCTTTTAAGAGATAAAGATACTCTCCGCACCGCGGTAACTCCCGGGGTGGATGGAATGATAGGTATTGGCTTATACGATTATTATTCGGGTGATCTGGCTACCATTGATTATGGATTTTTTGAATCTGTTAAATTAAGTTTTGTCGCTATCGCCGATAACAGTGTTCTTACACTCTCAATGATCAAAAGGGTCTTTACCGGCGATGTTGAATTTGGCCGGACATTCGGCGGCCCGATAAAAATAGCGAAATTCGCCGCTGATTCAGCCGACAGGGGAATAGCTTCATTCCTCAGTTTTCTTGCTATGTTAAGCTTCAGTCTTGCCATTCTGAATATACTTCCCCTTCCGGTACTCGATGGCGGACACCTTATTATTATCCTCATAGAAGGAGCGATAAAAAGGGAGCTGCCGGTTAAAATTAAAATCGCGATTCAGAATGCGGGATTTATCATTCTTCTCATGCTGATGGTATTTATACTCTATAATGATATAATCACCCTGTAAATTTTTCCCGTAGGACAGCCTTTCCAGGCTGTCCCCCACGGTGCGGCGTGCCTGTCCCTCTGGGGCCTGTCCCCCTGGGGCCTCTCCCTTACCTTTCAGGTAACAATATTATTTTTGAAGAAAAGGCCTCGCATTTTTTTTGCGAATTTATCGACTTTTCTTCTGATTAGTTTAATCTACCTTGAGATCTCTATAATCCGGTGAGAAGTCAAAATATTCGTAAAAAAAATGACTGGCTTTTTCTCTTAAATATATTCTTATTGCCTGGAAGGTAATCGATTAAAGAATAAAATTCTTTTTGTTTCTTTTCAGCGAGAAAATTACGCCTCAATAAAATCGCCATAGCGCGAAAATTTATTGAGTTCATAGAATATTTATCAACTGTCTTTTTTAATTGTTAATTGTACATATTAATTGTTAATTGAAATATTGCCATTTTGCGTAGAATTTAACTGCTAAAGGAATAATCAATAACCTGCAGGAATTGCCCTGCCTATAAAAAGATATTTGGATTTCATTAGCAAATAATTTATTTTCCGGGGGTTTATTGGAAATTTCATGTATCCTGAATTAATTTTACAGAGGAAAAATGACAACAAAAGATAATCTGAAAGAAGCATTCGCCGGTGAAAGCCAGGCAAATCAGAAATACAGAGCATTCGCGAAAAAAGCAGAAAAAGATGGCTTTCCTAATATCGCGAAACTTTTCAGAACAACTGCCGAAGCTGAACGAATTCATGCCGAAGGACATCTTGACGCGCTGGATGGAATCGGAAACACAGCCGCCAATCTGCAGGCCGCGATTGATGGTGAAACCTACGAATATGAAAAGATGTATCCCCCAATGTTTGATTTGGCGACAGAAGAAAAACACAAAGCCAGAAGAATGTTTAAATTTGCCATCGACGCTGAAGCGGTTCATGCCAAAATATACCAGTTGGCCCTTGAAGCGGTTAAAGAAGGAAAAGACCTGACAGACGCTGAAATATATCTCTGCCCGGTATGCGGTCATATCGAATTAGGCAAAGCCCCCGAAAGATGTCCCATCTGCGGTGTTAAAGCTGAAAAATTTGTCCAGATAGATTAAACATTTTATTTTAATTTGTTCACGTAGAGACGCAAAATTTTGCGTCTCTACACGGATTATATAGAAAAATAGTGTCGGTCTGTGATCTTTTTTTACCCCGTCAGTGGAAAGACGCTATACGTTGCGTCTCTGCGAATTTTCTTATAAATATCTGCCCGATTGATTTACCATTTCTTCCAAATGAAACGTGAAAGACGCAAGATTTTGCGTCTCCGCGATAAAATTCCAAAATATAATATCTACCCAATAATCCTGTCGGGATTCCTTTCAATAAAATCTTTCCAGCTTGCGCTGCGGGGGGTAAAACTTTTTAATTTAAATGCGTGACATATGGCGATTGCCAAAGCGTCGCTTTCATCAAGGCGGAGCTTTTTATTGCCTAGGCCAAGCAGCTTCTGAACCATATACTGCACCTGCTGCTTAGATGCCGCCCCTTTCCCGACAACTGCTTTTTTAACCTCTCTCGGTGAATATTCCGCCGGCATCATACCCGATTTTACCGCGGCCAGCAACGATATCCCTCGGACATATCCTATCTTAAGAGCTGATTGTACATTCTTGCCGTAAAAAGAAGTTTCTATCGCGAATTCATCGGGGGAGTGAAATTTTAATTCTTTTTCAAGATTCTCATAAATAAAGGTAATTCGGTTTGCCATATCATCGGCGGGGGGAGGTTTTATTATTCCGGAGGAAATCCATGAAACTTCGTTTCCGGAATATCGTATGATCCCGTATCCGGTTATCACCGTTCCGGGATCAACGCCAAAAACTGTCATCAGAATTTATTCCTGGAAATCTGCGTTTGTGTACACATTCTGAACATCATCATTATCTTCAAGCATATCGATGAGTTTCATTACTTTTTCCACATTCTCACCGGCAACTTCTACAGTATTTTTCGCTACCCACTGCAGAGACGCGTTCTCAATTTCTATTTCTTTTTCAATTAATGCTTTCCTGACATTCTCGAATGATTCCATATCGGTCTGAACCTCAAAGAAATCCTCTTCGGTAACAAGATCATCAGCTCCGGCGTCAATGGCAATTTCCATCAGATCATCTTCTTCCATATCCTTTTTCGGTATGGTAATTACACCTTTACGGTCAAACATCCACGCGACAGCTCCGTTTTCAGCAAGGTTGCCGCCATATTTGCTGAACAGGTGACGAACTTCGGCAACAATCCTGTTTTTGTTGTCGGTGACACTTTCGAGCATTACAGCCACTCCGGCAGGACCATATCCTTCATAAGTAAGTTCATGATATGTTGTTCCTTCGAGTTCGCCGGTCGCTTTCTTGATAGCTCTTTCAATATTATCCATGGGCATGTTGGCCCCTTTGGCGTTGTCAACAGCAAGCCTGAGCCTCGGATTCGCTCCCGGATCACCTCCGCCCTGGCGCGCCGCAATTGTTATTTCTTTTATAAGCTTGGTAAATATTTTTCCTCTTTTGGAATCAATCGCTGCCTTTTTCCTTTTAATAGTGGACCACTTCGAGTGACCTGACATACTTATTTCTCCGTGTTAATTATGTATTCTCTGAAATTTTTATATCTTTTAGACGGAGCTGGGGATAAAGCCTTCCGTCGCGGGTAATCTTTTCTATTGTAAATACAATATCCACCAAATTTTTATCTTTGTCAACTTCCTGTACAAAATGTCCCAGGTTAAACCCTATTGTGTCAAATATCTTGTCATTTTTTGATTGCCTCATGCAGGTGATAATATGATTTGAACCTACAATACGCGGAATCGTAGTCAGTTCAACATTTTCAGCCATAAAAACCGGGCGCATATTCCCCGGGCCGAATGGGGCAAACTGGTCAAGAACCCTGACAAATTTTGGTGTTATTTCAGAAAGAGAGAGTTTTGCGTCAATATTGATTTCAGGCACAACATCATCAGCGGTGAGTTTTTCCTTCAGTATGTCATTAAGCCTGATCCTGAATTCGGCAATATTATCAATTTCAATAGCGAGCCCCGCCGCCGCTTCATGCCCGCCATACTGAATAAGCAGATCTTCACACTTCTGCAAAGCCTGGTACATGTTAAATCCCGTGATGCTCCTTGCCGATCCTTTCGCCACTCCGTCAATTGTGGTCAACAGAATGGAAGGCCGGTAAAATTTTTCAACCATCCTCGAGGCCACAATACCAATTACACCCGGATGCCAATTATCATTATGGAGAACGATACCGAGGTTTTCTTCAAGATTCTGAGTTTCTTCAAGCATATCAAGCGCGTGCGAAAATGTGGCCTCATCAATTTTTCGCCTCTCATGATTTTCTTCCTCAAGAACCCTGGCAAGCTCTTCCGCCTCTTTTTCATCACGGGTTGTAAAAAGCTCAACAGCGCGGTTGGCGTCGCCGAGTCTGCCGACAGCATTAATCCTCGGCGCTATGGTAAAAACTATCTGACCGGCCGAAAGATTCCCGGGCTCCATTTTGGCGCTTTTCATTAGCGCCTTGATGCCGGGACGGGGGTGGGCATTGATCGCTTCAAGACCTTTTTTTACAAGAGCCCTGTTTTCATCAACAAGTGGAACAATATCGGCAGCTCCCGCGAGCGCGACAAGGTCGAGATAGTCGAGCGCCAGGTCTATCTGTCCTATCCGGTCGCCGACCGCCCTTGCCAGCTTAAATGCCACTCCCGCGCCCGAAAGATACTTGAAGGGATAAGGATCATCCTCTTTCTGTGGATCGAGAACCGCGTGGGCGGGGGGAAGAATCTCTTTGGGCTTATGATGATCGCAAATAATTGTATCCATTCCGAGCGTGTTAGCATAGGCGATTTCATTTACGGCTGTAATGCCGCAATCGACTGTGATAATAAGTGTGACACCCCGCTCTCTTAAAATGTCAATGCCCGCTTCCGATATTCCGTAACCTTCGGTAATTCTGTTGGGAATATAAATTGAGGCGTCGGCGTCGAAATGTTTCAGGAACATGTACATAAGCGCCGCCGAACATGTTCCATCTACGTCGTAGTCACCATAAACACATATTTTTTCATTACTTGTTATTGCCTGAATAACTCTTCTGGAGGCTTTTTCCATTCCATCCATTAAAAAAGGATCGTGCAGCGCCTCTATTGTCGGACGGAAAAAATTCTTTGCTTCAAAAAAGTTTGTTATTCCCCTGCGAATTAGAAGTTCAGATAACACATTGGATATATTCAGGCTGTCGGCCAGAGCCAACACCATCTTGTGGTCAACAGGATCTTTAATTTTCCAGCGTTTTTTCAGCATACTTTTTGAGTATTGGGAAAAAACATTTAATAACCCCGGTCTGTAAGCCGAATTCTGTATCCTCTCCCCTTAAAAAAGGAGAGGCGGCAATTATTTATCCAGGTCTGCAATTACTCACAGACTCAAGCGGTCTACCCGGGACTGAGGAGCGAACAACTCCTTATGATAAAAACTCACCAAATCGTCCCTTACTTGACCTTGCTCCGGGCAGGGTTTACCTTGATTCCGTTTAACGGAACTCCCAAACAGGACCACCTTTATTACTAAAGGCGCGGCAGGCTCTTACCCTGCCTTTTCACCCTTACCCGCCTGCGGCGGGCGGTATATTTTCTGTGGCACTTTCCATAGACCGGCTGACCGGCCTCCCGGGCGTTACCCGGTACCCTGTTCTGCGGAGTTCGGACTTTCCTCTACTCCCGCAATATCTTCGGGAACAGCAATTGCCCAACCAGGATTATCAAATGTATCTTTCCCAATTAATCTACTATTTTGTTATAAAATTGTTATTAATATAATAAAATTACCCCTCATAGTCATTAACAAAACGTAAGCCTTTTCCCTTTTTTTTGAAAATAACAGCATAAAATTTATATTTGTAAATTCGTTTATTCAATTAATTTATTTGGGATTAAAAGAGGAACTCAAAATGTTAAAGAAACTACTGCTTTTTACTTTCCTGCCTATTATTATTTTATCACAAACAGATAAAAATTTTTTCAGTCCGCTTGAAGATCTGTTACTGAAAGGCAATATTGACGGTATCAAAGCCTTTACGGAAAAACATGATAAGGGAGCTTTACAGTCTAAAAAGGACCAGACCTTTTATGAGGAACTGAAACCTATGATTGGTTCCGCTCTTAACTTCATCGCGAAGGGAGAAAAATCGGGCGGCGAACAGATGAAATCTTATGTGGAAAATGTAAGACAGGCAGAATCTACTTTCAAAATCTCTTTTGCCGGTGAAAAAGCGCAGAAAGCTTTTAAGCTTTATATGAAAGCGGCCGATAAAGGAAATACGGTGGAGGCTGTGAAATGGTATAAGATGGCTGTGCTCCTGCGCCATATTTATGTCGGTAGAACAAAAGTCTTAGCGAAAGATGGCTACAAAAAGGCATCGGATCAATTCAGAAACGACGCTCTTGATGAAGCCTCAAAAACTATCAATTCATTACAATTCGATTCGGGCAATGATGAAGAGCTGCAGAAAATTGCCGAGGATATTGAATCATTAAAAAATAACATCGATAACAGAATTTTGAACAGGGACCGCGGTGAAGAGGTATTGAAAGACTATACCTGTCCCGAACATGATTTCATCGCTTCTCTCAGTATCAGCGTTACACCAGGGCCTTCCTGGAATATTGAGCAGCTTGTGCTTCACGGCTCGGAAGAAGATTACCTGGCTGATCTTGAAAAACCTGAAAATTCGATACGTTTCGGCTTTTCATTTGATCTGCAATACAAAATTATTGAAAATCTCTACCTCGGAGCGGGATTTAACTATAACAGCTTCAAATATTCTAACAGCAGTACAGATGAATGGATTTCCGCCGACTTCAATATATCCAATACCAATATGAAAGTTTATGCCGATTATCTCTTCAGAACCTATGCCGGAGTAAGGCCCTATGTTGAGGTGGGGGGCGGTTTTGCAAGTTATACCAGGGAAGAGTTTACAGCGATTACCCTTGCGGAAGCTCCGGGCATAATTTTTCCGGCCTACGGTCAGAAATGGGAAATTGAAAAGCAGGAATTCAGCCGTCCCTTCGTAATTCTCGGCGGAGGCACCCAGTATATTCCCGCCAAAGGATTCCCCCTTGTGCTCACCGCGAAATATCTTTTCCAGCTTGATCTCGGCGATGAAGAAATGGTTAACAAAACAAATCATTATCTCGGGGTTGGACTGGGCATCCACTTTTAATTTTATCTGCCTTTCGTAGAGACAAGGCATGCCTTGTCTCTACAGGGAATATATAAAAATAATACGTGGAATAATTAGAAAACGTTGGATAAAAAAAGAAAGCTGTTTGAGGCACATCTCTTTTATGTGCCGGGTTCTTTCATTTTAGCGGAGTGAATTGATTTTCAGCTTATTTTTTTGCAGTCTTGACTTTTTTTGCCTGCTCGCCGCAGGAGAGTTACTTTTTATGTCAGGACAAAAAGTAAGGGCATAATTTATAAAATAGGTTTGGCAAGATTAATGATAATTCCCATTGGTTCCCGCTTTGCCGGTTGATGTAGTTTTTAAATTATTTCACGCAAAGAAAAACTATAAACGCAATTCTTTTTAACAGAATTTCTAACACCAGTCGCATGCGCATATACGCAACAAAAAAATATGTCCTTATATTTCAATACGTTATGTTTCTGATGTCAGGAGTCCTGTAGTAAGAATAAAAAAGTTATGTTGCGGCGTGTATACCGGAAAGGTTGTCTTACTGGTAAATGCAAAATTAAAGCAAAAAAAACCTCCGGGGTTTCAAAAATCCCGGAGGTTTGGTTTTTAATAATTTTGATAAGATTATTTCATCAGCATCATTTTTCTTGATTCCGTGAAATTGCCTGCTTCAATTTTATAGAAGTACACACCTGAAGAGAGAGGTGAAGCGTCAAATTTTACCGTGTGATTTCCCGCGTCGAGTGACTGATCAACAAGTGACATAACTTCCTGACCCAGGATATTGAAAACACTCAGTTTTACATTCGATTTTTCAGGAATAATAAATGAAATATTTGTTGTCGGGTTGAATGGATTTGGATAATTCTGTTTGAGTGAATACCCATAAACAGGAGATGTTGAGGCTATCACAAGTTTTGTGATATTTTCATCAGTAATTGTGAATAATGAACCATCTTTAATAATGCTATTGATAAGAGAGACATTATCCCTTACAGAAATTTCAATGCCTTCAGCCTCAATGCTAACAGGATAAACCAGGCTGCTGAGAGAAACAGCCTTGCCGGTTGAAAGGTTTTCCGCAAGGTATCCACCTTCAAAGCGTACATCAAAAATACCCTGAGGAGGAGCCGGAGGAAGTTCAAAAGAGGAGCGGTCATCACCATTGTTAAGCGCGTAAAGAGAAATTGATTTGCCTGCCGCGTCTGTGAAAATAATTCTGCCGCGCGAACCAAGAATATCATTTAATGATTCATTAGCGCCTTTTTTGGCCAATGTGCCGTCATAACTGAGGGCGCCTGCCTGGCTTGTTTTAACCCAGTAACCTTTACCCGGTTCAAGAACATCGGCTGAATAATAAGCTCCGCTGAAACCAAAATAAGCCGAAGCAATTATATTTGCCGGTTCAGAGGTAATATTATCAATATTCACTTCCGAATCAAATGGGCCGATAATATTCCATCCCGCGTTTAGATCAACAGGCTGTTCAACCGGTGAGCCTGTAACTTCAACATCTTCGGCCGCGGGGAATTTGAGCCAGTAACCAAGTCCGTTTTCAAATTCATCCACAACCACATAACCGTTGTTATATTTATAAGCTGCCGAGTTGGAATTCGGAAAAACAGACTCAACTGTCATATCCTGGGCTGTAACCGGAACGGAAACAATATTCCAGTTTTCCAGCACCGGAACCTGAATAGCGAGCTGACCTGTATATTCAATATTGAGAGAAGTAATAGCGCTGTTAGTAAGAGTATATGAGTTTTGTTCTTTCATGTTAACATTAACAAGAGTCCCGAGTATGGCATCCTTTAATAAAAATATTCCGGCCGGAAGGGAATCGGGCTCCCATGTAAAGGTAACCGGATAACCGGCTGAACCAGGCTGGAAAGAAATATTCCATACTACATCGGTATTTTCAGAATTTCTAAAATCCATTAATGAAGCGGTCTGGTCGGGAAGCACAAAACGTGAGTCAAAAACACCTGCCGGAGGCACGGGAGGAAGTTCATCTTCCCCGAGATCAGTATCTATTCCATCTGTAGCGAAATCGGAAAGTCCGAATGTCATATCTTCATAAGCTGAGCCGTCGTTAACATTTATATCAGCCTGCCAGCTTACAGCCGCCGCATTTTCAACATTGATTCCACCTGCCCAGACACCCCAGGTATTTGTTCCATGAACATATTCGGTAAATACCCAGAAATTTTCGGGATCGGCAGGGTCTGTCCACGCGCCGTTGTAATCACCCCATCGGTTTCTTGATCCGCCAAAAGTTTTAATATAGTTGCCATTGCCCGGTTTTAATACCTGGCTGCCTATCGGAGTAGTTTCTCCCGCCTTCAGAACAGTATAACAGGCTCCCATATATTCATTGGACGCCGAACGGCTGTAGGAAAATACCACATCTCCAAAACCGTTGACAGCCAGAGCCGGATAAGTATGATAATGATCACTGTCACCCATTTTCCAATCCATTATCAGGCTGTAATCTGATACATCCACCGCTATATATCTTAGGGCCGAGCGGCTTCCATAAGCGACTGAATGCACCATGTGCAAAGCGCCGTTAAAAAAGACCGGTTCGTTCCTGAAATTCAGTCCGCCTCCGTCAATGTTTGGTGATCCACCGCCAAGCTGCATCGGATCCTGAGGAGATGAGTAGGATGTAACTGGAACCTGCGCGCCGGTAATTGAGGGATTGGAAGGTGAGTTCAGCACTTTAAAAACACCAATTGTATTTCCCGAGGTATAAGGAGTATGAACAGCCATATAATATTCATTTGAAGGTGACTGCATTCTCGCGGGTCTTAAACCAAAAGCTCCCTGTGACCCGTTGGGATAGCGGATATTCCAAAGGTCTTTCCATGTCAGCTGACCTGCTGCGTTACCATAAAGCACGTTTTTATCGAGTATTCTTAATTTTGAATACTGGTAATAAAAACTGAATGTAAACTGGTTTGATGTAACATATATAGCCTTATCATCATATCCCACACCCTGGTAATCGGACCAGTTGCCCGCGGGTGTGTTTCCATTGGTGGTTGAAGGAAGCGCCCAGTTATACCACACGCCAGTCGGATCGCCGTCATCTGAAACAGACACAAGTATATATCCTTCACTCTGGTTTTCATTCAGATGAAGCCATACCATTACCCAGCGGTCTTCATAATGATCATAAATTACTTTTGGATCGAAAGTAAAAGCTCCGGGCAAAACGCTGGAAAACCATGAATCGGCCAGGATTGTTTTAATATGTGTTCCGTTTTTGTAATTTATTCTAAAGCGGCTGTTTACAACCTGAATCATATGATCGGGTCCCACAGCCACATAAGGATCGGGAGGGATATTTAGTGTCTGGTTTATTCCGCAAAAATCCTCAAATAGTGTTATATCTTCTGTATTGTCGATACCGAGAGAGGCCGGATCTATGATCAGGTTGGCATCTTCGGGCGCGGCGGCCGGAAGCTGCGTTCCATCATCAGGATATACGGGAATTGGGGGATGTGAGAACAACCTGTATTTTGTGTTGTCGCCTGCCTGGTTGTTTTCAAAACTATTTGTGTTAACTATTACGCCGCCGGATACAGATCCGTTGGCAGGGCCCTGGTAATAAACCTGACCCGTTATGAAAGTGGTTAGCAGTAAAAGGGAAATAAAAAATAAAACAGTTTTTCTCATGAAAAAAACTCCGGTTTAATGATTAATCTTATCTTCCTATTATCGAAAAAAGGGAGCATCAAGTTAAAAAAATTTTTTTGAAATGAATAGCTGATTACCATCAGGGTAATTTGAATCACAAAAAACATTTAAAATTTTCCCCGATACTGAGGATAATGATATTCCTTCTGACAGCAAAATTATTCATTAGCTGACTCTGTAATTAATGAAATATAATTAAAGTTGCCTTGTTAAATATTCCGGCGCCTTATCATTAAATCAGACAAAAAGACAAATCACAATTAGTCATGAACCATCCACGAAGTGATCACTATATCAGTCGAAAAAAATATATATATTTATCATCTGACTCATATTTTATTATGTACAAATTTTTCCGATTTCAGAGAAAGTATATTGTGAGTGAATACCTAAACAACAGTGTAATTGACTTTGTGAAAAAAGAACTTTTATACAAAGAAGAAATTACTCCTGAAACATCATTACAGGATGATATAAAAGTTTATGGTGATGATATCGGCGATTTTCTTTCTAAGTATTCTAAAGAGTTTAGTGTTGATATGAGTAATTATAAATGGTATTTCCATACCGGAGAAGAGGCTGGATGCGCACCGGGCGCAATACTTTTTAAACCGCCCAACCATCGTGTTAAGGAAATTCCGATAACAGTTGCTCTTTTGTCTGAGTGTGCTGAAAAGGGCAAATGGATAATTAATTACCCAGAATGTTATATCCCGGATAAAAGATGGGATATAATCATTAACAGAATATTTTTTCTGCTTATTTTTCTTATACTCGTTTTACTGATTCTGCTATGAAAAACTTTGATTTAATTGAAATGGCTTCCGGAGGACTTGCTCTTGTTCTGGAATATCCTGTTGCCTGGGATGATTTTCCACATTTATCCGTGAAATGGGCCGGAAAACTTAAGGGAAAAATAGTGGGTGAACCGATTATTTCTGTTGACGAATGTCTTCTGGAAGTAAATATAAGGGGTGGTTCATTCTGGATTTCTTATGACGATTGGCAGTCGGCTCTGCATCTTGAACCCAAAAGTAAAGAATATAATACAATTATTCTCGAACTGCTGAATGAATTACGAAATAAAAAACATTCATTTTGCTGGTGGAGTAAACTATGGTGAAGGAGCAATTGATTTTTGATTCAATGATTAATAGATGGGGCGGCGTATTCAATTTTTCAAAAATGAACTTTACACCACTCATTCAGTCTAATAAATAGATGAAAAATATAAATATAATACTCTTTTTGCTGATAACCACAATCACCCTCTTCTCACAGGAGGGAAAACGGATCGCGATTACTATCGACGACCTGCCGACTCTTTCACATTCGATTATTGATTCAGGTGAACAAAGAGCATATTTCCGGAGAATCCTTGAAACACTCGAAAATTACAATATTAAAGCGACAGGTTTTGTTGTGGGAATGTTGATCAGGGAGCATACAAAGGAGCTGCTGGGGGAATTTATTAATGCCGGACATGTGCTGGGAAACCATACACAAAATCACTTAGATCTCAATAAAGTATCATGTGAAACATTTGAAGAAGATATTCAGAGAAATCAGGAAATACTTTCTGACTATCAGGAGAAAATTAGCTATTTCAGATACCCGATGCTTCACAGGGGAAATACGGAAGAAAAGAAAACCAGGATATTACACTTCCTTGCCAAAAATAATTACACCGTCGCTCCGGTAACTATTGATACTGATGAAGCGGTTTATAATGTCAGGTATGTAAAAGCATTCTTTGCCGGGAACAGAGATCAAGCAGACAGCATAGGCCGGGAATATCTTACTCACATGTTGAATAAACTGAAATATTTTCACATTATGGCTAAAGAGATCACCGGCCGTGAAATATCACACATTATGCTTTTGCATATGAACTTTATTAATTCATATTATCTTGGGGAGCTTCTTGAATTTATGAAGAACGAGAAATGGCGATTTATAACTCTGGAAGAAGCGCTTAAAGATCCTGTATACTTATTGAGGGATAAATATACAGGTAAAAGGGGATTGAGCTGGCTCGAAAGAATATCCGGAAATTTTGAATAGGAAAAAATCTTTACACTTACCAAAGATTTGGATATCCCCTTTAAAAATTTATTTTTAAATTGTGATCATCGGATGAAGAAAATATTTCCTGCCACAAACAAAAATATTATATGGAAAACAGCGAAAGAAGATATGACATCGACTGGCTGAGGGTGATCGCCATTTTTTTACTGCTTTTTTATCACATGGCTCTTATTTTTCAACCCTGGGGAAAAATGATAGGGTTTATTCAGAGTGAAGAAACCAGTGATTCGATCTGGATACCGATGGCGATGATTAATGTCTGGAGAATCCCGCTGCTCTTTTTTGTTTCGGGAATGGGGGTGTGTTTTGCTCTCCGCCGCCGCGACTGGAAAGAGCTGCTTATAGACCGCGGTAAAAGAATATTGCTCCCCCTGCTTTTCGGCAGCTTTTTAATTGTGCCTGTGCATAGCATTTTTGTAATATTGTATTATGGCGGGGAACCTGAATATGGTGCGAGTATGGGGCATCTCTGGTTTCTCGGCAATATTTGCATATATATAACGCAGGTTATCGGTTTTGCTTTTTTGAATCAGAATTATGATTATAAATTCTTTCGGTTTTTTAAAACACAATTGAAACGCCCCTGGTTTATATACATTTTCGCTCTGCCTTATGTACTTGAAGTATTTGTCGCCAGTCCTCAATATTTTTCGATGTATGTGGGAAATGCGCACGGATTCCTGATTGGAATGGTTTCATTCATTCTCGGATTCTTTTTTATTACCTTCGGCAAAGAATTCTGGAACGCGGTTGAAAGAGTCAAAATATTCAGTCTGGTAATCGCTGTAACATTTTACCTGGTCCGTATTCTCTGGTTCAATTTTGAAGCGCCGGTTTATTTTACTTCTTTTGAATCGATTAACTGGATATTCGCTCTCTTCGGATTTGCTTATAAGTACCTTAACAAACCGGGCAAAGCGCTCGCATATCTGAGCGAAGCGGTTTACCCCGTGTATATTGTTCACATGATCTTTTTATTCGCCTCTGCATATTATATTCTTCCCCTGGGGCTGCCGATAGAGCTTAATATAATATCGATTGTCCTGTTAACCTTCGCGGGCAGTTTTGTAAGTTTTGAAATTTTGAGAAGAATAAAAATAATCAGACCGTTATTCGGTATGAAATGGAAATAAAACGGAGACTTAATGAATCCTGCTGATAAAAAGAAAATGGAAAAAGAACTTATTAAAATTATGAAAAAAATTAACGACTCCTGGATAAATGGAAACAGGGGAAAGCTTAACAATTTTTTCATGATGATATGATGGTTGTTTCTCCCGAATTAAAAATACCTGGGGAAGGAAAAGAAGCCTGCGGTAAAAGTTATACCGATTTTATGAACAGAGCCGCAATTTTAAGTTACAAGCAGTCGGACCCGGAAGTTAAAATATGGGAATCAACCGCGATCGTTTATTATGAATATCAAATGGCCTGGGAAATGAATGGTAAAAAATATGATGAACCGGGCATCTCTTTTCATTGATTGATGGAAGGTGGCAGGCGGTCTGGAGGAAACTTATACCGAAAAAATAGTTCTATGACTACCTCTGAAAAGTTTTTAATTAAGATCTTTAACTAAATCGAATAATATTTGAAACATTTTATAATACTGTTATCCGTATTAATTTTTTTCTCCTGCTCTTGCGGTGATGAGGAACTGCCGCCGGGTGAAAAACTATGGAAAATTGTACCTGAAAGCAGAAGATCAGCTGACGTTTTTCGTAAAATCAAGCCTGATATTGAAATACAATTTTTATCAAAGAAATTCCATCCCGGCTCGCCGATATTTATTCGGATATTCAAAGAATCAGATGAACTGGAATTGTGGGTAGAGAAGGGAGCCGGTTTTGAATTATTCAAAATATATGAGATATGTTATTATTCCGGTGATCTCGGACCAAAATTTAAATCGGGTGATGATCAGGCTCCCGAAGGATTTTATTTTGTGCCACCTTCAGGAATGAACCCTTCCAGCTCCTTTCATCTTTCATTCAATATAGGTTATCCCAATAAATATGACCGGCATTATAAACGGACCGGAAGTTATATTATGGTCCACGGAAGCTGTGTATCTTCAGGCTGTTTCGCCATGACAGATAAAAACATTGAAGAAATATTCACTATCGCGGCAATGGCGCTTGAAGATGGCCAGCCCTTTTTCAGGGTGCATATTTTCCCTTTCAGGATGACAAAAGAAAACATGGAAAAATATAAAAATTCTCCCTGGATCTCGTTCTGGAAAAACCTTAAAGAGGGATTTGATTATTTTGAAGAGAAAAAACTCCCCCCTGATGTTGGTGTAAAAAATGGGAACTATACGTTTAAATAACAATAAAATCTGCTCTTCAACCGTCTAATAGATCTAGTCGAAATAATACAGAACTATTTATAAGGAAAGAAGATGCGAGTGTCTTTGATTTTGTTATCTGCTTTTTTATTGTTTTTTAACTCATTAACCTCTGCTCAGAATAAAGTACAAACAGCTTTGGGCGGTCCGGGTTATTACACAATGCTTAATAACGCGAAATTACCGGTAAAAATACCTTTCAGAATGGTCCGGAACAAACCGGTGATGGACCTGGAAATAAATGGAAAAAATGCAGCTCTTATGATCGATAACGGGGTTCTCTGGGACCAGGTGTGGTTATTCGGGTCCCCCCTTGTGGAAGAACTGGAGCTGAAGTCAATTACTGAGGGAGCGATTGAAGGAGCCGGCGAGGGTGATCCCACAAAGGCCTACACATCAACTAATTTAACACTCAAATTCGGGGATATTGAATTTTATGAGCAGCCATCCCTGGTTTCACCACCCGCGGCAGGATTTGCCCGAATGTTCCCGGGAACGGATGGTCAGTTATGCAATACATTCTTTAAACACTTTGTGGTTGAGTTCGATTTTATAAACAATATGGTAATTCTTCATGATCCCGATACATATAAGTATTCAGGTGAAGGCAGTGCTCTTCTCATGACAACAGAAGAGATAGGAAGCCACACTGTGCCTTTCTCTTTTATTCTTTCAGATGGCAGGGAATATAAAGGAGATGTAATGATCGATTTCGGGGGTATCCGAGCGTTAAAGATTGCCCTGAATAATAAACATAACATTCAACTGCCTGAGGAGGCCGCTCCCGACAGAAGTTTCGGCGCCCAGGGACTATCACGGGAATATTCCGGCAGAATAAAAAGCATGACTTTCGGCAAATACACATTCGATAACCCATTGGTTTATTACGGCGACCGCAATACCTCCAGGATTCATCCCGATAATCTCGGCATGATTGGATTCCCTCTTTTCCGGCAATTTAGTATCACATTTGATTATATAACAAATCATCTTTATTTTCATCCCAACGAAAATTTCGGGAAGGCATTTGAGTAGAAAATCTGCGTGCATCTGCGAAATGCGCCGGCGATATTTCCCGCTGATCCCGCAGATTTTCGCGGAAATTGTAAATTGAGAAAAATATATGCTTCCATCAACCAGATCACCTGTACATCCAGGTGAAATACTCAGGTACGAATACCTGGAAGAACTGGGTATGACACAGCGGCAGCTTGCGGATAATATTGGCATTTCAAGAGTAAGAATTAATGAAATAATTCTTGGAAAACGCGCGGTTACTCCCGATTCCGCATTCAGACTTGCAAGATATTTTGAAACTACTCCCGAATTCTGGCTGAATCTGCAACAAAATTCTGATATGTGGCATACTCTTAGAAAAAGAAACAATGAATATAATTTGATCAAACCATTAAGGAGGAAAGCGCTTTCTTAAGCGAGATAAAACGTGAATTTTCAAGCTAACATTCTATTAAATCGGGGATTAGAATGTTATAAATATCTTGAGTTTTTGACTACGATATAACTTTTTTCAAGTTCTTCACAAGAAAACTGTTCAGGCTTTCACCGGCACTGAGGGCTTTAATCGCGAGCGCCTGGTGTAATTCAGGTCCTGTTCGCAAAACGAATTTTCCAGAGTATTTTTTATTTGTCGGTCCGGGTAATTTAATCCCGTCATCTTTATAAATAGTTATCCATTCATCAACAATCTGGCATAACTCCCTGTATACTTCAGCCTCATCACTGCCATGGCAGCATTTTCCCAGCCAGCCGGGCGCTGATCCCACATAACACTGATCCTCCTCCGACCATTCAACTATTTTCAGATATCTATTCCGTTCTATCACTTATTACTTCCTCAATTTTTTGTCTTACCAATTTTTCCTGGTAGGGTTTTGCGTCATCACCAGGATTGCCTGAAATAGTAAGAATTATCCCTTTCGGATGAATAAAATTCCTGTGACTTCCCTTGCCGCCGCGATCAACAAATCCACAAGCTTTTAATTCTTTTATCAATATTCTTATTTTTTTCGGCATAAAATATAATACTAAAATAGTATCAATTAATCAACATAATTGTACTTTATTCAAAATCGGTCAGCTCAAAAGGAATCACCTCCCATGTATCCAGTAATTTGGGTTCTTTGTTTTTGTTAAACCATAATAGTTTGCTTATTCTTAACACATGATAGCCTTTTGTGAGTTCATGGATTGATATTCTGGATATCCTTCCTTTCTGTCTGTTTTCAGGTAACTCAGCTTCGTACCAGTTTAATTTGGTGATCTCGGTATCATCAATGAAAATCCGGTAAATAGATTTCTCCGAAATCTTAACCGAATCTTCCGGATTATGAAACTTATTTAACGGTGTTATATCAAATTTCAGGTTTTCCAGTGTATATGAGTCCTCCCGGAAATAGCTGATAAAAAGCTCTATATCCTGTTGATCGACCCAGAATTTTCATATCGCGGCTTTCGAAACTCTCAGATCATTATTCCTCCTGTCCGGATAATGATCGTTGTTAAGTTCAATCATCTCACCGCCCGTAACAAATTCAGAAGGATTTTCATTATTAAAATCAAAATGGGATATTCCACGCAGATTGCTGTCTCTGAATCACTCCTTCCAGATCATCAGGTTTTAGCCCAAAGAATATCCCGGAATGTTTCTCTCAACCGGTGAAATGCTGAATTTGCAGTCAGCTGTTTCAGAGGGACGAAGAACCTTCGATATATCTGAAATTCAACGCCATTCTTTTTTAGCTAAAGCATTGTTTCTTTGGTGAAATTCCCGGTCTCCGCCGTGAACGGCGGAGTTATTCCTATTTAAGATAAAATTTGGTAACGGCGTCTTTTTTGGGGGAGAGAGATGGCAGCGGTAAATGAAAGGATAAAAGAGATGTTGAGACAAGGCATGCCTTGTCTCTACAGTATTTGATTTTTTTTGTACTACACGACAAATCAATAACCACGGACTTCAGGCCGTGGAACCCGAAAAATTCCCCCCCCCGACTTACCGGGCTTTAGCCCAAAGAATAACCCGGAGTGTTTCTCTCAACCAGTGAAAGACTGAATTTGCAGTCAGCAGTTTCAGGGAGATGAAGAACTTTTGATATATCCGCGATACCCAACCATTCTTTTTTGGCTAAAGCATTGTTTCTTCGAGAAATTCACGATCTCCGCCGCGAAAGGCGGAGTTATTCCGATTTAGGATAAAATTTGGTAACGACGACTTTTGGGGGGAGGAGAGATGGCAACAGTAAATGAAAGAATATAAGAGATGTAGAGACAAGGCATGCCTTGTCTCTACAGTATTTGATTTTTTTTGCACTACACGACAAATCAATAACCACGGACTTCAGGCCGTGCAACCGGATAAATCCCCCCTTCGACTTACCGGGCTTTAGCCCAAAGAATATCCCGGAGTGTTTTTCTCAAACGGTGAAATGCTGAATTTACAGTCAGCTGTTTCAGGGAGATGAAGAACTTTTGATATGTGTTCGGTGCTCAGACATTCTTTTTTGGCTAATGCTTTGTTTCCTGGAGAAATTCACGATCTCCGCCGCGAAAGGCGGAGTTATTCCGATTTAGGGTAAAATTTGGTAACGACGACTTTTGGGGGGAGGAGAGATGGCAACAGTAAATGAAAGAATATAAGAGATGTTGAGACAAGGCATGCCTTGTCTCTACAGTATTTGATTTTTTTGTACTACACGGCAAATCAATAACCACGGACTTCAGGCCGTGGATCCCGAAAATCCCCCCCCCCCCGACTTACCGGGCTTTAGCCCAAAGAATATCCCGGAATGTTTTTCTCAACCGGTGAAAGACTGAATTTGCAGTCAGCTGTTTCAGAGGAACGAAAAACTTTTGATATATCTGAAATTCAACGCCATTCTTTTTTGGCTAAAGCATTGTTTCTTCGAGAAATTCACGGTCTCCGCCGTGAACGGCGGAGTTATTTCTATTTTGGTTAAAATTTGGTAACGGCGTCTTTTTTGGGGGGGGAGAGATGGCAGCGGTAAATGAAAGGATAAAAGAGGTGTAGAGACAAGGCATGCCTTGTCTCTACAGTGTTTGATTTTTTTTGTACTACACGACAAATCAATAACCACGGACTTCAGGCCGTGGATCCCGAAAATCCCCCCCCCGACTTACCGGGCTTTAGCCCAAAGAATATCCCGGAGTGTTTCTCTCAACAAGTGAACGGTGGAGTTATTCCTATTTAGGATTTGGAACTGACGTTTGTTACGCTCGCGCGAGGGCTTCAATCAATTCCCCGCATCCGCCATTTTTGATAAACTCTGTATGTTCATCAATGGAGTTGAATTTTTTGCCGCATAGTTTGGAGCATAACATTTCATCCCCGGCGACAGAATAGAATGCCCGCATGGTATTGATGGAATTGGGCACAGGGAAAGCGGATTTGCCCGGGTTTTTCCTGCTCCATTCGAGAGTTTTCATCCAGATTGCGGCGCTTAATGCTCCGCACGCGTTTCCGCTCAGGCCAATTCCACCGGCCATTCCCGCTACTGTAACAGCTTCTTCATCTGATCCTCCCATTTTTTTCACCACCTCGGCCGCACAGCTTTTTGCCGGAATTTTGTTATCCGGTTTTTCAGCGAGCGCTTTTTCCGCGGAATCAACAGCTTCGGGAGCCCATTTTTCAGCTAATTTAAAACAGCCATAAGCGCGGAATAATGTAAATGTAAACATCTGAAATTTGTTGGAAAAGTCTGTTTTTGTGATGCTCCTGCAATCGGGAGTTCCAGTTCTTTCCACAAATGATTCCTGTACTTTCTGAGAGGAAGATATCGCCAGGGCCACAGGGTCGCCGACGTCATTTTTTCTTCTCCATGATTCAGCCCCGACACCGAGAGTAGCTCCCCATAACATTCCGCACTGGTGTCCCTTCAGCATAACTCCCCCCGCGAGGGGATCTGCCGCTATCTCGGCATTTTCATTATTATTTCCGAATTCCCTGTTCAGGAGAAAGAAAAATGTACGGGAGCATGTGCCGAGCTTCCAGAATATTTTTTTTGTGCCTTTAAACTTGCTGTTCATGTTCACTCCTGAGTGTTGATACTATTCTTCAATTTTAATAACTAATTTTCCGGCAGCGTGACCTTCCCCGAGATAACGGAGGGCGTCAGGCATTTCATTAAGTGAATAAACTTTTTCAATAACAGGTTTTATTTTTCCTTCTTCAAAAAGAGTATTAAGAAACTCAAGATCAGTTTTTGACGGCTTCGCGATCATACTTTTAAGCTGTTTACCCCCTTTTTTCGAATGAAGAGGACCGAGTAACATTGCCTGGAATATCTGGGCCATCGACCCTCCGGCAGATACATATCTGCCCGTTGGGGTTAATACTCTTTTGTAATGACAAATTTTGTGATAACCTCCGACGGCGAATACCAGGTCATACAGTTTTTTCCCCTCGGTAAAATTTTCTTTTGTGTAGTCAATAGTAAAATCGGCCCCGAGCTCTTTTGCTTTTCCTGTTTTAGAGGGGCTGCAGACAGCGGTAACCTCGGCCCCGAAAGCTTTAGCTATCTGAATCGCGAAAGAGCCAACGCCTCCTGATGCTCCGTTGATTATCACCTTTTTTCCCGGTCCGATTTCACCATGATCGCGCAATCCCTGAAGAGCAGTTACAGCCGACATGGGTGTGGAGGACGCGGTTTCGAAAGAAATGTTTTCCGGTTTTAAGGCAAGAATATCAGAGGGCGCAACTGCATATTCGGCGAAAGCCCCGAATCCGCTGCCTGAAAGATCGCCATATACCACATCTCCCGATTTCAGGTCAGTAACATTTTTACCCGTTTCAACAACTGTTCCGGCCATATCTGACCCGGGAATTATTTTTTTTGGTTTTGTCAATCCGGTCGAAAACCTGAGGAAAAACGGCTCGCCATTTATAACATATCTGTCAGATTTATTTAATGAGGCGGAGTTAACTTTAATCAAAACTTCATTTTCAGCCGGAGAAGGTTTTTCCACCTCCTCCAGGTTTAGTACTTCAGGTCCGCCATATTTTCTGAATGTAATTGCTTTCATTTTTTATTTTATTCTCTTTTAAATTATTCTTTAACACCTTTAATTACCAGCCAGAGAGCCAGCGCGAACTCACCGATAAACGCGGGCAGAAATACAATCGTCATAAAAATTTCCTGGTACTCTTTATATGAGGGCATTAGGAAATTGGCGAAACTATCCAGCAGATATCCAAAAGCGGCGATAAGGATCAGCGCCCCCAATATTTTTGGAATAAAACCTGATTTATACATCAAATAACCAAGAATAATGCAGTGAACGCCAAAAAATACAAGTCCCAGGAGATAACCTGAACTATGCGCTTTCAGAAACAAAGTCACCATCGCCGGTATCTGGCCGGAGCCCAGGGATGTTAAAAATTCTCCACCTCCCAGCAGATGCTGGACTATCAGGAGATTCAGCAGATTAACACCGAGCGTGGCAGCCTGGGCAAGACGGAAAAAGGCGGCAAGCAGAGCCAGGGTTTTATTGACCGGTTTCAGCAGAAAATAGAAAAATACACCGATGGCGACATCGGCGAGTATCATTATCATATCGGCTGTTATTCCAAGACGGAAAAGCATGTTTCCCTCTTTTATATTTGCGGCGGTCTGAACCGCGTCTCCAGGAACTACCAGTCCTCCCCGGACGAAAAATTCGGCAAAGATCCCCGCGGTAATTATTACCAGGTATAAAATTCCGGCGGTTCTTGCCAGTGTTTTAGGTGATATATCCTTTGTCATAACTGACATATTGTATCCTTTCGAAAGAATTTATATATAATTTATTTTACAAAATTTATTACTACATTTCCTTTTTTGTGTCCTGTTTCAACATATATATGGGCTGCCGCGATATCTTCGGGGGCGTATCTTCTGTCAATTATTGCTTTCAGATTTCCTGATTCCACAAGTTCTCTGACGAATGTCAGGTCCTTTGCTCTCATAGCCGCGGGTCTTAAGCCAGTCGCCGAAAAGATCGCGTTCCGGGATGTCACTGTTGTCGCGAGCATCTGAAAAAGCAAAACAAATGTGGGCACAGTGGTAAGATAATATCCCTTTTTATTGAGAGAATTTTTACATCTTGCGTAAGAGCTTTTCCCGACTGTATCGAATATAATTTCCCATTTTTCACCGGTGGCAGTAAAGTCTTCTTTTGTGTAATCTATGACAGCATCGGCGCCGAGTGACTTAACCAGATCAACATTTGCCGGGCCGCAAACACCCGTCACTCTTGCTCCATAATGTTTCGCGAGCTGAACAGCCGCTGTTCCTATTGAGCCGGAGGCGCCTATAATTAAAACATTCTGCCCTTGCTTTATCCTGCCCCTGTCTCTTAAAAAAGGTATAGCAGTCAGTGTTCCGTCAACAAGGGCTGCGGCTTCTTCGAAAGAAATGTTATCGGGCATTAGTGACAGAGCGCCGGTTTCCGGCATGGTTTTGTATTCTGCGTGGGCGCCGAGGCTTTCACCTGTTGCTCCGAATACCCGGTCTCCCGGTTTGAATAACTTTACATCTTTCCCGACAGCTTCAATTTCACCCGCGAATACATCACCCGGAATGTTCATTTTAGGTTTCAGAAAACCGGTTGCCGATCTTGCGATAAAAGGCTTACCCGACCGAATAACAGGATCAGTGGCATTAACCGCGGCCGCGTGAATCTTTATCAGAGTCTCATTATTACCCGGCTCCGGTTTTTTTACCTCCTCAATTGAGAGAACATCAGGCGGACCATATTTATTATAGACTACTGCTTTCATATTTACCTTTTTATTGACCGGTAATTTATAAAAAAGTTACAAAATAATACTACTTATCCTTTTTCTCATCAGGGTGGAAAGAAAACACTTCTTCCAGGGGAAGATTAAATACAGCGGCAATCCTGAATGCCAGCTCAAGAGTCGGTGAATACTTTTCCTTTTCGATGGCCACTATGGTCTGTCGTGTAACCCCCACCTTTTCGGCAAGCTGCTGCTGGGTCATCTCATCATGGTTAAATCGTAATTTCCTGATATTATTACTGATATGACATCCGGACATTTTATACTCCCCTGCGGTAAAAATAAATTTGCGAAACATCATTCAGAATGCAGGACCCGACCATCGCGAAAGCCAGAGTTACAAAAAATGTTGAGAGAGACATCCCGGTAACAAGCGTTACCATTGAGAGAAGGAATAAAACCATCATAAGGATATGTGTATTCCTGGTTGATTTCAGTTCGATTAGTTTATCGAGCTCATCGGTAAATTTGGGCTCATCTTCATTAGTGGCAATTTTGTTGATGATATTAAATATTATATGGATAACTATCTTGAAAACCATTAATACAGGGATTAAAATCAATATGGTGGCAGCCCAGAATTCTGTCAGACTGGTCGAGGTAAAATCGGTGGCATAATAATCTTTGTACACATAAATCGAATAAAGTAATGTAGTAAGCAGAGTGCTTGCCAATGACACGATACTTCTTTTTTCCTGGTATGACATGTATATGTTCCTGTGTATGTTAATATTGACACTGTGTAAAAATATTCATACCAAATGTAGTATTGCTTTTACAGTTTGTCAAATATTTTTTACATTAAGGGTGAAATTTTTTACACAATAGTATAATTCAGTTCAGGATAAATTGTTTTTACGAAGGTGAATATTAACAGTATTACATCCGGAATATCTTTTGGGGAGAATGTCAATTCATTACCGACATCGCTTTGACAATTCTTCCTCTGATAAGTCCGAAAAATATATTCGGCCCTATATATTTCCAGCCGAGCTGCTGGTAACATCTGCCGCATACAGCTATAACCCATTTATGCCCCGGAAACCATGTAAATTCCATGGTCGGATATCCCGATTCCATAACCTCGTTAGCCTTTAAAAAGGTAATTACATTAAAACTTTCCCCTGCTTTATTGGTAAATCTGAATTCGCTCTTGTTTTTATAGATAAAACGTTCATCATCCGAACATATTTTTGTATAACACGCGCCGCAAATCCAGTCTTCCCCATCTATTTCCGATATAAGTCTGGTTTCATTTTCAGGTTGTTCATGGTATTCGTGTTCATGTTTATGATGTTCAGGGTCCATAATATGCCGATGGTTTTGTGAATTTAATACCTGCAAATTTAAACTCTTCGCAAAATAATATCAAATGTATTATTATTTTTACCTAATGCGAAAAGCCGTAGATATAAAAAAGAAATTATCATTCAAAATTAAATTGTAGGGGCGACCCTTGTGGTCGCCCTTTATTTGAGAATGTAACAAACCATTATAATCCCAATTCTATCCAATGTTCATAATTAGGTCCGGCAGTTACATGCCGGGGGCGATTGTTTTAGAAAATTCCTTTCTGATATCATCGAAACCTTTAGCATACCTGTTGCGAATTTCTTCAAGCATAACAGAATTATAACCATCCACATATTCTATAATTGAATTATCGACGATACACCCGCTTATTCTTTCATAATGAATAAAGTAATGTAACCTCAGGAACTCATGTAATTCCAATTCATTTTCAAGTAATTCCCCATAGTATTTAATTTTGAGAATACCTGAATTAAGATCATCATTTGCCTGTTTTAGTCCGGCCTGATAATTTGAAGTGCAGGACCAAAGGAAAAGAAAAAATATTGCAAATTTGAATCTCAGGAGGGATTCCATAAACATTCAACATCATAATTTATAAATGCGCTGTCATTGTTCAAAACAATAAGGTTTTCAGCTAAAGTCTGGGCAATAATGAGGCGATCAAAGGGATATTTATGATGAAATGGCAAAGCTTTCAGAGTTTCAAGATGTTCAGTTGTGATGGGGAGTAATTCAATAGAGTTATTGATAATATGTTCTTTATAAAGCTCGGGAAATGTCATCTCCAGTTCCAATTTGCCCATGCTCGATTTTATCGACATTTCCCATAAACTGGCAATACTAAGAAATCGGACATTTCTGAAGTCCGTGATAAGTTTTTTTACATAAGAATTTAATTTCGAATTGCCAGAAATAAACCAGATAAATACATGAGTATCCATTAACAATTTCATGGCATATATTCCTCAAATCCTTCCGGAATATCATTAAAATCATCAGACATTTTAATAAGTCCTTTTGCGCTGCCGAATTTTGGAATAGGTTTTTTTGACTGGTAAGGTATTATTTTAAATGATGAACCATCATCTTTTGTAATGATTATCTCCTCTCCAATTTCGGCAAGATTTATTAACTCAGCCAGACGGGATGCCGCTTCATTCAAGGCTGCCTTCCGCATAATTTTACCTTTCGAAATATCTTCTTTTACCAGGTATTAACACATTTTCAATATAAATTATTTCCGTTCGCAAAGTCAAATAAAATATTGGATATCCGGAATTGATATTTAATATTGGATTGCGGCTTACCGCAGATACGACCTGAAAGCGATTGAAAAAATATCCTGGGTGTGGCTGTTATCACTTATCCCGGTTAAACCTGTCATCCGATTTTTTCTCTGATACCTTTTCCCCCGTTTTTGTTATCCAGCCGGTTTTAACATTTTCCGGCTGGTCAAACTGCGGCACATAAGGTTTTATATCAAGAAGGGGCGTTCCGTCAAGCATATCGACATTATTCAGGTAGAGTACGCCATCATCAATTTTTTCCAGCTCCACGATTGATAATCCTATTGGGTTAGGTCTCCTCGGAGCCCTCGTGGCAAAAAGACCGCGCTGCCTGTCATCCATAAATGGCACAACCTCAAGACTGTATCCTTCACTTTTATGAAAATGATATATTAAAATCAGGTGCGAGAATCCCTCAAGATCTTTGAGACCCTGCCTGTATTCCTCAAAAATTTCCACCCTTCCTTTTGTTCCTTTAGCTCCTGTGGGCTGAATAGGCATCCCTTCAGGTTTTTCGAAGGGAGAATGGATTATCCCGATTGGTTTAACTATCATATTTCTACCATTTTCCTTTACGAGAACACTCTATATTTCTGATAAATCCTCAAGCATAATAAGGTTGCCGCAAGAGTCCTCAAAAATATTCTCAATTCCCCAGTCCGGTTTTGTAAGGTCATCCCTGAATATAACGCCTGACTTTTTCAGCCTCTCTATTTCGGCGGGAAATTCTTTCGCTCCCACAATAATGACCGGAAGGCCTGTTTCATATAACTGCTCCTGGTAATCCTTCGCGAATGATTCTCCTCTTGGTTCAAGCAGCAGCGCCGTCCCATCGGGGTCTTCAGGGGAAACAATAATAGCGAGCTGGTTTTCAGGCTGAAATACTTTTGACTCAAAACCAAGAATTTCAGTATAAAACTTATGCGCTCTTATGGGATCATCCACAAATATACTTGTTAAGGTTATTTTCATTTTTTGCTCCTCCCTAAATAGTCTGTATATGAATTTTTCATCAACAAAGGAAAATAAATGTAATACTAAAAATAACCAAATAGTATTCTCATGAAATTTAGAACGCGTGATTATTCACCGATTTTTTAGCTTCTTTATAATACCTGAAATAAGATTCCCTCATTATCATAGAAAAATGAAATCAGTGCTTCAGCATTTCTCCTGTTTCCAGGTATTGGTTAATCGCTCTTTCCCAATCCTTCAGATTTTCACTGTACATACCTTCGAGGTGGAATCTGTTTTTACTGTTTCCTTCCTCATTTAGTCCGGTAAAAGAATATGTAACCGACACGGCAGTTTTTTCCTCCATGGCTTTTTTACAAATGACTGTAATATTCCACAATCTTTCCGGGGTGAAAACTGTGTATTCTACAAAATACTCTTCAGGTGAATATTTCGAGACAGTCCATACATATTCCGATTCCCGCCCTTTGAACAGGTCGGAAGGCTCCGTTTTGAATACCATGTGTTCCGCGATCAGTTTTTCCGGCAGCCAGATAATTTCCGGATCCCAGCCATCGGCCCAAACTTTTTCACCAATCGGGGTAAAAAGCGGGAATGACTTTTCGATACCGGCATTAACTAATATTTCGGCTGTTTTTGATATTCGTTTTGATTCAAATTTTTCCTTCATAACATTTTCTCCAATATTCCGTGGGACAGATGCACCATAGGCGCACAGGTTTGTAATCTGTCCCACGGAGGTTTCACATTAATCTTTTTCACTGAACTTATGACTTGCCGAGGAATCAAACTCAAAATTGTAAATCTTCTTTATCTCTTTAATCCTCTGCAATGTTTCATCTTCTGTAAAGGGCGCTTTGCCGTCAAAGGCGTGAAGCACAATTCCTTCAAGCAGATCGCCAAGTGTCATATCAAAATACTCGGCGAGAGCTTTAAGTACCTTCAGCATTCTTTTCTCAATCCTTATTCCTGTCTGCACACGCTGAACAACAAATTTTTCTTCCTTCTGATCATTCATTTTTTTCTCTTTCATACTACATCCATAATTAATAAAGATACATTTATACATTGGTACCATAAATATAATTATTTTTGTTTTTATGTCAAACGAAAAAGAATAATAGATTAAAATAGATGGAACCGGAGGAAAAAAATACCCTTGACGCTGGTGAAAAAATTGATGAATATAGATGAGGCAGAGAACATCATAAGGAAATACCAGAATGTGGTTAAGAAGAATTTTATTTTCAATATTTTCAGCCCTGTTTATTTTTTCATGCGACGCAACCGAAAATAATGATGATAAAACCGCTGATATAGCTCTTTATTCAGATAATGGCGCCTGGGATAAATCTGTTACAGCGGCAAAAAATATGTTCGGGTGGATGGGATATACGGTAGAAATAATTGACGCGGAATATATACATGCCAATTCACTGCGGGGATTTAAAATAGTTTCTTTTCCGGGAGGTGATATGTACCAGTATTCACTTGATATTTCGGATAGCGGAAAGGAAAAAATAAGAGAATTTATCAGGAACGGAGGGGGATATATAGGTCTTTGCGCGGGCGGATTTTTTACTTCGGAAAAACTTTACTGGCAGGGGAGCAGGTTAATTATGTCCTCCCTCTCACTTTTTGAAGGAACCTCGTGGGGACCCAATAATGAAATTGTCGCGTATCCCCGGTATGGAATGTGCGATGTAATTTTGGATACAACACATGTAATAGCGCGGGGTATGTCCGACAGCCTCAGCGTCCTTTATTACTGGGGTCCCTGTTTCGAACCGGAAGGAGATGAAATATTTCACCTGGGAACATATTCGGCAATAAACAAGGCGGCAATGCTGGTTTTTGAATATGGCGCCGGAAGAGTTTTTGCCACAGGAACACATCCCGAAATAGAGGAGGACAGCGACCGTGACGGAGTTGTTTTTGCCGACACAACCATTAATGGAACATATTACCCCGGTGAGGAAAATATCAGCGACTCAGGCTCCGACTGGCCCCTGATGAAAAATGTGGCTCTTTGGTGCCTCAGGGAGTTGCCCCCCTGATTTTCGCTTTGTGAAATATTTTTGCCTTACTGTACTATTATTCTTATCTTTCTTTATGATGCAAAAGGGGAAACTAAAACAAGTTGCATAATTTGTTGCCTTATTTTATTATAAGGAGAATCAGTATGAAATTTGTAGAAGATGATGGATTGCTAATGGGCAATATTGGGTCCTGGGCTGAAAGAAAATACGATCTGATTGAACAATATGCAAATATGTTTTCGACAAGTATGAAAAGCAAGTGGGATAAAATAGTTTATCTCGACCTATTTTCATCCAGTGGATATGGCAGGATAAAGGATACCGACAGAATTGTTATGACCTCTCCACTTATTGCCGCATCTGTGAGAGAAAAATTTGATAAATATATATTCTGCGATCTCAAATCCGAATATTTGAATGATCTGAATAAACGAATAATAAGGGATTATCCAGAAATTGATGCTGAGTATATTTCCGGTGATGTTAATTACAATACAGGAATAATATTGGATATTATTTCCACTATCACTAGGGGTAGATTCAGTCTGACGTTCTGTCTCGCCGACCCGTTCAAAATTGATAATTTATCGTTGCAAACATTATTGGAATTGTCAAAATACAAAATAGATTTTTTAGTCTTGATTCCATCTTATATGGATGCTCATCGAAATGAGAAATACTATATAAAAGAAGAGTCGGCTCTCGTTTCAAAATTTCTAAATACAGATTCATGGAGAGACGCATGGGAAAAATCGAAAATGAACATGAAATTTGGTAAATTTGTTGTAGATTTTTTCAATAGCCAGATGGAAAGCGCAGGTTATCTGCCTATGTTAAATAGCGAATATGTTCTAATAAGAAATACAAAAAATACTCCTATTTATTATCTTGCTTTCTATAGCAAACATCCATTAGCAAAAAAATTCTGGAAAAATGCCCTGCATGGCACATCTGGTCAACAGGAATTATTTAAATAGGTTTAAACATGAGCTTAAAATCAGATATCGAGTGGACTGAATCAACCTGGAATCCGGTTACCGGGTGCACTAAAATAAGTCCCGGATGCAAAAATTGTTATGCCGAAAGAATGGCAAAAAGATTAAAATCAATGGGGGCTGAAAATTATAGCAAAGGTTTTGAACTCTCAACTCACCCAAATTCAGTGTTATTACCGATTACCTGGAAAAAACCACAAATGATTTTTGTTAACTCTATGAGTGACCTTTTTCATGAAAAGGTATCAAATGACTTCATTCTTGATGTGTTTAATACAATGAATATTGCGGATTGGCATACTTTTCAGGTTCTCACAAAAAGAGCAGACAGATTAAAGAAGTTAAATAATCTTCTGCCGTGGACAAATAATATATGGATGGGCGTCAGTGTTGAAAATAGTGAATATTGTGACAGAGTTGAATTTCTCAGGCAAACAAATGCAAAGGTAAAGTTTATTTCTTTTGAGCCGTTGTTGGGGCCAGTTAAGGGGATTAATTTAAAAAACATAGATTGGGTTATTGCCGGGGGGGAGTCTGGTCCTAAATCAAGACCAATTGACGCAATGTGGGTTAGAGACATAAGGGACCAGTGTGTTGAATCTGAAGTTCCCTTTTTCTTTAAACAATGGGGTGGATTTAATAAAAAAAGGAATGGGCGCCAACTGGATGGCCGCATTTGGGATGAACTGCCAACAATACTAAAAGCCGGTTAATATACTTCGGATCAAAAGGTTATTAGATTTAGCAGAAAGAGTCTCACTTTTTCATCCTGATTAAATAAATTGATGAGAATCTGGCAGAGCAAAAATATTCTGGCATAGATAACGGTGTTTAAGCTAATGTTCAGGAATAAATTATGTCTGATCAATAATTTCGGAAATATCATCAATGCAATATATATTTGACATATAGCCGGATATATATTATATTTATTAATGTTTATTTGACTATTATTCCGGAGTGACTATGAAATTTATAATGTTTATCGGTTTATTCTCAGTTTTGGCTTCACAATTATTTTGTCAGACCGACACACTTGATATACAGGGAGAATACCAGATTAAACCAGGTTTTAACCTGATGGTCCTTCCGGAGGATGATGGCATTTATATCAAACCAACCGGTAAATCAAAAGAAAAGCTGATACACCTGTCAGGTGATCTCTATAAAATTGGTTCCATCAGCGGGACCATCGATTTTTCTCTTATTACAAAGATGGGGCAGCCTTATCTCGTGATTAAAATGTATGGGCAGACAATTCACGCTCCTGAAATTTCAGCGCCCGATCCCCTGCATGAATATGAAGAGATAAATCTGCCAGACTCCCTTCTTACCGGTCTGGAAGGCAAATACCGACTGGACGCTTCCAGGATATTTGTGATTACAAAAGAAGGAAATAAATTATTTGCCCTTATTTCAGGACAGCAGAGATTTGAAATATTCCCTTACGCCGAAAATAACTTCTTTTATAAAGTTGTCGCCGCCTCAATAGAATTTGTAAAAAATGAGGAAAATATCGCTGAATACCTTCTGCTCAGGCAGGGTGGAATAATTTTACGCGCTGAAAGAATAATAAATAATAAGTAACAGGCCTGATACCTTCCGCCGTCCCGAAATGCCTTTTACTGATTAAAAAGGTGGCAGGTCTTCTCTTTTCAGCTAAATTTGCCTTGTAGAGCCACATGATTGAATATTCATTAATGCAGCAAAAAAATATGAAAACTAAAATTAACAAATTATACTTTCTGCCTTTTGCTTTTTTGGCCTTACTTGCTCTGTCATGTTCAGATGATCCGGGCAGTCCTGAAATTGAACTGACATTCATGGAAAAACTGCAAAACATTCCCGGACTTGAAATTAATGAAATAATTCCGGCAGCCGGATTTGAAAGATCGTTCGAACTTATACTTCAGCAGCCTGTTGATCATAGTGATCCTGAAGGGCAGCAATTCAGCCAGAGGATGTATCTTCACCACGTTAATGAAGAGGCGCCTTTTATTTTCTGCGCTTCGGGCTATACTTCAAGGCCCGATTATATTTATGACCTGACATCAGCGCTAAACGCGAATCAGCTTCAGATAACACACCGTTACATGGCTGACGCGCGGCCGGAACCGACAAACTGGCAATTTCTTACTATAGAACAGGCGGCGGCAGATCATCACAGAATCGCGCGGTTCTTTAAGGAAATTTATGGTGGTAAATGGTTAAGTCTGGGCAGAAGCAAAAGTGGCATGACCGCCCTCTTCCACAAGAGGTTTTATCCTGATGATGTTGATGCCACAGTCGCCTGGGTCGCTCCGATAATTAATGGTGTAGATGATCCGAGGTTTCAGCCATTTTTAGAGCAGGTCGGGGATGCTGATACGCGGGAAAAGATATTTAATTATCAGATGATGGTATTGGAAAACCGCGATGAGATTTTGCCGAAGATAGAAAATTATATGAATAATTCATCTCTTACATATAATGTCGATCCTGCCATTATCCTCGAATATGAAATTTGTGAATATCCTTTCGCTTACTGGCAGTTTACTTTATGGCCTTCAGAGAATATCCCCGGCTCAGGCTCAACCATTGATGAACTCTATCGGCATCTTGAAGAGGCCGGCGGATTTCCACTTTATTCGGATGAATACCGTGAATATTATTCCCCCGTTTATTACCAGGCATATACTGAACTTGGCTGGTATAAACTGAAAAATGAAAACCTTGCCAGTCTGCTTACAACCGATCCATCTTACGATTTTTATGTGCCTTCCGGTTCCAGCGCTCTGTTCAGGAGCGACGTTATGACTGATATAAAAAACTGGCTGATGACCGAGGGAAATAATATCATTTATATTTACGGGGGAAATGATCCCTGGAGCGCGGCCGCGATAGAAAACACAGGAAGCACAAACTCAATAAAAATTGTTCAGCCGGGAGCCGACCATAGTGTCAGACTGGCAGATCTGGATGAAGCCTACCTTGTTTATTCAACATTGGAAGAATGGCTGGAAATTTCAATAACTGGTCAGGGAGTAATTCCGTCTAAATTCTTTGCTGAAAATAAACCTGTCCGGTTACTTAAATAAAACCATAAATATGTTTGAGGTAAAAAATGGAAATTGAAGATATCAAAAAAAAGCCCCCATATAAAAGAGCGATAATTTTGAGCATTATACTGATTACTCACGGAGTTGTACTGATGAATGCCATTAGTATGCCAGGCGTTGGGGTGGTTTTTATCGCGGTTGGAGGTTTGTTTTTTATATTGGGAATGAGCAGGAAAAAAGAGGAGGATAAATGAGTTTTTGTGAAATATTCATGGCATTTTTTATCATTTGTGTGAGTTTGGTTTTTGCGCAGAAAAATGAAATTTAAAATTTTCTAAGAGAGAGTAATGAGAGAGGACTTTTCTCCGGAGCTGCCTTGCTAACTCAGGGAGGCGAGGTTATTTATGAAGGAGCTTTCGGACAGGGAGACAGGCATACAGGGAAAAAAATATAAATAATGAACCAGAGACCCGGTTTAATGCCTGATCAATAACGAAATAATTTACTACTGCTATGATACTGCAATTGCTCGAAGAAGCAACACTCAGGAGTGAGGCCGTTATAACAGAATATATCAAAAATTACAGGAAAGATACCGGAAATAAAATAACTATTGATCACCTGCTCAGGCATAAATCGGGAATTAAACCTTTTACGTCAATCAGGGGCGTCGATGATTTTCTCGAAAGAAGACTTACAGATGAAGAGCAGATAGCGATTCTCCACAGCAGGATTTAACGCACTGGTTCAAATCCAAATCGCAATCGAAGTCGAAATCGTTTTTTTACAGTCTTGAGTCTCCAAAATAATCCAGAGAAGGCAATTTCTCAATATTATTTCTTAACTCCCCATTCTCTCCGGCTCTGCAAGCTTAGAATTTACTGCAATACCAGGAAGGGTAACATTAAACCTCAATACTAAAACCGCTTACAATTAGTAGTCAAATAAACAAATTTTAAAATTTAATATCCAAATATTGCATTACATAAATATATTTGATATATTATATACAGGTGACTATCGGGGCAAAACATAAAACGACATAATTTTGGAAGGAAGAGAAGTTACATTGATACGGTAACTTTTGATAATACTATTTTTTAAGGATTTGGCAAGATTAATCCTTAAGGGGAGAATCAGGCATGAAGGCAGGTTTTCTGTCGGCGACGCGTAATCTGTTTATTATGTGGCGCGGCAGGACATCCACCGTCAGCGTAATGTTGTTTTTTTTGCTGGCGCCCATTACGAGCCGGGCTCAAAGGGCTGAAAATCTGGAAGCAAGTATAACCGGCGCGCTGGTTGCTGAAGGATTTAATAATGTGGCCGTATGCGCTGAGGAAAATCAGCTTATTCTTACCTATGAAAACCTTATCTATCGTTATGAAGTAACCGCTCTGAAAGAGGTGTTGCGCTTAGTTTGTGAAATTCTGGAGGAAGATTATGAACTTGTTATTGTCATCCAGCGAAGGAAGATTCCTATTTCCGCTTTTAATATTTCTTCAGAGTTGTATAAATCCTGGCTCGCCGGAGAAACGGAAAAGGGAATCCTTAGGGCGAGTATAAAAACCACACTGAACACCGATAACTATTGGAAAAAGCTCGAAAATAAACAAAAGACAAATAACTCTGATTTTATTTTCGAGATTGTACTGCATCCGCAGTATAAGGCAAATTTTGTGGGATTTGTTGATCCGGTCGATTCACAGGTAAATATTTGTCCGGAACTGAAGACAACTCTGCTCCCCGGTTTTTCCATTTCAGGCCGGGTGATATTTCCCATCTTTAATGATTTGAATTCTGAGGGAAATTATATCAGGCCGGGTCTCTCCAATATTAACCAGTTTTTTCGCTTTCCCTTTAATACTTTTCTTTCGGCCACCCTGGGTTATTTTACGGGACACCGTTATGGAATTGATATTCAGATAAGGAAATATTTCCTGAATGGAAATTTTTTCCTGGGTGGCAAAATTGGTTATACCGGTTATGCCTCATTTTTCAGCGGTGTGCTTTATTATACACACCTGAATGCTTTTACACCTTTCCTGGAAACAGGCTACTATTATTCCCGCTGCGATGTGCAGTTTAAGTTTACTTACGGCCGCAGTTTATATGAAGACGCAGGCTGGCGGTTTGACATTAAACGTTATTTCGGTGAAGTGGATATCGGTTTTTATTACACTCAGACAGATATAGACAAAAACGGGGGATTCAACATAAGAATACCCCTCTTCTTAAGCTCATATATGAAATCAGGCCCGGTGAGAATAAGGCCGGCCGGTTATTTCCCCTGGGAATACAGGGCCCGCGCTACACGTTATGGCTGGACAAATTACAGCACCGGATTAGATATAGGCAGTTCTATTAAAAAATATCTGCCCGGTTATCTAAAATCACAATTTTTTGAATAACCAGTTTTGGAGGTAAGTTGAAAAAAGTTAAAGCGATAACCGCTCTCTTTTCAACCATTTTTCTGGCATCCTTTATCCTGATGTTCTGGTGGAGCTGCGAAACTGAGAAGGTGGGGTTGACTGATTGGTATAGTGGAATAACTCAGCTGGACTACTTCATTTCGGGATACATATTTGATATCAATTCCAATCAACCTCTGCAAGGGGCAACTATTCAAATTGGTGAAACTATTATTCTTGAATCAAACAAACACGGATTTTTTACTACTGATGAAATACTGGATACCGGGGAATATCGTGTGAAAATTTCTAAGGAAAACTACATTACAATGTTCCGAGCTCTGGAAATAAGTGAAAATGTTATTCGCTATAATTTGAACTACAGTATTGTTGAAAGGCGTCCTTCAGTTATAATTTCTGCTGATGTTGGAGGTAAAGTTGTATCTGAAAATAAATTCGGGAAATATGAGCTAGAAATTCCATCAGGAGCTTTAACTAACACAACTGAAATTAGTATAACTCCAACTATAAATTCAGGTACTCCATTTAAAAACAGAGATGAATTATTTTTAATTAATTCTGTCAGTTTAGATCCTCCGGGTCTGGAATTTAATCAAAGCATTTTATTTAGCGTGCCGATTGTAGTACCCGAAGAGATTATCAATCCGGATTCAGTTTTTGTTGTTAATTATAACTCAGAAACTAGTGAATCCGAGATTATTGGTTTGGCAAATATAATCGAAAGCAGTAATTCAATGGAGATTGAAATTAGTCATTTTAGTAATGTTGATTTTTTAATACCCTTTGCCAATCCTCAAATATCTCTTGGATTAGCATTTGATGATTGTGACGGAACTATTGATCATAGTACATCCAGCTTATCTCATACTTTTTGGGCTGATGTTGGTGTTTTGATTTTGCCAGATGGACTTCCTGAAGAAGTTATGTGGGCTAATGTTCCATGGATAGAACAAACCAAGAAGATTGGGAATGATCAAAGCTGTAGTGGGATAGAAAATGGTACTGTCACCGTTTGCTGTAGAATACAATATGTCAATTTCGATTTTACTTTTAATAATGCCACAATTGGAAGAATAAATTACCCATTTATGTACGGTTTCTGCGATGTTGAAACCGATGGTGGCAGCGGCAGCAGCGGTGGCAATGGGGATTAATAAAAATAGTACAAACAAATATTGGGAGAGAGATATGTTAAAAAAAATATTCTATCTGGCAGGTTTATTTTTTGTATTCATTACAGGGACAAATTCAGCACAATTAAACTTTCACTCTGCAGGTATAAACCTCGGCTGGTATAACCCTTCAATGGACTACTGGAATGAGAGCTCAACCTTTTCACTGGGTGAGGAAGAATTCAGCGGCGCCTTTACGGCAGGGGTCAATATTCAATACAATGTTGTCTATCCAATGCGAGTTCGGCTGGAAGGAAGTTACTGGAGTGATTCAATTGAAAGAACCAATTTTGAAACCGGAACCGGAATCCTGAGTAAAAAACTTTCGGTGCAGTTTATCGGCATTAGCGGCAGCGTAATTTCAGATATTCCCTTTCTTACATTCCCCTTTCTCGGAACGTATGCCGGGGCCGGAGGCGGTTACTATTTTATCAATACCGAAAGTGATCAGAAACTTGTTGACGGTTCAGGAACTGAACTGACAAATGACGGCCAGGATTACATCTGGCATTTTCTGATCGGAGTCAATAAATCCTTTCTCGATTATTTCTCAGCCGGTCTGGAATTTCGGTACAACTTGGGAAACTATACTCAGGAAGTCCGCGATGGCTTGGGCAATATTATTGATGAGGAGGTTTCCCTTAACGGCCCCAAGATTTCATTAAACTTAAATTATATTTTCTGATATCGTGGTGCATTTAATCAGAAAAATATTAACCAGTCTTCTGGTCATGATTTCGTTATCCGTATCGCAATATTCACAAAGCCGGTTCGATGAAGAAAACAAACTTACAAACGCTCTTGTCGCTGAGGGTTTTAATAACGTGGCAGTATTTGTTGAAAACCGGCAGGTAATAATTACCTATGAAAACCTTGTATACCGTTATGAACCAGACGCGTTGAAAGAGGTGTTGCGTATTGTTTGTGAAAACTTGGAAGAAGATTATAAACTTGTTATAGTCATTCAGCGCAGGAAGATTCTCATTTCCGCTTTCATTATTTCTTCAGAGTTGTATAAATCCTGGCTCGCCGGAGAAACGGAAAAGGGAATACTTAGGGCGAGTATAAAAACCACACTGAACACCGATAACTATTGGAAAAAGCTCGAAAATAAACAAAAGATAAATAACTCTGATTTTATTTTCGAGATTGTACTTCACCCGCAGTATAACGCAAATTTTGTGGGATTTGTTGATCCGGTCGATTCACAGGTAAATATTTGTCCGGAACTGAAGACGACTCTGCTCCCTGGTTTTTCTCTGTCAGGACGGGTGATATTCCCCATCTTTAATGATCTGAGTTCTGAAGGAAATTATATCAGGCCGGGCCTTTCCAATATTAACCAGTTTATACGTCTTCCCTTCAATACTTTTCTTTCGGCTACCCCGGGGTATTTTTCAGAACACCGTTATGGATTTGACGCTCAGATAAGGAAATATTTCCTGAATGGAAATTTCTTCCTGGGGAGCAAAATTGGTTATACAGGTTATGCTTCATTTTTCAGGGGTGTGCTTTATTATACATACCTGGATGCTTTTACACCTTTCCTGGAAACAGGCTATTATTATTCCCGTTTCGATGTGCAGTTTAAGTTTACTTACGGCCGCAGTTTATATGAAGACGCAGGCTGGCGGTTTGACATCAAACGTTATTTCGGTGAAGTGGATATCGGTTTTTATTACACCCAGACAGAAATAGATAAAAACGGGAGGTTCAACATAAGAATACCCCTCTTTTTAAGCTCATATATGAAATCAGGCCCTTTAAGAATAAGGCCGGCCGGTTATCTCCCCTGGGAATACAGGGCCCGCGCTACACGTTATGGCTGGACAAATTACAGCGCCGGGATTGATATAGGCAGTTCTATGAAAAAATACCTGCCCGGTTATATATAATCACAATTTTTTGAATAAACAGTTTTGGAGGTAAATTGAAAAAAGTTAAAGCGATAACCGCTCTCTTTTCAACCATTTTTCTGGCATCCCTTTTCCTTCTACTCTGGTGGAGCTGCGAAACTGAGAAGGTGGACCCTGTTGAACCACCTTTAATTTGCGATGAAGATACGGAATTTATTTCCGGAACAATTACTGATAGTGAAACAGATCTTCCAATTAGTTCTGTTCTGATACAAATAGAAGACAAGATCAGCATGTTATCAGATGATGATGGGAGTTTTAGTACGACAACTATTTTAATTCCGGGAACATATGAGATGATTACAACCAAGGATGGATACATACCCATTAAATTTGGTTTGGAAATTGTGGCTGATGATCAGAGCTATGTAAATTTGATTGAATTATCTATGACTAAAATCAGGGCAGCATTTTCTGTTAATCCTATAAATGGAGCCACAATTAGTGAAAACAGTGTTGATGGAAAATTTTCGATTGAAATCCCCTCTGAAGCTCTTAACCAAACTGAGCAAATAAGTATGACGCCTCTGTATAATGCAGATATTCACCATTTACCAACTGATAGTAATTTAGTAATTAACTCAGTAGTTTTACTACCACACGGGCTGCAATTTAAAAAACCTGTGACCCTCACTATTCCCATTCCTACCGAGCTAGAATATGAATCCATTGAGGATTTTGTTCTACTAAGTTATGACCCAATTACTAATGTTGTTGAGGAGCTAAACTCACTAAAATTCTCTAGTGATTCGACATCAATCATTGTTCAAATCACCAGTTTTTCTTGGAAGGTCATAAAAAATACTAAATATGAGTATACTTCTTTTCTTGACAAGGATCCAGTTTTAACCGAGGGGACGAGGATAGTACCTTGTCCTCAATCAGGATTGTTTTTAGAAAAAATATGCGTTCCTGTGGATAATCAATTAAGTCGAATTCCAAAGCGAATTGCATGGAAACCTACTCATAGATCTCCCACTGATTCCATTTGCAAGAAAGTATACTGTTTAAAAGAAAAAGGCAAAAAACTGAAATTCGGTGTAAGATCGAAAACTAGATATTATGTCTATAGAAAAAAAACAAACGGCTCCTATATTCCATGTGGTCATTTAGGAATACCCGTAAATTTAAGTAAAAAATGTATAAGAGGTGAATCTTGCACTGACGGAGGATCTCTTTAGTAATAATAATATAGTGATTATATTATGAAAAAATCTAATAAATACTATTTGTGCCTTATACTTTTACTTACAAATAATATTTACCTAATAGATTCTGAGTATTCACTAGGGATTGGAATCGATTGGTATAACCCATCTCTTGATTATTGGAGAAAAGACAGATTCATTAAGGACTATTACGAAGGAACTTTTGAAGGGAATCTTCAAATGAGTTATTATGTCTTTTCACCAATCAGAATTCATATTGGTGTCGGGTACTGGAGAATAGATTTGCAGAAAAACTATGACGAATGTAATATGGAACACTCCGATCTGAAATTAAGAAACTTAACTGTTTTTCTGAAAATAACTGCTGATATACCTTTACTCAAGAAATATTTCCATCCTTACGCAGGATTGGGAAGTAGTATGAACTTTATCCGTACTACCCATTCCGGAAGGCATATTGAAGGAGAAAATATTTCAAAATATGACGACGGCAGATATAATGGATGGCATCTTCTTGTTGGCTTAGAAAAAAAATATTTTCAAAAATTCCTCAAAGTCTTTAGTATTCCAATACAAATTTGGTAATCATACTCAACAAGAAGAAGAATTCGATGGAACTATCAATGATATGTATGTTTTGATGACCGGACCGTATATCACTTTCAGGCTGAACTATAATTTTTAAATCATTACAAAAATTTGGAATTTCACGGCAAGATTGAGCTAATATGAGTATGATCAAACTCAAAATATTTATTGTATTGTTTGGAGCGATTTTATGTTGGCAGGATTTTTTCTCCCAATCCCTTACAGGCACAACGGGGCTGATATCTATCCCGACAGCCGAAATTGCCGAGGACCGGCAGGTGATATTCGGGGCGAGTCTGCTTCACAGGAAATATCTTGATTATACCGATCGAAAATTTAACGCGATGGCATATTATGTTACGCTGGGTTACCTGCCTTTTCTTGAGGTGAGCATTCGTTTTACCAGAAGGGATTACCCTCCGGAGCTGAGAAATTCCTCCGTGGGTGACAGAATGCTCAGCCTGAGGGTGCAGGTATTAAAAGAAGGAAAATATATACCTATGTTCTCTCTCGGTTGCCATGATGTGGGGACCACACTCGACAAAGGGAGCGCGCGTCATTTTAACTGCTTGTTTTTAACTCTCTCAAAAAGCTTCTTAATTGAGGGGGTGAGTGATAAAATAGGATTGCATGTCGGTTATGGGAGCGACCGTATGGAATCGGTAAACCACGAATTTACCGGAATATTCGGAGGGGTATTATTTAAGTTAAATTCATTTGCTGATCTGATGCTGGAATTTGATTCTGAAAAAATAAATGGGGGAGCTCGTGTTTTAATCTTTAACAGACTCCAGTTGCTTGCTTCGATGATACATTTTGATGTGTTTTCATTCGGAGCGAGTTACAGGTTCTCCATATAATAATTTATGGAAAAAAAATGAAAGAGGTTATAAAACGTGAAATAAAAAACCGGATTTCTTTGATTCTGGTTTTTATAACACTTGTGTTATTATTCAACTGCAAATCCGATAAAGTGGAACCGGTAATGCCCTGGTATGAACCTGAAAAGGTCATTCTGGAGCTGAAAGTAATAGACGCTTCAAACGGGGAAATACTTAACGGATTTTCCGCCAGGGTGAATGGGATTCCAAATGCGTCGGATGAACACAAAATTATAAATGAACCTGAAACAGGCAGCTACAAAATTGTAGTAAGAAAAGATGGATATCTGACGACTGTGGATGAATTTTATGTTGATGATAATGGAGGAGTGTTCAGGGATATAGTAATGGAGCCTGTTCAGGTTCAGTATAATGTTGACGAGGGAAGCGATTCTCTTGACGCGTTTCTGGAAACAGACCGCGAGTTTAATGTCAGCTACGATGAGAATACATTTTCAACAGAACAGAATTTCCAATTTACGCCTGTGGAGGGAGTCTCTTCAGTTTCATTCTCCCGTCTGATTTTCCCCCTTGCGGAATTTGAAATCGCCGCGTCGGCTGATGAAAGATTCGGCAAAAATATATCTGTCACCATTCCCCTTCCTGTCCGGCTTGAATACCCCATTGATCTGCAATTGCTGAAATATGATTTCGATATGGATGATTTTGTTTTTTATTCCGACTTTGTCGATCTGCCCGATTTGAATCACGCGAAAGTAAAGGTTAGTGAAAACGGAAGATATATTCTGCAAACAGTTGAGGAAATCCAGGTGACTGAAGATACCACGGTCGTAGACACTACAAGGCGGGAACTGGAAGTGCAAGAGAACCAGCCTTTTTATTCAGATCATCATGAACCGGGAGATGAATATTTAAGAATAACTTCGATATCAGATGGTCTGGATTCGGTTTATATAAAAAATATTATTGCCGGGTGGTTTAATATTCCTCTTGGTGTGTCCTGCGATTCATATATTTTTTCAGGTGAAGGAGGCCTGAAAAAAGAAACAAATACTCAATGGTGGCCTGTCAGAATTATTTACCTGCCGGTTATTGAAGCGGTTTATGGTAACCCGGCATGTCCTCTTGTGGCTATTAAATATGCTCTGGAAATTGTCAGTACAATTGATTTATGTTCGTTTTTCGATATTGGTGGAAACAATTCTTTTTGTATTAGGATTGTAAAGGTACAACCGTACATACATTATATACATGAAACCAGATGCCCGGAAGTTATAAGGACCGGATCTGGCACAGATGCCGGAGGAGGTGATTGAATAAGGCGAAATGCTAATTCTAACAATCAGATTAGAATGTTTTTATCTAATATTGGATGGCATGAAATATATTCTTATATTGTAATATTGACTTACGTATACATTAACTTAGGCATACTATTATGAACCAATATAATATAAAAACAGGATTAAAGCGGATAAATGTTTGAATCGATTTGGGTTTCTTTTATAGGCAGTATCGGTGGGTTGCTGGCACTATACACCTTTGTTTATTCCGAAAATGAGAGAAACAACCATCGGGATTTTTTGATTTCAAAGGTTGGTAAATTTGAAAATCTTAATGTGGATGAATGGGGAATTTCTGCGATCAAATTTGCGCACAGACAAATTAATTTACTTTTATTGAAAGACTTTTTTAAAAACCGGTTATCGAAACGTGAACATATAGCCAAACCGAAAATAATTTTAAGAAAAAGAAAAAGCCCCAAAAAAAGAGGTGTACCTAAAATTTATCGGGGTGTATTTTCACCTCACTATTGGGATGCGTACGCAACATTCTCAGTAACTTTTGGATATACGTTATTCTCTATTTTAGCGAAACTGGTATTAACAACTGATGCCGCACAACATTCGGCCTATATGACCGATGTATGGACTTTAAATGGATTAGCAGCAATGATGATGGTTGGCGCGCTTCAGCGAGATCAGAAAAATCCAGGAAACTCTCCGGTAAAAAATGATTCAGAAAGTTGGGATGTTTTAGTTTTCATTTTTATCGGGTTTGGAATGTCAATTGCCTGGAAAACTCTGGCTAATATATTTCTTCTCAGCAAATTGTCATCGGATCAGGGAAGCATGAATACATTAAAGGATTTGGGTGATATGATGATTCTGAATGTTATCCAAATCATATTGCTTTTTCTGTCGCTCAACCTGACAAGATATTTATTGTCATTAATTATTCTGAATCCATCAATAAAAAAAACACTTCGATTGTGGTCCTACAACGTAATGTTTATTTTATTATTGGGAACGATAGGTTATTTCGTTTCAAAAGCTATTCTATTTGGACTAGGTAATCTGACTGAAAGACTAGAGGCAGTTGGGAACCTTGTGGATAACCCTGGCACGAGAGAATTTGAATTATATTTTCTAATCATTTATGGTTTTCCGCTTATTCCTCTAATAATTACATTCTTTCTGGGGTTTATGGAGATGATCCTTGCAACTTTTAACAACCATATTAAAAAAGTGCTTGGAATATTATTCAGATATCTTATCAATCGTAATCTGGTTTTTGTCGGTATAGCGGCAATAATAACTTACTTTGCCTATTTAGCCTTGGATGGATAAATTTACACTTTTTTCTTCTACCCCGCCATAACCTCAATATCTTCTTTTTCATATTCCTGTAACAGGGTATAGATCAGTTCTTTTACAGATATAATTTCATTTACGCGCCAGACATTATCACCGGCGAAGGCGAATCCGCTTTTGAAAAGACCTTTTTTCGCCTGTGTTAAAGCAAGTGCGATACAATATGGAGCAGTGTTGTAATCGCATGTTCTCAAACATTTGCAGGGACAATTTACCGGGTGTTTATAACCATCCTCAACATCCGCCAGAAATTTATTGTATATAGCTCTTCCGGGCAAACCCACCGGACTCCGGATTATCCTGATATCTTCTTTACGCGCCTGTAAATAAGCTTGTTTGAATTTTTCATCCGCGTCACATTCGTGTGTAGCGACGAAACGGGTACCGAGCTGTACACCTTTGGCGCCAAGTAAAAACATGCGATGAATATCGGCGCCGGTGTAGATACCTCCCGCCGCTATAACAGGCACTTCTTTTCCGAATTCTTTTTCGAAAGATTTAAGAGATTCTACAACGGACTTTAGAATTTTTTCAAGTGAATACCCGGGATCAAATATCTGTTCACTTTTAAAACCGAGGTGTCCGCCAGCTCTCGGTCCCTCAACCACAACCGCGTCCGGAATATGATCAAACTTTTTTGCCCACACTTTGAATATTAGTTCAGCCGCTTTTGCCGAAGAAACGATCGGGACAAATTTAGTATCACAATTCCGAAATTTTTCCCTGTTGAATTTTTCAGGGAATTTAATCGGGAGTCCCGCGCCAAGAAAAAGAAAGTCCATTTTCTCTTCTATCGCGATATCCACCATCGCGTCATAATCGGTGAGAGCCACCATTATATTAACTCCCAGCAATCCATTGGTTCCCTGGCGCGCTTTCCGCAGTTTTTTTCTAAGCGCTCTTCTGTTCGCCTCATCAAAATCAGTGAAAAAATCAGGTTCTTCAAATCCTATTCCCACTGCTGATATCACTCCTATTCCACCCGCGTCTGCGACAGCGGTCGCGAGCCGGGCGCCCGAAATTCCTACTCCCATACCACCCTGGACAATGGGAATCTCAGCTTTTTTATCACCTATTTCCAGGGGCGGCGCTTTATGTTCAAACATTTTTTACTCCGGTTTTCTAACACTTATTCGCGGCTAACGGCTCTCTGTAAATCTCTCTGAAATGAAATCCATAGATAGCCATGGTAATCGCTAGTGAAAATTTGCGTGGATATCTGAGCAGACTGATAAAAAAGAGTTTCCAGTAGTATCTTTTCCCTTTGTTTTTCACACCGAGAATCCAAATAGACCTGAACAGAGCCTTGATGTGGGTTTTAGTCAGTTTATCCTGAAAACCGGGGAATGGTCGGAACTCTTTAATAAAAAGTTTTACACGCTTGTAATATACATCAGGTGAATAGATATTGTCAAGTATGCTTCGATATCCCTTTATAAGTTCCTTTTCATTCATTTTAGTAATAAAGTTGGTGGAAAAGTCGGTGTTATCCCCGCTCATGAATCCTTTAAGCCGGTTTTCCTTTTCCATTCTTTTGAATAGTTTTGAACCAGAAGGAGCATTTAACAGTCCCACCATGGCCGTTACAATTCCGCTTTGTTTTATAAATTTTATCTGACGATCAAAAATATTTGGAGGGTCATTATCGAAACCAACAATAAAACCTCCCGATACTCTTAATCCTTTCCTTTGAAGATATCTGACAGATGAGGCCATATCACGGTTTTTATTCTGAAGTTTTCCACACTCGGCGAGGCTTTCTTCATTGGGCGTTTCAATCCCGATAAAAACATGATCAAATCCGGCGCGCACCATCAAATCAATCAACTCTTCATCATCGGCAAGATTCATAGAAACTTCTGTCGTAAAGTGAAAAGGCCAGTTTTTTTCCCCGCACCATCGTATCAGAGCGGGCAAAAAATCCTTTTTCAGGTGATTTTTCCTTCCTATCAGGTTATCATCCACAATAAAAACTTCTCCCCTCCAGCCCTGGTCGTAAATATTCTCAAGCTCATTTAAGAATTGCGGGGTTGATTTTACTCTCGGCTTGCGTCCGTTCAGCGCGGTTATATTGCAGAATTCGCAATCGAAAGGACATCCGCGGGAATATTGCAGACTCATGGTAGCGTACTGATTCTGATCGAGAAGATCATACCTGGCGGGAGGAGTTTTTTCAAGATTTGGGAATTTATCCGTTCTGTATATTCTTTTGGCCTTTCCTTCTTTCAGGTCGGCAAGAAATTCCGGTAAAGTAATTTCGGCTTCATTAAGAATAAGATGATCAATATCGGGAAAATCTTCCGGTTCTGTTGTTACCATCGGGCCGCCGGCGACCACGGGAAGACCAAGAGCGCGGCATCTCGAGGCTACCTCCTTGAATGAGCTTCGCTGCACGCTCATTCCCGACAAAAATACCATGTCGGCCCAAAGGATGTCATTATCCTCAAGAGGGGAAATATTCATGTCAATCAGCTTAGGTTCCCAATCATCAGGAAGCATAGAGGCTATTGTTATCAAACCCAGTGGGGGCTGCACAGTTTTTTTCGAAATAAAGGAAAGGGCATTATCAAAGCTCCAGAATGTTGAAGGAATGGGTGGATAAACAAGCAGAACCTTCATAATATTTCTCTCCTGAAATTGATTTATTCTATTTACGGGAAAATAAAGTGCTTTTATTTCCTTTGAATATTTCTTATTATGAAAATACAAAAACAGGACCTCCCTGTTTGTAAAAGAAATGTAAAACCATTTTTATTCCTTTGATATGAAACTGACCCGTTTAATATTTAACCATAACGTTCTTTTCACTTTGGCGCAGGTTGCCTGGTTTTCACTCCTGGGAATCTGGATTTACTGGTATGTTTCCAACTATCTGTTTTTAAGTGAGGTTGGCGAACAGATATCCACCCAGATAGTTTCGAAAGGACGCAATGTTTTTGTTCTGGTCGGAGGCATTACTCTGCTGGTCCTCCTTTCGGTTTATCTTTCGCTGCTTTTTCATCGGCTAAAGACACAATTCAATATGGCAAAACTTTATGACAATTTTATCGCTAACGTCACACATGAACTGAAGTCTCCCCTGGCGTCGATTCAGCTCGCGCTGGAAACCATGCAGATGCATAAACTGCCTGAAAAAAAGGAAGAGCAGTTTATTAAAATGATGCTGAAGGATACCAGCAGGTTAAATAATCTGATCAATGTTATTCTTCAGATACCCGCCCTGGAGCATAAAAATATCGCTCATAATTTCCAGGTGAGCGATATGGATGAACTGATAAGAAGCTGTGTGAAAGTTTCTTCCGAGCAGTTTAACCTTGCAGAAGATTCAGTTACAATATCGGGTAAAGCGGAATGTGTGTGTGTAGTCGATCAGGAAACGATAAGAATTGTTATTGATAATCTTATTGATAACGCTGTAAAATATTCCGCGGGTCCTCCTGTAATTGATATAAATATTGATTGTGGCAGTAAATATTTTGAAATGAAATTTTCTGATAAAGGAATAGGAATGAACACGGGAGAAGCGGGAAAAATATTCAATAAATTTTACCGGGTCCGCGATAAAAACAGTCCGAGTGTTAAAGGAACCGGGCTTGGTCTCTATTGGGTAAGAGAAATAATCCGTTATCATAAAGGCAATATAACAGCGTTAAGCAAAGGAAAAAACAAAGGAACAACATTCACAATTGAACTGCCTCTTTACCAGACACTCAAAAAACGTTTTCTGGACCAGCTTCTAAAGCAACAGAAAGAGGAAGAGGAGGAAAAAACAGATGAATGAAAAAGCTAAAATATTATTGGTTGAAGATGAAGAAAACCTGGCCACAAGTCTTGAGTTTAACCTTGAACTTGAAGGATATGAAATTTCCCGCGCCGCCGATGGGGAAATAGCGCTGGATTATATCGGCAGCAACGATTATGACATGATAATTCTTGATATTATGCTTCCTTATCACGACGGTTTTGAAATCGCGGAAGTTGTTCGGAAAAAATCTCCCCAGCTTCCTATCCTTATGCTTACGGCCAGGACAGCGGCAAAAGACCGTATCAGGGGACTTGAATCAGGAGCCGATGATTACCTCACAAAACCATTCCATCTTAAAGAGCTTATGTTAAGAGTAAAAGGGATGCTTAAAAGAAAGGAGTGGTACCAGGAACCGGAAGAGGAAAACAAGCTGTTTTTATTTGACAATAATGAGATAAATTTTCAAACACTCAACTGTAAAAGCGGCGTCAGGACTTTCCGCCTGACTCCGCGTGAAGCATTGGTCATGAAGTACCTTGTGAATAATCAGCACAGAATTGTATCACGCGAGGAACTCCTGGAAAATGTATGGAATCTTAACCCCGAAATAGAAACCCGCACGGTTGATAATTTTATCGCCCGCCTGCGGAAATATTTCGAGAAGGACCATAAAAATCCCCTGTTTATTAAAAGCATCAGAGGCGCGGGGTATAAATTTGAGAATTGCTAAGTTGGCAAAACCAGAACCAAAAGGAATTGATGAGAAACCATTATAAGCCTAAACTGGCAGAGCAGAAATAATTGAATCCGAAGAAAGAATCGTACTCATAGACTGGCAAGCCAGAGCAAAAATAATTCTGTCCGCCTGTTCGCCGCGGAGAATCCCTGACGGGACTTAATGATGTATTCTTGAACAAGTTCCCCCATTTGAAAATAGGGGCTATTTTCTATCATCCCTGCCGGGATTCATATTAATCTGATTTAATATTTGCTTGTAGATAATCATTATTATTTAGAATAAGTCCCGTTAGGGATCCGCCGCGTCGGACAGGCTTTCAGATAATAGCCCCATAATTCATTGTGGGGGAGACAACGTTAAGGTGATATAAATAAGTCCCGCCAGGGACGACAGATAGCCTCGTAGCATAAATATGAATGGCAGGTTAATTAATTTTGCCATTTTGCGTAGAATTTGACTCCTTACGGAGTAATCGAACTTCGTACTTGTCTTTACTAAAACTCTCAGGTTATTCGAGGACGATTATGAGCACCGCATCACCCCAAGGGGGATGTTCTATGAGTGCAATAAAATTTTGCGTAGAATTTGAATGCTTTAGGAATAATCCGCTTAGATTCAGAGATGTTGTTGCCTCTTGATTTATAAAATGATATATTATCCCATTAACATATTATATTAAAATTTCGGAGAGGAAAGTTATGAATCTCGGAGCGTTTTCAATTAGTCTCGCTGTAAAAGATATAAATAAATCAAAAGAATTTTATGAAAAACTGGGCTTTACCGTTTTTGCCGGAGTATTGGAACAGAACTGGCTTATTATGAGAAACGGCGCTCATGTTTTAGGTCTGTTCCAGGGAATGTTTGAAAAAAATATTCTCACATTTAATCCCGGCTGGGACCAGAACGCCAACATTATGACCAATTATACCGACGTAAGAGAACTCCAGAAGGATCTCAAAGCCAAAGGGATAATTTTTGATCAGGAAGCGGACGTAACCAGCTCAGGCCCCGCCAGTTTTGTTATCACCGACCCCGATGGAAACCCGATTTTGGTTGATCAGCATGTGTGAAAAAAACGGGTGTTATTCAAATAATTTGTGAGAATTCTCATTTGATATTTACAAATATATTAAATAGTTTTGGACAATAATTGTCCAATAATTCTTATTGTCAAATGGAAACGGTTGGAAAACAAATACGCGAGCTAAGAAGAAGAAATAAATTCACCTTGTCGAGAGTATCTAAGGAACTGAGAATAGATCCATCCGTTCTTAGTAAAATTGAAAGAGGTGAACGTAATGCTTCACGGAAGCTAATTATCGAGTTAGCAACATTATTTAATGTTGACCAGGAAGAATTATTGCTTAATTATTACAGTGATAAAGTTGTTTATGAAATAATGAAAGAAACATATGCTAATAAAATACTCAAGGTCGCTGAGAAAAAACTCCAATATATGAGTGGTAATATAAATGAATAATTCAGTGATTATTGATCCACCAAAAAATGAATTACCCAGCCAGTATTGTGACCGCCTTGGATCGTTGTACTCAAAAGCTGTGACCCAGGACCACAAAAAGAAAAATGGTCAATTTTTCACTCCTCTGGAAATCGCAAAATTTATGGCTTCATTAAGTACAAAAATGCTTAATACGGTAAGAATATTAGACCCGGGTTGTGGATTAGGTATTTTGTCATGCGCACTGATTGAAAATATAGTTAAAACTGATCCGGATTTGTCTGAGATAGAGTTGGATGTTTATGAAAATGATATATCCATAGAGCCATTCCTGAGAGCATCAATGAATTATTTAGAAAAATGGCTAAATCAAAATAATATTAAGTGCCGTATTAATATAATTCCTGACGATTTTATACTGCAAAATTCCAGGTATCTGGATGATAATAGTGATTTATTTGGTGAAAACATTCCGGTTTATGATATTATAATCTCAAATCCACCATATTTTAAATTGTCCATCCAGGATAGCAGGGCTAAAGCCGCAAAGATAGTTGTCAATGGTCATCCCAATATTTACGCAATATTTATGGCGGTTGCCGCAAAGTTATTAAAACGAGAAGGTGAACTCATATTTATTACACCGCGCAGTTACTCCTCAGGATATTACTTTAAGGTATTTAGAAACTATTTCTTTAAACTTATTGATCTGGATATGGTTCACCTTTTTGTTTCACGAACAGATACGTTTAACCGGGATAAGGTGCTCCAGGAGACTGTGATTATTAAGGGAACACGAAGAAAAATACCAAAAGAAAAAATTCAAATATCATCTTCGAACGGACTTGCCGACATACTTTCTTCAAATGTGAAGAGCTACCGTAAACAGGATATTATTAATAGGGAATCAGGCGAAAAGATTTTGTATCTGCCAACTTCTGATTATGAAGAAAATATTTTAAAAATTTTCAAATCATGGAATGGTACGCTTGGTAAATACAATATTAAAATTTCAACAGGACCAGTTGTTTCATTCAGGGCCTGGGATCTAATAAAAAAGAATGGAAATGAAAGCCCAGAGATTACTACACCTTTATTTTGGCTACATAATATAAAACAAATGCAGATAGAATGGCCTGTTAATAAAGGTGAAAAAGGACAATTTATATTGGTGAATGAAAAATCAAAACCTATTCTCATTCCTAATAAAAATTATGTTTTATTAAGACGTTTCAGCAGCAAAGATGACAAAAACAGATTGATAGCGGCCCCTTATTTTTCAGAGCAAACAAACTCTGAATATATAGGTGTGGAAAATAAGTTGAACTATATTTACAGGCCGAATGGGATTCTCAGCAAAAATGAAATTATAGGATTAAGCGCTATTTTAAATAGCGCTATTTTCGACAGTTTCTTCAGAATATTTAATGGCAATGTTAATGTCAGCGCTACTGAATTACGAAATATGACGTTCCCTCCGTTAGATTTAATTATAAGAATTGGCAGTGAATTAATATCCTCCAAAGATTATTCAGTAAACAATATAAACCAAATTATTACAAGTTATCTTGAAACGGATGAAAGTTATGGAGAAAGTCGAAGAAGCAGCAAAGATTTTAAAAGAGTTGGGATTGCCTGAAAAACAACAGAATGAAAGATCATCCTTAACCTTGCTGGCATTATGTAATATTAGAAAGACAAGCAAATGGAAAGATGCTGAAGCTATCTGTATGTCTGTTGTCGGAAATAAGAAAAATGCAAAATATCCGGGGATAATACGCTACATATCAAAATATTATAAGAAAGAATATGCGGAAAATTCACGAGAAACAATCAGGAGGCAGACACTTCATCAATTTATCCAGGCCGGGATCGTTGTCCAAAATCCCGAAAATCCCTCTCTACCTACAAACAGTAAAGATAATCATTACAAGTTAACCCATGAAGCATTAGAGGTTATAAAATCTTTTAGAACAAGGAAATGGAAAACAGAATTAAAGAAGTGGCGAGAAAATCATATCGCTCTTAAGGATAAATACCGAAAAGAAAGAGAAAAAAAATTAATTCCTTTGGTTTTGAAGAATGGAAATAAATTACAATTTTCACCGGGAAAACATAATGAATTACAAATTGCGATTATTGAAAAGTTTGCGCCACGTTTTGCGCCTGACAGCTTTCTCGTTTATGTCGGTGATACAGCCAGGAAAAGTCTGTATATAGATGAAAAAATCTTACAAGAAATTGGAATTGCATTTGACGAGCATAAGAAATTGCCAGATGTTATATTATTTGATAAGAAAAAGAATTGGTTGTTTTTAATAGAGGCTGTCACATCGCATGGTCCCATTTCCCCAAAACGATTGACAGAACTTGAGACAGTATTTAAGAACATTGAGATAAGCAAAATATATGTTTCCGCATTTCCTGATCTTGATGAATTTAAGAAAAATGCAAAAGATATTTCCTGGGAAACAGAAATCTGGATAATGAATGTCCCTGATCATATGATTCATTTTAATGGTGATAAATTTTTGGGACCCTACTAAACCGTCTACAAAACGAATTTTAATGTTTTAATGAAAAAAAGAAAACTTGCCAAATTATTTTATATTCTCTCAGCAATTCTGTTTGTAATAGTTATATCAATCTATTTCGGAAATTCCGTTATGATTCTCCTCGAAACTGAAAAACCGAGCAGGAGCATCGGGACAACCTCAAAGGGCAGCCTGGAAAACGGAAAAAGACTTCCCACGCGGGGCGATAATTTTATAACATATTCATATATTGGCGCGATGCTCGGCAGGAACGCGGTTCATGATAAAGTCAGGGATCTTGTAGTTGCCGTTTATGATACTCTAAATATACTGCACCCTGAAAAACAATACAAATATGGTGAAACAGGCTGGGTAACAGGCGGCGATTTTTATCCGCATAAAACTCATGAGAATGGTTTATCAGTGGATTTTATGACTCCGGTTAAAGATGAAACAGGTGCGTCTGTTTTGCTCCCGACTTCAATATTCAACAAATTCGGCTATTCTATCGATTTTGATAAAAGGGGCAAATATGAAGATTTACAAACCGATTTTGAAAGTATTTCTTCGCATCTTTATTTTCTGAATAAACTTGCCCCCCGATACGGTGTGAAAGTTAAAAGGGTAATTTATTACCCTGAGCTGCAGAAGTATTTATGGAAATCCAAATATGGAAGTTATCTGAAACAGAATATCACTTTTAGCAAAAAACGTTCATGGGTAATTCATGACGATCATTACCATGTAGATTTTGAGGTTATGAAGTAAAGGAAGATAATACTCCCGGATGTATTGTTTCCCCTATTCGAAATTAAACAGATACTGTTATCTTTCCTGTGTTATGAATTCATATCACATCTGTTTTGCCGGAAAAACCCTATTTTAATTAAATATAATTTGTTTTTTACCGATAATATTTCGAAAAACCAAATATCAAATTTACTCTTGTTATGAATAGATCCGGCATTCTGAAAATATTTCTTTTTATTTTATTATTGATAAACTGCCGGGTGTATTCCAACCCCTTTCATCCCCTCAAATTTGACCAGATTACCCTGAAAGACGGTCTTTCACAAAGCAGCGTTTATGATATCGTTCAGGATGAAAAAGGATTCCTCTGGATAGGCACTGATAACGGTCTTAACAGGTATGACGGTGAACATTTCAAAATATTCACTCCCGATAAGTTTAATCCATATTCCATATCCAATGAAAGGATTTTTTCTGCCGGAAAAGACTGCTACGGCTTTTTATGGTTTGGCACAGAGGACGGGTTAAACAGGTATGATCCCGAAACCGAAAAATTTTTTCACTATTTTAATGATCCCTCCGATTCGGCCACACTGGATGATAATTCTGTAATAAATATCTTTGAGGATAACGAGGGATTTCTCTGGATATCCACTTATGCGGGGCTGAACAGATATATCAGGGGAGAGGATAAATTTAAGAGAATTGGAGTAAGCTGCGGAAATAAGGAAAAAGTAGTTCCCCTGAGAATATATGATATTCACCAGCCGGCCGGTCAGGACAGTATTCTTTACCTGGCAAGTTACGGCGCGGGACTCATCAGGTTTAATAAAAAGGATTGTTCCTCAATTTGTTTTATGCCGCGGCCTGCTGAAGAACCTGATTATGAAAGAAACAAAATCAGGGTGGTAGTTCCTTTAAATGAAAGAGAGTTGTTAGCGGGTTCACTTGACGGCTTATACATCTTTGATATGAACACAAAAAATTTTGGTAAAAGAATTTCATTCCTTAATAAAAGTTACTCGTTCAGTCTGAATAGTGTTAATGATATTCTGATTCATCCATCAGGTGAAATTTGGATAGGTTCGTTAAATGACGGACTGGTTGTTCTGTCACCCGAGCTCAGGATGATATACAATTACCGGGAGGATACAAAACAGATTCCGGAAATAAGCTGTAATATAATATATAAATTATTCCTGGATAACTCAGGAATTTTATGGACCGGTACGGCAAGCGGAGGAATTAACAAATATGATCCGGCAATGGCAAAATTTAATGTGATCAGGAAAAAGGGAGGCACGTTAAACACTCTGTCGAGTGATGAGATTTGGGAGATGATCGAAGACAGCAAAGGAAATATATGGATATGCACTTCCGAAGGTTTACATGAAACAAACAGAAGCTTTTCAAATTATAAACATTATACCGGCAGAAATTCAGGATTAAGCAGCAATGAAGTTTTTACGGTGCTCGAATATCCTGAGGGGATTTTGTGGATTGGCTCCAGGAACGGATTAAACAGGTATGATATTAAGCATAACAAAATGAAAGTTTATGTTCACCAACCCGAAAATACAAATTCAATTGCGGGTGGTATTGTTCTTCAGCTTTATAAAGATAGTGAGAATAAACTATGGATAGCCGCTTATTCAGGTTTGACTAAATTTGATCCTGAAACCGAGAAATTCACCCGCTTCAGTTATGATGAAAAAGAAGAATATTCTCTCAGCTCTACATCAATCTCATCAATTTTTCAATCATCCAACGGGAAAATGTGGATAGGAACAGATAACGGATTGAATGTAATTGATCAGGAAACGGGGAAAATAAAGAAATATTTCCATGATCCCGATGATCCGGGCAGCATAAGTCATAACCGGATATACGCGGTTACGGAGGATCAGAAAGGGAGAATCTGGATAGGCACATTCGGCGGCGGCCTGAATAAATTTATTCCCGATGAAGACAAATTTATTGTCTTTGGAGAGGCGCAGGGACTTGCCAGCAACATTATTTATTCGATGGAGGTTGATCATAAAGGGGACCTTTGGATAGGAACCAATATGGGACTCGCCCGCTTTAATCCCAAACAGGAAAAGTTTCTGGTATATACTGTTCTGGATGGTCTGCCGGGTAATGAATTTAATTATAATTCTTCACTTCTGACAAAAGATGGCGAGCTCTTTTTCGGGGGGGTCAATGGCGTCGTAAGCTTTTATCCCGGCAATATTGTCACCAATGATAAAGCCCCTTCAACTGTGATAACAGGAATGACTATATTTAATGAAAAAGTTGATCAGTTTTCAGGTGATTTATTTGATAAAGACCTGCCTTATGTTGAAGAAATAATCCTCAGCTATAAAGATTACGTTTTTACATTTGAGTTTGCCGCATTGAATTTTTCAGCTCCCGAAAAAAATAAATTCATGTACAAGATGTCCGGATTTAATAAAGAGTGGATAAACATAGGCACAAGAAATTTTGCCACATTCAGCAATCTTTCTCCCGGGGAATATCTGTTTCAGGTAAAAGGAGCCAATAATGATTACCTGTGGGATAAAAAAGGAGCTTCAATAAAAGTAATTATTACTCCCCCGTTTTGGGATACATGGTGGGCTTATATCTTCTACGCTTTTCTCTTTATCCTTGTTGTTTTCGGACTAATCAGGTTTAAAACCAAAAACCAGGAAAGGGAGCTTGCCCTGCTCAGGAACGCCGATAAACTTAAATCGGAATTTCTCGCACAGATGTCACACGAAATAAGGTCTCCGGTAGGTGTTATTCTGAATTTTTCCAATCTGCTTCAGGCTGAGCTTGAAGATAAACTGGATGAAGATCTCAAGGGAGGTTTTCAGAGTATGAGTTCTGCCGGCAGAAGAATCATCAGAACAATTGATATGATACTGAACATGTCGGAAATTCAAACCGGCACTTATGATTTCCGTCCTGTGAATATTGATATTATGGAGAATGTACTGGAGAAACTTTACCAGGAATTTTATTTCTCGGCAAAAGAAAAAAAACTCCTGCTCGAATTGAAAAATAATGCTTCTGATACCGAAATTTTTGCCGATGAATATACTGTGAACCAGATAATAGTAAATCTGATTGACAACGCGATCAAATATACACCCGAAGGAAAAATTATTCTGAGGGTGCTTAATAAAAATTCTCATCTTATTGTGGAGGTTGAGGATACCGGAATTGGTATAGCTGCCGAATATATTCCCCGCTTATTTGACGCCTTTTCACAGGAGGAGCAGGGTTATAAAAGAAAATTTGAGGGCAACGGACTCGGGCTCGCCCTTGTAAAAAAATATTGCGAAATGAACAATGCCAAAATCGAGGTTGAAAGCAAAAAGGGAGTGGGAACGATATTCCGGGTTTCCTTTAATGGAAAACATATAAATAAAGAAAATTAATTGTGAGTTTATCCATCCCCTGTGTGGCACAGAATAGCACATATACTCTGTCAGGAATATAAACCATGATTATTTTAGATTACCCCGATTAAAAAATAGGTATCGGATTCGGTATTGTTATCGGTATCGTTGTTTGATACCGCAGCCAAAACAAAATTACTCTTCTTTTTCTAACCAATGTTATCAAATTATTCCGCGTATTATTTTTATATAATCCCTGTAGAGACAAGGCATGCTTTGTCTCTGCGAATGGTAAAAAAAACATCTATTTACCCGATGATATGTTATAACGTTTCCAATTGCTTTCACCGCAACAGGAGCGGGTGAATGATAATAATCTTATCTTTAAACCGTGAACATTTTTTAATTCAGACCGTCAGACCTGTTATTAAAAAAACTTTAACACCCATAAGCAATTTTTTCCATTTTTAATTTGTGGTTATAAATCCATAATTTTACAGAGAATACCTGATTGCGGGATAAAAAAATATATAGTATCAGCCGGCGGGAGATATCTCCCGAAACCGCCGGACAAATAAAGGATGGCGATATAAAGGCATTTAAGCTGGTATTCACCACATTCTGGAACCCGCTGCTGAATTATTCGCTGAATATAGTCAATGATATGCCGGCAGCCGAAAACATTGTTCAGGATACTTTTTTGGATTTGTGGGAAAACAGGAGCAAAATCGACCGGGAGAAAAATCTTAAAACTTATATTTATACCATTACCCGCAATAAATCTCTGAATTTTCTTAAAAGCCATCATGAAAAAAAACGCGCTTCTTTTAACGAACCGGAATTTGTTGAGAGCCGGGAGTTAATGGAATCGGTTGTTGAAAGGAAAGAACTGACACAGGAAGTGTTAAAAGCTGTAGAAAAACTTCCCGAAAAGGGAAGAGAAATTTTCATAATGAGCAGGTATGACAACCTTAAGTATTCTGAAATCTCAGAAATTCTTGGTATTTCGATAAAAACCGTAGAAACTCAGATGAGCAGGAATCTGAAAAAACTAAAGGAGTTACTAGCGCGTTTATTAACTTTTTTAATTTTTTTAACATTCATGTAGGGGTAAATAACAACTCAGTTGTATTACATACAGCTGGTTTATAATCAGCAGAGATATCGATGAAAATAGTATTAGATGATAACATATTGACAAAATTTATCGCGGAAGAGTGTTCACCGGAAGAAAAGTCTGAAATTCTAAGGCTTCTCAAAAATAGTCCGGGGGCGCGGGAAAGGCTTTCTGATCTTGAAAAGGTATGGAAAGCAACGGGAAAAAAACTGATTTACCAGGATCCGGAAGAAGCCTGGAGCAAATTTCTTCTTAAAGCCGATATAAGTAACAACGTTAATAAAAAAATATCTTTTACTGTTAAATCATATTTTTCTTCAAATATTATTCGTTACGCAGCCGCAATAATGATATTAATTTTGCCCCTGTATTATATTTTGACAATACCAGATAATCCGGAATCAGTAATTCACAATCTGAAAGTCGGCTTCGGTGAAAGAAAAAAAGTTACATTATCTGATGGAACAATAGTTACGCTCGATTCGGGAAGTGAAATTTTTTACCCGGAGGAATTTGGCAAAACCCGTGAGGTCAGCCTTAATGGTGAAGCATATTTCGAAGTAAATAAGGATTCTGTCAGACCTTTTATTGTTGAAGCCAACCAGGGTAAAGTTGAAGTTTTAGGGACAAAGTTCAACATCAGAAGCTGGAAAAAAACTAAGCGGGTGCATCTCGCGGTCAGTGAAGGCAAAGTTTCCTTCATGAATAATCTTAATCATACTGATACAGTTTTTATAACCGCCGGCAAGTACAGTGTTATTGACAGCGTTTTTTCTCCCACTGAGCCGGCCCCGATTTCTCCGGGCAGAATTTCCGGATGGATAAATAATGAAAAATATTTTGAAGAAACAACCCTTTCAGAAGTTATAAACCAACTGGAAAGATGGTATAATATCGATATTGAACTGAATGATAAATCCGCTCTAAACCAGGTACTTTCTGTGCACTTAAAAGATAACGGTTACAAAGCAGGTCTTAATTTGATCGCCCTTATAACCGGGTTGAAAGTTGAGTACAGGGGAAGTAAAATTATTCTAAATTAGAGAAGGATATTATATGTTATCTGCTTCACACATCAGAAACTCACTGATCCTGATAGTTCTGATCTCCACTTTCTCCGCGGCTCAAAAAATGGACTTTCCTGTTGAATTAAACCGGAAAATTTCGGTGAATTTTACAAACACTGAATTTTCAGATGTATTAAAAGAGATAAGCCGCCTTGCCGAAATAAGCATTAATTACAGCAAAAACAATATTCCATATGCTCAAAAAATTACTTTAACGGAATCGAATATTGCAGTTGTTTCTTTGTTAAAAAAGCTGTGTAAACTGACAGGAACTCAGATTTTAACAGGTGAAAACGGAGAAATAATCATCACCAAGAAAAGTGAATCCTCCATAAAAGGAAAGGTTCATGATAAAAATAACAGGTTTCCTCTTATCGGGGTAAATATTATTATTAAGGATACCTATCAGGGTGCGGCCACGGGTATTAATGGCGAATTCGTGATTGATAATCTGAATGAAGGTTTATATACATTGATTTGCAAGTATATTGGTTATGAGGATAAAACCATCCGGGATATAAAACTGAAAGCCGGTGAGCCTCGGTATCTTGAAATAGAAATGATTGAAAAATCAATCTCCCTTGGTGAAGTAGTTGTTACTCCCGGAAGTTTCGGGATAATGCAGAAAAAACCCTCCGCTCTCCAGGCGCTAAGTAAAAAAGATATTCAAAACATGTCGTTTGGGGAAGACATTTACCGGGCTGTTACGAGAATACCTGGAATTTCATCCGGTGATTTTTCATCGCGGTTTACTATTCGCGGTGGTGAAACGGATGAGATTTTGGTTACCCTGGATGGAATGACCCTTTATGAACCCTTTCATCTTAAAGATATTCACGGGGGAGTTTTAAGTATAGTTGACGCCGCTGTCATAGGGAAAGCGAACATCCTGGCAGGCGCGTTTCCCGCGGAATATGGTGATAAAATGAGCGGAATATTTGAGATTAAAAGTCTCGATCCCGCCGAGACAAAAAACAGCATAAGCGCCAGTATAAGTATGATGAACGCCAGACTGATGGGTCAGGGCAGCTATGCAGGAGAGAAAGGATCGTGGATTGTTTCTGCAAGAAGGGGATATCTCGATTTTATTCTTGATAAAATTAAGGATGAATCTTCCCTGAGTCCCGCTTATTATGATTTTTACGCAAAAACTGATTACAAGCTGACTTTATCAGACAAAATCACCCTAAGTTTTTTATATGGAGGGGATGATTTTGATTTTGATGATGAATATGACAGCACAAGAGCCGACTACTATAACGCTTCAGCATGGATTACTTACGACAAAATATGGTCAGACAAAATCAACTCGCAAACCGTATTATATTTTAACCGGTATGATCATACGAGAAAAGGAATAGGCCGAAATGACGACACCGCGGAGCTTGAGTTCAAAATCAATGATGAGAGAAATTTTAATCTATTCGGAATAAAACATAATACCCATTATGATTTTTCAGATAATCTGTTGTTTAAATTCGGGTTTGATTTTTCAGGTTCCTCCGCCGAATATAGATATTCAGGCAGATTCAGACAATCTGCAGAACTGCTGCAGAATCCCGAATATAAAGAATGGGAGAACAGAATTGTCAGTTTATATCCTGACGGGAACAGATTTGCAGCTTATCTGAGCGGCAGATTTAAGATATTACATAATCTTGTGGCTGAGATAGGAGGAAGATATGCCCGGACAACATATTCAGATGATAACTTATTCAGCCCACGTGTGAACATGGCATGGATGATAAATCCCCAAACCACATGCAGGGCCGGTTTTGGTTATTTTTACCAGACACAGAATATAAGCGGACTCAGGGTCGAACATGGTGAGGAGCAGTTTAATAAAGCTGAACTGGCAAAACATTATATGCTTGGTGTTGAACATATCTTTGATAATGGATTGTTTTTCAGGGCGGAGGCTTATCATAAAAATCTGACTAACCTGAAAACAGCTTATAGAAATATCAGTGATTATATAGTAATGTTTCCTGAAGTACATTATGATATTTTATCTATCGAACCGGAATACGCGAATTCAAGCGGTCTGGAGTTTTTGCTTAAGTATGATAAAGGAGGATTATTCAGTTTTTGGGGGAGTTACGCTCTGGCGATATCGGATGAAAAAATCAGGGATGCCCGAAATCTAAGTGATGAAAGTGTGTTCAGAAACATTAAAATTCCCAGACCGTTTGACCAGAGAAATACAATAACTTTTGATTTGAATTTAAGGCCCGGCAACAACTGGCATATCAATATCGCGTGGCAATTCAGAAATGGCTGGCCCTCCACAGAACAATTCCTGGGTGAAGAGATCAGTGACGAAGGTTATAATACATATTATAAATTTTATGGTGATTATCAGCAATCCTGGCTGCCTGACTATCACCGGCTCGATTTAAAAATCAGTAAATATTTTTCTTCTTCCTTTGGCAGGTTTAATTTGTTCCTTGAGATAATGAATCTCTATAACAGAGATAATGTGAGAGCCTATTATTATTCTATTAAAAAGAATGAAAACGGAGTTTATCTGCAAAAAAAAGAGGAAGAATGGCTTCCCTTTATTCCTTCGCTGGGAATCAGGTGGGATATGGATTTTTAAGGATGGTTTTTATGGAAACAGGGAAATATAGTGCGTATTTCAAATCAGATGCCCGCAATTTTTTAATATACTGTATTCCATTTAATCTGATCCCGCCATAGTCTGAACCTTGATTAAAGGATTTCGGGATTACATGATTAAAAATCGGTATCGGATTCGGTATCGCTATCGTTTTTATTGATACCGGAAAAATGTCAAAACAAAAAAATTCCTCATTTTCTATCCAATACTATAAAAATATTCCGCGTATAATTTTTATATAATCCCCGTAGAGACAAGGCATGCCTTGTCTCTACAAACGGTAAAAAATATCTTTCCCGAAAGTTGGAGCACATATCGGACAAAAATAGTATTCCAAGGCTCTAATATGGTTACTTTATTTATACAGGATATTTATTCCAAACAAACTTTGTGGATACTTTTGGGAAAATCAAGAGTCGGATTTTACATCAATTGTTACAAAAATATGATATATGGATAAATTATCGTATATGTAAAATTCGAAATTTTTCAAAAAACGTCAAGTGATTCAACCCGAATAATAATATAAACAAAAATTTTTATACGTAAATATTTAGAATTTCTTGTATCACTTTTTAAAGCTAAATTTGCTTTTGAAGTGTTTTAAGCTGAGATCACGACCATATTCAATATTAACTCCAGGAATTCTATCCTTATTATCATGAAGAATTCTTAATGCTTCAGCAACTGCATATAGATCCTGATCTTCATAGGTAAGTCTTGGTATGGCTCCTCTCACAAAATTTACCCTGGGGTTTGGTGGAATGAAAGTATCATTCTTATTATCATATTTACTAAAGGCGTAGCTTCCTAACTCGCACATCCTATGTCCTGCGATAAGTAAAAGTGCAGTCAGAGAAATTCCCTTGAAGTCATCAGTTGAGAAATCAACTATTTCAAAAAACTCATCAACCTTTAAATATACAGCATGTCCCCCTATGGGAAAGATTACAGGAATGTTATATTGCTTCAGCTTATTCCCAAATCTCTTCACTTGGCTAATTCTATGATCAAGATACTCTTGATTAATAATTGTTTTCAAACCCTGCGCCAAACCCATTAAATCTCGTCCTGCCATTCCGCCATATGTAGGGTGTCCTTCAGTTAATATTTGATGATCAGTAAGTATGTTAATGAACTCTGGATACAAAGTAGGTATTAAGCCATCTTGTTTGATAATAATTCCACCACCTATATTTACAAGCCCATCTTTCTTAAAACTGATGTGAAAACCATCAACGTATCGAAACATTTCGTGAATGATTTCAATTATTTTTTTATTTGAATAACCTTCTTCATATTTTTGAATAAACCAAGAATTTTCCGCAAATCTGCAGGCATCAAAAAAAACTGGAATTTCACGACTATGACATATTTCGCTAACATTTCGAATATTTTCCATTGATACTGGTTGCCCTCCTCCTGTATTATTTGTTATTGAAATATACACTACTGGCACATTATTTCCGGGATCATTGACCAGATTATTTAGTTTTTCTATATCCATATTTCCTCTGAAATAGAAACTTTCATCATCATTTAGATGTTCGGAGCATGGCAAATTAACTGGTTGAATTCCTTTATCATCAATATTTGCCTCAGTCGTATCAAAATGGGAGTTACTAGGGATGACAATTTTCTCATTATCTTTCTTGTTCACAAATTTTGCAAATGCGCTAAATAGTGCGTTTTCAGCAGGTCTTCCTTGATGGAACAGAAAAAGATTATCAATTTCTGTTTTTTTATCTGTTTTTATACTCCATCCTGGTCCAAATATTTCGATTAATTGTTTGTGTAATACAAAATAGCCTTCATTTGATCCATAAGCTTCATCGCCTAGTAAGATTTGGGCCCATTGTTCCATAGTCATTGTGCTTGTTCCCGAATCGGACAATAAATCACATCCGGGAATATCCTTCGCATGGAAAAAAAACACATTAAGTCCCACTTCTTCGAGCTTTTTCATGCGATATTCAAAATCCTCAAAAGAACTCTTCCTAAATTGAACCGCACTATTTCTATATACTCTGGGAAGGTAATAATCAGGTATGGCTTTTGAGTCGTCACGCAAATCTAATAATTCTCTAAACTTCCTTATAAAAAAATCGATATTATTCATTTTCGATACCCCATTTTAATTGATGTAGTATGAATTTTTTGCAGGAGTACCAGGATTCGAACCCGGACTTGCGGTTTTGGAGACCGACGTGCTAACCATTGACACCATACTCCCTAAACTATTATTAAAATGATTCAAAACGAGGTGGTAGACCAACTTTTTCGCGAACAAGTTTAATTGTCTCAATTGCTATTTTCCGTGCTTCCATACTCATTTCAACAATCTTCCGTGAAATATTTCCCTTTTTGTCAAATAGTTCCTTTCTTCTTTCTTTAAAAGAACTAATCAGTTCAATTAATGCAATGGATACCTCATTTTTTAAATAAACATATTTAAGTATCCCTTTATTGTAATCCTCCATCATATTAAAAACTTTTTGTTCTTTACCGCAAGATTTCAGAATAGTGAAAAGATTCATTACACCCGGACTGATTTCACCATCTATCTTTGGTCCAATATCAGTCACTGCAGACCTAATTTTGCTCCTTATCAAATCTTCCTCTTCAAATAGCTTAATACAATGCTTATCACCCAAGCTTTTACTCATTTTTTTTTGGGGATCCGCAAGCGACATTATCTTTGGTGTTTCAGTAAACAAAGGTTCCGGTTCTGGAAATAAATCACCAAAGCGAAAGTTAAAACGTTTCGCTATACTTCTGGATAGTTCAAGATGCTGTTCCTGATCTTTACCAACAGGAACGTATTTTGCCCGATAAACTAAAATATCAGCAGCTTGTAGTATTGGATAAGTAAATAGGCCTGTTGAAATAAATGGACCAGATTTTGATTTTTCAGAATCATCATCATTTATCTCTTTCAATTCCTCATTTAGTCTTTCTGATTTCTCTTTAAACTGGGTCATTCTTGTCAATTCTCCATAAGAGCCGATACAGCTTAAGATCCAACACAATTCAGTATGCTCTGGCACCAATGATTGAACAAACAAAACTGATTTTTCCGGATTAATTCCGCAAGCTATTAAATCCAGAGCCATATTTATTGTATTTTGGCGTAAATCTTTGGGATTGTATGGCATGGTCATAGCATGCAGATCAACAACTCCATAAATACAATCATAAGCCTCTGAATTTTGTAAATTTACCCAATTTGAGACAGCTCCAAAATAGTTGCCAATGTGCATTTCAGATGTGGGTTGAATACAAGATAAAATATTTGGTTTTTCCTGCATATCTCCTCCGGATACTGTGATAATATAAGAGCTGAATTTTTCAGTAATGCATTCCATTGATTTCATATATAGCGAAAAAAATTTATTTATATTTGGGTTATTTCATTTTGCTACAACACCAAAAACTTTGCAACACAATCTAATTAATCTATATATTTTGATTTAAAATATAACAATATCACGTAAAAGGCAACCTGTATTTAAAAAATATATCCAATATGGTTATTAATTTAATACAGCATATTAACGCAGTTTGTAGATGGTGACCTAAATATATTTTATTTATAACCAAGAAATTAGTCTGTTATCATCACACTAAAGCTAATTCGTTGAGGATAATTCAGAAGCAAAATTTGTCAAAAAGCTCTCTACTTAGATGTTGCCGATAACCAGGCTAAAATTCTAAATCTATTAATCTCTTCCTGTTTTATCTTCTTCAAGTGAGTTCTTAATTGAATTTTCCTTTAAAATATTTTACTTGTTCTAAATTAGAAAAGAAAGGGTTCAGGAATAAATTTCGACTAATTAAATCCTGACATGATGACAGGATTATAGAAATTAAATAAATAGAACACAATATCAAATCCTGTCAGGGTGAAATAAAAACAGGTCAGCCGAATTGTAATCAACATGAAATAAATCACCATTCCAGAAATTTTTTAATGGTTCATTTGCTCTATCTATAACAATCATTATATCCGTTCGAGATTGAAAAAATACAAATGGGCATTAAAGGTAAATTCAAAATATGATTTCCAAAACAAGCTATACTGTTAACGAAGTGGATTCCGGCAAGACTGATTTGGAATAGAAACCATGCTGAAATAAAATAGGCAGTGAATTACCCTTGAATTGCATCGAAGTGTTTCTGCTTTTACTCCATACATAAATTCTAGGTTTGTTCAAAATATATAAAATCTTCCCCTTTGGAGCGTTTTCCTCAAGCTCTGCTTGGGAAAAGTTTAGTATCCCAATAAAAATATTTTGTATTTTTAACGCAAGAATTATTGTTCTATGCGAAATAAATTGATAATTATATTTTAGTACTTACAATTGTTAATGATCTTTAATTAAGAAATTTTGTGGTTCTATATGAAATATAGTGTGTGATTTTTTTCGGTACAGACAATAAAACAAAACCTTTTGTAAAAGTGTAACCGAATAACCCAAACCTGTAGCTACCGCCCTTACAGGGCTTAAATGCACTTTTTCTTTTATAACCCGCGTGTTGTCTAGGGCTGTGTTGATTGTCGCGCCTTCAGTGCTAATACAGGGCTCCTGACATCACGTATATTGAAATGCGATAACTATATGTGATTTTCAAATTGTTTTATGCAAATAAAAATCTTAAACGCAATTTTTTTACTGGATTTATAATAATAGTTGTATGCGTATATACGTAACTAAAAATCCATAATATTTTATTTTAATACTTTATATTTCTGATGTCAGGAGTCCTGTAATAATAATTTCAGTTTCTCACAGATGAAAACAAAATCCTTATAGGGTGCAAGCAACAGGCCGGGGCAACGCTCCGGTTAAGAAAAATAGAAACATTATTAGAGCCTTGAAAGGGCGAAAGCAGCCAACGCGAAAAGATCTGGAAAGCTGAAAGCGTCTGGCTCAGTTGGGGTAAGAGGGACTTTGAGACTCACCCACTTTTTTCAAGACCATCAGCACTGTGGTGGTGAAGAAAAAGGGGGGTTTGTTTCCGGAAATCAAACATGACAAAATACGAATCTCTGATTCATATCTTTATACGCTAATTTCCATATGCCTAATTTTTATTTTTTTCGGCGCTAATTTATTACTTTACCTACTACATTTCACATAGAACCCAAAATCGATATCGCTATCGTTTTTATTGATACGGCTGAAATGCCAAAGCAAAAATACTCCTCTGATTTCGCCCGATCTTTTCAAATTATCCCACGATATGATATTATCTAACCCGTGTAGAGACAAGGCATGCCTTGTCTCTACAATTGGTAAAAATTCCTTACCCGCAGGTTGGAGCACATACAATTTTTCTACCAATATGTTATCCCTAACGGGATAAATAATTCAATTAATTTTAATTGCCCCGTCAGAGGCAAAATATTGGTAAAAAAGATTAACGAGGAAAAATCGTGTGTGCCGTAGGTACACCATATTTAGCACGGCGGATAAATTACAATTCCGGTTTTGCGGTGATTTCGATGAACAGCGCCCATAGCAATGCGGGATGTTTTTGCACGTCGCAGTTCGTTTAATCTGATCCCGTCATAGTCTGAACCTTGATTAAAGGATTTTTGGATTACATGATTAAAAATTGGTATCGGGTTCGGTATCGATATCGGTATCGTTTTTATCATTTAATATAGGAAAAATACCAAAACAAAAATAATCCTCTTTTTCCGCGCGATGTTTTCAAATTATTCCACGATATTAAATTATCTAACCCCGGTAGAGACAAGGCATGCCTTGTCTCTACAAACGGCAACAAAATATTTTACACCTTATAATTAAACTCGGAAATTTCTGTCCAGGCGCCCGCTGTTTGCTGAAAATTTTTATATGATTTATAAATTTCTGCAGCGAGTTTATCTGTTTTCGCGATACCATTCATAATATCGGCAGATATTTCCCTGAATTTTTCAATTACATCTTTAGGGAAGGGAAGAATATTTACTTCTGTTTCCTTTTTTAATTTTTCAAGGTATTCGGCGTTTTTATAATTAGAAAGGGCGTAAATTTTATCATTGGCGGCAGAGGCTGCCAGTTTAATCACCTGCTTAAGATCATCTGTCAGTGAATCCCAGGCTGCTTTGTTAATTGTAAGTTCAAGAACACCGGTTGGTTCATGCCAGCCGGGATAATAATAATAATTGGATATTTTCTGAAAGCCCATCAGGTAATCGTGATATGGTCCCACCCACTCTGTAGCGTCAATAACTCCCCTTTCGAGGTTGGTATAAATCTCACTTCCGGGTGAAAGCACAGCCGATGCGCCCGCTTCCGTAAGAACTTTGCCACCGATTCCGGGAAGCCTTATTTTTAATCCTTTAAGATCGGCAAGACTATTAATCGCTTGATTAAACCAGCCGCCCATTTGTCCCCCGGTGTTTCCGCAGGGAAAAGGAATAAGGTTAAAGCGGCTGTATAATTTTTCCCAAAGCTCAAGTCCGCCGCCGAAATATAACCAGGCGTTGGTCTGGGCAGTATTCATCCCGAAAGGCATACTGGTAAAAAATTGCGAAGCGGGAGTTTTCCCGGCCCAGTAATAAGCGACTGAATGTCCCATCTCAGTCATTCCTCCGCTTACGGCGTCAAAAACCTCAAGCGGCGGCACAAGTTCATTTCCGCCATAAACATTTATTTTAAGTCTGCCCCCTGAAAGCTGATCAGCGTTTTTTGCGAATTCCGAAGCCGCCTCACCAAGCACCGGGTAATTAGGCTGCCACGATGTAACCATTTTCCAGTGATATTTTTTTCCGCTGTTTATCGCCGGGCCTGTTCCTTTTTCCTCTTTAGCGCAGGATGATAATAAAGCGCTTCCCGCGGCAGCCGCTACTCCCGCCTTAAATAAAAACTCTCTTCTTTCCATAATTTTACCTTTGTTTAATCATTTCTCTTATTTTTTCGATAGTAAGAGGCGCTGATCCTTCATAATGGTTATTTACATTCAGATAAACATCGACCCCCCTTGAGAGCAGATCATCTGTCATTTTTACAATTTCATCAAGTTCCTCATCCCTGGGTTCAACAATCCTGTTCCATTTTTTACCTGTCTTTTTTTCAATACCGCTTCGGTCAGGACCATGGAGGCGGATAATTACTTTATCTTTAATATACCGGCCATACTTTTTGTAGAGCTCATAAACAGGAGGCATAAAATACCCCTGTAGAAAAACATTTACCATTTTATTATCAGCAATAAAAGAAAACCACTCATCATTAAGATAGTTTGGATTTCTTATCTCCACCGCGAGATCATGAGAGTCTGAAGGCAGTTTACCCAAAAAATCGGCAAGCAAAGCCTCAAAATGTTTTTGTGAGGCCATTTTCTGTTTGTTAAGATATTCAAACTGGAGCATATAGGGTCCCGATTTATCTTTCAGGGGAGCCATGGTTTCCATAAAAGCGTTAAAAAGTTCAGAAGAAAACAAATATGGATTTTTCTTCAGTTCCTCATTTTTAGTCTTCCTGTAAAAGTGGGTGAGTGTAATACTGTTGGGCATTTTAACGGTAAACTTAAAATTATCCCCCACAGAATTTGAATATTCCTCCACGGTTGCCGGATCAGGCAGCACAACTTTCTTTTCACCAAAAAGGGACCAGAACCACTGGTCAATTTCCACAGAATTGCTGAAAAGTGAATATTCTTTAAGATAATTAAATTCTCCAAACTCGGGATAAATGATCCCCATCCATGAATCATATTTCCACGAACAGGTCCCGATGAACAAATCAGCCATATGACACGCCTGTTTTTATAATAAAAATTTGTGTAAATATTCTCAGAATCATATATTAAACAGATTCTATTTGTTCAATTGATGAAATAAAGATAATTATACCAGATAAAATATGAAAATTATTTTGGCAGGCGCAGGTGAAGTAGGTTATCACCTGGCAAAACAGCTCTCAATAGAGCAGCACGATATAACCGTGCTCGATATTAATCAGTCGCAGCTCGATCGTGTAAATTCATCCACCGATGTAATGACCATGCAGGGATCATCGACATCAATTCAAACACTCAAAGAAGCGAATGTCGCCAATACCGATCTTGTTGTATCGGTCACTTCATCCGAGTCGGTAAACATCAACACATGTATGCTTGCCAAGAAACTTGGCGCTAAAATGACAATCGCCCGCACGGCAAACGCCGAATATGGATCGTCACAGTTTTCTTCCATGTTCAGAGAACTGGGCATCGATTATATGATCTATCCCGAGGAGCTTGCCGCGGCCGAAGTTGTAAAGCTGGTTGAAAGGGCCGCCGCGACAGATGTGCTCGAATTTGAAGAGGGAAGAATCTCTCTGCTGGGCTTAAAACTTGATAATAAAACCCCCATCCTGAGGAAATCTCTTCGTGAAGTGGCCGAAATTTATAACATGCTCGAATTCAGGATTGTGGCTATTCACCGCGGAATGAGAACCATTATCCCTTCAGGGGATGATATTTTCCTGAATAACGACCAGATATTTATTGTGACCACACCGGGAGGAGTGGAGGAAATAATAAAACTTTCGGGCAAAGACCAGGAAAAAATTGAAAATATCATGATCCTCGGCGGTGGGAAAATAGGGCGCAAGGTGGCTAAGCTGCTGGAAGATACTATAAATATCAAACTTATAGAATCCAACAGAGAAAAATCTGTAGACCTCGCGGGATATCTTCAAAAAACCCTTGTAATTCAGGGTGACGGAAGGGATATTGATCTTCTTGCCCAGGAAGGAATAATTGATATGGATGGTTTTCTCGCTGTAACCGAAGACGCTGAAACAAATATCATAACCTGCCTTATGGCAAAACATCTCGGAGTTTCAAAAACAATAGCCCTTGTCGATAATATTGACTATATCCCACTTACTCAGACTATAGGTCTTGATTCCCTGATTAATAAAAAACTTATTGCGGCAAATAATATTACCCGCTTTATCCGCAAAGCGCACCTGTTATCGCTCGCGACACTTCAGGGTATCGACGCCGAAGTATTTGAATATGTTGTAAAACCGGGCGCGGATGTTACAAAAAAACCTGTCAAACAACTGAAGTTCCCCCGCAGCGCAATAATCGGCGGTTATATCAGGGATGGAATAGGTAAAATTACTGTCGGCGATACAATAATTAAACCGGATGACAAAGTTGTGGTTTTTGCTCTGCCGGATGAAATTAATAAAGTTGAAAAATTCTTCCAGTAATGATTAATTACAGAGTAATATTAAACTTCATCGGCTTTATGCTTCTGCTTGAAGGATTAAGCATGCTTCCCGGCATTCCCTTTTCCCTTTATTATGGTGATAATGATGTTTATGTTCTTCTCTTTTGCGGCCTTGGCACCTCAATTATCGGGTTTCTTATGTATTATTATACAAAAGGGCTGTTCAGGGATGTGTCAAAAAAAGATGGTTATATAATCGTTTCATCGGGGTGGATTGTGATGTCTCTTTTCGGGGCCCTTCCATTTGTACTTCATGGATCGATTCCTTCATATACCGACGCCTTTTTTGAAACCATATCAGGTTTTACAACTACCGGAGCTTCCATTCTGAACAACATTGAGGAACTTCCCCACGGGCTGCTTTTCTGGAGAAGCATCACACAGTGGATGGGCGGTATGGGAATAATTGTTCTCTCCCTCGCTATTCTGCCAATACTGGGGATAGGGGGAATGCAGCTTTTTGTCGCCGAGGTGCCCGGTCCCACAAAAGATAAAATTCATCCCCGAATAAGAGAAACAGCCAAAAGACTCTGGGGAATATATTTTCTCTTTACTGTTGCCGAAACAGGCCTTCTTATGCTGGGGGAAATGAATCTTTTTGACGCGGTATGCCATTCTTTCACAACAATGGCAACCGGGGGATTTTCCACAAAGCAGGACAGCATAGCCGCCTATGATTCAACTTATATACATTATGTGATAATATTTTTTATGTTTATGGCGGGTGTGAACTTTTCTCTCCATTATCATCTGCTTCATAGAAATTTTAATACCGTCATAAAAAATGATGAATTTCGTTCCTATTCGATATTTATTATAATTACGGCACTGTTATTCGGGCTGGTGCTTTTTATTGCCGAATATGCCCCTTTCGGTATTTCTATCCGCGATTCATTATTTCAGGTTGTTTCGATAGTAACCACAACAGGATATGTTACAGCCGACTATGAAGCCTGGGGTCCATTTTTCCAGCTTATCTTTTTTATATTGCTTTTTGCCGGCGGCTGCGCCGGATCAACGGGTGGGGGAATAAAGTTTGTGCGGCATTTTCTCCTGGTAAAAAACAGTTTTCTCGAACTTCGCCGCCTGGTGCATCCGAGGGCTGTCATTCCTGTAAGGTTCAATAAAAACGCCGTTCCGCAGGAAATAATCTCAAATATATTAGCCTTTTTTCTCTTTTATATTGCGATATTTACATTCGGCAGCATAATAATGTCACTTTTCGGGCTCGATTTCAAATCGGCAATGGGGTCCGTGGCAACCTCACTTGGCAATGTAGGACCTGCGATCGGATCGGTAGGCCCGGTTTCAAACTTCGCTCACCTTCCAGATGGCGGTAAATGGTTCCTCAGTTTCCTTATGCTCCTCGGCAGACTTGAACTTTTTACGGTGCTTATTATTTTTTCCCCCTCATTCTGGAAAAAATAGTCTGATTATTTTTTCGTATATTTAGGATAAACAGTAAACTAAAATCTGGCATGAATAAAAGAATATTAACATTATTGCTGCTGACCCTTATCCCGGCCCTCAGTATTGCCCAGCAGGTTTCTTTTTGCAAAAATTATACCCGGCAGGGCAAACCGGTGGAAGAGATCGAAAAGTTTCGAATAAAACCCTGGGGCAGCTTTCTTTATGTGCTTATGGATAATGGTGAAAACCGGATAGCTGATGAAGAAATTTTTATGTTTGTCGACCGAAAACAGGTAAACCGATATAAACCTTACGACCATAAAAAAGTTATGGTTCACGACAAAAAAAACTGGGTGGTTTATAATTATAAATTTACCGAGACAGGAACCTACTTTTTTTATTTTGAAGATGGAGCGGGTGCGAGACTCGCTTCGGGAACACTGGTGGTTGTTATGGATGATGAACATTCATCCTCGGGTGATTTTGCCGCCCGGACATATTACGGACGAAGCAGATTAACATTTTCAGATATTATTATGGATGGAAAACCCTTTAATAAAAGGGGCTCCGTTTCCATTAATGATGACGGGGGAAAAGTTTATATTTATCTTGATAACGGAAGACCGATTAACTCCGATACTCTTTATGTTGATTTCAGAAGGATGAACAACAGAACATACGCCTACGACGAATTTATAGATGATAAAAAATATAAAATTGAGCCAGACTGGCCTGATACTTTTTTCCCCTATGTTTTTACAGCTAACGGAAAATTTAAGGTCGCGGTCTATAATGAAAACCGTATTTTGATAGCGGAAGGTTATATTGAAGTAAAAAATTGATCTTTATCACTTATTTCCTAATTATTTTTTATTTATTTTATAAAAATAATAGAAGATGGCCGAAGGAATTTTTATATTATTCGTCCATTATATTCGGACAGAGATCATACAAAATAAAATTTTATTAAGAGCCAAGAAGGGAGAACTTCAATGGGCTTACTTTCAAGGAATAAAGAAGCTGAAAGGCTTCTGGAAGAAAATCAGGATTTAAGAAACCAGCTTCACGCTGTGCTCGAAAAAAATGAAAGCCTCTCCAGTCTCGAGAGCAAAATTTCCACCGCGCGGGAAGAACTCTCCGATATCGCCAGGGAAAGAAAAGACCTTGAGAATGACATAAGGGAATTTGAATCGCAGAAAGAAGAGCTTGATGATGAAATTCAAAAACTTTCCGGTGATTTGGAGGAACTTAAGAATTCAGAGGAAGGTCATCAGGAAACCGCAAAAGACGCCCAATCAAAGATTGATGAGCTTGAGGAAGCCAAAGGAAGCCTGCTGATTGAAAACAGCAAACTTGAAGAGGAAATTGAAAAGAAGAATGCCCGGACTTCGGAACTTGATGAAAAAATTATTGATCTGAATAACCGGCATGAAGCGCTTGATCTTGAAGTGGCCGAACTTGAACAGAATGTTTCCTCCCTCAGAGATAATGAGTCGAAATTAAATGAGGAAGCTGAAATAGCAAAGCAGAAGGCTGATGAATCGGAACAGAAAAATAATGACCTTACTGCCCGCAATGAAGCGCTCGAAAAAGAAATCAAAGAACATCAGGGTGAAATACTTACTCTCAGGGAAGAAAAAGACCGGCTGACTGAAAAAATCGACGAGCTTGAAAGGGAAAGCGAAAAACGTGAAATATACCTTGAAGGTATCAATGATAAAATTTCAGGCAATGAAGAGGTAAAAACCAACCTTGAACACAGCCTCGCGGCAATAACTTCACAGTTGAAAGAAAAAGACAGCATGTTCAGTGAATATTCCAACCGGAAGGAAAATTTCATTGATGAGATCGGGAAAAAACAAAGTGAGCTGGCCGGAGTGGAACAGAAGTTATCATTTGAGCAGAGCAAATTTGAAAAGCTGATCGATGAAATAAAGGAAAAAGATAAAAAACTTAGTGAAATAACTAATGAAATAAGAAATCTCGAATCTGTTAAGGTTGAGATAAATAATGAAATTCTTGAAAAACGTGAAGATGAAGAAAAGCTGATGCTTGAGCTTTCAAGAATTAAGACAAAAATTCAGGAACTTGAAAAACGTGAATTCCAGGTTGAAGAAAGTTATCTCGAAATAGAAAACAAACTTTCCGAGACACTCCAGCGTTTCGGTGAAGAAATTTCTCTCTCCAAAAATAAAGTTCATTCACTCCGCCAGGTAACCCTTGAAATGGAAACCAAAATCGCGGAAAAAGAAAGAGTCCTCTCTGAAAAAACAGCGAAGTATGCCGAATATTCTGGAATAATTAAGGTATTTGAAAAAGAACAGGCAGCTCTTGAAACTCATATAGAAGGACTTAAGGAGCAGCAGCAGGCGCTGAACAGCAGTATAATTAAATTAAAGGATGAAGAAAACCGGCAACGAATTCTTCTGCATGATCTTAAAGGACAAACCACTCAGCTTCAGGGACAGAAAAGTGACATTCAAAGCACCGTCAAACAGATGCTTGAGCAGATCAGCAGTAATTACGCCGAATTTGAAGAAAGAGAAAGCGGTATAATAGAAGAAATTAAAAAATATGAGGATACTCTTAAAGAAGTCAGGGAAAGTGTTGACAGCCTTCGTAATGAAGAACAGAAGCTCAAAAGTGAAATTATGGATACCGAGCTTGAAAAAGAACAGCACGCCTCAAAAATAACCCAGTTTATCGCTATGGAAAAGGGCCTGCAATCCAAAATTGCCGATTATAAAAATGAACTGCAGAAATATGAAAGCAGGCTTGAACTTTATGATGAACTTCCTGAAGAAGAAGAGGAATCAGAAGTTATTATCCCGGATGAGACAAATCGTGAAATAGAGGATAAAGAGCCAGCCGCAGAAAAGTTTATCGATCTCGACGATGAAGAAGAACCGGCGGAAGGGGAATCAGAAGAAGAGGTTCCTGAAGAAGAAACAGAAATAGAAGAAGAACCGGAAGAGGAAGAAAAGAATGACGAAGAAGAGAAAAAGGAAAAAAATGAATAAACACTTTCCGTTTGTTCTTATTTTTTTCTTAACAGCTTTTTCCACTATTTTATCGCAGGAGCTGCCCTCCTGGCTTGAAGGAACATGGACGCGGCTTCAGACGCGGCCCGCGCTTTATGAAGAGTGGGAACTAAATGAATGCGGTGAATACACCGGTTCGGCCTGGACTGCTGCCGGCGAGGGAAAAAAGATATCGGAATATCTGAAAATAGTAAAAATGGGTGATAAATTTTATTACCTCGCAAAACCGGAAGAGAATGAAATTCCGGTCGCGTTCGAACTTATCCGGTGGGAAGAATATTACATGGTTTTTGAAAACGGGGCGCATGATTACCCGCAGCGCATAATTTATAAACTTGAATCACGGCAAAAGCTGACAGCGACTATTTCCAAACTTGATGGCAGCGGAAAACTGACTTTTTCTTTCACCAGGGTTGACTGATTATATTATGATTGAAATTTCAGGACTGCATAAAAGTTTCGGCTCAAAGGATGTGCTCAGGGGTATAGATCTTGAGATAAGCGGAGGGGAAGCGCTCGCCATAATTGGTAAATCCGGTTGCGGAAAGAGTGTTCTTCTTAAACATATCGTCGGGCTTCTCCAGCCTGATAAAGGTTATGTTAAGATTGATGGTCAGGATATAAACAAAATATCGCAGAAAGCCCTTTATAAAATCAGGCGAAATTTTGGATTTCTTTTCCAGGGCGCGGCTCTTTTTGATTCTCTTTCCGTGGAGGAAAATGTCGGACTTCCGCTTGTTGAAAATGACACCGGTATTTCTGAGAAGGATCTTCAGAAAAGAATTTCTGAAAAACTTGAGCTGGTCGGGCTGCCCGGAATAGAAAAACTGAAACCAAGCGAACTTTCAGGCGGTATGAGAAAAAGGGTGGGGCTGGCAAGGGCGCTTATTACCGATCCTGAGTTTATTCTTTATGATGAACCTACTACAGGCCTCGACCCTGTAATGTCCGACTCAATAGATGACCTGATGAAAGAAGTTAATGAAAAAATGAATGTTACAACCATCATGATAACTCATGATATGTTCAGCGTAAAAACCATTGCCGATAAAATTGTTATGATCCATGAGGGAAAAGTATATTTTAATGGCGCTCCGGATGATCTTTCAAATACAAAGGATGTGGTTCTGGAAAATTTTATAAAAAGAACCGGTTTTTAATTGTCTAAATCAAAATCTGTTTTTATTTGTAATAACTGCGGTTATGAGTCTCTTAAATGGATAGGAAGATGCCCCTCATGCGGAGAGTGGAACAGCTTTTCAGAGGAAATCCCCGAACCAAAAGGAAAGAATAAAAAAAGTGGGAAAAGTGAAATTGTTCCTCTTAATTCAAAAATGGAAGATGATTCAGGATTACGGGCAACGCTCAATATAAAAGAACTTGACCGTGTTCTCGGCGGCGGTATGGTGCCCGGTTCCGTTGTTCTTATCGCAGGTGATCCGGGGATAGGAAAATCCACTCTTATGCTTCAGGCCGCCGCTGAATCGGGAATTAAGGTTCTTTATGTTACCGGGGAAGAATCGGTCAACCAGGTTAAAATGAGAGCCGAAAGGTTAAATATACGTTCGGAGAATGTTTTCCTGATGGCCGGAAACAGCACCGAAGTTATTAGCAATGCTGTTGAGGAAATAAAACCGGGTTTGATAATTGTCGACTCAATCCAGACCCTTGTAAATCCTGAGTTTGATAATACCGCCGGTTCAGTTACCCAGATAAGAGAAAGCGCCGCTTCAATAATGGACCTTTGCAAAAGCAAAAATATTCCCGCAATGATTGTCGGTCATGTAACAAAAGAAGGTTACGTAGCGGGTCCGAAACTTCTTGAGCACATGGTAGACGCGGTCATACAGTTTGAAGGGGAAAGAAATTATTCATTCAGAATATTGCGATCAGTTAAAAACCGATTTGGCAATACTAATGAGATCGGCATATTTGAAATGTCCGATAAAGGTCTTGTGGAAGTAAATGACCCGGGCAAACTATTTCTAAGCGAAAGGAATGAAGATGTTCCCGGCTCCGCGGTAACAGCGGCGATTGAGGGAAGCCGGTCAGTATTAATAGAAGTGCAGTCCCTTGTTTCTGTTACAAATTTCGGAAATCCGCAGCGGGTTACCACAGGCTTTGACTCACGCCGTTTATCTATACTTCTCGCCGTTCTTGAACGCCGCGAGGGTTTTGTTCTTTCTTCACAGAATGTGTTTCTCAACATTGCCGGAGGGCTTAAAATAGCGGAACCCTCTATCGACCTCGCCGTTTGTATGGCGGTTATCAGCAGCCTTATGAATAAACCGGTGGGGAAAAGCCGCGCGGTTATTGGCGAAGTGGGACTCGGCGGTGAAATAAGGAGTGTTAACAGAATTGAAAAAAGAATTTCGGAAGCGGTAAAACTTGGCTTCGATAAAATTATTATACCCGCCGGAAATAAAAAGGGACTTAAAAAAGTATCCGCTCAAATAGAGTTTGTCGAAACCCTGTCCGAAGCGGTTAAGATTATTTTCGGGTAAAACGATTACCGCGGCAGGCTGGAATCCTATCCTGATCCGTTCTCCTGTTTTACAAAAAATTTAAAACTCCTGACTCCCATCAAGCTTTTTTGTCGTAATTTCATAAACTAAGGCTCAATTCAACAAGTTTTTTGCGATTTAATCCTTTCACATAAGGCGCCGAATAAAATTCAGAGTGTGTTATATGGAGTACCTGACGGCACACCTGGACGCTTTTTTGTTTTTTCTGTTTTCCCCGCGGTACTTTTTGGGGAGGATTTTCCTTAATACGGTTTTGGATAATTCCATGGCATTATTGCGTTACAACAGAAGGACAGGCTGGAAAGCCTGTCCTTCTGGGGCCTGTCCTACGATTATTATACACGCTAAAACAATTATATATTTTCCGGGCTGATTGGCGAATGAATAAAAAAAACCGGGAGATATCTCCCGGCCCTATTAAAAAAAATGGTTCTATGTGAAATACAGTGGGTGATTTTTGTCGGTCCTGACAATTAAACAAAACCTTTTGTTAAAGTATAACCGGATAATCCCGACGTGTAGCTTCTGCCCCTACAGGGCTTAAATACACTTTTCTTTTATTACCCCGGGCGTTGCCCGGGGCTGTTGATTGTCGCGCTTTCAGCGCTAATAATAATTCCAGTTTGTCACAGATGGATACAAAACCCTGAAAGGGTGCAGGCAACAGGCCGGGACAACGCCCCGGTTAAGAAAAACAAAGACATTATCAGAGCCCTGAATGGGCGAAAGCAGCAAAGGCATAAAGATATGGAATGCTGAAAGCGTTTGGCTCAGTCGGGGGTAAGAGGGACTTTAAGACTCATCCACTTTTTTCAAGACCGTGCGTTCTGTGGTGGTGATGACCAGGGGCTGGTTTCCGGAAATCTAACATGACAATTTGCGAATCTTTGATTCATATCTTTATACGCTATTTTATTACTTTACCCACTAAATTTCATATAGAACCAAAAAAATGTAATTGGCTAATTTTATTTTACGTGAATTCGATATAAGATATTTTTCTCATGATTCCACGCTTTCATTACTTTCCTTTATTTTTGAAGGAATATCAAGCTCTTCCATTTTTCTGTAAAGTGAAGAGAGCCCGATATTTAATGCTTTCGCGGCCTGTTCCTTACTCATATTGAATTTTTTGATAGTTTTAAAAATATGCTCCCTTTCAAAACTTTTCATGGCCTCTCTTAACGAATCGGGGTAATCCTCCGAAAGATCGGTTTTATTTATATTGTCTGAAAGGTCCTCAACTTTAATGATATCCTCCGAGGCAAATATTATCGCTCTTTCAATAACATTTTCCAGCTCTCTCACTCCGCCCCGCCAGTTATGCGACATCAGGGCTTTAAGTGTGTCATTCTGAATGCCTATTACTTTTTTACCCATCTCATTGCAATATTTTTCTATAAAATGATTAACAAGAAGAGGAATGTCATCTTTTCTTTCATTCAGCGACGGAAGTTTTATATCCACAACATTAAGTCTGTAATAAAGGTCCTCCCTGAATTCACCTTTTTTCGCTTTTTCAAAAAGATTCTGATTGGTGGCCGCGATAATTCTTACATCGGAAGAAATAGGTTTTACTCCCCCAACGGGGAGAAATTTTTTATCTTCAAGCGCCCTGAGAAGCTTAACCTGGAGATTCAGCGGCAGATCCCCGATTTCATCGAGGAACAGGGTTCCTCCCCCGGCTACTTTAAATAGCCCCTGTTTTTCATCCGTGGCGCCGGTAAATGATCCTTTTTTATGGCCGAATAACTCGCTTTCAATCAGGCTTTCCGAAATTGCTCCGCAGTTAACAGGCAAAAATATGTTATCACTTCTTTTACTTTTATGATGTATCGCTTTCGCCACAAGCTCTTTTCCTGTTCCGCTTTTGCCATAAATAAGCACATTACTATTTGTGGGGGCGACTCTCTCTATAATTTTAAACACCTTTTTCATTGGCGCGCTGCTGCCTATTATACGTTTATAACCACTTTCAGATGATATTCGCTGCCTGAGAGTTTTATTTTCAAAAGAGAGTTTTTTATAATCAATAAGTCTTTGAATTTTTATGAGGAGGTTATCAAAATCAACAGGTTTTATTATATAGTCAAACGCGCCCATTCTAAGTGATTCAATGGCAGTTTCGACTGATGCGAATGCTGTCATAATTATAAAAAATGTTCCCGGCGAAAATTTCAGCGCCTCTTCCATAAGCTGAAGTCCGTCCATTACAGGCATCTTTATATCTGAAAGGATAATTTCAAAATCATCCTCTTTTATTTTTTCCAGCGCTTCCTCTCCGTTTGCCGCAATATCGGCGTCGAAACCTTCATCATCCAGAAACATTTTCAGAGAACTTCTTATCGCGCTTTCATCATCAACTATTAATATTCTGTGTTTCATATATTATCCTGTTTATCTGTTTTTTTTGCGGGAAAAACTTAAATATATGGAATTATCATCCATCTTTCATCGATTTACCTGTTTTATGAACTGCCACAGGCAAAATAATCTTAAAATTACTTCCTTTTCCAATGATACTTTTAACTACTATTTCGCCTCTTTCCTTTTTTATTATTCCGTAACTTACCGCCAGACCGAGCCCTGTGCCTTTCCCTACATCTTTTGTAGTAAAAAAGGGATCAAATATTTTATCGATATCTTTTTTGTTTATGCCGCATCCGTCATCTATAAACTCAATATTGACTTTTTCATTTTCCATATATGATTTTACCGTAATCTCACCTTCTCCCTCAATAGCGTCAAGGGCGTTCAGCAGAATATTCACAAATACCTGCAGCAGCTGATCGGGGACAACATATAAAGAGGGAAGGCTGTGATCGAGCTCAGTAATAAAACTTACCTTTTTAACCCTTTTATCATATTTAACTATACCAGTCGCGGTTTTAATTACATCATTAATATTTATTGATGTTTTATCATGACCGGGAGGTTTTGAGAAATCAACAAGTTCTCTCACAATTTTTGAGATTCTGTCTATATTTTCCCTGATAACAGACAGTTTTTCCCTGGTAAAATCCTCTCCTGTTTTTCTTTGTAATATCTGTACGAGTGAAGATATTGAGGTGAGGGGATTTCCTATTTCATGCGCTATTCCCGCCGCGAGCTGACCTATTACCGCAAGTTTTTCCGACTGATCAACCTGCCGCTGAAGTTTTTTCATTTCTGTAAAATCATTAATTATAACTGTGCGGCCCCGGTAAATTCCATTCGAGCCGGGAATTGATGTTACGTTAAGATTTACAGATATCAGTTCACCACTTTTTGTACGTCTTTCAGTATCATTCAGCCTTATATATCCGCTGTTTGTAACCTCATTCTGTATTATTTTAAGCTCTTCACTATATGTGCTGCCTTCAGGAAGCAGTATTGTAGAAGGTTTTCCGATAACCTCATCCTCGGTATACCCGAATATTTCTTCCGCTCCTTTATTCCACGATATAAAATTTTCATCATTATCAATAACTATGATCGCTGAATTAGATGTTTTCAGAATATTTTTCAGATATTGCTGATTCAGCTCAAGTTTTGCCGCGAGACGATTCCTGTCCGATTCCAGTTCCTTCAATTTTGCCTTCTGATGAATTATACCATATCTCGCGTAAACCTGCTCAATTATTTCATCAATAAAACCTATAAGAATCAAAGGATCATATTTATATGATTTATCTGTTTCAAGCGCGCTGATTATGGTAAAGCGTCCGTTGCTGAAAAGCTGGCTTATCTCAAGCAGGTTTAATTTTGCCTGGTTAAAAAGATTATAAATTTCAATAAGATAGTTGTCGGCTTTTATATAATCGGCTGTTTCAAAAACTGTCATTAATGTTTTAAGAGAACTTTTTACAAACATTTTTGTCTGGGCGCCCGACAGTTTTTTACTGAAATTTTCATCTATTTTCTCGGCCCATTTTTCCAGTATATACTGAAAATGTTTCTCAAGCAACTGAAGTATTATTTTTTTCATTATGTCAGAAATACTTTTGCAACATCAATTAAAAGGGATGGTTTGTTTATTACAGCCTGTCTTATTATTCTGCCAATGGTTCTTTCTTCAAATTTTATCCTGCCGGTAATTTTCGCGAGCTGGTTAAAATCATCATCTGACATATAATAGACCGCGTCTTTGATTCTGTTAAATATTTCATGATTCCTTCCGTAGCGGTCATGCCAAACTTTATCATATGTAAGCAGTAAATCGGGATTTTTATTCAGAACCGATTTCGCGGCAATTTCACCCGCCAATAATCCACCTGCTATTCCGCTGGATATTCCGCCGCCCGATAATGGATTTACCATTCTCGCGGCGTCGCCGACAAGAAGAATTCCGGGCGCTGAAATTTTATCGAGTGTTATTGTTGATGGAACACCTCCCGCTACACGCGTAAAGACAGGCGCGTCAGGAAAATTTAAACCCATAAAATCATCAAGAAATGATTTTGCCGACTTTTTCCTTCCAATATCTCCCGATACTCCCAATCCTATATTAGCAGAACGATTACCCTTTGGAAATACCCATAAATATCCATGCGGACTTACCTGCTCACCAAAATAAAAAACACAGGTTTCCATATCAACATCAAGGTTTCCCGCGGTTACCTGTATACAACTTTCCATTTCACGAAAATCTGTATATGTTTTAAGTCCCGCCCAGCGCCCGACTCGTGATTCTATTCCATCAGCCGCTATAACAACTTTAGCTTTCAGTTCCTTCTGTTCTCCAAGATATTCATACGTAACTCCCGACACCGCGTCATCATTTCTTAAAATTCCATTCACATAGGTTCTTGTTATTACCTCGGCTCCGTTATTAGCCGCTCTTCTGGCAAGTTCATAATCGAATATCCGCCTTTCCAGAATGAGTATGTTATCTTCCATGGGACAAATCACCTCTGTATTATCGGGCGAAATAAAAGATACTTTATTTATTTCCTGCGCGACAAAATTATAATCGAGATCAACATATTTCTGAAGCACTTTTTTACTTACCGCCTCGCCACATCTTACAGGGTATCCGACATCCCTGTCTTTCTCCATAAGTAAAACAGAAACACCAAGAGAGGCGGCAGCTTTAGCCGCCGATGATCCTGCCGGTCCGGCGCCAACTACTATTATATCATACTCTTTTTTCATTCAGCCTCTCTTTATTAAATACTAAAACTTCAATAGGGCAGGACCACACACATTTTGAACAATTCGTGCAGCTTTCCTCTATTATTTTTATATCCGATTCTTTCAGTTCAATCGCGTCTTCCGGACAAATTGCGACACAACATCCACAAAAGTCACACTTTCCTTCTTTTATATCAATCAGTAACAAATGTTTTCCTTTCCTGAAAATGAGAAACAAAATTAAACAATTAAAAACCTTTACCAAAATGATATTGGATTTACAATTTTTATATTCCCGGGCCGGACAAGCCAGAAACAATGACGAATTACAAATTACGAATTGGTTTTCACGCGAATATTTTTTGAGTCGAATCTGCTTTGTTAAAGCAGCATTATCGCGGAACGTCCTTCCGGGGTAGTAAAGAACAAACTCATACAGGAATATCCCTGCATGGGATCAACAGAGCTTAGTTAAAAATACATTCCGGTTTGTCAAAAAAATTTTATGTCATTTTACGTTGAATTTAACTGCTTACGGATTAATTTTTAACTGGCCAGGCAAGAAGCAAAAATAATTCTGTCCGCCTGTTCGCCGCGGAGAATCCCTGACAGGACTTATTTATGTATTCTTGAACAAGTTCCCCTATTTGAAAATAGTCTCTATTTTCTTTCATCCCTGACGAGATTCTTTTTAAATGATACCATTTTTAACGAGATGAATAATATATAAAAGTCCCGTTAGGGACAATAGATAATAGCCCCACAATTCATTGTGGGGTAATTGGTTAGGGAGATATTCCATTGTCCCGCAAGGGACGACAGATTATTTCATAAAATAAATTTCTTATCTTTTTGCGCGGAATTTGACTGCTTAGGGATTAATCTTAAACTGGCCGAGCCAGAAGTGAGGTTAGTGGAAAGTGAAAATACTTCTCTGATAAAAAAAACTGATTTCGATGACGACTTCTATTGGATTTCGATGACAATTTTATATCCGGTCAATCTTTTGTTTCCCTCAATACTGTGTTGTGTTTTTTACTCGATCATTAGAAAATTTCGTTTGATATATCGCCCCTCAGAATATGTTTAATAAAACTTACTTCTGCCGGGTGTATATTTTTTCAACCAAAGAACCCAAATTTTGAAAAGCGCCGAATTTCAAATTTAGCAGAAATAATAATAAACTCTCGAAAACTCTTCGATAATGAAATATCTGAATTCCCTCCCTTTAAGATATTAAGGGTAGAATGGGAGGTTTGATTTACCTTGAGTTGGAACTAATCCGGAGAGAGGCCTGTTTATTTCTTCCATTTTTTATATTAACATTTCGCCCCTAAGAGAGCAATATAAAAATGATATAAAATAATTTGTCTCGTTAGAAACATCACATTGGTAAAAAAATGAAAAGCTGGAAATGCTGTGTGCCGTCAGGTACACTATATTTGCCTACCGGAGTAATCATAATCCTCGTTTCGAATACGAGCAGGGTTCGTTTTTATTAACTTGCATAATTCAATATTCTGCCATTTAATGCACGAATATTAATATTTAGTTGCTTAAGTTAATATCTCCTGTTTTAATATTAAGCGGCATTTCTAATTTTTGTTCCGCTAAACTTATTAAAAAATCGTGTTAATAAATTGTTAACACCGGTTGTGAAAAAATGTTGATAACCCCGCAGTTATCAAGATATAAGAACTTGCTAACATTTGGCATTTGAAAAAATAGTTATGATCAACAAATCAATCTTTTGTCAGCTTATTAAAAAATAACAGTTTACAGAGTTATCAACATATTAACGCGCTTATTACTATTATTAATTTTTTTTAAATATATAAAGAATTTATTATTATTATAAGCAACAGGAATTTGTTGATAAACACACAGATCAAGGAATTAAAAAAATGATAGGATATATAACAGGCAAAATAAAATCTTTAAAACCGGGCAGAGCGCTTATTGAAACAGGCGGACTCGGATACCTGCTTAATATATCATTAACGACATTCGAAAAAATATCGGGGAAAGAAAATGCAGAACTCTTTACACATCTGCATGTAAAAGAAGACGCGCTCGATCTTTTGGATTTTATTCCGAAAAAGAAAAAAATGTTTTTCTGCTACTTATTTCAGTAAATGGAATCGGTCCCCGTCTCGCGCTGAATATGTTATCGGGCATTTCGGCGAACGAACTCACTATGGCAATAATTGAAGGAAATATTTCAAGAATTGTTTCTGTTCCGGGAGTGGGTAAAAAAACAGCCGAAAGAATAATCATTGAGCTGAGAGACAAAATGAGCGTCATAGGAGAGACCGATGTGGAAGGGGCGTCTCTGCCTGCGGGAATAAGAGAAGATGCCTTAGCGGCCCTTATAAGCCTCGGATACAACAAAAAATCGGCGGAACAGACAGTGAGGAAAATAATGGAAGGAAATCCTGCCGCGACTCTCGAAGAAATAATAAAAAGATCATTATCAAACCTTAGCAGGTAAATGGTCTCTAATTTTTTTAACTTTGTATGATTTAAAATTCTCCAGAACATCAGGAATAGAAGATGGATTTATCTTTAAAAAGGCTTTCTACTTTCTTTTCGCATAAAACTTCTTCGCTAATTGAAAAAGCCAAACTGACAGAACACACATTTATGATAATTGTAGCGATTATCATAGGTATTTTGGCAGGATTCGCGGCAATCGGTATCCGGTTTTTAATAGAAGAGATATCGGTGTTATCCTTTTCGGGCGATGGCAGTATTCTGGAGAATATAATTAATTCACCCTGGTATATAAAATTGCTTATCCCTGTTTTGGGTGGTTTGATAGTAGGGCCGCTGATCTATTTTTTTGCTCCCGAAGCTAAAGGACATGGTGTGCCCGAAGTAATGCAGGCTATTCTGTTGAGGGGTGGAAAAATCAGGCCGCGCGTCGCTCTTGTTAAAGCGTTCGCCTCGGCTATTACAATTGGCACCGGGGGATCCGTAGGTCGTGAAGGACCGATCATACAGATAGGGTCGAGTCTTGGTTCAACGGTTGGTCAGTTTTTTCGCGTCCCGAGCAAAAGACTTAAAACACTTGTAGGCTGCGGCGCCGCGGCCGGTATTGCAGCCGCGTTTAACGCCCCTATAGCGGGAGCGTTATTTGCAGTAGAGATAATTTTAATGGATTTTGCCGTCGCGCAGTTTTCGCCCATTGTTATTTCTTCTGTTATGGCGACTGTCATATCTCACAGGTTTGAAGGAAACTTCGCGGCTTTCCAGGTGCCCGCTTATCAGTTGGTTTCTCCATACGAACTTGGTTTTTATTTCGTTCTTGGCGCTCTCAGCGGTGTAATTTCCTGGTTATTTATAAAAGTGCTTTATTTTTCAGAGGACTACTTTGATAATAAATTTAAATTTCCGGAATATCTTAAGCCTGTTACCGGAGGTTTTGCGATAGGAGCCATGGCTCTTATTTTTCCACAGGTTATGGGTGTGGGATATGACTCAATTAATAATGCTCTGCATGGCAACCTGATTTGGTATTTGGCATTTGGTCTGATATTCTTAAAAATTATTGCGACCGCGCTTACGCTTGGTTCCGGAGGTTCAGGCGGTATTTTTGCTCCCTCTCTTTTTATGGGCGCGATGCTCGGCTGCTTTTTCGGCAGTTTTGTTCACCAGTATTTTCCCGATATATCAGGTTCGCCCGGAGCATACGCACTTGTCGCCATGGGGGGACTTGTGGCCGGAACAACCAGGGCGCCTATAACCGCTATTATTATAGTATTCGAACTTACAAATGATTATCATATTATTCTCCCTTTAATGATTACATGTATAATCAGCACAATAATTTCTTCAAGACTTTCGCGCGAATCAATTTATACACTCAAACTTCTGCTCAGAAATGTTGTGATAAGGGAAGGTGCGGAAACAAATATCATGGAGTCCCTTTTTGTAAAAGATATTTACTCAAAGGATTATAATTATGTAAATGTTACCGATAACTTTAATCAGATTGTAAATAAAATTATCAGGGGAAAAGGACCTGAATTTCCGGTGCTTAATAACAGACATAATATTAGCGGGGTAATTTCTATCTATGATATTAAGGAATATCTTTTCGACAAGGAATTTCTTCAGAATATTGTAATTGCCGGAGATATAGCTGATTTTAATTTTAACTATGTTACGCCCGATGATAACTGCGCGGTAGCAATAGAAAAAATGAGAAAGAAGGATGTTGAAGGAATTCCTGTTGTTGATTCTCAGGATAATTCAAAAATTATAGGTATGTTATGGAATAAGGATATTCAGGATGAATATCAAAAAGAGGTGGAAAGAAGAGATATTACCTCGAGCCTCGCGAGCAGTATAACAATGAAAGAAGATGAAAAAAATGTTCATTTTCTCGAAGGTTATTCTATCGCGGAAATTAAACCGCCGGTATCATTTACAGGTAAATCCATAAGAGAACTTAACATCAGGGCAAGATACGGAGTTGATGTTCTTTCTATTAAAACCCAGGAAAACGGGGATGAAAGGATTAAAGCTATTCCAAATTCGGGATATGTTATTCAGGCGGAAGATTACCTTGTTATAGCGGGAGAGATAAAAAATATAATTCTTCTTAAGACAATTGATTAAAAAAAAGGGAGAGTCGTCAGACTCCCTCTTTTCCATTTAAAAGTTCATCCTTTAATTTCGCGTATATTATGTCGGCAGGCATTTTTTCATTAGTCCAGAGTTCAAAAGAGGCCGCGGCCTGCTCGATAAACATTTTTAATCCCGATATTGTTTCCGCTCCTTTTGAAGCTGCCATCTTAAGAAGTTTTGTCTGAAGAGGATTATAAATAACATCAAAAACTATCTGCTCTTCATGAAAACATTCTTTTATAGATGTTATCGCGTCATCCATTTCAGGGTACATACCCACAGATGTTGTATTTATAATCATTTTGCTGTTTCTGAAAACATCTGTAAGATCGGGGGGAACCAGTTCAAAAGCCTTTATATTATCAAATAGCATTTTTGTCGAAAAATACTCTTTTAATGATTCGGCTTTTTGGTGAGTTCTGTTAATAATATTAATGCTGTTCACTTTAAAATGTCTGATAAGAGAATAAACAACACTACGGGCTGCTCCACCTGCTCCGATTATGGTAACATCCGTTTCTTTAATAGTTTCTTTGTAATCATTCAGAGTTTCGATAATTCCCTTAACATCGGTATTATACCCGTGAAGAACACCATTTTCGTTCACAACGGTATTTACCGATCCGATTACACTGGCCTCTTCCGAAACATCCTGAAGATACTCAACTATTTTTTCTTTATGAGGCAGAGTAATGTTCATTCCTTTTATACCAAGAGCTACAGCGCCTTTCAGCGCGGATTTAAGATTGGACGCCGGAATATCGAATGGAAGATAAATATAATTCATTCCAAGCGCTTCGAAGGAGGTGTTGTGTATCTGCGGTGAAAATGAATGTTTTAACGGATGTCCGAAAATGCCGACTAATTCGGTCTTGTTATTAAATTTGTCTATCAGTTGCATGGATTCTAATCTTCTTCAAATAAATTCTTAAACAATTTTGACGTTTCAGCCTCGGGATAGTCTCTCGCGAAAATTTTCTTCAGCATCGGATCACATGAAAAGGCAAGTTTAAAACATTTAACAGCTTCGATTGTTTCATTTTTTAAAAAGTGAATTTTGGCTCTTCCGTAATAAGAATTGGCGTTATCCGGTTTAAGGATAGAGCACATTTCAAAAGCTTCTTCTCCTTTGCTCCAGTTGCCCGATTCAACAAAAGTTTCAGCAAGTTTATACCAGGCGTCAAAATTATCGGGGTTTAACGCGATCGCTTTTTTATAACTGCCGATAGCCAGAATAAGTCTGCCGAGAGAATATTCCATATCCGCTTTGGCGATCCAGGCATCGGAAGAATCAACCGAAAGCAGGGCGGCTTTTGAAAAATCATCAAGAGCGAAATTATAATTGCCTATGTTGCTGTAACAATAACCCCTGGCCATAAAAGCGTCATAATATTCATCATCTATTTTTACAGCGCGGGTATAACTGTCTATAGCGTAAAAAATTCTTCCGGTATCTTCATAAGCCTGGCCAAGATTAAACCAGATTGTTTCATCAAGCTGATCGATTTCACTGGCTTTTTTAAAGGCTTTCTGAGCGTCATGAAGTTTATCCATATTTCCATAAGCGACTCCAAGATTAAACCAGGCGCTCACGAAATCATCTTTCAGAGCTGTAGAAAGTTCGAAACAATTGGCTGCTTTGTTAAGGTTTTCCATTCTCAGGTAAACTATTCCGCAATTGTACCAGCCTGTATGACTATAAGGTTCAAGATCGAGAAACTTTTCATAGGCGTTGAGAGCATCTTCAAAACGGTCCATATTTTCGAAACAATAACCCAGTTCATACCAGGCTTCATTATACTCAGGGTCCGCCTCGACAGCGATCATAAAATATTTAACCGCGTCTTCAAAATCATCCTGTCTCTCATATATAATTCCAAGGCTGAAGTTTGCTTCATCATTCATTGGCTCTATTCTTAAAGCAACCATTAATGATTCTATAGCCTCTTCTGTAAGACCAAGGTTTTCTTCAGAAATTGATTTATTGATGAGAGTTTCAACATCGTTTGGGTTTAGTGATATCGCGGTACAGAAACAATTATAAGCTTCATCAAACTGAAAAAGATTATTCAGAAAAATGCCTTTAAACTGCCAGAATTCAGAGTTATATGGGGCGATATCCAGCACGGCGTCCGCGAGAAAAAGCCCGTCTTCGTTCAGATTATATTCCAGACAAAGCTGAATAGTTTCTTCGATGTTTTCAAGGTAAGCAAAAATTTGACCGTCTGAAACGTACTCTTTACATATATTTATTTTCGATCTGAGATCATCTATATCAGAAGAAGAATTGTTCTCTTCTTCGAAGTAATCTTCAAACAAATTCATTTATTTCCAGATTTTCTTTATGAGAATCTAAAATTCTGCCGGGTTAAAATCAAGTAGATATTAAATTATCCCCGGCAACCCTATTCCATCATATAAGTTTTGGAAAATTTTAACCGGTGAACTTTATATCTGTTACGGTATTTTTTTTCATATGCCGACTTTAATTGTTCAATGAAATTTTCGGCATTTTCGGTTTTTACAAGATTTAATGTGCTTTTAATGGTTGAACAACTAACCATTTTCGAACCATAAGAAAGACCGGATTCTTCAGCGGCATTAATAAGCAGATCAAGTTCCTTATAATCCAGATCGTAATATTCTTTTAAGAAACAATGTGATTCAAAAATATAGGGTGAGAAATCATCAATATTTTTGTTTTCTATCGCCTGGCAGGCATAATCAACACGTTCTCTTTCACTTACATTAAAATAACACCTGTTGTAAACCCTGCGGGGAATCATGTGAATATGTTTTTCGAGAAAATCTCTGCCAATATCACGCATACTTTTAATGCCCCACATATATAGTTTTAACCCCTGTATACCAACATCACATTCTTCTATTCTCTGGTTACAAATATCCCTTGAGTTTATGATCTTCTTTTGGGTATCGAATACGATAACTTCATAATCATTTACCGGAAAATCAATATGTTTTATTTCCTTCAGCTTCAAATCAATTTTTGTAAAAAAACCTGGCTTATGATGAGTTACCGTATAATGATGAGCGCGGTTTGATATTTTTCCTATTGTTTCATATTCAGCCTTCTGTGATAAGCGGGTTACTTCCATTGAAGAAAGACCAAGATGAAGAAGTTTGTTTATTACTTCAATAAACGCGATAAGATGAGGGGGTATGGTACCCAAACCGAGACAGAGGGGAATTTCATTTTTCATTACACAGTTTATTCCGCTCGTCAGAATACCCTCTTCTTTCAGTATACCTGCAAGCGTTTTCAGACAGTCGCCTATAAACCAGTAGTTATATTTTTCGAGTGAGCTGGTTCTGACTTCGTTTTCCGCTGTTACCGAGGAAAACTCTATTTTGTCATCTTCTCTTAATCCCGCGGTTAATTCAACATATTTATTCACAGCCGACGCTAACAAAATTCCATCTGTATAGTGAGTATGATCACCTAAAAATATCAGGCTCGCGGGGCATTTTATAGTTTCTGTTTTTACTTTGCCATATAAACTTTTGTATATGTCTGCTGTAGATTCAAACATAGCGGGGAGGGTCTCTTTTTCTTTCATTTTTTCTTACGGAGTTATAATGATATTATTTATAAATATCTGTAACTACAGGACAAAATCAAAAACGTCCTGTTTTATCAAAATGGTGATAATTTATTTATTTAATCTGATAATTTAGGTAAATAATGTCTGAAATTCTATCCATTATCGGAATTACAGATTTATAAAAACTTAAAATAAATAAATAATCGGGAATATTTTGGTTCGAGTCCCAATATTTTTTTATTTTACTCTGCAATTATTAAAACATATTGAATTGACTAAAGCTAAAAAATATATACAAGTATCTGAAAAAGTCACAGAAATAACCGGTAATTTAATTTCCTGGTTTACACTTCTGCTGGTTATCCTTGTCAGCGCCGATGTAATATTGAGATATGCTTTCCAGGTAAGTTTTGTCGCGGTACAGGAACTTGAACTTCATCTTTTTGCCGCGATTTTTCTCGGCGGAGCGGCCTGGACTTTTAAATATGATGATCACGTAAGGGTTGACATTTTTTATTCAAAATTGTCGGAAAGGGGCAAAGCCCTAATAAATATCCTGGGAATACTTTTTTTCCTTATTCCATTCGCGGTAATGATCATTTATTCTTCTATGGACTTTGCGATAAATTCTTATTTGATTAGTGAAAGATCGCCGGATCCGGGAGGGCTTCCTATGAAATATATTGTAAAAGCGATAATACCTTTTTCCTTTTTTCTTTTGTTAATCCAGGCTTTTTCTTCTTTGGTAAAAAGTTTTATCCGGATATTTCAGGAAGATAAATGATGGATATTTTACCTGTAGTTTTTTTCCTGACAGTTCTTGTTTTTTTAATGGCCGGATTTCCGGTTGCTTTTACTCTCGGGGGAGTATCTTTTTTATTTGGAGTTTTCCTTTTCGGTCCCGAATTTTTTAATCTTCTTCCCTTAAGGATATGGGGAATAATGGGAAACTATATTCTCCTTGCCGTGCCCTTGTTTATATTTATGGGGGTAATGTTCGAAAAATCGGGTCTGGCCGAAGAATTACTTGAAACCATGGCTCTTCTCTTTGGAAGATTAAGGGGAGGTATGGCTGTTTCAGTTCTTTTTGTCGGAGCTATGCTCGCCGCCGCGACAGGGATTGTCGGGGCGACTGTTGTTACTATGGGAGTGTTAAGTCTGCCCGTTATGCTCAAGAGAGGATATAACAGCAAAGTGGCCTGCGGAATAATAACATCATCCGGAACACTCGGACAGATCATTCCTCCAAGTATTGTGCTCGTGCTTTTGGGAAGTGTTATGAATGTATCTGTCGGCGATCTTTTTATGGCCGCGTTTGTGCCGGGAATTTTATTGGTGACATTTTATCTTTTATGGATAATATTCCAGGTAATAAAAAAACCGGAAAATATGCCGGCTATGCCCGCCGAAGAAATTAAAAACTTCCGCAGGGACGGAATGGTAAAAAAAGTATTTCTCGCTTTTGCCGCCCCCTTTTTGCTGATAACAACAGTTCTGGGGTCCATTTTCGCCGGCGTGGCTTCTCCCACCGAGGCAGCCGCTATCGGAGCGCTCGGAGCCGTTTTATTGACGTTATTAAGAGGAAAATTTTCATCCCGGCAGCTTAAAGAGGTAATGAAAAAAACCACCTCACTTACAAGTATGGCTTTTATGATCCTTACCGGAGCCTCAGCCTTCAGTCTTGTTTTCAGAGGAATGGGAGGCGATCATTATTTGTCCGATCTGATTTCTTCCGCCGGATTAGGACCATATCAGTTTCTGGCGATTATTATGTTTGTCATATTTATAGCCGGATTTTTTATAGATTTTATAGAAATAATATTTATTATAATTCCGGTTGCTCTGCCTCTCCTTTTACAGCTTGAAATAAACCTTCTTTGGGCCGCCATACTTATCGCTGTTAATTTGCAGGCCTCTTTTCTTACCCCTCCTTTTGGTTTCTCTCTCTTTTTCCTGAAAGGTGTCGCCCCACCCGAAGTAAAAACAACAGATATTTACAGGGGTGCAATCCCTTATGTGGCAATTCAGCTTTTTACCATCCTGCTGCTTTTCATTTTCCCCGAAGTGGTTCTCTGGTTTCCCTCAGTTTTTGATTAGATAAAAATTTGCCCGCATACCTGTTGTGCCGTCAGGTACGCCGTATTAACGCCCCGGGATAATTTTTGTGTCAGGTATGCGCTCCATCCTCGAAACAGATTTTTTTGCCAATTGCCATTTGTAGGTAGAGACAAGGCATGCCTTGTCTCTACAGGGATTGGATAATTTTATATCTTGGAATATTTGGAAACATTTTGGAGGAAAAGAGGAGTTGTCTTTGTTTTGGAATTTCTGCAAAATCAAATGAAAAAACGATAGCGATACCGATTTTTAATCAGGAAATCTCCGAGGTTTTTAAAACCTCGGAGGTTTGATTTTATTTTACCAGCAGCATCTTCTTAGTCGCTGAAAATTTACCGGCTGTGATTTTGTACATGTACATTCCGCTGGAGAGGGCGCTGCCATCAAATTTCACACTGTAATAACCCATCTCTTTTGTTTCATCGACCAGCGTTGTTACCTTCCTGCCGAGCATATCATATATCACAAGTTTAACTTCCGATGTTTCCGGCAACTGGTATTTAATAGTTGTTTCCGGATTAAACGGATTCGGATAGTTTTGTTGAAGAGCATATTCTGTAACTATTAGCCCATTGTTCCTTTTCTGCATTTCACCGGTGCCGATTCTTATATTAACGGTATTGCTAAACCCGCTTTCCTGCGGTCTGCCGCTGCCGCCATAACCGGTTACCTTGTAATAAGCCGTATCAGATCGCGGCATACCAGGCTGAAAGACATAATATGTTGAATCAACCCAACTGTTTCCTGTTGTGTTTGTTATATATCCCCAGTTTCCATCACCGATTTTTCTGTATATTTTGTAGTACTGGATTGGAGAAAGTGAAGGATGAACACCCCAAACCAGTTTCGGATGATTGTTTTCTTCCATAAGAAGCAGCGAGCCATCCCAGTCGGTGAAATAGAGATTGCCGCCATCGAGAATAATGTTTCCAAATTTTCCGATAGATATTTCCGCGGAATCTTCTATCTCGATATTTGCCTGAAGTGTGTAAGAATCTTTAATAACGATTGACCTGTTGGAATTGATTTTTAATGAATCTACCAGGGAAATAGAATTGTGAAGAGTATCATTTGTTATTATTTCACCACCTTCTTTCAGAGCAACAGCTATTTTCAATAATTTACCTTTTCCGGCAGGGAAATCAAAAGTAACATCCGTTCCTCCTTTCTGGTAGTAACTAATTAAACCAACCCCGTGTTCTATAATTACATAATTATTATAAGAGGAATGAGTGTAATTTATATGAAAATCTTTTGAATTATATCCCGGTCTGCTCGTAAAAATGTTTGTAGCGTAAAGAAAAATATGAGGCCAATCCGGTATAGGTTCCTTTAATTCAAGTTCTGTCATTATATAGCCATGATTTTCCGATTCAGGATTGGGATCTGATACCCAGGAAATTGAATTATTATAATATGAATTCTGTGTTCCGGGGGCGTCTGTGGGGGGATAATAATAAGATACAAGGTAGTTTCCGGTATATTCAAGTTCACGAAGTTTAATCGCAAAATTTGTAGGTCCGATCAACTGATTATAGGCGTCAAAGTTATTCAGGCGGGGCGCGATATCATTTTTTATTTTATAAAAAAGATTTGATTTTGATCCGTCGCTATTCAATATACACTGACGGCCTGTTTCGTGAAGTTTATAAAAATGAATTCCGTCGGCAGTATGCGCGAGAGCGATATTAACCATTGACTCAAGTTCGGATGGCGCCGGCCTCCTCAAACTTTGTCCGCCGCTCCAGGCATGAGCCTGAATAGCGGGTATAAAATCTTTTCCTTTTGAAGCGGCTATATCAACTATACTCCTGTAGTATAACATTTGTTGAAGATTTTCTGAAATATTTTCCCAGGAAGAAGGATCTTTGATGGGATAACAATTAAATTTTATTGTATCAGGTGCCGCCAACGAGAAATAATTGTCAAAACGGGTTTCTCTGTCTACACCGTTAATATTATCGTAGGAAATATAATATGAGCTGAATATATCCCTTTTTTTGGGGCTGTTAATTTCCTGCATAAGCTCATCTGTTATTTTGTAGGGTGTATAAAGATCAATGTAATGAGGTTCATTATAACCAATATAGTGCAGCACGTTTGTTGTGCCGAGATTATATTCTTCGATTGAATTTTGAATATTTTCTTTAATATCATCATGCTCTTCCGGGTCTACTAAAACACGCCCTATGAGGTCACAATCTATTTCAACATAATCGATATAAACATTGACCAGGTCATAACCCCGCGAGCCGAGATAATCAAATTCAATAATAAATCCGCAGCGGTCACATAAATCGGAATAATCGCCCCCTTCTGTCGCGTAAGAACTGAATGGGGGAATATTATTGACAGGATTTATATCAAGATGATATTGTGTGCTCAATTCGGTATAACCTGATCCCGCGTCTTCAGTAGAGATCACATCACTATTTTTTACTGTAATCTCATCATACTCCTGGGCAAGTTCATTATAGTATCTGTACTTATAATTAATTTCCAAAATATCGAAGTTTTCCTGGGGGGGTAAATAAACAAATTCGATTTTATACCTGAGCTTTAAATTATAGGTGATTCGTTTATTCTGATCAGGCACTAAAATTTTTGTGTATTTCTTTTCCTGCCACGAGGCGGGACCTGTTACAACATTCGATTTGGGACCGTAAAACATTCCTTCGTTGGTCCAGCACCAGCATCCATCGGAAAGATCATGAATTATGTCGCCATCATCATAAATAAATCCGTAGTCGCTGCCGCCCGATTCCTGTTCAAGTTCCCATTTGTAATAATGTCCCCCGGTATAATAATTGAAATATTTAATTGTAGTATCCTGTAAAAATTGTTCCTGAAAAAGCATCATGGGAAGATCTTGAAAATAGGTGTAGTTTGCGTCAGTTATAGCGGTTTGAATTTCAGTAAATCCCATTTCAATACATTCATCAAAATAATCATATTCACCATAAGGGTAATTAGCGCCCAGAAGAAATGGATCATCCTGTGAAAAGATAAGGGTAAATGGCATTATTATTAAAAACAAAAAAGGTTTCATTTGTCCTCCCGGATAATAGAAAAAAAATTGATTTATTTGAGCATTACCATTTTCCCCATTTTGGAATAAATAATTTTGTTTCCTTTTCTTACCTCCAGCATATAAACGTATATTCCGCTGGTTATATCATTTCCTTTTATCCCGGGATTATATTCAACCTCATGCCATCCTTCATCTTTGCTTTCATTCATTAGTTCGGCTATTATCTCACCCTTCACATCATAAATTGTCAGCCTTACATCGCTTTTTGCCTCGAGGTGGAAAATTATTTTTGTACGCGGGTTAAATGGATTGGGGTAATTATCCAGAAGGAGGAAACCTGGATTTGCCGCCTGTTCCTTTTCCACCTCAGTTAATACCATTGATGTTTCTCTTTCCTGAGATTTGTTTCCCTGCCTGTCAACCGAGGAAACCCGGTATTTGGCGCTGTGTATATTAGCCGCAGGATATTCAAAATAGATAGAAGTGTCCGTTGTGGTCTCTTCTGTTATTCCGCTGTTGTTATATTCTTTTGTAATAAGATAATGTGAAAAGTCTGCTTCATGGTTATCCTCCCAGTCAAGAGTCACTTTACCCCATAAGAACCTCGCGTGGATATCTCCCGGCATTAAGGGAGGATAATCGATATACTGGTATGATTCCCCGAAAGGTCCGCCATATAAACCAATATCGCTCCTGCTGCCGTCAGGGTTCAATATTCCCGGATCTCCGGCGTTTATTAAAGGGCTGAACATCTGCAGGTGGTAATCGCCCGAATCGGTATTGGCAAACATAGGGTAAACGGAAACATTTGTTGAGTCATTGACCGGTCTGTTAACATAGTTGTAGTCATTATCCCGGCAGTTATTATATTCAATAACCGGAGTCATATTTTCATACCACGTTATTCCATATTTGCATCCTGAAACTATATTATTCTTTATGATATCAGAATTACCACCAACAATTCCACTTTCCCATTTACCGAGGATAACATTATTAATAAAATATTCTTTATCGCCTGATGAATTTATTGCCCAAATATAATCCGATTCACCGTTAAGCAACATCAGGTTGTTGAACATTTTCAGTGTATCGATTCCCCATGTATAAAAAATATACCCCTCCTCACTGATAAGTATGTTATTTCTTATTTCTGGCTTGGCGCCAAATGGTATTTCTATCGTTGTTCTTAAGGCGCTTATGAGATTGTTTTCCACAAGCTGATACAAGTCATCCTGGTTCGTCGAAAGGTCAATTCCAATATAACCATCAAGTAAAATATTGTTTATTATTTTCCCATAAAGATTATTTGACATAATCAACGATGATCCGGATACTAACTTATTGCTTTCAATAATAACATTACGTTTTGGATTGATTGAATCAGATACCTTAATAGGATGATCGTAAAGAGATGTCGTATTGTAATTATCACAAATAATTTCAAAATATTTCAGAACAGTATTATGTTTCATCCTGACAGCAACACCCCCCTGACCATCACCGGAAATATCAATAACAGAGCTGTCAATACCGCTTCCAAGCAGAGTAAGCCCCTGTATCATTTCCACCATTTCATAATAAACACCTGTACCCACATAAACAGTGTCACCATAAGAACACACATCAATCGCCTTTTGAATAGAATCCGCCGCTGTAGCCCATGAGGTGTATGGTGGTATACTGCCGCCGGCTTTACTCACATAACGGATTTCGGCATTAACAATGGAAAATGTTAAAAGAAATAATAAAATAACCCTTGTTGTCATAACAAATCCCCGCATAAGAATCATATTGATTACAAATTAATAAATATTCGCAATAAAATAAAATGATTTTTTGTTATAAATAGAAAAATATCTTCACAAGGGAATATTTTTATTATTGTAGAGACAAGGCATGCCTTGTCTCTATAGGTTTTCTTCCCGGCATTTTCTCCGTATAAAAATAAAAAACGATAGGGAAACTGAATACGGCGCCGATTTTTAATCATGGCAATCCTGAAATCCTTTAATCATAGTTCAGACTATGGAGTCTCAAACTCTTTTACACGCCCGGGAAAAAATAATTCACTTAAGACAAACCATTTTCCCCATTTTGGAATAAATAATTTTGTTTCCTTTTCTTACCTCCAGCATATAAACGTATATTCCGCTGGTTATATCATTTCCTTTTATCCCGGGATTATATTCAACCTCATGCCATCCTTCATCTTTGCTTTCATTCATTAGTTCGGCTATTATCTCACCCTTCACATCATAAATTGTCAGCCTTACATCGCTTTTTGCCTCGAGGTGGAAAATTATTTTTGTACGCGGGTTAAATGGATTGGGGTAATTATCCAGAAGGAGGAAACCTGGATTTGCCGCCTGTTCCTTTTCCACCTCAGTTAATACCATTGATGTTTCTCTTTCCTGAGATTTGTTTCCCTGCCTGTCAACCGATGAAACCCGGTATTTGGCGCTGTGTATATTTGCCGCAGGATATTCAAAATAGATAGAAGTGTCCGTTGTGGTCTCTTCTGTTATTCCGCTGTTGTTATATTCTTTTGTAATAAGATAATGTGAAAAGTCTGCTTCATGGTTATCCTCCCAGTCAAGAGTCACTTTACCCCATAAGAACCTCGCGTGGATATCTCCCGGCATTAAGGGAGGATAATCGATATACTGGTATGATTCCCCGAAAGGTCCGCCATATAAACCAATATCGCTCCTGCTGCCGTCAGGGTTCAATATTCCCGGATCGCCGGCGTTAATCAAAGGGCTGAACATCTGCAGGTGGTAATCGCCCGAATCGGTATTGGCAAACATAGGGTAAACGGAAACATTTGTTGAGTCATTGACCGGTCTGTTAACATAGTTATAGTCATTATTCCAACAATTATTATATTCAATAACGGGGGGAGAACCATCGCCCCAAACAATTGCTTCAGAACATCCTGTAAAAATATTATTCCTCAAAACATTAGGTCCGCCAACAATCATTCCCACATTCGACTTACCTAAGATGACATTATTTTCAATAATAGCCGGAACTGCTCCAAACCCAAACATTCTTGTATAAATATCCGGATTTTCCTTTGTTCTTACCATCAGGTTATTAAAAATCTTTATGGTATCCACCCCCCAACTGTAAAAAATATATCCATCCTCACTGATAAGTATGTTATTCCTTATTTCTGGCCTGGCGCCAAATGGTATTTCTATCGTTGTTCTAAGTGTACTAATCAGATTATCATTTATAAACTGATATATATATGTTTCTGTAGTTCCTAAACGCAATCCCAGGTAACTACCAATTATTATATTATTTGTTATTTTCCCCATTAAATTACTTGATAGCAATGTTGTTTTTCCCATGAGAAACTTATTTCCCGATATTTCAACACTACTCGTCAAAGAATTGAAATCTGCAATTTCAATACAATGATCATATAAGTTTGTAGTGGAATAATTATCACATAAAATAGTCAAATGGCTAAGATTGGTATTATCCTTCATTTTTAGCGCTATTCCCCCCAAACCATCGCCTGAAATATCAATAACAGAGCTGTCAATACCGCTTCCAAGCAGTGTAAGCCCCTGTATCATTTCCACCATTTCATAATAAACACCTGTACCCACATAAACAGTGTCACCATAAGAACACACATCAACAGCCTTTTGAATGCTGTCCGCCGCTGTAGCCCATGAGGTGTATGGTGGTATACTGCCGCCGGCTTTACTCACATAACGGATTTCGGCATTAACAATGGAAAATGTTAAAAGAAATAATAAAATAACCCTTGTTGTCATAATAAATCCCCGCTTAAGAAGCATATTGGTTATAATTTAATAAAAATATATTATAAAATAAAATTATTGATTTGTTAAAAGGAGTAAAATATTTGCGAATCAAATTTTCAAGGGGAATTATTTATTTAATCCGTAGAGACAAGGCATGCCTTGTCTCTACACGGGTTATATAAAAATAATGCGCGGAATATTTTAATAATATTGGATAGAGAATGAGGAGTTGTTTTTGTTTTGGCATATTCCCGGTATCAATAAAAACGATAGCGATAGCGATACCGAACCCGATACCGATTTTTAATCAAGAGAATCCCGAAATCCTTTAATCATGGTTCAGACAGGCATTTGCAGACTAAACCAAAGAATATGATATTCCAACAGGAAAACATCCCACGTATGACGGTAAAAAATAATAATAAATAATTAACCGGTGTTTTATTGTTTTACCGGAGAAAATGCTGATATTTACAGGTTTGAATTTTTTTTATTTTTGATTTAACAGGATTACGAATGAAAGAGCTTAGAAATATAGCTATAATCGCCCATGTTGATCATGGCAAAACGACACTTGTTGACCAGCTTCTGAAACAGTGCAATGTATTCCGTAAAAACCAGGTTGTCCAGGAACGTTTCCTCGATTCCAACGATCTGGAAAGAGAACGCGGGATCACAATTCTTTCAAAAAACATAAGCATTCCATATAAAGGAATAAAAATAAACCTTATCGATACACCGGGACACGCCGATTTCGGCGGTGAGGTGGAACGTGTTCTTAAAATGGCCGACGGCGTTCTGCTGCTTGTCGATTCATTCGAGGGACCGATGCCCCAGACACGTTTCGTGCTGGAAAAAGCGCTTCATCTGCACCTTAAACCTATCGTGGTAATAAACAAAATTGACCGTCCCGATAACCGCCCCGAAGAAGTTCTCGATGAATGTTATGATCTTTTTATAGAACTTAACGCCGATGAAGAGCAGCTTGATTTTCCCGTTATTTACGCGAGCGGCAGAGATGGCTGGGCAATTAAAGAGCTTGATGATGAAAGAAACAATCTTACTCCTCTTCTTGAAGCGATTGTAGAAAATATCCCAAATCCGCAATTTGAAGAAGGCAGCCTGCAGATGCTGGTAACAACACTCGATTACAGCGATTATGTGGGAAGAATAGGAGTCGGCAGAATTTTCAGGGGAAACCTCAAAAAAAGTGATCAGCTCAGCATTATACACCGTGACGGCACATTAAAAGATATAACGCTTAAACAGTTATTTACATTTGACGGACTGGGCAAAGTGGAAGCCGAAGAGGTTTCAACAGGAGATATCTGCGCGGTTGTAGGGGTTGATAAAATTGATATAGGCGATACTATAACAGACCGTGAAAATCCCAAACCATTGCCAATCATCGCGATTGATGAACCTACGATTAGTATGTCGTTTACAGTCAATACCTCTCCCTTTTATGGAAAAGAGGGGAAATATGTTACCTCGCGCCACCTGCGGGACAGGCTTTATAAAGAACTTGAAAGTAATGTGGCGCTCCAGGTGGATGAGACCGGCTCACCCGATACTTATAAGGTTTCAGGCAGGGGAATTCTTCATCTTTCGGTGCTGATGGAAAATATGCGCCGCGAAGGATATGAATTTGCCGTGGGTCCGCCGAAAGTTATTTATAAAGAAATTGATGGAAAAAAAGCTGAACCGATTGAGAAATTAACCGTAGATGTTCCAGCTGAATATGCCGGAAAGGTAATCGAACTTGTCGGTCAGAAAAAAGGTGAAATGGTAACCATGGAGAATAAGGGTTCGCTGCAAAGCCTGGAATTCCATATTCCTTCAAGAGGTCTGATGGGACTCAGAAATAAAGTGCTGACCATGACCGCCGGTGAAGGAATTATGCATCATCGTTTTTACCAGTATGAGTTTTTTAAGGGAAGCATAACCCAGCGTAACAGCGGCGCCCTGGTATCAATGCATGACGGAACAACCACCACATACGCGCTCAACTCACTCCAGGACCGCGGCCGCTTTTTCGTGGAACCGGGAGATGAAACATATCGCGGCCAGGTAGTAGGCGAAAATAACAAGGACAACGACCTCGAAGTATTTGTGCAGCGTGAAAAAAAACTTACCAACATGCGAGCCTCCGGAGCGGACAAAGCGGCTAAAATTGCCCCCGCCATAAAATTGACCCTCGAAGAAACCCTCGAATTCATCCGTGACGACGAACTTGTGGAAATAACCCCTAAATCAATCCGCATGAGAAAACTCTACCTCGACCCTACTGAAAGGAAAAGGTATAATATGAAGAAGTTGTAAACTCAATTATTCTGTTAACAGCTAAATTCAACGAAAAATGGCAAGGTTTTTAGAACGACTCGAAGAGTGTCCTCTTCCTCCTGTTGGGGATAAAAGATAGAGTGTCCCGCTTTGGAGGGGGTGGATTCAAAGTGTATTTCTTTGAAGACGGGGGAGGACTATCCTTGAGCTATCCGATTACTTTTTGTCTCTTAGTCAGTCAGTTTATTGATAAAAAATTAAAGCCGCCTGTCTGTGAATAAAGAATTTTTGTTTATAAAGGGCGGCTTTTAAATGCTTGATTTTTGAAGATATTTCGATTATACTATTTACTCAGAATATTCATTTGAATAAAAAGGACAAAAATGGATATAACGCTTCCACTCGATAAAATGAGCGCGACTGAAAAGCTGCGGCTTCTTGAAAAAATATGGGAGAGTTTTGAGGAAAATGAAATAAATTCCCCCGAATGGCATAAAAACGTTCTCGCCCAAAGAGAACAAATGCTCAAAGAAGGAAAGGAAGAATTCCTGGACTGGGAGGAAGTTAAGAGGGAATTGCGGCAAAACCTCTTATGAAAATCAAAATTCTCAAATCTGCCAGGGAAGACTTGCGGAATAGCTACTGGTTTTACGAAAAACAGGAAAAAAGACTTGGCAAATATTTTCTCGAAGCTATTTTAAAAGATATTGATTCACTTAAATTAAATGCGGGAATTCATAAGATACATTTTGGAAAACACCGTCTATTATCAAGAAAATTTCCTTATGCTGTTTATTATACGCAACGGAATGATATTGTTTATGTTCACGCAATTCTTGATTGCAGACAAAATCCAACCAGTATATTCAGGAGACTGAATAATATTTAATTTTTAGATTTTTTAATTGGTCTTAGACGAAAACTCTACCTCGACCCTACTGAAAGGAAAAGATATAATATGAAGAAGTTGTAAACTCAATTATTCTGTTAACAGCTAAATTCAACGAAAAATGGCAAGGTTTTTAGAACGGCTCGAAGAGTGTCCTCTCCCTCCTGTTGGGGATAAAAGACAGAGTGTCCCGCTTTGGAGGGGGTGGATTCAAAGTGTATTTCTTTGAAGACGGGGGAGGACTATCCTTGAACTATCCGATTACTTTTTGTCTCTTAGTCAGTCAGTTTATTGATAAAAAATTAAAGCCGCTTACTTGTGAATAAAGAATTTTTGTTTATAAAGGGCGGCTTTTAAATGCTTGATTTTTGAAGATATTTCGATTATACTATTTACTCATAATATTCATTTGAATAAAAAGGACAAAAATGGATATAACGCTTCCACTCGATAAAATGAGCGCGACTGAAAAGCTGCGGCTTCTTGAAAAATTGGTTTTCATCCAGATTTGAATATCATCAGGAAGATTATTATTTTTAATCAAGAAATATGAAAGAGCATTAATATCACACTATTATAAAAGGAAAAACAAGACAAAAAATCCCAAGGGTATGCCAGCAAATATTTTTGTCAATTCTGTTTCGGCAGGCGGGGGGGGCTCAATCATTTTGAAAACATGGCCGGTTTCGATATCGTTTACCTGGCTGTCTTTGTGAATATAAACTTCTCTTCGTTCCGGAGGACCATTCGGTTTTTCTTTATAGTAAAGAGTATCATATCGGGTAATATTGAAGGTTTTTCTTACATAATTTTCAATAAGATTCACCTGTTCCCGGTTAAGCGCGTATATATATTTTCCGTCAAGCCTTTGAGCTGTCCACGCGTTATTATCTCCCTCAAGGTTTTGAATATTTGTTCTGAAAAGCGCGGCTTCTGTTTTGGGAGATAGAAAGTTTTTATTGATTAATTCATCATTATGAGAATAAACCTTGCTTGATTTATAGGTTTTCTCAGTTAAAAGTAAAACTTTATCTACTTCAGCGTAGTTAATTGTAACCTCTGGAAGTGTGTCAGGAGTTAATTTGTGGGCATAAAAGTCTCTGATCTCCAAAAATACTGAACCATTTTTCGTTAATTCTCTAAAAGAAGCACTGAAATTAATTTTCGCGAGACTATCGATATCGTCATAAAAAACCAGATTTTCATACTGAACCTGGTCTTTTTTTATTAGTCTGAATATATTTAATTTTTTGTTATAGTTATTCTCTAAATATGTATTTAGAGAATTAAGTTTAGGTGAATCTTTGATGTTTTTTGCTAATAATGCATAGCTTGTTGTATTATCCTCTTTGTCTTTAATATAAAACAGGAGTATATCATTATCGGTTAAGTTTGTTGATGTTCTGGAATTATCAAATATTAGCACTGCCAGCGAATCAATATTGTATTTTTTAGAATTTCCACCAGCCAGATCCAATAACTCTTCATGCTTGATTTCTTCCAGTATTGAAGAAAATTTGATTACAATTTTAACATACCGGTATGTATTCCCATCTGAGTTTTGCGCCTGACAATTAATTACACAAACCAGAATTAACAATATCATTGAATTTTTTACTATTGAAAACATCTTTCCATCTCACTATTTATTAATTTATCTGAAATATATGATTCACCGCCTTCCTTGAAATATGATACCTTTAGGTTTACGCTGTCAGATCGTGCTTCAATGACTTCAGCAAAAAGATGAGGAGGAAATTTTTTCTCATTTTTTTTTGCTTTGCCCATCTGAATAACAATTCTTCTCTCGCCATCAATTTTTATTCTAACAAATTCCAGGTTGTTATATTCAATTTCTCCCCTGTCATAAGCATTGTAAAATTCCAAAAGATTATTGAAGGTGATATTGATATTATTCCAGGTTTGCTGAAAAGATGTTGTTGATATGGTTTTATCAAGAGGGTCCAATAATAAAGCAATATCCCTGTCGGTAAATACAAACTGGGGTTTCAGTATTATAAAGATTATTCCAATTGTAACCCCCATCGCTGAAAGCAGGCTGAAAACATCCAGGGAGATCAGGTACATTTCTTCATTATTTATCCGTTTACGTCTCCTGGCCATTTTTTGCTCCCTCTTCATTTTTGCTTAATGATTTTTTAATAAGTTCAATTGTGTTTTCACACCAATCCTTTATTGTGCCGAGGTAAGAACGCCAGGTGATTTTAATAGCATCCATTTTATCATTAATATATTCTACAAAATTTTTCGTTCTGGTATGAGCGTCATTGATTTCTTTGGAAATTTCATCCATTTTTTTCTTGTCCTGTTCAAGGTTGTTCAGGCTCATGTTTAAGTTCCTGGTTTTTTCCAGGTCGAAGTCTGCCAGTATGTCTCCCAGTTGAACAGCAACCTGCATAGCTTTATCAAACTCATCCTCTACCTCAGAAACTTTTGCATTCACTGTATCAAGAGGCTGCTCCAGTAAACCTTTCCTGTGGTAATTTTTAAGAGTAATGGATTTATTTTTTATCCAGGAATTATAATGTTTATTTGTAAATGACTTCGAGATAAAAAACTCTATAATAAGAGTTACAAGATGCGCAGCAAGACTTGTGACAACAGCGATCGCGTTTCCTTCGAGCGCGTTATTTACACTTTCCTGGAATGCTTCCATTTCCTCCCCATCGGTAAGCTTGCCAATACCTTCGGCAACCTCGTAGAAGGCTATCATTATCCCCCAGAGTGTGCCTATAATTCCCAGCCTGATAATCCATACAAGGGACTTATTAACTGATTCCATAAAAAGATCATAAGTTTCAAGCTCATCGTCAATAACAGCCTCTTTAATAATTTCAATATCTTTCTGGTCTTTGGTAAATTTATATACTTCAAATAAAAATCTTTCAAATACAGTGTGTTTTGCTTTCAATTCGCTAAAAGATTTTTTCAACGTATCTTTGTCTTCTGTTTTCATCTCCTTTGAAAATAGTTTTTGTTCTAACGGACCTATTATTTCCAGGCAATTATTTAAATATCTTTGTCTGTTGAAAATTATAATAAGAAAATTTGCCAGGAGAAAAACCATGATGATATATACAAATGATGAATATTCTTTTTTAAATAAAAATCTGTAAAATTCATCTTGGTCCGAAAATATTTTCGGAATTATTATTGCGATTGCCGCGACATTTTCTCCCAAACTTATAAGAGGTTCTAGAATTGAAAATTCAGTCGAATCCTTAGGGGTTCCGTTGGCATTTTCCGAATTTTCAGTTTTAGATCGCAAGTTTTTCAATATATCGGCCCCTTTCATATTTATCATGCTCATCATGCCGATAAAATAGAGAGCCAGAATGGATAATAATAGCGCGACGTAAAACCGAACTCTTATCCTTTTTTTTTCCTTCTGAATTTCTTCAAATGTAAAATTCATTTTTTTTCCGGTATTATAATTTGTAAAATAATTGCAATCCAAATTTCATGGGCAAATCAATATAACCGAGGTAATTATTACTGTTGTTGGGATATAAAGCGTAGGCTAAATCCAGGGTAAAAAACTCATACCTGATTCCTATGCCCGCGCCTGAATATTTATTCCAATTGCCGCAATAGGAACCAAAAGAGCTTCTGCTCCCAATTCTGAAAAACAGGTTGTTATCGGAATTAAAATTGAACGCCGCGAATTCTAATCCGACGCTGAAATCGGCGGGGGTGAAATTTCCGGCTTTTATTGAGGCGGTTAGAGATAAAATATCAATAATTTCCCACGCTATGCCTGAAATCAACGCTATTTCCCTGTTCCTTTCATCCCTGTCATATATAAAAGTTGTTGCTGTATATAAATTTTTAAAAATTTCTGTTGTTGCGCCAATATCAAGACCAGCCAGGTAATTCAGCTCTTTCATCCCGGGGCCATAATCTGTGCGGACAACTTTAACATTTATTCCTAATTCCACTCCCGAGTTTAAAAAATTCTCCTGGGCGATAGTCCCCATTACCAGGTATTCAACCGAATTAAATCGATCAATAATATAAATTTCATTAAGCGGTTCATAAAGTTCCGTTCTAAGTATATCATTGACTTTCCGGTAATAAAAATTGAGCGCGATTTTTGTTTCTTCCCAGGGCCCGATCAGAAGTCCAACAGCCGCGTTATCAATCGGTGAATTATCATCAATTTCATAACTTTCCCTTTTTTCAATTAAATTAATTCTACCGGAAGTTCCTATTATAATAGATTCTCCGTAACTTTTATCAAACTTTGTTAATATTCCCGCGGGATTAAGATAGGGCGCGAATACTCCGTTGACGTTTGCTATATTGGATTCCCCCAGGGCCGTTTCTCTTGGAGTTAACGGAATTTTATAAAACGCGTTAGGACCCCCGCCTCCTTCGTATAACTGTGCGGAGACAGATAAAGCAAAAAGCTGAAAAAGTAAAATAAATTTTTTCATATTTTAACCTATTTAACAACTATTATAAAAGAGGCTCTCGCCTCAGAGCCGCCCACTTCAAGCACGCTTAGATAAATACCCCTGCTGACAATCTTTCCTCCAAAATTTCTTCCATTCCATCTTTGGGGGGCAGTATGTTTTCCCTGCCCTGCTTCAGAACATTCAATCTTGTTTACCAGTCTTCCGGCAGAATCAATAATCAGGATTTCAGCGCGGCTATGGTCATTGCTCAGTTCATACTGAAATGAAAGTCCATTATCATTTACGGGATCAAAAGGATTAGGCCCCGCCAGTAAAACATATCCATAGGAGCTTTTTAATCCGTCTGGTTTATCTGATATCCTGAAGAAAACGGAATCAACATAAGAAACTCCAAATGAATTAGGGATATTAAACCAGGTATAGACGCCGCTCCCCAGTTCATCCCTCGCGGATGAATATTTTACGACTGTATTATAAGCGATATTGTCAGGCGGAATAACCTGTTCGGTTTCATCAAAAGCGGCGTCTGCTGAGTCCGGAACGTCGGAGAAATTACTCACGGGCGATGGAGAGTCGCTATACGTGTATTCGATCGCGTCAAAATTAAGAGGTGTAAACATCTGGGCCAGGGGATTGATAGTATAAAGCGGATCGGAATTTTTATTTTTTATTCTGTCATAAATCAGGTTGGGATTTTCATAAATTTTAATTTTGTTTTTGTATTCCTCAATAAATTCCCGCGCGTTCTGATTTCCCTGGTCAATCAATTCAGAGAGGCTGTCGGAAAGAAGGGAATAATCCTTAAGAAAAACATTCGCGAGGCTTTCGCTAAAGAGGTTTGTAAGATCAGTTTTGAGTGTATCATAAGATACAAGGTTCCTTCCCGTGATGAAGGCTTTAACGTCGCTGTATTTCGAAATATATTCTTTATTGCCTGAAGCGCTTAAATTTATCGGCGACCTGTTAACAATATGCGGAGGGATTCCATCATCCACAACAATGCAATATTTATTGTAAAAAATATTATTGTCATTGAAATTAGCGATTTCTTTAATCTGGTATGATAAAGTGTCCCGGTAAATAGAGTAACCTGCGTCATTGCTTGAAACTCCTTTAAGCAGTCCCTCCTCTATCCCGGGATCAATCACAAGCATTGAGGGGGAATATTGAAACCTGACGCGGGTGAAGCTGTCGCTTCCATCGCCGATGTATTTCCTGTTGCTTGCCGAAGAGTTTGCCAGAACTGGGTCATTTCCCAGTTGAATAAATAACAGGGAATCTGCGTCCGAACCTGAATAACCGGCGCTTTCCGGTGAAATAATATAAGAGGTATCCGTAGTAAACAGCCGGTCCTCTTCTCCAATGATGCTGAACACTCTTGAAGCGTTGACATTATATCTTGATCCGCTCACTTCTTTGTCAAATTTGATCAGTATTAAATCATCCTTGTTGATTTTTCCATCGGGAATTTTATCATATCCGCCATCTATATACCTGACGTAATCAATAAGAGGTGGAGCGGAGCCAATAACCGGAATTGACAGATTTATAGTTCTTTGGCCATAGTTTGTTAATAAACTTCCTGTATTCTTCGCCACCGCGGAAGCTATCCCGATAGTTAAAGTGTCTGTTATTGAAAAATCGGGAGCGTCTAATATAAAGTTTAATTCTTCTTTTAGTCTTCCTCCCTGGAGGCTTACTATGGTTGTGTCGAAACTTGACGACTCACTATTATTGAAAGTTGAATATTTAGATGAAATCTGTAATAAAATGTTTTCAATCTTTTCTTCACCGGAATTATTTATATGAACCTTTACTTCAAATTTGTTTCCGGCCGTTACATCTTTCTCCGTCGACCTTTTTAAATTATTAACATATAAATAGGCCGGCTCAACAACAGTAAAAATATCCCCCATAACCGTAAATTTACTTTTGTTCAGATCATAATTATAAATTTTTTGGTAATCATGAAGATCAATGCCTGCCAGGGAAATGCCGGCGCTGATTGAGCCCTTTACTCCGCCGGTATTCGATACTTTGAAAGATATGCTGTCAATTTCCCCCGGTTCAATCTTCATATCTGTTGGATAAAGAATAATCTCATCTGTTGACGCGCTATTAATAATTTCATCTGTTGACGAGCAAAAGTACAGGCGATCTGGGGAAAGAAGGCTTTCGGTAAAATGCAGTGGAGCGCCACCGCTATTTTTAAGGTAAAAAGTTAAAACCAGGCGGCCGTCTTCCTGGTTCAGATTTGCCTGAGGCTGACTCGCGCACGCATATGTCACATCAATATGGGCCGTATCAACCAGAACTACCGAGCCAGTTGAGTTATCGCCTACAATATAATCGGTTGAAATATCTCTTCCCCGAATTGCCGCTCGGATTGAAAGATTTTCATTGCTCCTGAACAGCCCGGTCTGTTCTATAACAAACCTTAATGTGTCGGTTTCTCCGTCGTTAATGATATTTGTCTGGCTTAACTGGAAAACCTCGGGAGTGATATAATTGAAAGTATTGTTGACGTCGTTGCCTTCGAAGAATTGCAGAGTTGCTTCGGTCAGCTCAATTGAGCTGTATGATGAGTCGGACGTCACAATATCAATATGCCAGGGAGTAGTTTGAAGTGAGCTTACCGTATCAACTGAACAAACTATATCCTCAATTTTAAATAATATCCTGTCATAAACAAACCATTTATGAATCAGCTTCTTTTCATTAAAAGAAATATCTGTATGTTCATCCCTCCAGTAAACTTCACCCCATATATCAATTGAATCTTCAATTTCAATTAAAGAAGTCGCGTTTACCGCAAAGGAAATTTCCACCCCGGATGTATCTCCTGCGATAAGATTTGTATATTGAGCCTGGTTAACTATATATCCGTCGGCAGTGTCCGCGCCATGATAAAATATTACTCTTGCGCTATCAATATTGGCATCCGATGTGCCATTGTTTTCAACTAAAAAACGAAGATCAATATTTCCCTGGCCTACTGTTATAAATTCCGGATTGATTCCTTCTGTCCCGGGATAATCAGAAATAACAAGCTGAGACTGCGTTTCAACAGTAATGGTATCTTTAATTGTAGCGTTGTTGTCAAAAATACTTATTCCCTCAATTTTACCTGAAATAGATGCGTCAATTATAAATGGACCCAGTGTATGTTCTCCAACGCTTCCATTTAAAGTATCTATTGACAAACTTCCCGGTTGAATTATTTCAATGAAAATAGGCTCAAAATTAAAATTTCCTGGAGTTCCGGTAAATTCAATCGATCCAGAAACACTATCAACTGGCAATGTTGAATAATTCCGAATCGCTACAAAAATATTCATACTATCGCACCCTCTCTCAACCTCTTCTCTTTCGGAGAGCATATATTCGATATCTATTTTTACTATATTTAATTCATTAATACCTGTTTTTATGCTGTCCTGCTGAAAATAATTTGATTCTTCATCAATTCCCACTGAATTAAAATAAGGAGTATATGTACCCGCCTCAAAATCTTCCGGGATACTTTCGGCATTAAAAGATAAAACTTCTGTCGAACCTTCCATTATCTCTGTCTCGGTGGATAAGTTGGCCTCAAAAACAATATTATTATCACTGAATGTGAAAACAGAGGAGGTATTTAACGCGACATCTCTGCCCCCGATATTTTTCACCTGTATACTGAATCCCTGGCTATTATTAACCATAACAATATCAGGAGTCATCGATCCCGGAACATAGACAAGTATAGGTGGGTTAATAATAGTAATTGTTCCTGTATTTCCCGTGACTGAAGTTCCCAGGGCGGATGCGAAAATATAACCACTTTCCCCGGGAACCGACGGTGAATAAATAACAGAACTATCTTCCAATGAACTAAGATCTTCTACTTGTAATCCATTTACCGACCATGAAGAAATCGTATCCTTAATAAAGTTATTATCAATATCATACCCGGCCGCAAAAATAGTCAAACTGCTATCGGTGGTCATTGTCAGCGATCCGATTACATCACCTAAGCCTCCTGCCTGGTCTCTAAGTCTTATGATGGCCAGTTCACCTGGTTTAACTAAAGTGTTAATATAATCATGAAGCCAAATGCTGTCTGCCTGTACATTGCCATGTCCGGTTTTGTCAGCATAAAACCTTGAGGATATTCCGCTTGCCGGTTCAAAGTGACCTATCCCGCCGCTATCGGACCACTGGCAGTTTACATTCCAGAGGAAATTGCCGTCGTTATCATAACCTGCAGAGTATAAAAGTGTGTCTTCATCTGCTGTCAAATCAAGAAAATCAACCTCATCTGCGCTTTCCCCCGGACCATCCATAATCCTGATTTCCGCTATATCTCCATCAGTCACTGTAATGGTTCCGGTGTTGTCCCCGGTTAACCCGACACTGTCTGCTGATATAAAGCCAGAAACATCAGAAGTGATAGGTGAAAAAATTATCCATTCACCATTTGTTGGTAGAGGGTAAAGATCTCCAGTCTGCGACCATATGGCATTTACTTCTCTCACGTAATTATCATTCTCATCATACCCGGCTGCATACAGAATAAGACTTGTATCGGCCGATATTACGGTATCTCCAATAACCTCACCACCTCCATTTGCCGCGGTTCTAATAATAATATAGTCTATCTCTCCATCGCTTACTTCTGTATAAACATAATCATGAAGCCATGAGCTGTCAGCGATAACCGCTCCATTGCCCGTTGTGTCCGCATAAAACCTTGAGGATATTCCGCTTGTCGGTTCAAAGTGACCTATTCCGCCGCTATCGGACCACTGGCAGTTTACATTCCGGAGGAAGTTACCGTCGTTATCGTAGCCAGCGGAGTATAAGAGGATATCATCATTAGTTGTCAGATGCAGATATTCCACCTCATCGGCATTTTCTCCCGGACCATCTGTGATTTTTATTTCGGCCAGATCACCATCGATAATATTTATTGTTCCGGTTTCTCCACCGATTAGTCCCGAACTATCCGCCCGTAATGTCCCTGAAATTTCAGATGTAGTCGGATCAAGAGTGAAAAAGCTGCCGGAACCTGATAAACTAAAAAGACCTCCGGTTCCACTCCAGTCGGCGTCAACTATTTCCCTCACATAATTCAGGTTTTGATCATATCCTATCGCCCATGCGGTAAGTGTGCTGTCTGCCGGAAGATCAATATTTCCAATAACCGTTCCCATTCCCCCTGAATTGGCTTCAATTACCACATGGGTAACATTGCCGGGAGTAACGGTAATTAGTCCTGTTTCATCCACAAGCGCGGCAGATGTCGCTCTGATTGTCATATTCCCTATTTTTTCAGGAGTGAATTCAGTTGAAGAAGAATTGGAAGATGGCAAAACCTGACCGCTGCCTCCTATTATTTCCCAGGAGGATTGCGCGGGCTCTCTGAAGTTTCCAAATAAATCTCTTCCAATGGAATAAAGCATTATTGTCTCATCAGCCGTAAGGGTGAGTTCGGTAATTTCCTGGCCGCTTCCATCGGGCTGATTTTCAATAAAAATGCCGGACAATGTTCCTGGTGTAATTGAGACAGTCCATTCAACTTCACTACAGGCTATTTCCCCCTGTGGTCCTGATACATCATCGAAAGCTGAAACAAAGTTAAAATTTCCCCCGGTTCCTGTTGGAATACTAAGATAAAAAGTAATTATTATCGAATTTGTAACTGAAGAATCATAACACAAAATAATTAGTTCATTATTTATATCACTATAGTTCCAGTGAACAAAGCCTGAATCCGAAGGTCTGTCATTGTCAATTTTTATATAGTGGGGAGAACTATCTATTACAATGCCGGTTATGGTGGGTTCATAATCAACAAACGGATTTTCAATGGATATTGAATCCAGTGTTCCTCCGGAAGGTTGAATTGTATATGTGAATTGCTGCAGTGGTGAACCGGCTGTAACCTCAGTTGGCGTAACCTGGGCCTGGGCTGATTCAGCCTGCTCGGCATATATTCTATTAAAAAATGTTAAGAGGCAAACTAAAGCAAAAGTGAATAGTTCAATCGATGATTTCATTTCAGCTCCTCAATTTTATGAGAAACCTTTCCATTGAAATCCTGTCCGGGATTCGAATCATATATTTCAAAATTGAAATTCGGAGTTTCCTTGGGAACTGAAACAATTAAAATTATTTCAATATTTTCCGGAGTGAAACTCTCAGGAAAAACAAACTTTAGCGCATTATTTTTTTCTCCAAAACTCCACAAAATAATATCTTGTTTTGGAGAGGCGCTATTGTTTTTAAATAAATAAAATTCTCTGGAATTAACGAAAACTGATTTGGGTAAAATCCTTGAATATTCATTTTGGAGGGTAACAAACAAATTATTGCTTTTTATAGGCTGATCGACAAATATTTTAATTGTTTTATCGAAATATTGTTTATCCTGACAAAACAACCCGGTTGAAAATAATAAAGATACGAGTAAAAATATTACTGATTCTGCTCTCATTCTATTATCCCCTTGCCATACATTTAACAACAATATTATTATCAAAATCTGTTAATTTATCTCAATAAATAATTTAACAGAATACTGAAATTAGTCCTATTATACTATTGCTTTAATAGAATAGGATTTATAATATATTGTGTTTTTTATGCAGCTTTATGAGAATAATTAAAAGAGCAATTCCCCAAAGTCAACGTATTAAAGTTAGAAAGGATAATATTTAAAGTCAAATTAATTATATAATTAACCCAAATTATCTACACAAACTGCACTCCCCCAGAACCCGCGACATTTCCTCCATGTGGAATCGGGCGGTCGGGAGACTGGCCGAGGTATTTGTCGCGCATAAGGTAGTTTTGCACGTAGTCGGTTACGGCATCTTCGAGGGAGAGAGTTCCATAATCAAAGCCGGCCTTTTTGATCTTTGAGCTGTCCGCTTTTGTAAAGTACTGGTATTTGCCCTTCAGTTCTTCAGGCATATCAATATATTCAATATTTTCCGGTTTGCCCATAGCTTTAAATATTGCTCTTACCAGGTCATTCCAGCTTCTGGCGTTTCCTGTGCCGACGTTAAAAAGTCCGTGCGCCTGTGGTTTATCGAGGAAAAAGAGAGTCATATTAACGGCGTCTTTCACATAAACGAAGTCACGTTTCTGTTCGCCATCCGCGTATTCTTTCATATAAGATTTGAAAAGTTTTACCTTTCCTGTTTCATTTATCTGCTCAAAAGCTTTATGAACAACACTTCGCATATCCCCTTTGTGGTATTCATTTGGACCATAAACGTTAAAATATTTTATTCCCACAGCCTGTTTGGCATATCCTGTGCGCTGCATCCAGAGGTCGAAAAGATGTTTGGAATATCCGTACATATTAAGGGGACGGAGTTTATCCAGCTCAGCTTCATTATCGATATATCCGAAACGGCCATCTCCATAAGTGGCGGCGGAGGAAGCGTAAATGAAGCGGATTTTTTTCCCCGCGCAATATTCGGCCAGAGTCTGTGAATATTTATAGTTATTGAGCAGCAGGTAATCGGCATCTTTTTCGGTGGTTGCCGAGCATGCCCCAAGGTGAATTATCGCTGTAATGCCAAAATTCAGGTTATCTTCAGAAACCCTTTTCAAAAAATCATTTTTATGATAAAAATCGGCAAATTTCAGACCGTTCAGGTTTTTCCACTTTTCCTCTTTCCTGAGTTCATCCACTATAACAATGTTATCAAAATTCATTTTATTCATCTGCCATACAACAGCGCTGCCTATAAATCCCGCTCCGCCTGTAACTACAATCATTTTTCACCTGAAATCTTTAATAATTAAAACGATAATTTAGTTATAATGTTCTAACAGTTCAATATATAGACAAATTATGTTATATTTAAAAAATTAATCAGAAAGAGCTCAGGGAAAGATGACTTACAAACTGCTGAAGGAAATATTAAAAAAGCGCATTATGGTTATGGATGGCGCTATGGGCACCATGATTCAGAAATATAATCTGAAAGAGGAAGATTTCAGGGATGAGCTCGAATTAAATCCCGATATAAGTATGAAAGGGGATAATGACATTCTTTCCCTTACCCGTCCCGATGTGATCAAAGAAATTCATGAGCTGTATCTTGAGGCCGGAGCCGATATAATTGAAACAAATACCTTCAGCGCCACAACAATTTCACAGGCCGATTATCACGCCGAACATCATGTATATGATATGAATTTCGCGTCGGCCTTTATCGCTAAAAACGCCGCGCGCGATTATACCAAAAAAAATCCGGATAAACCCCGTTTTGTAGCCGGGGCTCTGGGACCGACTAATAAAACATGCACATTATCACCGGATGTTAACGATCCGGGATTCAGGGCAGTCAGTTTTGATGAAATGAAACGGACCTATTATGACGCTACAAGGGGACTCGTGGATGGGGGCGCTGATATACTGCTGGTGGAGACTATTTTTGATACACTGAACGCTAAAGCCGCTATATACGCGATTCAGGATTACCTCAGGGAATCGGGCAAAGAGCTGCCGGTGATGATATCGGGAACGATTGTGGATATGAGCGGGCGAACTCTTTCGGGGCAGACTGTCGAGGCATTCTGGAATTCAGTTTCGCACACAAAAAATTTGCTGAGCGTGGGACTTAACTGCGCCCTTGGGGCTGAGCAAATGAGGCCATTTATTTCGGAATTGTCCTCTAAAGCGCCGGTGTTTATAAGCCTTTACCCCAACGCAGGACTGCCGAATGAATTCGGAGGTTATGACCAGGAAGCGGAAACCATGGCCGCGATATTAAAAGGATATGCAGATGAAGGTTTTCTGAATATCGTAGGCGGATGCTGCGGAACCACACCGGAGCACATCAGATTTTTTGCTGATTATGTTAAAGAACTTCAGCCGAGGAAACTGCCGGAAATCAAACCATATATGCGCCTGAGCGGACTCGAGCCCCTCACTTTCCGGCCAGATATGAATTTTGTTAATGTTGGTGAAAGAACCAATGTTGCCGGATCGAAAAAGTTTGCCAGACTTATCAAAGAGGAAAACTACGACGAAGCTCTATCCGTAGCGCGCCAGCAGGTTGAAGGGGGAGCGCAGATTCTCGATATCAATATGGATGAAGGAATGATCGATTCGGAAAAAGCGATGGTTCGTTTTCTAAATCTGCTTGCCGCCGAACCTGACATCGCTAAACTGCCGATAATGCTCGATTCATCCAAATGGGAAGTGATTGAAGCGGGACTAAAGTGCCTACAGGGAAAAGGAATTGTGAACTCGATAAGTTTAAAGGAAGGTGAGGAGCTTTTCAGGGAGCATGCTGAAAAGATTTTAAACTATGGCGCCGCGGTGATAGTGATGGCATTTGATGAAAAGGGTCAGGCCGATACATACGAAAGAAAAATTGAAATATGCAGGCGCGCTTATAATATACTTACTGAAGAGATCGGATTTCCCGCGAGGGATATAATTTTTGATCCCAATATATTTGCCATTGCTACCGGAATAGAAGAACACAATAATTACGCTGTCGATTATATACACGCTGTTAAATGGATAAAAGAAAACCTTCCCGGGGCGAAGGTTTCGGGGGGTGTGAGCAATCTTTCATTCGCTTTCCGGGGCAATAATCCTGTGAGGGAAGCGATGCACTCGGTATTCCTTTATCACGCTGTAAAAGCGGGTATGGATATGGGAATAGTTAACCCGGGACAGATAACAATATATGAAGATATTGAGCCTGATTTTCGTGAGCGGGTTGAGGATGTCATTCTGAACCGCCGTGATGACGCGGCGGAAAGACTTCTTGAGGTCGCTTCGGGAATTAAAGAAAAGAAAAAGGATGAAACTGTTGAAGCTGAGTGGCGGAAAAAACCGGTTGAAGAAAGGCTGAAACATGCCCTCATTAAAGGTATAACAGATTTTATTATTGATGACACAGAGGAAGCCCGTCTGAAAGCTGAGCAGCCCCTCGATGTAATTGAAGGACCCCTGATGGCGGGTATGAATGTGGTGGGCGATCTTTTCGGGTCAGGAAAAATGTTTCTTCCCCAGGTGGTAAAAAGCGCCCGGGTTATGAAAAGGGCCGTCGCTCATCTTGTGCCATTTATTGAGGCCGATAATGAAGGCAAAGTTGAAAAAGCTGGAACCGTACTTCTTGCCACCGTTAAAGGGGATGTGCATGATATCGGTAAAAATATTGTCGGCGTCGTGCTGGGCTGTAATAATTATGATGTTATAGATCTTGGCGTGATGGTTCCCTCGGATAAAATTCTCTCGGCGGCAAAGGAAAAGGGAGCGGACATAATCGGGCTCAGCGGACTTATAACTCCGTCACTTGACGAAATGGTTCATGTCGCTTCCGAAATGGAACGGCTTGGACTCGAACTTCCGCTGCTGATAGGAGGAGCCACAACTTCACGAATCCATACCGCTGTGAAAGTTGCTCCCGAATACAGCGGACCGGCTATACATGTGCTCGACGCTTCACGCAGTGTGCCCGTGGTCAGTAAACTGCTCAGTAAAACATCCAAAGAAGAATTTTTAAAATCAGCTCACGCGGAAAATCAAAAAATCCGTGATGATTATGAACAGAGGGGCGCTGAGAAAAAACTTATATCTCTGAAAGAAGCGAGAAAAAATAAATTTACTCCCGATTTTTCAGATGGAGTTGTCGTTCCTCCCAAATTTACAGGAGTAAAATCTCTGCCTGGTTATTCACTCGAAGAGATAAGCCGGTATATCGACTGGACTCCATTTTTTATCACATGGGAGATGAAAGGAAAATATCCCGCCATTTTTGAAAATGACACTTATGGCGGAGAAGCCCGAAAACTTTATAACGACGCGCGTGAAATGCTTGATAAAATCATCAGCGACAAGTGGCTTACCGCGAATGCTGTCTTTGGAATTTTTCCCGCGAATAGTGCAGGCGATGATATAATATTAAATGGAAATAATAACCCCGGGCAGATAAAACTCCATACTATCAGGCAGCAGAGTAAAAAAGCCGCGGGAGCGTCCAACCTGGCGCTCGCCGATTTTATCGCTCCCGCCGATTCCGGTATTCAGGATTATATCGGGGCATTCGCCATCACAACGGGCCTAGGGATAGAAAAGAAAATTGCTGAGTTTGAAGAGTTGCATGATGACTACAGTATTATTATGCTCAAAGCGCTCGCCGACAGACTGGCCGAAGCATTCGCCGAACTGCTGCACGAAAAAGCGCGTAAAGAATTCTGGGGATACGCCGCCGATGAGGATCTCTCCAATGAAGCATTAATAAAAGAAAAATACAGGGGAATACGCCCCGCGCCCGGTTACCCGGCACAGCCAGACCATACAGAAAAAATGACCATCTGGAAATTGCTCGATGTGGAAAACTCCACCGGCATCACCCTTACCGAATCGCTGGCTATGAATCCCGCCGCATCAGTGTGCGGTCTCTGGTTTGCCCACCCCGATGCGAAATATTTCACCACCGGCAAAATCACCATGGAACAGGTGGAAGATTATGCCGAGAGGAAAGACATGCCGGTTGAGGAAGTTAAGAGGTGGTTGGGGAGTGTAGTGATTTAATTCTTTCAGTCTTTTTGGACAATATTAAGCTTATCAAATTTCCAATTCTGTAGATTATCATTAATGTATTGGGATATTCGTATATATGATTCGAAATCACGAATAATATGATCATGATAACGTGACTGCCATCCGAAATTTATGTTATTTATTGTGGCATATTTTTTTACACCAGCCTTGTATCCCCGAATTATTGACGCCAGATTTTTTGACTGCGGGCCAAATTTGTTTTGGGGTTTGTCGGTTTTTTGATCAGGGTAGTGTAGAGACGCAAAATTTTGCGTCTCTACCGAAAAATCTTTTTTATTTCCAGAACCTGTTTCGACTTTATCAATAATTATTATTCCATGTACATGGTTTGGCATAATAATATACTCACCCAATTTCACAAATGGGAAGTGTGCCGGAATTTCCAACCAATATTTATCCGCAATTTTCCCGATCTCTGACAAATACATCACATTATTTATGATATCCCCCAGGTAGCATCTTTTCTCTTTAGTGCATATTGTAATAAAATAGGCCGCATTGCTACCATAATCCCAAGATTGCAGTCTGGTGGATTCAATTCGATATTTGTTGGTGGTTTTTTCCATAGACGTATTATTATGGGTAAAAATAATGAATCTAATAATATATTGCAAATTATGGAAAATGCCGGATTGTGCCGTAGAGACGCAAAATTTTGCGTCTCTACCGAAAAACCTTTATTATTTTCAGAACCTGTTTCGACTTTATCAATGATGATTATTCCATGTACATGGTTTGGCATAATAATATACTCACCCAATTTCGCAAATGGGAAGTGTGCCGGAATTTTCAATAAAAAGATGTAAGACGCAAAATTTTGCGTCTCTACATATATATATTTTTTTGAAATACATCTAAAAAAGGCGCCACGAAAATTTCCATGGCGCCGGAGGAATATAAATTAACCATATTGAGGGAATTATTTCATAAGCATCATTTTGCCATGCAGCAGGTAATCGCCGCAGTCGATCATGTAGATATACTGGCCTGAAGTAACCATACTGCCCGATTCATCAGTGCCATCCCAGGTGACTTCATATCTGCCGGGGCCCGATATGTTGATGTGTAATACTTTTACGAGCTGCCCGAGAATGTTGTAAATCCTTATAACCGCGATATCATTTATCTGCGAATTCACTTTGAAGCAGATATTTGTTGAGGGATTAAAGGGATTGGGATAATTGCCGATCAGTTCTATATCATCAGGCACAAGGTCCCCCTCATCCTCAGCTTCTACTATATCGTCTTCAACTGATGTGATAGTCTGGAAGCTGGTAAAGGGACTGATAACAGAATAACCGATACTAATCTCAACTATCTGCTCCTTAAGGGCTTCCGCTTCGGGTGAGTTTTCCGGATAGCCGTAATATTCTATAAGAAGCTGCTCAATTTTTTGTTTTGCCCATAATTTGGTAAGAAACTGGTACTGAGTGTTCGCGGTGTCGCTCAGGTCCATCTGGAAATCATAGCTTACCGGGGTCCCGAAAGCCTGACCGCTTAATGTAACTGTAACCGGAACCGCCTGTGAATACCTGCCGGTAACGTAAAGCTGCTGGCCTATGAAAAGATTCTGGAGCTGTTCCGGGTATGTTTCAGTAATAATATCGGGTGAAAAACTGACCTCTGTATCAAGAAGAACAGGATTTTTAATCTTTCTGTAGAAGTTAATTATTTTTTCCTCCACTTCATCATTGCCCACAAATTCCGACAAGCCGTTATTATTTGAGGCCAGAAGTGTAAGCAGCGGGACATTAATATTTATTCCCAGTCCGAAAGTAAAAAGGTTTATCCGGGTATTATTCTGCTGAACCAGGTCATCAACATGAGCGAGCAGCTCCTGAGTGTTGGTAATTCCCTGGTTTGCCTCACCATCAGTCATAAATATAATGATGTTGGCAGTTGAATCGTTAGCCGAAGAAAATTGTGGTATTGCCATATCAAAGGCAGCGGAGATATTGGTGCCCGCGAGACCCGGTTCCCAGGTTGGTTCGAGCTGGTCAATATAATCGAGCGCGGCGCCTGTATTAATGCTGTTCACCGGAAGATGCTGTTCGCTGAAAGTTGTGGCAAGAGCGGCATAGTCAACAATATTAAAGAGGTCTCCCTCATTCATATTCTGAATTATATATGACGCGGCGATTTTTGCCTGAATAAGCCTTTGATCCCACTCCATACTGCCGGAACGATCAATTACAAGTGTAAATACTTTATCAATGACATCGGTGGAACTGCCGGGATCAGGCTCCGCGGCAAAGAGGAAAAATCCCCCGTGATCATCCGGCAGCTCTTCGGGAGGAATAAGTGTGCTCAGGCTGAATAATCCCAGTTCATCCGCGCTCAGTGTATATTTCACCTGGAAGTTTTCATCAACCGGCACCTGGAATAACTCACTGTGAAGAGACGCTGTATTGCCATTATTGGTCAACTGGATCACCGGATGAGAACTGGTTACTCCAATACTGTCGATATTGCGAAATGAGACGAGGTTAAAATTAAATTCCTGAAGACTGATCGCTGAGGATTGAATCAGGGTGTAATCATTATTGTAGTTATAAAATACATCGCCAAGTTCATAATGAAGCAGCTCCACATAGGTCAGTTCCACAATTAAAGTTGAATCATCCATGACAGCATTTTCAATATTCATGTAAAGGGGAGTGTCGCCGAGGTATTGAGTGAGGTTATATTGTATGTTTCCGCCCGGACCAGGTATAACTGTATCGGGCGGTGTGGGTCCGATAACCGCTTCATACCATACACCATTATTTTTGTAACGCAAAGATGTCGCGCTGGCCCCCTCCGGCATTGGAAAACCATATTTGATATACCTGTTCTCTCCCAATGTATTGCGGAAAACCTGTGTGGTTTTTGTGGTTGAAACCTGGTTATCGACCTTAACCTCAACACTTATTTCATCGAGCTGAAGATAAAGACCGTTTACTCCGTCAGCAATGCCCACTCCGCTGGCAGATAAATTTGAGATTGCGTACAAAAGAAATGTTGTGACAAGTAGTAAATTTTTCAAAATCCCTCCGGATTAGTAGATTATTAATAGTTGCTGATAACTATTAAACAACAACCGTACCATCCGGAATTTGAGATGAAAAGGGATATAATAATGCTTTATATGTGTAAATATTTCACAACTTGTAGAATAACTTCATAGTGGGATAAAGAAGAAATTTTACTCGAAAATCTGAATGATAAACCAATATGGTATATTATTTCCTAATAACAGAATAGTGATTGTCTCTTAATTGTATTATTTGATCGGTTAGTTCACAGATATTTAAATTATCGAGAGCCCATTTCAATTTATTATAAATTTCGTGCTTATTTGGCTGTCGAAGAGCAATAATTATTACACCCTCATGATGTTTAAACAAATGTGGAATAGTATGAAAAAAGTCTCTGTCTGTTGTAAGAAAAATTGCCTTGTGTTCCTGACATAAGGCAAAAATTGATTTATCATCCAAACCTTCTTTGTTTGAACCTCTGATATCTATAACATGGTGTCCTAATGAATGTAGTAGCTCGCCAGTGGATTTTGGGAAATTTTCATCAAAAAAGAAGTTCATGATACTTTTAAATTGTATGAATAACTTTCATAACTGGATAAATTGCTTCCAAAAGCCAGAGCCGCGAGAATATCCTCATGTGTGATATTGGGATATTCTTCGATAATATCCCTGAAAGACTCACCCGAAGCTAATGCTCCGAGGATATTGCTGACAAGAACCCTGGTTCCTTTTACAACCGGTTTTCCATGGCAAATATTGGGATCAATAATAATTCGCTGGTTCATCTGATACCTTCAAATATATTTACAGGAATATATATATAGTAAAATTAAAAGTCAATCCGGGAGTGATGTTACCGGGTAATTGAAATAGAAAACCGGAATAAGGTAGATAATGTTAAATATTTCAGCTTAAAAGCCACTCTTCCGCTTTTTGTTTGGAGCAGAATATATTAAGCTGCAAACCCCTGTTGAAAGCGACATTTTCTCCAAATTTTGCCTGCCGGAATGTTTCTTCCTTTACCCCCTCAAGATAAAGTATGGCAATTTTAACACCTTTCATGTGAATGGTGTTGGCCAGAAGATTAACAGCTTCAAATATTTCCATTGTGTCCAGTTGCCCTTCGGTGCCCGGTTTTTCTTCCAGGAGAAGTCTGTCGGAATGTTTCTCTTCCAAAAATCCTGTAATATCCTTCCAGAATCCTTTCACATCTCCCTGGTTGAAATTTCCGGAGAAATAATAATGAAGATACTTTTCGTTTTTACATGGTGTTAGTGAATATGGCATAATTTTACAATTCCTGGTTAACCTGTACTAACAATAATCGTAATAATTGAAAGTAAGTTTAAAGTTCCACATAAGCAAAAACAATTTCAAATAAATTGAGATAATTTTAATCGTGATATATACAGACCTATGTCATGTCATGTACAGGAAAATATAACTATTCATAAGGAATTGATACTCTTCACAAAGCATCAAATTGTAATTACAGAACTCCTGACTCCCATGAAAATTATACCTCATTACTTTTTTCAACCGGGCGCTCTTATCACCACATTACCGTTAACATGTTGAGGATAATCCGGAGAACACAATTAGTTTGGTTCTGGCTCTGCCAGTTTATGATTAAAATTATGATTATTTTTTTTGTTATTCCTTTTGTTTCTGGCTCTGCCAGCATAGGTATAAAGGAGGGAATTTGTGATGAATATTGGATAAAAATAAGCCGGCGAAAAATTCCGCCGGCTTATATGAGGTTATTATGCAGCAATAGTGTTCTTTTCAGATTTTTTTTCTACCGGCTGTCCTTCCTGCCGCCATGCGGCGATGCCCCCTGTAAGATTGATAATATTATCAAATCCCTGCGATTGAAGGAGACTGGCCGCGATGCTTGAGCGATCCCCGCTTTCGCAATGAACGACAACTTTTGAGTCAGTCGGGATTTTATCAAGATTCCGCAGTAAATATCCCGCGTGAAGATTAGCAGCTCCCGGTATATGTCCCGCGTTATATTCGCTATAGCCGCGGACATCCACAACAGCTATATCCTCAACCGCTCTTTTCCCTATCAGATCTTTCACCGTCATTTGTTCAGTGGTTTCAAGCTCATGGCATTGGTTTGCCCATGAATCGACATCGGTAAAATAACCGGCCATATTATCGAGTCCTATTCTGATCAGAGCGCGGGTCAGTTCCTCAATTCTGTGTGGAGAGGCTATAAGCACAAAGGGTTCATCATAATTGAGTATCCAGCCGGCCCAGGTGCTGAAAGCGCTGTTATCCTGAATATTTACCGCTCCGCGAACATGCCCTCCTGCGAATGATAATTTGTCGCGTGTATCGATAATTCTGATATTATCATGCAGAGCCTTGCGGAACTGGGTAAGAGTATAACGGGCAGGATGAGGCAGTCCGCCAAGAATTTCCGGACCGGTTTTATTGAGTTTTTTCATCATCGCGAAATATACCGGCGGTTCAGGCTGTCCTTCAAGAATCGCTTCCACAAACTTTTCTTCATCTTCAATCTGCAGGCCCCAGTTAACCAGTTTTTCATATCCGACCGTTGAACTTGGCACAGCTCCGAGAGCTTTGCCGCATGCCGATCCGGCTCCATGAGCGGGCCATACCTGAACATGATCGGGAAGCTTTTTGAATTTTTCGAGTGATTTGAATAGAGCTCTGGCTCCTGTTTCCTGGGTGTTTTTAATTCCTGCAGCTTTTTCCAGCAGATCGGGTCTGCCTATATCACCCACGAATACAAAATCACCTGTGAATACCATAACGGGGTAATTGCCCGCGGGAGTATCAGTCAGTAAAAAACTGATATGTTCCGGAGTGTGGCCCGGTGTGTGCATAACATCAATTTTCAGGTTTCCTACCTTAAATGTATCATCGTCACGCAACCCTTCATGATCAAACTGGTACTGCCAGTCGGGGCCTCCTTCGTCGGAAAGAAGCAGTTTTGCGCCGGTTACCTCCGCCAGCTCACGGGCTCCGCTTAAGAAATCGGCGTGTATATGTGTTTCGGTTACATGTGTGATCGTAAGATTTTCTTTTTCGGCAATGTCGAGGTAAACATCAATATCCCTGCGGGGGTCAATTACCATCGCGACACCTTTCGACTGACATCCGACTATATAACTCGCCTGCGCTAATCCTTTTTCATATATATGTTTAAAATACATCTTTTGTCTCCTTCAAATTTTAATAAATAATGTCGCCTGACCAGCCGATAATGCCCGGTTCAAGGTTATACACTTTTTCGAATCCCATCTTACTCATTATCATTCCTGCCTGGTAGCTGCGGTTCCCGCTTCGGCAATAAAGATAGTAGCTCTTTGACCGGTCAAGTTTATCGATATCATCCCTGAATGTGGGACTCATAATATCGATAAGTTTTGAGTTGGGGATTCTCGCGTCCTCATATTCTTTGAGTGTTCTGGTGTCTATCAGAACCGCTTCTTTATCATTCTGCATCTGTTTTTCAAATGATTTTGAATCGAGGTTTACTACTCCGGTTTTTTTACCGGCGCGTGTCGAAAAAAGTGAATACATATTTATTCTCCTGTATTTTTATTTACAAACTTTGATATAATTCTTTGGAAATTATATATACTCCCATTACCAGAACAAACCATCCGAAGGCAGGTTTCAGTTTTTTACCCGGTATATATTTTGTCAGCCAGATTCCGGCAAAAATACCAACAATGGTAAATGCCGTAAACTTCAACAGGAGCGTCCAGTCGAGATTCATCTCACTCACGTCACCCAGGAAACCGATTAATGATTTTGCCGCTATTATAAGAAGTGAAGTGCCGACAGCCATATTCATAGGAAGCCTTGCCAGCAGCACAAGCGCCGGAATAATAAGAAATCCTCCTCCCGCGCCTACAAGTCCGGTTAAAATACCTACTACAAATCCTTCCAGTAAAATAAGGGGATAATTAAACTCAGGCTCACCCTCCGTATCCTGAGATTTTTTATCTCTTATCATAGAAACAGCGGCGGCTACCATCAGTATTGCGAAGAGCAGCATTATAAAAAGATCTTTTGTAAGATCAAGACCGGCAATTGACATAATATGATCAGGAATAGCCGGAACTAAAAACCTGCGTGTCATATATACCGCGATAAATGCCGGGATAGCGAATATTACCGCGGTCCGGTAGCTGACAAGCTGTTTCCGCATATATTGAAAAGAGCCAACCAGCGCGGTAAGCCCTACTATAAAAAGTGAATATGCGGTAGCTGCCACCGGCTCAACACTTAAAATATAGACAAGAGCAGGAACCGTCAATATCGAACCGCCTCCTCCTATGAGTCCTAATGTAATCCCGATTATTAATGCTGATATAAGTCCTGCGATTTCCATTCAAAATACCAATTATTAATTTCAACTATCAGATATGATGTCTTTTTAATGAAAAAGATTCAGAGGGGTGTGTAGTGTGTGTGGGAGGTTAAAGGTGGCGGGTATCCCCCATTGGAAAAAATTCATGAATTTTCTCTAACGGGGATTACATAAAATTCTGTTATTTATTTACCAGCCGGTACCAGACATTCATGCTTTCTATTCTGCCTGAAATATCGGTATTGTTTATCAGGGTGCCGGAAAAGTTATATCCCGCTTTGGCGAAAGTAATATTCATCCCTGCTGAAAAGGCGCGCGCTATTGTATAAAGATTCAGGAATCCCTTTTTTATCATAAACTTTTCCATTTCATGAAGCAGGTAAAGAGCCAGTCCGTTGCCGCGGTATTCGGGAAGAGTGGCGAAATCGGTCATTTCGGCATTAAGAGACTTCAAGTCTGATTCTGCCGATGAGGCCGCTGCCAGTTTTCCATCTTCAAAAACGCCAAAATAAAAAATATTATCCCGCATGGTTTTAATAATATAATCAGGTTCATGAATGGGGAATGGGTATGTTTTAAATACTTCTTTATACACTTCAGTCAATTCAGGCGCGTTTTCCTCTTTCAGGGGTCTGATGGAAAATTTACCGGGCAATGGGTCTCCCGATATTTTATTCTTTTTCTCGTTTGCGATGTTAATATTGTCTTTAATTATTTGCATCTGGTCACAGGGTACCGATGCTCTTTCACCGAAATATTTCGACATAAAAAGAACATCTTCTTTTCCTATATAAAATTCAGGGATATAAGCTTCAAGTAAAAATCCTTCTGAAAAGAAAAGATCGGCGGAGGAAGCGGGAACCTTACAGAATATTTTGTCATAAGAGTTGTCAGATAAAAGCTTATTCATAAAGGGAAAGATAGTCTCTTCATCCTTTGGTGAATATTTCATAAGGTATATTCTGTTATTCATTTTTCCGTGCTGAATCAGCGATGATCCGGCATATTCAATTTTATCATACATTTTCTGCTTTCCTGAATAATTTTGTTAAATACCACGCGATAACCGAGGCCAAAATACCATAAAAAGTGGGATCAAGTTCCAGGGGCATTTTAGCTCCCCAAATAATCAGAATTACCGTAACTCCTCCCCCCGTTATCATCGACACGAGAGCCTGAAGGGAATCGCGGTTTTTTGAATAGAGGGCCATAATGGTTATGAAAAAGAGGCCAGCCACCATAATGGAATATGCCTGAAGTATTATATCAAGCACAGAAGTATAATTACCCGCCAGAATAATAGCAATAATACCAAGAGCTAAAGTAGTTACCTGGGATATCCTTACCAGGGCATTTTTCCCTGGTTTCTTTTTAAGCATTCTTTCAATTACATCATTAACCAGGTTGCCGGATGAAGCGATAAGGCAGCTGTCGGCAGTGGACATGATAGCCGAAAAATAAGCCGCGAGAACAATTCCGGTAATTCCAACAGGCAGAACTTCCCTAAGCATCAGAGGCATACCCATTTCGGGATCAGCCTCGGGATAAAATATTCTGGCAATCATTCCGAGGATAACTCCCGCAAAAGCCATGAAGGGATATTCCAGAAGACCCGCTATAAAAAATGCTTTTTTAGCTTCTTTTACATTTTTACAGGCATAAATTCTCTGGTATAATGTCATCGCTATAAACCAGATGGGAAATATGACTATCAGCCAGTTAAAAAGCTGTGTGATGGTAACGTTGGTCAGGGTAAAAAATTCAGGACTAAGATGTTCCCGCAGACCTTCCAGGCCGCCAACTTCTATATACGCGAATGGAATTCCAAAAAGGAAAAGTCCCAGAAGCAGAATAATCCATTGAATTGTGTCAGTATATATAACAGCTTTGATTCCACCCATCACGGTATAAATTATAATAATGCCTCCCATGATATAAAGGGCGACAGTTAAAGGATCTGAAAAACCGCTGTCATATAAAACACTTCCGGCGGCAAGTTTTGCTCCGGCAAGAACCTGGGCGCTCGTAAAACCAAGGTAACCTATTGCCGAAATTGCGGCGGCTCCGTTCGCTACTTTTGAATTATATCTGGTGCGGAGAAAATCAGGATATGTAAGCAGTCCATAAAGAGCGTCATTTTTTTTCACCTTTGGCACAACAAAAACCGCGGCTGCCCATGCTCCTATAAGTCCGGTAAATAGCAGCCAGCTTCCGGAGATGCCCATAATAAAGCCAAGGCCTCCGAGTCCGATACTGAAACCTCCCCCGACATCCGTAGCGACAATGGACATTCCAATATGGGAAGCGCTCATTGATCTGCCTCCCACAAAATATTCTTCCCTGTTCTGGTTCTTTAAGTAAAAATATACGCCGACGCCAAGGACAGCGATAAAATATACCCCGAAGATAATTTCATCGATAATATGCATGAATAAATTAGTATTGTGATAAAAATATGTTGTTTAGATCATTTCAGGCAGCTTCATCCGAATCGATGTTTCTCCTTTCGAGCCTGTCATTATTCTGCGGCACCAGAGAAATAGTTTCCTCGGCGTCTGAAAGAAGTTCGGCAATTCCTATAGCTTTATACTCATCACCATCGCCGAGATTTAATACCAAATCACACTTCTCACAATTTCGGTCACAGAAATAAGGTTCGTAAGAATCCGGTTCTTTATAGGTTGTAATTACTCCCTCGTAATTTCTAAGCACAACCTTGTGAGTTGACCATGAAATCAGGTAGTTGGGCATAATAGGAATTTTTCCCCCGCCCCCGGGCGCGTCAATTACATAAGTCGGAACCGCGAAACCGGATGTATGTCCTATAAGACTTTCGATGATCTCAATACCCTTTCCTACAGGCGTTCTGAAATGTGAAAGACCTTCTGAAAGATCACACTGGTAAAGATAATATGGCCGGACCCTGTTGATAACCAGCTTATGAACAAGAGCTTTCATAATGCGGGGGCAGTCATTAACACCCGCGAGAAGAACAGACTGATTTCCCATTGGAAAACCGCCATCGGCCAGGATAGCGAGAGCCTCTTTTGAGGAAGCCGTAATTTCAACCGGGTGATTAAAATGTGTGTTTATCCACAAAGGCTGATGTTTTTTCAGAACCTTAATGAGATTATCGGTAATTCTGTATGGCAGCACTACAGGCATTCTGGTGCCTATTCGTATTATTTCAACATGAGGAATTTTCCTTATTTCCCCCAGTATCCAATCGAGATAGTCGTCATCCAGCATCAGTGGATCACCTCCCGAAAGCAGTACATCCCTTACTTCAGGTGTTTTTCTGATATAGTTCAAACCGGTTTTTATCATGCCCCGGTTGGGTATATAATCGACATCTCCGACTTTTCTTTTCCTGGTACAATGCCTGCAATACATTGAGCAGATATTGCTTATTGTAAAAAGCACCCTGTCGGGATAACGATGTGTAATTCCGGGCGCCGGACTGTCTTTGTCTTCAGCAAGAGGATCTGAAAGTTCATGCTCACCAATTATTAATTCCTGAGGCATTGGGATAGATTGTTTATATACCGGATCATTTCTGAAATCTTCAGGATTTATAAGAGATAAATAATAGGGGGTTACAGAAAGTGGAAAGCGGTCGAGAGTTTTGTTTAAATCTTCCTTTTCTTTTTTCGAGAATTTGATACCCAGTATTTTTTCAAAAGTATCGATATCTTTAATTGAGTGGCGCAACTGCCATTTCCAGTCTTTCCATTTTGATTTTATAACATCAGAATCAATTTTTTCAGCGAGGACCTGCTGATGGTCATTATAAATAGGCATATTTTTCCTGTATATATTTTTGTTTTTTCTTTTTCGGGGCCGGAGAGTTGATTTCCATTATTTTTCAATTTACGTGTAGTCATGCAATATTCATACCGCAACTATTAAGTTATTACAATTAAGAGGGATAACAGGTATGTTTAAATATTATTGAAACCTTATTTTAGGAAAAATGAAGCGAGTGTGCGGAATCTACACACATTGTTTAATACTTTAAGAGTAGTGTGCGTAAACTACACGGTAACGGATAGGAATGGGTGGGAAATCATTCGTTTGATAAAGTCAATACAGTATACTGTGCAAAAACTGCACAATCAAATGCCAAAACGATCAATTTTTGAATAGAGAGAACGACGGCTGATACCCAGCAATTCCGCTGTCTTGCTTCTGTTATTTCCAGTCAGCGCCAGGGTGCGGATTATCATTTCCTTTTCAACAATATTTAAAGGGGTGCCTATTGGAAAAACAGCCTCCGGGGTATGACCGGCAGATTTTACTATTCTTTCAGGAAGCATATCCGGAGTAAATGTTTTGCTGACAGATGTTAACACAGCCCTCTGAATGATATTTTTTAATTCCCTTACATTTCCCGGCCAGTCGAATCTTTGAAGGGATATAAAAACTCCTGGATCAATATTTTCTATTCCCTTTTTATAATGTTTGTTATATCTCATAACAAATTCGTTTACCAGGCATGGTATATCCTCCGGTCTTTCCCTAAGGGGGGGGATAGTTATTCTGAATACATCAAGTCGGTAAAACAGGTCCATCCTGAAGCTGCCTTTTTCAACCAGCTCATTCAAATCCTCATTCGAAGCCGCGATCAGCCGTGTGCGGCTGTGTATTTCTTCACTTCCACCCAGCCGTGTGAATTTTTTCTCTTCAATCAGCCTGAGCAGACTTATCTGAATTTTTTCTTCCATTGAGTCAATTTCATCAAGAAAAACGGTGCCGCTGCTTCCCTGCTCAAAAACTCCCTTATGACGTCGGATAGCGCTGGTAAACGCTCCCTTTTCATGCCCAAAAAGTTCACTTGCCACAAGCTGTGAAGGAAGCGCCCCGAGACTTACAGGAAGGTAGGGTTTATTGGCTCTTCTGCCCATCAGGTGTATTGTTCGCGCGACCAGGTCTTTGCCTGTGCCGGTTTCCCCGAGAATCAGAACAGGAACATCTGAAAGCGCGGCCTGCTTAATCTGTTTGTATATAGATTTCATTTTCTCCGAATAGCCGATAATTTCGCCCAGGTTGTGTTTTTCTTCCGGCGGATTACGTTCTTCCTCAATAAGTTTAGGCTGGTCGTGAAAAGCAGACTCAACGAGTTGAATTAATTCTTCTGTATCAACAGGAAATTTGGTGTAGTGATAAGCGCCGGCACGAAGGATTTTATTTGCCAGTTTTACCTGGGTTTCATCAATGAGCAGAATAATCTGAGTCCTCGGATTAATTTCAGAAAACTCCCGCAAATGGCTTAACATTTCTTCATCACTTTCATCCATTTGTTCCGCTGAAATTATAACCACATCATAATTGCCCGTTGTAAATTGGGGAAGCCGGCGTGATCCTTTCTTATCCCATATTTCTGCGCTTCCTTTAACAGCCCGGGTTATATGAGGAATTTGTTTTTTTAATTCTTCATTGCCGGTTATCAGCAATATAGCAATTCTTTTATTTTTACCTTGCATCTTTATAACAATAACCAGATTTTTATTTATCAGGTAACTTAATAATATTTCATCAGAAAATCTGAATTCAGTTCATTTAATATTTTTTCAAAAGAAAAACAACATTCATTCGGGGCAAAGATGAAAAATAAAAACCGCATTTACCAGGGAGTCATCGCGTTAACATGTTTTATTATTACCCTTTTTTTAACATTTCCGGGTGAATTAATCCTTAAGGCTCCGGGATTTGTTCCATCTTACGATTGGTTCGAAAAACAGCGGGCTTATCCGTTTAAAGAAATTCCTGAAGGTGAGAGGGTTAAAACCCTTTTGCAAAGAAAACAGATGGAAAACAGGAGAGATAACTATTCTCCAGCTTTTAACCAGACGTGGGAACTGCTCGGGCCGACAAATGTTGAGGGCAGAATAACCACAATAGCAACTGATCCTGTCGATGATGATATTGTATATGTGGGTACGGCAAACGGCGGCTTGTGGAAATCCACCGATTTTTGCTTAAGCTGGAGCAGTCTCTTTGATGATCAGAATACACAGTCAATCGGGGATGTGGCTGTTGATCCTGAGAATCCTTTGGTTATCTGGTGTGGAACGGGAGAGTCAAATTCTCTCAGAAGTGTTTATCCCGGAACAGGCATATACAAGTCAACAGACGGAGGGGAAAGCTGGGAATTAAAAGGACTTGAAAATTCTTACAGTATTGCCAGAATCGCTGTAAATCCTGAAAATAGTGATATTGTCTATGCCGCTGCGATGGGAGCTTTACGAAAAAAAAATGATGAAAGAGGTATTTATAAAACCACGGACGGAGGGGAATCGTGGGAAAGAGTTCTTTTCCACTCCGATAGTGTCAGCGCGGTTGACGTAATTCTGAATCCCCGTCAGCCCGAAAAAGTATACGCGGCTATGTGGGAAAGATTCCGTCGGGAGGATTATATTAAATACGGAGGCGAAGGATCGGCATTATACCGATCCACCGACAGCGGTGAAACATGGGAAATTCTCGATAACGGTTTTCCTTCCGGCTCTACTGATCTTGGCAGGATTTCTATGGACCTTTGCCTTGAAAACCCCGGCGTAATATATTCTCTTACCTCTCAAACCAACGGAATGGCGGGACCTCTTTACAAAACTATTGATAGCGGAGAAAGCTGGACCAGGGTGTTGGTTCAGGCAGCATATTCTTCATCTTATGCATGGTTCAACAGAATATGCAGGGTGAATCCGCGAAATTCACAGGATCTTTTTTGCGGCGGACTTGATATTCACAGAAGCACAGACGGAGGGTATTATTTCGAATATGCTTTCGACACTCATGTCGATCAGCACGCGGTTGCTTATTCTTTAATAAATCCTCAGAAAATTATTATCGGAAATGACGGCGGCATTGATTATACATCCAACGGAGGTACCGGTTGGCATTATAATAATAAGATTCCGGTCACACAGTTTTATGCCGGTGCGGTGCATCCCTCCAATCCTGATCAGTTTATGGGGGGAACTCAGGATAACGGAACCAATACGAATTTTGATTTTGCCTCGGGTGGAACTGGCAACTGGATAATGGTGGCTGGCGGGGATGGTTTTTATTGTGAGTTTGATTATGAAAATCCCCAGTATGCTTACTCTTCCTCACAATATGGTTATCTTTCAAGATCAACAGACGGGGGCAACAGTTTTAATGGTAGCATAAGTGGACTTGACAGGACCTATACTAACTGGATGACTCCTTATGTGATAGATAAAAACAATCCTGAAATTTTATATGCCGGTACATATAAAGTGCATAAATCAACCGACAGAATGCGAAGCTGGACCCCTGTTAGTGAGGATATGGCCAATGCCCATGTGGAAAACCTGGGAACCATCACCACGATTGATGTTTCCGCTTCCGATCCGCGGGTTATATATTGCGGCACAGATGACGCCAATCTCTGGGTAACATTGGATGGAGGAGGTTACTGGGAGCTTGTAAATGAGGGCCTTCCTGAAAGATGGGTGACAAGAGTTACAATTCACCCCGATTCAGCTAATGTGTGTTACACCACTCTTTCCGGGTACAAAATTGATGAACCCGGTTCCCATATTTACAGAACCTCTGATTACGGCCAGACGTGGATTTCAATAGGCACCGGCCTGCCGGGAGCGCCGGTTAATGATATCCTTGTGGACCCGCGCGATGATATGATATTATACGCGGCGACAGACGCGGGAGTGTTTTATACTGTCGACCGGGGAGAAAACTGGGCAATTCTCGGGGAAGGACTCGTGCCGGCCTCTCCATGTCATGATCTTACATATTATGAGCTTTCGGGGCAGCTTTACGTTTGGACCCATGGCAGAGGAGCCTACAGAATTCAGTTGCCTCCCATTGTGGGAGTAACAACGGAGATTGAGGATATTCCTGAAAAATTCAGTCTTGGTCAAAATTACCCCAACCCGTTTAATCCATCAACAAATATTCACTTTTCACTTCCGGAAAAAAGCGAAGTGAAAATAATAATCTACAATATTAATGGTGAAATGGTCACCATGTTGATCAATGGTAACTATTCGAAGGGAAAACATATTGTTTCCTGGAATGCCTCAGGTTATTCATCGGGAGTTTATTTGTGCCGATTGTTCGCTCAACCCTCTCAATCTCCAGATAATTTTATAAGCTGCCGAAAATTAGTATTGATAAAATAAAAATTTGTCCTTAATTTTTGATATTAAATCAGGGAATAACATAATTATCATAAAAGTTGGGTAACTAAAGCTTAATATTATGGTATAGTTATTGTAGCTATTAAAACTGTAGTAATATATTCATTGAAATTTTCAACGAATAATCACGTCTATGGAGGAAATGATGAAAAATCTAATCTTTATATTTATTCTGCTAACGCTATCAAATTCAGTTTGTGCCCAGAATCCCGGATGGCTTCGTATCTCGGAGGGTCAACATGTATTAGATTCTGAACCGGATGGAGATGTAGTTTGGATAGCGACAACAGGAGGACTTCTGAAGCATAACTATTCAACAGGTGAAAAAACATGGTTTTATCAAAGCACAACAGGAATGCCGGTTAATAATATCTATTCAATTGCGGCTGATAATGATGGTTCAATATATTTAGCATCATTTGAAGGCTTAATTCGTTTTGATGGAGATTTATGGACCGTTTATAATTCATCCAACTCAGATATTCCGACAAATCTTATTTATAAATTAGCTTTTGATTCAATGGGAAATCTTTGGCTGGGAACTCATGGAGCCGGATTAGTGAAGTTTGACGGAACAAACTGGACTATATTCAACAGCTCCAATTCCGGGCTTCCCTCAGATCATATTAAATCAATCGCATTTGCCCCGAATGGTGATAAGCTGATAGGAACATTCTCCGGAGTGGCTACTTATGATGATAACAACTGGATAATATATAATACGGCAAATTCTCCTTTGCCGGGGAACAGGATTGTTGATATCGCTGTTGATGAAAATGGGAACCGATGGTTTGCATGCCAGAATATTGAGCTGTGGCAGGGAGGAGTTGTGCTTTTCACTGGAACGACTTGGGAAACTTTTAAATACTCAAATTCAAATTTACCAAAAGGTGAGCCGAAAAGTATCTCTATTGATCATTCCGGAAACGTATGGGTTGGGATTTTTTGCGGCGGACTTGCTATGTATGGGGGGGCTTCATGGACTGTGTATGATACTTCCAATTCAGCCATTCCAAATAATAATGTCATCTCAGTTTCGATTGATGAAGCAGGGAACAAATGGATTGCCTGCAATTATTCCGGAATGACAAGGTTTGATGGAACTAACTGGGAAACTTTTAATACCGGTATGCCCGATGACGCGCTGAATGATATATATATTGATAGCGCCGGGAAAAAGTGGATTGGCACAAGATTCGGCGGAGCCGCCGAATACTCCGGCTCAGGATGGAAAATATTCAATGTTCTTGGTTCAGGCATTTCCAATGACTGGATTAACGCGATAAATGCTGACGAAAGTGGCGCGTTATGGTTTGGCACATATGAGGGTCTTTCAAAATATGATGGAGGAATGTGGCAGACTTTTAATTCTCTTAACTCCGGATTACCTGATAATACTATTACCGCGCTATCAACTGATAATAGTGGAAACATTCTTGCGGGCACGAATGGCGGGGCCGCGATCTTTGATGGAGCCGATTGGACTGTATATACCACTAATAATTCCTCCCTGACCGATAACAATATTACAACCGTTAAAACAGATGGGAATGGAGATATATGGATTGGTACCGAAAACGGCTTGTGCAGATATGATGGTTCAGAGTGGACTTTATATAATACCGCAAACTCCACGATTCCATCCGACCATATACTAACCCTTGAGGAAGATAGAAATGGATTCATGTGGACCGGCACAACTTCATGGCCCGCCAGATATAATGGTCAGCAATGGGAAGTTTTTAATGATATAAATTCCGGAATGTCTAATTCATATGCGAGCTCAATTCTTTGTGATGAAGATGGAATTACATGGATTGGAACAGAAAACCTGGCTCTTCACAGATTTGACGGAGTAAACTGGACTCTATATGAATTTCCATTTGCTTTTGAATCAGATAATGAACATATATCGGCAATAAAGAAAGATGGATCAGGTAACATCTGGCTTGCAACTTTTTGGGAAGGGCTTCTTTGCTTTAATCCAACCGGAGCGGTAAGTGTAAAACCATTAAATGACAAGGTGATTCCTGTAAATTTCAATCTCGGTCAAAATTATCCCAATCCTTTTAATCCATCAACAAATATATCATTCAGCCTGCCTGAAACCGGAAATGTTACATTAACAGTGTATTCGGTTACAGGTGAAAAGATCGCTGAAATTTTTAATGGCAAACTCGCGGGGGGCAGCCACCTGGCAAACTGGAACGCTGCCGGGTATGCTTCGGGAGTTTATATTTACCGGCTCGAGGCAAAATCTGCCGTATCAGGGAGATTTTACTCCGGTTCGGGGAAGATGGTTTTGATGAGATAAATTTATCAAACAAATATTAAATTGAGATATGGGACCCTATAAATCGCCAATTGCGATACATCCTGGAGAAACTTTAAAGGATATTCTTGAGTCTGCGAATATGACTCCGGAAGAACTTTCATGCCGGACAGGTATTCCGGTTTATACAATTATGGAAATTGTTGAAGGTAATAACTCAGTTTCAACAGATTTTGCTGATAAATTTTCAATTGTATTCGGTATGTCCGAAAATTTCTGGAATAACCTTCAGAATAACTATGAAAAGATTAAGGTCCGTAAAATATACTAAGGTTGCTTTAAACAGAGTTGGACATTACCCATATTTATAATCATTTGTGAATATAATAGAAATTGTTTAGGTTTGCGATGACTGAATCTGTTACAGGGGCACACTGTTTTCTTTTATAAAATAACCTTTTGAAAAATTGGTTTGGTTTTTCATTGGAAATTTATGTCTGATAGACAGACCATTCTGAATTCCGGAAAAGATAAACCGTTTGTGCTAATAAGCATCAAAACAATTTAATAAATATTATCTAAAGAGGAGAAGACATTATGAAAAAGATGTTTTACCGTTTTTTTGTCGTCGCATCTGTTTGTTCGATATTTTTAATAATTGGCTGTGAAGGTTCTGAAGGTCCAGTGGGGCCAGCCGGAGAGGATGGTAACGCCAATGTTAAAAGTGAAATTATAAGAGTATTTGGTTATGATTGGGAATATATTGATGGCCTATATGGGATTGATATTTACACATCATTGATAACACAGGATATAGTCAATTCCGGATTGGTATATGTTTTTTTAGAAGCCGGTGATGGAATATGGTTTGCTCTGCCATATCAGACAATGGGATTCGCTTTTGGACAAAATGATCTGGCCATTTGGACTCAAGGTCAGGCAGTGACAACTCAGACTACAACTTTCCGCCTTGTCGTAATCGAAGGAGAGCTGATAGGCAAAGCCGCGGGAATAAACTTTAAAAATTATGAAGAGGTGAAATCCTTTTTTAACCTGAAAGATTAAAATTGTAAACAGCAATTCCCCGTGCAATAATTTTTCCTGGGAATTGCTGAATTATTTCTAAAACAACATATAAAAAATTTCTCACATAATTTTCCACCCTGACAATATTATTTTTTCCTTACCATCTAAAAATCTTTATTACAGCTCCGATAATGGGTAGTGAATCTTTCCCATTGGGAGAGAATGTTAATAATTCGGAGATGAACTATGCCCATTGATACCAACATGCAAATTTTATTGGTTGAAGATGCCTCTGTAATGAGAAAAATGGAGATCAAGGTGCTTACAAACCTTGGACTCAATAATGTTGAAGAAGCTGAAAATGGCAAAGCAGCATTGAAAAAATTAGAGGAAGGATTAAAACCTGACCTGATAATAAGCGACTGGAACATGCCTGAGATGGATGGGTATGAACTGCTCGTTGCCATCCGCGGAAATGAAGCGAAAAAAAATATACCCTTTATGATGGCCACAGGCCGCGGTGAAATGAAAGAAAAGACAAAAGCCGCGGAGGCAGGAGTAAGCAGTTTTATAGCGAAACCATTTAATGCCGATGAGCTAAAGGCAAAAATTGATGAAGCGATGGGAGAGGAACAGGAAGAGGAAGAAATTGATGATACTCCGAAAGTAAATGCCGAAGGTAAAGTAAAATTAAAAATCGGTCATATACAGATTACCGATCACCTTGTGCTCGGGGTATTGAAGCATATGATAAATAAGGGAGAACTGCAGCCAAAACATTTTGAGCTGGAAACACAATGTATGTCAAGCTGGAACCCGGTAGCCGAATCTCTCGAAAAGGAGAGGATTGACGGAGCGTGTGTTCTCGCCCCGATAGCCATGGATCTTTACGCGCACGGAGTGCCTATCAAACTTGTGCTTTTCGCCCATAAAAACGGAAGTATCCTTGTCAGAAACAGGGATGAAGATTTTAACAATAATCCATCAGGTTTTTACCGCGGAAAAACTTTTTACCTTCCACACTTTATGTCTATCCATCATATCCTGGCTCATATGTTCTTTAATGGGATTGGATTGAGCGCGGGAGTGCCGGGAGCTGAAGATGTTGATGTAACTTTCGAAGTTGTTCCTCCTATTAAAATGCCTGAATTATTAAAAGAAAATGAAAGCGCCGCCGGTTACCTGGTGGCAGAACCGCTCGGCACAAAAGCGATTGCCGCGGGAATAGCGCAGCAGCAGTTTCTTTCAAGCGAATTATGGGAAGAACACCCCTGTTGTGTTGTTACCATGCAGCAGGATTTTATTGATAAATATCCCGACGCGGTTGCCGAATTTACAGAGATGCTTACAAAAGCAGGAAAACTTATAGACCAGAAACCTGGTATCGCGGCCGAAATTGGTGTCGAATTTCTTGATCCCGATAAAAAACTTGGTCTGAAAACCGCTATATTAAAAAATGTTCTTACCGATCCGCACGGGATCAAAACGAATGATCTTTATCCCTCAATTGATGAACTCGACCGTATGCAGCAGTATATGTACAACGATATGGGATTGGGACAGATAATTGATCTTCATGAGTTTGTCGATCAGCGTTTCGCGCAAAGAATATATGGAAGCAGAAGGGATGATCCGACAAAGAAAAAACTTTATCAGGATACTGAACGAGCGCGCGAACTCCTTTACAGGGGTATTGAAACGGTTAATGAAATTTCACAAAAAGAGATGCTCAATAAAGAAGGGAAGTATCTTCTGTTTGATCTGAGCGGTCAGAATTTTGGTATAGATATTATGAGCATAAGGGAAATTATCCGGCTTCAGACAATACGCACAATTCCCATGGCTCCCTCTTATGTACTGGGTGTCATTCAGTTAAGAGAAAGAGTTATACCAATTATAGACATTAAAGATAAGCTTGGTCTCAACGGTCAGCAGGATAAGAGCAAAGCGGTTATCATTGTTCTCGAACTTGATATGGGTGAGAAAATAATTCCTATGGGAATTGTAGTTGACGCCGTTTCGGAAGTATGCGATATTAAGGTTGCTGAAATGGAACAACCCCCTGATTTTGTTCTGCGGGATGGTGAAAAATATATTTCAGCGATAGTAAAAAAAGAAAACAAATTAAATATACTTCTTGATATCAATTTTATAATTGAAGATCAGGAAGCTGCCCGGATAGCGAGGATAAGTTAAAAACAGGGGCTTCGGCCCCCTTTAACTTTATCTGAAATAACCCATCACAATCTTAATCATAATCCTTCTTTAGATTGCGATTACTCCATAGGCTTTCAAATTCTTCGCAAAATAGCAAGATTGCAATGAAAGATTGAAAATAAATAAATAGAATGGCGCTGTTTATTTATTAATCCTAAATTTTTGCGTTGTTTGGCAGACCACTGTTGATTCCATAAAGGGATCTTATGTTTTGTGTTATTATTCTTCTGTAATAATGCTGCTTCTGCAAAGCAGATTCGATTCAAAAAAATATTCCTTAGAAAGCCAATTTGTAATTCCTCATTCCTAATTCCACATTGTTTCTGGCTTTACAGGTTTATGAATAATTTTGATAAGCCCTGTCCATGGTATCGATTCAACTTGAAAGTCCGCTGCCGTTTGAAACTAAATCCAAAATTTTCTTAGACCTGACGCAATAAATGATAATGCCTCTGTAAAAATATGTATATTTACCCTGCGTTCTGAAAGTAAATATTATAACAGTATTTATAATGAAAAAATCCCCGTTGAGCAGATTTGCTATATTATTGATTATTTGTATCTCAGTTTTTACAGGGATGATTATGGTTGAGATTTTTTTCAGGGCAAATTTGTTTGGTTATACAAATTTTTTTCCGAAGCTTCGTAATCCATCATTATACGCAAGCTGGTTAGATGAAGATTACTGGAAATTAGCGGCATTAACGAATGATAAGTATATTCCACCGTCCAATCCTCATCCAATTTTAGGCTGGACAGGAAATTTTGATTCAATCTCTTTGCTTCATCATGATAGTAACAGCGCCGGTGAAAAAAAAGCGGTCCTTTTATATGGCGACTCATTCGCCGCTTCGGTTGCGGAAAACAAATTTCAGGATATTCTGAATAACGACGATGAATTTTCTGAAGATAATTATCTGCTGAATTACGGAGTTAATGGCTACGGACTGGGGCAGATTTACCTGCTTTTAAAAAATACAATTCATCTATATGATGATCCGGTTATTATTCTGAGTTTTATGACTCTCGACACGGACCGGTCAGTGATGTCATTCAGAAGCGGACAAAAGCCATTTTTCCATATCAGGAATGACCGTGTTGTTCAGGGAGACATAAAGATAGGAAAAGAAGCGTTAAAATTCCTCGATGAAAATCCGCCCGAAATAAACAGCTACGCTCTGTCATTTCTTATGCGGAACAAACATTTGTCTCCTTTCTTTAAAATATTTAGCGGAAATGAAAACAGGAAAAAAGAAATTTTAGAGGTAAATAAATACCTCATTAATCAGATTGTCACGGAGTTAAGGAAAAAAAAGCTGAAGTTTCTTTTTGTATTGTTTCATCCTTTCAGGGACATGGAAAGTGACAGAGATATCTTCAGCAATAAAACTGACTGGAGAACAGAATTTATAATTGATGAATTTAAGATCCTTGGGGTGTCTTATATTTCAGCGCGGGATATCATTCAGAAAGATGCTCTGTTAAAAGGAAAAAATGAAAGAAAACAATATTTTCTTCCTTCTGACGGGCACCCGAATGATTATTATAACCGGCTTATCGCTGAAAAAATGAAAGATTTTGTATTAAATAACTAAATATTCCCCAGGCAAGGCTTGAGGAAAACACCACAAAGGGGAAAAGTTCCCCCTGGCAAAACGGGGGGTAATATATTCAATAAGAAATTGAATTCTACGAAAATTGGCAAGAAATTTATCAGCAAGTAGAAAGTTTTATTGCCAGGTATAAGTTTCGTAGTCACTCGAGGTGTGTCCTCCCCCGTCAATGAAGAAAGGCGCTTCATTGCCACCCCCTCCGAAGGGGGATATTTGTCAAACAATCCAAATATTTGAAATATCCCCCTTTGGAGGGGGTGGATTCAAAGTGTTTTTCTTTGAAGACGGGGGAGGACTATCCTTGAGCTGATCGATAACTTTTCTTTTTCTGACTCCATCAGCTTATGGATTTTGAATCGCGGCCTGACTATCGGCAACATGTTATTAGCAGGCTTTTTTGACAAATTTTGCTCTCCGGATTATCTTCAACATGTTGGCGTTAGTGTGGTGATAAGAGCCTAAACTGTCAGAGCAAGAAGTGGAAAGTCAGTTAATGGATAATTGACAATTGATAATTTAAGATGATTCAGTTTTATATTTTATTAAAATATACTGACAATCATTCTTATCATTGTAATCCTTTTTTTTCTGTGTCCATTAGCGCCGCGGGAAATAATGCCCAGGTTATAAAGGCAATAAGATTCAAATTTTTGAGGGTCTGCCATTGCTATTAAGGAACCCCAATTTGGAATAACACCAAATTTAAAAATTAACAGCAACAATTTAACTAATTACAATCTATCGAAAATTCTTCAAGGATAGGAAGGGAGGGGTTTGATCAACCTTGAGATCTCTATAATCCGGTGAGAAGTCAAAATATTCGTAAAAAAATGACTGGCTTTTTCTCTCAAATATATTCTTGTTGCCTGGAAGGTAAAAGATTAAAGAATAAAGTTCTTTTTGTTTCATTTCAGCGAGAAAATTACGCCTCAATAAAATCGCCAAAGTGCGATAAATTTTTGAGCTCATGGAATATTTATCAATTGTCTTTTATAATTGTTAATTGAAATTTTGCCATTTTGCGTAGAATATTACTTCCTACTGACTATTCAATATTCTGCCGATAAAAGAAAGATAATGCCGGGTTATATTCAAAACGCGAAAAATATCAATTGCCGGTTCCGTTACCCAAAACAATTCTCTTTTGTTCAACCCGGATAAAAAAAAGCGCCTGTCCGCAAATATAAACTTAGCGAATAAGCGCTTTCAAAATTATATAATCCTGGTGCATCCTGGGGGGCTCGAACCCCCGACCTGCGGATTAAGAGTCCGATGCTCTGCCAACTGAGCTAAGGATGCAGGGCAAAAATAATGAAAAAAATAGTATTAATAAATAGTTAAGTTATTTAGATTTATTTATCTTTTCAGGGGAAACTTGTCTTTATTAAACAACGGGAGAATGACATTATCAAAAGTATATTTGAAAAAATAATTTTCGTTCTGCTTTTTTACTTTATTATACCCGGTATTTATTCGGCACAGAGAAACGGGGTTTTCACAGATGATATGGGGTATGAGCTTTTTATTCCCGAAGCTCCGGAAAAAATAATTACCCTCGCTCCAAATCTGACAGAAATGGTATTTTCACTCGGTCTGGAAAACAAACTCGCCGGGAATACAACTTACTGCAATTACCCCCCGGTTTCAGATTCAATTCCCAAAGTAGGTGATCTGCTCAATATTGATCTCGAAAAAATATTGATGATCTCGCCCGACCTTATTTTTATAACGGTTGAGGGAAATACAAAAGGTAATTATGAAAAACTTAAAGAAGCAGGTTTTAAAGTTTTTATTTCAAATCCCCGTGATTTTGAGGGGATAAAAAAAACCTACCGTGATATATCCGGAATATTTAATATTAGTGAAGTTGCTGAAAAACATATAGCTGAGTGGAATGCTTGCGTAGAGAAAGTAAAAATGGAAAGAGATACTGCCGAAAAAAAATCAATTTTTCTGGTTTCCATTCAGCCGGTAATGGCGGCGGGGTGTAATACATATATAAATGAGTTTCTGAAGTACTGCGGCTTAAAAAACATCGCGTGCCGGACAGATATGAATTATCCGGTATTCAGCAGGGAAGAGATATTGGTGAGTAATCCTGATATTATTATTATCTCAGGAATGGAAGAAAGTCAGATTAATATTACCGGGGTATATAGTGAATGGAAAAATCTTAAAGCGGTAAAAAATGATAATGTGATAATAGTTGAGCCCGATTTATTTTTCAGGCCTGGTCCGAGATTTACCGAAGCTCTGGAAAATTTAAATAACCGAATCAGGAGAGATTTTCATCCTCGCCAAATTCAGAAATAAAAAGCTTCGAACAAAAATCACCTTTAAATTTTCCTGTCTCGCAGCAATTTTTGAAATTTTCTTTCAGCTTTTCTTTGTCACCACAAATTTCGGAAAAGGTAAAATCGTCCAGTTGAGCGCCACACTGTGTACAGAATACAATTGTCCGCACAGGATTTTCACCATTTACATTTACTTCTATTTTACGCGTTCTTTTTTTCATGGCGATTTAATACCGGTTCCCAGTGAATACCTTCACACGGAAGTTCATCAACAGTGGGATGTTTATCATGTTTCATACACAGTACGGCAGATTCATCAAAATGTTTACATGAAGAACATAAAGTATCGGTAAGGACCGGTTTGTTCTTTTTTATAAACATTTTATACTGAATTACCGCCGGATGAATAATAACGCCATAAACTGACATGCTGACTATCATCCACCAGAATTTGTATTCGAGATACTCCAGCAAAAGCCAGAGTGTGGGGATCAGAATTGCTGTTCTGATTATTCCCCAGTATATAATTGCTCCCATAAAAGAGTTATTTTTATTTGCAGTAATCTAAAGATAGCGAGAGGATTAATCAATAAATAAATAATTGCCAAATCGTTAAATTGATTTTCTTTTTATATTAGAGTAAATTTGCTTCTGAATATTCAAAATTATTTCGGAAAAACATTTGAATCCATCAGACACCAATAAAGAAAAAAAGAACGAACAAAAGCCGGCTCAGGATCAAAATAAACGAGCTCCCAGGCGGCGTTATATTTATCGTAAAAGGAGTAATTCGTCCAAAAGTTCAAAATCGGGGCAAATAATTAAATTCAGATTTCGTAAACTATCTGTACTGGTTCCTTTATATAATGAAGATGAATCGCTCAGATTATTATATAATGAAATAATAAAAGCGGTAAACCGTATATCATGTGATTATGAAATACTGTTTGTTGATGATGGCAGCACAGATAATTCCCTCGGAATTATTAAAGACCTCAGGAAGAAGGATAATAAAGTCCGCTACATAAGTTTCAGAACAAACTATGGAAAATCTGCCGCTCTCGAAATAGGCTTTAAGGCTGTTAAAGGGGATGTTGTTGTAACTATGGACGCCGATCTTCAGGATGATCCGGCCGAAATTCCCAACCTGCTTAAAAAACTTGAGCAGGGTTATGACCTGGTATCGGGGTGGAAAAAAGTCAGGCACGATCCGTTTATTAAAAAGTATACCTCACGTTTTTTTAATTTTGTCACCCAGATTACATCGGGAATAAAAATTCATGATTTCAACTGCGGACTGAAAGCTTACCGTGTTGAAGTTGTAAAAAGTGTTAATCTTTATGGAGAGCTTCATCGATATATACCGGTTCTGGCCGACTGGCAGGGATTCAGAATTTCGGAAATAGCCGTAAAACATCAGGCGAGAAAATTTGGCAAAACAAAATTTGGGATTTCACGTTTCTTTAAGGGTTCTGTTGACCTGATGACGGTGCTTTTCACCACCCGTTATATCAAACGCCCTATGCATCTTTTTGGTTTGCTGGGAATGATAAGTTTTCTGCTCGGTTTTATTGTGAGTCTTTATCTTTCAATAGAATGGATATTTTATAATCAGCCTTTAAGCAATCGCCCGCTCCTTTTTCTCGGTATGCTTCTGATTATTGTTGGCGTTCAGTTTTTCTCCATTGGTCTGCTCGGGGAAATTATGGTACATAATTTTACTGATGATAAGGAATATAATATTAAAGATCAGGGCTGATATTTCAGCCCTTTTTTGTTTCCTCTCAAATCCTTTTCCAAAATCCTTTAATAAAGAGCACTATTTTTCTTATTTTTACTTATTTGGTTACCTTATTATTTTGTGAAAAGATGAAAATAGTTATTGTGTCGCCGGCATATCCCTACAGAGGAGGAATAGCCGGTTTTACCGGACAATTATTTGATGAGCTCATTAAAGAGCATGAAGTTGATGTAATTAATTATAATAGGCAGTACCCGGCTGTTTTTTTTCCAGGCAAAACGCAGTTTGAAGAAAATATTGTGGAAAAAAGGGTAACAGGTGAGAGGATTATTGATTCGGTTAATCCAATATCCTGGATAAAAGCGGGAAGGCTGATTAAAAGAAAAAATCCCGACCTTCTTATTCTTGTTCACTGGATGCCATTTTTCGGGCCCTGCCTTGGAACTATTTCACGCGCGGCGGGGAAAAATATTAAGAAAATATCCATTTGTCATAATATCATTCCCCATGAAAATAAACCGGGTGATAAAATTTTTACCGGGTGGTTCCTTAATTCGGTTAATAACTATATTCTCCTTTCGAAGGCGGTGATGAATGATCTTTTGTCGCTAAAAAGGAATGTAAATTATTCTCTCCTTTTTCATCCTGTATATAACACCTATGGTGAATTGGTAAAGAAGGAGGAAGCGAGGGAGGAGATAGGTGTCACCGGTAAAAATGTCCTGCTTTTTTTCGGATTGATCAGGGATTATAAAGGGCTTGATGTGCTTATAAGAGCGGCGGCTCTGCTCAAAGTAAAACTTGATTTTACCATTATTGTGGCCGGAGAATTTTATTCAAAAAAGGAAAAATATATTTCACTCGCGCAAAATCTTAAGATCAATGACAGGATTATATTTCATGATAAGTATATTCCTGATGAAAAGGTAAGGTATTATTTTTCGGCTGCCGATGTTGTTGTGCTTCCATATAAAAGCGCCACCCAGAGCGGAATCGCCGGCATAGCTCAAAATTTTAATAAGCCTGTAATTGCCTCCGACGCGGGAGGACTCGCAGAAGAAATAGAGGAGGGAGTTAACGGCCTGCTCTTTGAAAAAGGCAATCATATTGAACTTGCCGACGCGATTGAAAAATTTTACAAAAAAGAGCTGGAAGAGCCATTTACAAAAAATATCCGGGATGAATCAGAGAAATATTCCTGGAAAAGGTTTGTTGCCGGTATGATGGAGTTAATAAATAAAAATCAGAGATAAAGGAAACAGCATGTCTAAACAAAAGCGGAAACAGAAACCGGATAAAAAACAGGGAGCTCTCGAAAATTTCAGCCTGAATTCCCTTGTTCCCGAAAAATATCTTGCTTATATAATTCCAGGAATTATTTTAGTACTTTTCCTCATCTTTTTCTATCCTCTTTATTTCGGGGGCAAAACTTATCAGTCGGGTGATATTGTCACCAGTAAAAGCCTGGAAAGTTTTATTGATAATGAAAGAGAGGATTATACTCTCTGGTATCCTTATATATTTTGCGGGATGCCTGCATACGGTTTATCAACAGATTATAACGTGGTTTAACTTTATATGGGTGGGAATATCATCAGCAAGAAGCTTATATATGACATTTTTTGATGTCGAATATGCCAAGTGGACATTTTATCTTCTTATTCTCGCTTTCAACAGTTTTTTCCTTGTTTATTACCTTACAAAAAACAGGCTGATTAGTTTATTCGGGGCTGTATCAACTTCATTCAGCACAGGGCTGATTTTATTTCTGTTTATAGGGCATGTTACAAAACTTACGGCGCTCGCTTTTTATCCCCTTATCTTTCTGATGCTTTTACGCTTCAGGGAGGAGATTAGATTAAGAGATATCGCTATCCTCATTATTGCCGTTCAGCTTTCTTTCCAGGGATGGCATGTACAGATAATTTATTACACCGGCATGGCTGTGGGAATATATTTTCTTTACTCAATTATCCGTTCATATGCAATAAAGGATAAGAGGTCGGCTAATCAATTCATGAAGGCTTTCGGAATTTACGCGGGGGCATTTATTATCGCGGTTCTTATTCAGTCCGATAACCTGACCCAGATTTATGAATATAATGAATATTCAACACGTGGTTCAGAAAGTATACTGGATATTAATTCAGGAAAGGCGGAGGATAAAAAAGCTGACAGCGACTTTTACCAGTATGCTACAAACTGGTCATTTTCACCCGGTGAGGTGATGACTTTTATTATTCCATCTTATTACGGTTTTGGAAATTCAACTTATAAGGGACCCCTCAGCAACAACAGGGAAGCTGAAGTAAATACCTATTTCGGACAAATGCCATTTGTTGACGTCGCGATGTATATGGGAGTAATAATATTTTTCCTTGCCCTTTTTTCAGTATATGTTAACCGTAAAGATCCCTTTGTTCAGTTTCTCGCTATATTAAGTTTATTTTCTATTCTGGTTTCATTCGGAAGAACATTCCCGATATTTTATGATCTTTTGTTTTATTACCTGCCATTCTTTAATAAATTCAGAGTGCCCTCAATGATCCTTATTCTGGCCCAGCTCAGTTTTCCAGTTCTGGCAGCCATGGGTCTTAAGAAAATCATCGATCTTAGAAATGAAATGGATGAAAGAGCGTTAAGTATCTTAAAATACGCCTCATTTATATTCACCGGCGTTTTCATTATTTCAATTCTGGCTAAAGGGGCTGTAGCCGGATGGTTTGAAGGAAGAGTAGCCGATTATGCATCCGGCCTGCAAAATTACAGACCGCAGATGGCCGGCCAGTATAACGCGCTGAAAGGTTATATGGCGGAAATGTTCACCGGCGATATGTTATTCGCTTTTGGAGCGTCGGCCCTGGTTTTCTGGATTTGTTATTTTTATGTGGTAAGAAAAGTTAGCGCGGATATCGCGATAATAGCTATTATTATTATCAGTACAACCGACTTACTCAGGATTGATGTAAGACCTGTTAAAATGCAGGACGCCAAAAATGTCGATCAGTTTTTTTACAGAACCTGAATATGTAAAGGTAATCAAAAGCCGGGATGATAATCAGCCATACAGAATATTAAACCTGAAACAGGATGGCACACCAGGATCGTTCCGTCAGAACCAGAATTTCAACGCCTATTTTCTACTCCAGGATTTTTATGGTTATTCATCTATAAAGCCGAGAGCTTACCAGGATTATATTGATGTGGTTGGCATTGTGAATCCCATTATGTGGAATATGCTTAACGTTAAATATATTGTCACCGATAAGCCTATGACTCAGCCGAATCTGAGAGTGATTCATAATGGAAAGGATGGAATTATCTATCAAAATATGACCGCTCTGCCAAGAGCATATTTTGTTGATAGTGTTGAAAAAGCCGATCCCTATCTTTTTCTTAATGATGTAAAAAATCAGCTCTTTAACCCTGTTGAAAAAGCCTTTGTTACAGACACCGATATACCTGAAATCGAAACTCCCGACAGCACAGCTAATGTGAAAATCGTTGATTATCTCGATGAAAAGATTGAGATGGATGTTAAAGCTTCCGGAAACAATCTTATGTTCCTTGGCGACACTTTTTTCCCGAAAGGATGGGATGTTACAATTGACGGGGAAGAGGGGGAGATAATCAGGCTTAATCATGGTTTCAGGGGCGTAATAATTCCTGAAGGAGAGCATAAAGTGGTTATGAAATATCTTCCCGCGAGTTTTGTAGTTTCAAAATATCTCGCTCTTATCCTCAGCGCCCTCACGATTATCGGGCTTATAATCGGAATATATGATAGAGCGGAGGAAACGGAAAATTTAGCTGTTGTAAAGTCCACGCGAATAAAACCCCGCTTCAAGCGGGGTTTTTTATTGTATGATGACTCATGTTACCGACAGGCTAAACAACCGGCTGGTGTTTGCGCAAATAGATTACCCGGAGGCTGAGCCCCTCGAAATTGCCTTAACCGCGGCAATCCCTGAAATATTATCAAATTGAACTCTGAACCACATTCAAATGATATCCGGGATAAAAGCGAATATTTAAAGAGATTGTATATTATTCGATTTAGTATTAATTTTCAAATTTGTTTTAAAAATTAAAAGATATGTTTTATAACGAAGATACCATAACAGCATCGGCAACAAATCCCGGCACAGGGGCAATCTCTGTAGTTCGTATTAGCGGAAAAGAAAGTTTCGGCATTGTCGACAAAATATTTGACGGAAAGTTAAATATCTCAAACGCATTGTCGCATACGATTCATTACGGGAAAATTAAAGATTCAGGAAATGTGATAGATGATGTGCTGGTCGCTGTATTCAGATCGCCAAATAGTTATACCGGTGAGGATAGTTGTGAAATCAGTTCGCACGGAAGCGCGTACATTGTTAAAAGAATTATTGAGCTGCTGGTGGGTCGGGGCGCGCGGCTGGCGGAACCGGGGGAGTTTACAAAAAGAGCGTTTCTTAATGGGAAAATTGATCTTGCCCAGGCAGAGGCGGTTGCTGATGTAATAAGTTCAAGTACCGACGCATCCCTCAAAGGGGCGAGGAATCAGTTGGACGGGGTGTTGTCAGCCAAAGTAGGGGAGTTGAGAAAAGGTCTTATTAGTGTATTATCACTACTGGAACTTGAACTCGATTTTGTAGAGGAGGAGATTGAGTTTGTTCCCTTGAAAGAAGTGAAAAGGAAAATAAACCAGGTTGTAAGGGAAATAGAAAAACTGATGAACACATTCCATTATGGTAAAGTGATAAGGGATGGGGTAAATGTTGTTATTGCGGGAAAAACAAATGTTGGCAAATCATCCATATTAAATTTCATTCTAAAAGAGTCGAGAGCTATAGTAAGCAAAACACCCGGAACCACAAGAGATGTAATCAGGGAGGATATAGATATCGATGGTTATCTGTTCCGGTTATTTGATACGGCAGGGATAAGATTTACAAGTGATGATGTGGAAAGGGAGGGGGTTGAAAGAAGCAGGGAGAAGGTGAAAAACGCCGATGTTATTTTGTTTATCAATGACTCAACCTATGGTTATGATAATGAGGTTTATGAAGAAATTAAAAAACTCAACACAAGCGCTAATATTATAACAATATTTAACAAGTGCGATTTGAAATCCATTAATTCCATGGAGAGCGAAATTAATGTATCGGCTAAAACAGGGGAGGGAATGGAAAGACTTTTGGAGTTGATGAAGGCAAGAGTTGATGATGAAAAAATTTATACGGAAAAAAGCGCGATTGTTACAAATATACGCCATTACGACGCGTTGAAAAAAGCAAAAGAAAAACTTCATAATGCAATTATAGCCGTTGATGAACAGTTGTCAGGTGAGTTTGTTTCTGTTGATCTCAGGCAGGGAACTGATTATCTCGGTGAAATAATTGGTGAAGTCACTTCGGATGATATACTTAATAATATATTTTCGAAGTTCTGCATTGGAAAATAAGGTTTCACGTGAAACATTTTATATACTGTTTGATGTTATGTTTCACGTGAAACATGAAAGGATAAGATAGATGGATTACGATGTAATTGTAGCCGGCGGGGGACATGCCGGAATAGAAGCGGTTGTCGCCGCCGGAAAAATGGGGCTCAATGCCGCTCTTTTTACAATGGATAAAAATGCTCTTGGTCGAATGTCCTGCAATCCGGCAATCGGAGGAAGCGCGAAGGGACATCTCGTGCATGAAATAGATGCTCTTGGCGGAATAATGGGACATATAGCCGACAGAACCGGAATACAATTCAGGGTTTTGAATAAATCCAAAGGTCCCGCCGTCTGGGCGGGCAGATGCCAGTCGGACCGTAAGCTCTATTCCGAAGAGGCCGTTCGTGTTGTCGCTGCCTCTGAAGGGGTAACGATTGTTGAGGATACTATAAATGAGATTGTAACTGAAAATAATACAATCACCGGGGCTGTTACAGGAAAAGGAAGTTTTGTTTCCTGCAGAGCTCTGATTGTCTGTTCCGGTACTTTTATGAACGCGCTCATGCATACCGGAATGAATAAAACAGAAGGGGGGAGGTTTGGCGAACCTGCTTCTTACGGGCTGACAGAATCGCTCTCTAAGCATGGTTTTCATTATGGCCGGCTGAAAACCGGAACTCCGCCAAGATTAAAAATGAGCAGCATCAATTATGATGTTCTTCAGGAACAGCCGGGAGATGAAAATCCCGAGCCATTTTCATTAAAAACGAATCGAAGCGCTTTTCCCTTTTTGCCCCAGGTAAGCTGCCATATTACATATACTGATGAATATGTTCATAAAGCGCTTGAAAAAGGTTTTGATAATTCACCCCTCTTCAGGGGAATAATCCAGGGAGCCGGACCTCGTTATTGTCCATCCATTGAAGATAAAATTGTCAGGTTTTCCGATAAACCAAAACATCAGCTTTTTATTGAACCTGAGGGTTTGGATTCCGACCAGGTGTATCTTAACGGGTTTTCTTCTTCACTTCCCGAAGATATTCAGATGGAAGCCCTGCGCCTTATCAGGGGACTTGAGGATGTGGAAATGGTCAGACCGGCTTACGCGGTTGAATATGACTTTATTCCTCCTTACCAGGTGGACCTTACCCTGGAGACAAAATTAGTTAAAGGTTTATACTTTGCCGGTCAGATAAATGGAACCAGCGGTTATGAAGAGGCTGCGGCCCAGGGTATTGTTGCCGGTATTAATGCCGCGGCTAAAATTAAGGGAATGCCTGAATTTGTTTTAAGAAGGAATGAAGCTTATTCCGGTGTGTTGATAGATGATCTGGTCGGTAAATCTACCGATGAGCCTTACCGTATGTTTACTTCACGCGCCGAACACCGTCTGATTCTCAGACAGGATAACGCCGACAGAAGACTAATGCGCTACGGCCACAAGTATGGCCTGGTTTCAGATGAATTATTTCGGGAATTCAGAGAACGCGAGGTTATGATCAACACCGGTATGACACTTTTTAATGAAATTAAAGTTAAACCGCGGAATATAAATGAGCACCTCGAAAAGAATGATTCGTCCCTTCTGAAAACGCCTGAAACAATTGGAAAGGTATGTAAACGTCCGGGGATTGGTTTAAAGGACATTCTACTAAGTTCCGATTATAAAGATCACCCGGTGGTAAAAGCGGTTCTTCTTAATGAAAAGGCGCTCGAACAGATAGAGATAGAATTGAAGTATGAAGGATATATAAAGAAACAGGAAGAACTAATCGAAAAAATGCTGCGCCTTGAAAAAATGGCGATCCCTAAAACTTTCGATTATTCTAATATTCACACTATATCAATGGAAGCAAGGGAGAAATTGAGAAGGATAAGACCCCGTTCCATCGGCCAGGCTTCGAGAATATCGGGCGTTTCTCCTTCTGATATTTCAATATTATTAGTATATTTAAAGAACTAATTTTTTTGAGGTATTTATTGGATCTGCAAGAAAAGTATCTGCGGGAATTAAAAAAGTTTTTCTGGGAAAACAGTTTAAATCCTGATCTCTACCAGATTGAAAGACTTGCTCATTTTGCCACTCTGGTTACAGAAAAAAATGAGGAAGTTAATCTTATTTCTAGAAAGGATATCGAAAGTATTATTGAGAATCATATTTTCCTTTCTTATTATATTTCAGAGTTTTTACCTGACAGGGTTACTCGTTTTCTTGATATCGGAACCGGCGGAGGATTTCCCGGAATTCCTCTCGCTATTTCCAGACCATTAATGCGCGGTGTTCTGGCTGACTCGACCGGAAAGAAGATTGATGCTGTTTCGGAGTTTCTCGACAAACTTAAACTCACCAATGTTGTTTCGGCAAATTCCAGGGTGGAAAGTGATGAATTCAAAGAAAAATATAAAAATTCCTTCGACCTGATTGTAAGCCGGGGAACTGTTCCCTTAATTATATTATTCAGATACTCCATTCCCCTCATCAAAGATAAAGCCTATCTCTTCGCTATCAAAGGAGGCGATCTGGATGAGGAGTTCAAAACTGCCGAAATGAAATACAGGTCGTTTATCAAAAAGTCTACTATTTTTGAAATGGCCTATAAACCTAATAATATACGAAATGAAAAAGGTAAAAAACTGATTGTTGTGGAACTTGTTAAATGAGCCAGGAAAACAAAAACTTATTTGAAGAAATATCAACTCTTTCTACCGAACAAAGAAATCCAGCGTCAATGGATATTGACGCCAGGTCTGTAGAAGAAATTTTGAAGATCATGAATGATGAGGATAAGAAAGTCCCCATAGCTGTTGAAAAGGAAATTCCTTATATTGCCAAAGCAGTGGATATGATCGTTCACACATTAAAAATAGGCGGCCGGCTGCTTTATTTCGGCGCCGGAACAAGCGGAAGACTCGGGGTAGTTGACGCGAGTGAATGCCCTCCGACTTTTGGAACTCCCTTCGGTTTGATAGAAGGATTTATTGCCGGGGGAAAAGAAGCGATGTTCCGCGCGCAGGAAGGAGCCGAGGATTTTGAAGATAATGGAGCCGCCGATGTTATCAAAGCGCAGGTTGGTTCACGTGATGTCGTTTGCGGTATTGCCGCCAGCCGGAGAACTCCTTACGTAATCGGGGCTATTAAAAAAGCAAAATCGCTTGGAGCTAAAACTCTTTACGTAACGGCTACACCTCGCGAAACATTTAATATTGAAGGTGTTGATGTCGCTATATGTCCTTATGTTGGTCCTGAAGTTATTATGGGTTCAACCAGAATGAAAAGCGGCACCGCTCAAAAACTTGTTCTGAATATGCTTACAACCGCCTCTATGATCAGGATGGGCAAGGTATATGAGAATATGATGATCGATCTGCAAATGACAAATAAAAAACTTGTTGAAAGATCCAAACGTATTGTTATGACAATTACCGGATCGGATTATGACAGCGCTTCAAGCTACCTGCAGAAAGCGGGAGGACATGTAAAAACCGCGCTTGTTATGATCAGAGCAGGGGTAACCGCCGAGGAAGCCGCCGAAAGGCTGGAAAAAGCGGATGGATTTGTCAGAGCCGCGATCGAAGGAAAATCGGTCCTGTGAGTCCCTGCTTAATATTTATTTGATTTTTTTATAAGGCGCCGCAGTTATAATTTTGTACTGCGGCGCTTTTTTTTTATATCCGGAAAATTTGTTATGAACAGTGAAGTATTCTTAAAATATAAACCTGACCGTGATGTGATTTTTGTTATGGGAGCCGGCGCTTCTTATCCCGACGGAGTTCCCCTTCAAAAACATTTGATACCACTCATCTTATCCGAGAGCAATGATTATATCAGAAACTCCGTTATCGGCAGTAAAGTAATAAAATTTCTTACTGATAATTTCTTTATTGAAAAAAATCATGAAGAGGGCTACCCCCGTCTTGAAGCGGTTTTTGGATTTCTGGACTATTTTATAACCAATAATGAAAGCTTAAGTTCTGATTATACATTCGCAATATTATATGAGATTAAGGAATACCTGATTAAACTTATTCACTATGTGGTTGATCAGAATACCGACAGAAGGAGTCTTGTTTATCATCGATTCTGGGATTCTGTCTTCGGTTATAATGATAATATATCGGTTATCACACTGAATTATGATACACTTCTTGAGCAGGCCTTCGATGACTATTTCAGAAAAAGAGGTTTTATTGATTACGCCATCCACCTGATGAATGATGAAAGCGTTAAAGGACTTGAACAATACAACTTTTGGGTGAATACCGGAAAACCGGTAAAAGTGGAGGCGAATACTAATCCTGTTCCCATAAAAATTCTTAAGCTGCATGGAAGCCTTAACTGGAAATACTGCAACTGCTGCAACCAGGTGCTTCTGACACCCTGGGACAGGGAGATTGATCTTAACCGGGGAAAATTTCTTGGTTACACTTATCCGGAACGTGAAAAATATGAGTATTCCTGTCCCCTTGATAAGACTGATTTTAATACTCTTATTCTTCCCCCCTCTTCTGTGAAGAGTTTTACTAATCCGGTAATTATGCAGCTTTTTAATGAAGCTTCGAGGGAAATCAGGAAAGTGAAGAAAGTTGTTTTTGTGGGATATTCCCTTTCGCATAGTGATATTCATATTAAAGCGCTCTTTAAGAAAAATCTTTCCGGTGACAGTAAAATATATATTATAAATAATAAGAATAGTGATGTGTTATTTTTTAGATACAAATCATTATCTGATAATGTGGAGTTTATCAACAGTCCCTTTGAGGAAGTCGTTAATGATGAGGCTCTTATGAGAAAACTGTTATCGCCTGAATAAACCGGGAGTGGCTGAAAGGGAAGCGGATAGGGGGAATTAATCAGTTAGAAGTTAAATTCTACGTAAAATGGTAAGATTTCTCTTGAAAATAGCCGGAGGTTGAGCGGAGTCGAAACCTGCGGCGGTAGCTTCGACTCCGCTCAGCCACCGGATGGTCGCCTCTGTTTCTACCAGGTTATTAATTAATAATGAACAATTGTTTTGGACATTACGTTTTCGCTTTCATTTATCCTCAATTTTCCAGAGGGGAATATATCCGGCATTCCTTATTATCCTTTGTCCTGAGGGACTAAGAACCCAGTCAATAAATCTTTTCACATTTCCGTCGGGCTGGCGGGAAGTGAAAAAATGAAGATACCTTGTAATAGGATAAGTATCACGGCGCGCATTTTCCTCATCCGGTTTTACACCATTTACCAAGATATGTTTTACTCCTGAACCATAGCCTATTCCCCCATAACCTATCGCGCCGGGATTTGCTTTCACAAAGTCTGTAACTTCGGATGTTGTCGGCAAAGATACAAGATCTCCGCAGTAGTCGTTATTGAGAAGAATATGTTCCTTAAAGTAATGATAAGTGCCCGAAGCGGGATTTCGTATCACAGGAACAATCGGGATATCATTACCCCCGAGTTTATTCCAGTTTTTTGTTCTGCACAAAAATATATTCTTCAATGCTTCGGTTGTTAAATTGTCGACAGGATTATCGGGATGAACATATACCGAAAGAGCGTCTTTCGCAATTAAATGATACATCCCGACAGTTCCGTAATAATCACTCAGCATTTTCATTTCTTCCGGAAGGAGAAATCTTGATGCGGTGCAAATATCAATATTTCCCGAAGTCAGCGCTTTAACCCCTTCTTTTGTTCCTCCTCCGTCAACATATATCGATAATCCGGGATTATCCTTCATGTAATTTTCTGCCAGCATCCTGGTAAGTATCAGCATCGTATCAGATCCGGCGATATGAATTCTCGCTGTTTTATTATTCATAAACAGTGAACATCCGGCCATAAATAATGCAATTAGCAGCAGTGAAAATTTTGAACGCATAAAATTTTGTTTCCTTACTTGATTACCTCTCTTGTATCCCGCAACCAAAATTATCGAATTTTTCTGAATAATAAAATCCCGATAAATGATAACCTCCCGCTTTCACTCCGGGTATTAGGGAAAAATAGCAGTTTACGCTTAATTGAATATAAGGATGCTGAAAAAATTACCACGAAGGGCAGAGGGAAGACACGAAGTGCACAAGGATAATAACCCCGCGCCTTCAGGCCGGGGATACCAAAATATACCGTCAACCTTAAAGGGCTTTAGCCCAAAGAGCGGCTGGAGGAAAATATCAGAAGGTGCACAATTTCATCCCGATCGTTGACTGAACCATGATTAAAAGATTTATGGATTACCTGATTATATTCTGGTATCGATTTTAATAAATAAGAGTAGGAGTATCATGACCAGATTTATTGACGGCGGCGGTGGATCCAAAGTGTTTTTCTTTGGAGACGGGGGAGGACTTACTTTGAGTAACTCGATAACCTTGTTTATTCTGGCTCTGCCAGTTTATGATTAAGATGTTTAAGGATATCGAGCTTCTACAAAATTGAGTTTAAAATAACTCCGCGCCTTCAGGCCGGAGATCCCCGGATAAGCAAACACCCTCAAAGGGCTTTAGCCCAAAGAGCGGTTGTTGGTAAATGATTATCTTTGCGCATTCCAATCCCGCCATTGTCTGGATCATGCTTAAAGAATTTATTGATTGCATGATTATTTTTCGGTATCGGGTATCGGTATCGGTATCGGTATCGGTATCGGCATTAAAAAATCAGATTAAGAGTATGATGGCCGGGTTGGGTGACGGCGGCGCGGTTGTCCATTTTTTCTGAAGTGTGGGATTACTCCGCAAGGAGTCAAATTCTACGCAAAATGGCAAAATTAATTAACCTGCCATTCATATTTATGCTACGAGGCTATCTGTCGTCCCTGGCGGGACTTTTTCTAAATAATAATGATTATCTACAAGCAAATATTAAATCAGATTAATATGAATCCCGGGCAGGGATGAAAGAGAATAGCCCCTATTTTCAAATAGGGGAAAATGTATAAAGAAAGGTAAATAAGTCCCGTCAGGGATTCTCTGCGGCGAACAGGCGGACAGAATTAGTTTGGTTCTGGCTTTGCCAGTTTATGATTAAGATGTTTAAGGATATCGAGCTTATACAAAATTGAGTTTAAAATAACTCCGCGCCTTCAGGCCGGAGATCCCCGGATAAGCAAACACCCTCAAAGGGCTTTAGCCCAAAAGAGCGGTTGTTGGCAAATGATTATCCTTGCCCATTCCAATCTCGCCATTGTCTGGATCATGCTTAAAGGATTTATGGATTACCTGATTTATATTCTGGTATCGATTTTAATAAATAAGAGTGGGAGTAGGATGGCCGGGTTGGGTGACGGCGGCGCGGTTGTCCATTTTTTCTGAAGTGTGGGATTACGATTACGATTATGATTAAGATGTTTAAGGATATCAAGCTTATACAAAATTGAGTTATAATAACCCCGCGCCTTCAGGCCGGGGATTCCGGGGTATGCTTACATTTTTTCAGGGCTTTAGCCCAAATGAATCCGTTGTGGGCGCCAGCTTTTAAAATTTTTTAATGTGATACAAGGTACATAAATTGTGAATCAATTATATTATATTATTTTTGCCGTTATAACAGTAAAAAACAGTTGAAATGAACATCGGAAAAATTATAAAATTTCACCGCGATATGGCGGGACTTTCCCGTGAAAAACTTGCCGATCTTGCCGGTACCGGAAAAACGGTTATCTATGATATTGAACATGGTAAGACTACAGTTCGATATGAAATTATTCTGAGAATAATGAAAGTATTGAATATATCGGTAAATTTCCAAAGTCCACTGATGCACCTGATGGAGGAAAAGAATGGGTAGGAAAGCGGGAATATTTATCGATTACAGACCAGCCGGAATACTTGAAGAAATTACACCCGGTAAAAAATATCAGTTTATATATGGATATGAATATAAAGGAGATGGGATATCCTTAACAATGCCCTCAACAAAAAGGGAGTATGTATTCGAAGGATTTCCCCCATTTTTTGAGGGACTTCTGCCGGAAGGTTACCAGTTAAAAGCTTTGCTGAAAAATGAATCAATATCAGAAAAAGATCTGTTTTCACAATTGCTCGCTGTAGGTTCCGATCTTGTAGGTAATATAACTGTTCAGGAAATTTCATGAAAATTTGTCCGATAACGTATGAAGAAATAACCCGGGGGAGATATTCTGAAAAAGGTATTAAATCTCTCGACAGAAGACTGGATGATCTGAGGATTTTTCCCTTTAGTCTGTCAACCCAGCTTGAGCTGGCCGAAGAATATTCATCAGGGATATCAATTCAGGGAATACAGCCAAAAATTCCGGCTAAAATTAATGTAAAGGATAATTGTTTCGAACCGGTTCTTAAAGGAAATAAATTTATTCTGAAACCTCAGCATGAACACTTTCATCAGCTTCCGGAAAATGAAGACCTTACAATGAGACTGGCCGCCATAGCGGGGATTGAAATTCCCCGGCACGGACTTATCTGGAATATCGATGATTCAATGACATATTTTATTAAAAGATTTGACCGGAAGGGAAGAAACAAAAGAATTGCTGTTGAAGATTTTTGTCAATTGGCGGGTTTGCCTCCAATATCAAAATACAATTTTACCACTGAAAAACTTGCCGGGATAATCGAACGTTTCTGCACTTTTCCAACTATAGAAAAACTGAAACTCTTCCGTATTGTAATGTTATGTTATCTCACCGGAAATGAAGATATGCATCTGAAAAATTACTCACTTATCCGAAGAGATAATAAAATTGAATTGGCTCCCGCATATGATCTTATCAATACATCCATTGTTATCAGAAAACCGGTGGATGAAACTGCCCTGCCTCTCAGGGGAAAAAAAAGCGGCCTGAACTTTAATGATCTCATTATTTATTTTGGCGGAGAGATAATGGGACTTAACCGTAAAAATTACCATGCAGGAACTTGAACGTTTTTCCTCTGTTTTTGATAAATGGAAAGAAACAGTTGAGATCAGCTTTTTATCTGATTCATTAAAAAACAGGTACCTGGAATTGCTGGAGAAAAGAGGGAAAGTGCTGAGTATTAATTGAGCAAATTAGTCATAATATTTTTGTTATAGCCGATACACCATTAACAATCAAATTCTAAACAGAATGGATAGATTTTGGGGAAATTAGCCGGTAGTTGAGCAAAGTCGAAACCAGCGGCGGACAGGCAGACAAAATCACTTCATTTCTGTCTTGGACATATTAAGCGGTTAAATTTTAAATTAACTGAAACAATTTCAAAAGTAACCGGAAACAGATGTAGTCTGATCCCTGAGTTACAAGCACAGACACCAGCCTAAATCTGTTATTTCCCTTATAATCTCTTATTAAGAAAACAGATCCGTTATAAACCGGACCCGCAAAATAATTCTATTTTATCCAGACGGTTTTAATATTGACAAATTCTTTAATTCCATAATGAGAAAGTTCTCTTCCATAACCCGATAGTTTTATTCCGCCGAATGGAAGCCGGGGATCAGATTTTACAAGTCCGTTTATGAATACCGATCCTGTTTCAATTTTTCCGGCAAGTTTTTCCGCTTTACCCGTGTCGGAGGTCCACAATGAAGCTCCGAGGCCGAAAGGTGAGTCATTCGCTATTTTTATCGCTTCCACTTCATCTTTGGCTTTGATCAATGAAGCGACAGGACCGAACATTTCTTCATCGTAAGCGGGCATTCCTTTCGAAAGGTTCGTAATTATTGTTGCGGGATAATAAGCTCCTTTTCTTTCGAGTCTTTGTCCGCCGCAAATAATTCTCGCTCCCATCTCAACCGACTTTTTAACCTGGAAATCAATTTCTATTAATAAATCTTCACGCGCCATGGGTCCCAGGTCGGTATCCTCTTTCATGGGATCGCCTGTTATGATCGATTCCATTTTTTCTTTAAACATTTTTTCGAAGCGATCATAAATCTCTTCAACAACAATAAATCTCTTCGCGGCAATACAGCTTTGCCCGTTATTTATAAGGCGGGCTGTAACGGCTGTATTAACAGCTTCATTTATATCCGCGTCGGCGAGAACAATAAAAGGATCGCTGCCGCCGAGTTCCAGAACTGTTTTCTTGAGATTATACCCGCTAAGAGAAGCCACCTGCTGCCCCGCCGGTTCGCTGCCGGTAAGAGTAGCCGCTTTTACAAATGGGTTTTCGATTACTTCTTTGACTCCTTTTGAGCCAATGAGCAGAGTCCGAAAACAATTTTCAGGGTAACCGGCTCTTTTAAAAATATCCTCTATCGCGAGCGCGCTCATGGGCACATTGGAAGCGTGCTTTAAGATTCCCGTATTACCCGCCATTAGCGCCGGAGCGGCAAAACGGAAGACCTGCCAGAAAGGAAAATTCCAGGGCATCACAGCAAGCACAACACCAAGTGGATCAAACCGCGCGTAACTTTTACCCGCATCCGTTTTGATTATTTCGGGAGATAAAAAATCTTCAGCTTTTTCAGCGTAAAAATCACATACCCAGGCGCATTTTTCCACCTCCGCCCGCGCCTGTTTAATCGGCTTACCCATTTCAAGTGTGAGAATTCCGGCAAATTCTTCAACATCTTTACGCAGAACTTCCGCGGCATTTTTCAGCAGTCTGCTTCTTTCTTCAAAACCTGTTTCCCTCCAGGAAATAAATTCTTCATGACATCCTGAAATTATTTCTTTCACTTCAGATGATGACATTTCAACAAAATCTTTTACAATTTCTCCCGTAGCCGGATTGATCGTCTGAATTGCCATATTGCCTCCCGTTCAATTTCTTTTCGATTTTATATTATATGGCAACATAATTTTTTTGTGAATTGATTGCAACAAAGGAGCCTTGTATTGCTTAAAAAATCAGAGTATGAGTATGATGACCGGATAGGTGGCGGTGGCGGGGTTGTTCATTTTGTCCTGGGGGTGGGGATTATTCCGTAAGGAGTCAAATTCTACGCAAAATGGCAAAATTTTATTTGACCATCAATTTACCGGGGAATTCTGTCGTCCCTGACGGGACTTTTTGGGGATTTTGAAGTTATCTTAAAGAAAAATTGCTGGTTCTTATCTCTCCACTAACCACTTTTTTTTCTGGCTCTGTCAGCTTATGATTACGATTATGATCACTCCGTGAGGAGTCAAATTCTACGCAAAATGGCAAAATTTTATCGTACTCATGGAACAGGTACTCGTAATCGTTCTCGAATAATCTGAACGTATTGATAAAGACGAGTACGAAGTACGATTACGAGAACGAGTACGATTCTTTATTCGGATTCATTTTTATCTGGCTCTGCCAGTCTATGATTACGATTAAGATTACGATTATGATTTTTCATTAGTCGAGATTACTTATGGTAATTCGCATTTAAAATAACTCCGCACCTATAGGCCGGAGTTATGCGATAGAACCCAACAACCTCAAGGGGTTTTAGCCCAAAGAGTGCGGAAAGGGCGCATTATTTCCGGTTATGCCGGCTTAAAATTATAGGTTTTCCTTTCGTTTTAATCTATCGGTTCAAATTGCAATGCGAAATTCTCTTTGGTATCCTTTCCTTCCTGAACAACCACGTTATAAATCCTTTCCGTTATAAATCCTGTCATCACCGCCGTCAGATTGTAGGTCTCGGGGGGCAGATTCGCGAATCTGTATTCTCCCGCAGCGTTGGTGACAGTTTGTGCTTCATAGCCGCTTGCTCCGCCAAAAATTGTTACAATAACCCCCGGAAAGGGATCCGCTGAACCTCCGGTAATAACTCCGCTGATGCTTCCTGTTTTTTGCATGATGATTCGTTTGATTTATTGAAAAAATTTTATTTATGATTTCCCCTTCTTCAAAAGCTTATTATTCGCCGAAAGGAAAATAGACTTCGTTCTATTTTTGGTTTTTGATTTATTGGATTCGATATGCGTAAAATTGCAGGATTTTATTGTTGTTTGGGGCAGAAAAAAATGCCTGTCAAGATTGGAGATGGAAAAACTCATTATTTTTGAGGAGATAACTGCGAAATAACGGTCAAATTGTTTGGGATAGAGAGTGTGACCATTTCATTTTCTCTGGTCATAACGATAAGATCATCGGCCCGCGCCAGCGGGTCTGATGAATTGAATGGTTATGTAATAAACCATAATATCTCAGTCCTTATAAGCGCCACCTATCAGATCATATCCGAATTGATAAGTTGAAGATCCCAATATCACTCCTTTTGCCAGGGGGTGTAGACCTTCAAATTTCCAGAATGAGTCTTCACTGCATTGCTGGATTTGGTGCCCGGCGAATGAGACTCGGACAATACTGGTTATCCCGGACTGTGCCGGGGGATAAAACACCTGCATACCGCCTGAACCATATCCACTAATGTCGCCAACCGGTATACACTTACAGACGATCCTCAGGCCTTCAACCTCGACAAAACCTGACCATTTTCCATCTGAATCTTTTGAAGGCGTACAACGCCGTAACTGGCGTAGTGCCCTTTTCTGCACATGTAATCAACAAACTCACTGTCAGGTACCCAAAAGTCAAGGACCAGAAAGGGTTTTCCCTGCCCTGAATCGCTTTTGGGATCTGTGGGCGCCACACGCGCGCACCATAAGGCTGCGGCGCCATGATCAGGCCAGTTTGGCTTACATCCGTCTATCTCAAAGGTTTTCATTCGGACGATTTCTATAAATGAGATGCCCCAATCCGCATGTGTTGGATACTTGTTTTGATGATCGCTGGCCCAGGGTATGTAACTGGCAGCAAGTTCTCCAATGGTAATAAATCGCAGCGACGATGGCAGTCTATTTTTTATTGTAGCGGGATCAAATATGAGATAACTAACAATCTCATCTGGCTCATCCACTATCCATTTTGTTTGAGCATTGTCTGGCAGGGAAGGGATCTGAGCAAGGATAGCATTAACTGATGACAAAGATAGCAAAATCAAAACTGGCAATATTTTATGAATATACTTGTGGTCCATTTTATATTCCTTTGAGCTAATCACACATAACGCTAAACTCAGGTGCGGGCGGCATCGAACACACTTGACCATGGTGACACCCTTTCAAGATACCACCGATGTTCGGGGCGAGCAAGGCCGCCCGTCGCCTGCAGTGTCATGTTAGCTCATCAAACAATATCGGTTAAAAGCACTATGATGATGATTTTTGCTTGGTAACTTTGCCTGAGTAAAACAAAATCTCAACAATCTTAACGACTTCCTCAGGTGGTAAGTTTGGCAAAATTCGTTGGAGCATATCCATTGCAGATTTCTCTCGCCAAAGCTGTTGTAAACCCTTGATGACTACAAAAAATGATGCAAACGCAACGCTGAATATTGCAGTAAGTCGTGTTGGAGAGTCCGAATATATAAAAACAAATATTAATTCTAGAATAAACACAATGCAAAATAGCACCATCATTACGATTATCATTACGTTATTAATGTAAGTACTTTCACCTATTTTTTGTAAGAATTCTTGATTAGCTTCGTTGGATACCGCTTTTTTATCATCAGCACCAAGTTTTACTTCCTGTAATCCATTATCTTTAATGTAATCATTAAGCAATGGCTTGACATATACAAACAATTTTCTAATGTTTTTTAACATGTAGTGCCCACCTTTTAAAATATCTTTTAGCTCAAAATATCATTAACAAAAATCTCAACAGATTTCTCAAGTGCTTGTTGGTAAGGAAGGTCTGATTCATTTAGACATTTAAAGACCGTTTCATAAAATCTTAACCACATAGATGGCGTAGCTTTCGTTCTTGTATATTTGGTAAGGCATTTTGGTCTGAGTTCCCTTATTCGTATCGCTAAACTCTCAGGATGACATACACACAAATCTAAAAATCCTATAAAGTCCTCAGGTATTATTGGAATTATTTCCCTTTCTCCATACAAACCGTCATAAAATTCAATTTTCGTTTCAGTCCAATGTGAAAATAAAATGATTACTTTGAAATCATTAGAGAATAAATCATGGAAATTGTTCAGTGTCAGGTCATAAAAAATAGTCACCTTCAATTTTGAAAAGCACGTTACAATATCTTCAATATTGCCAAGAACTATCTCTGAGTATTTGATCCAGTCGTATTCATGAAGGGTTTCACCAAAATACACTTTAGTGAAATCCTTCTCTTGAATAAAAGGATCATTCATAAACGAGGACTTTGAAGTAGGGATACCGAAAGCAAACACACAATCATTTGGCTTTATTATTTCGTTGGTAATCCCTAGTTCACACATAATTCAACCTCTATCCCATAGTTCAAAATATCATATGGCGTAGGTGGGGTCGCTTCTATTAGTTGAATCCCTTTGAATTCATCTATTAACTCAATTCTAATTTCATCATCTTCAAGATTATATTTCCTTCTAAGCTCACCTCTAACTTTGTTTATATAATCCCCGAAACTCATGTTATATGAATTTGGAGATTTGAAAAAATTGCTAATTTTACTAAAAAACTCTTTTGCAGCATCAATACTCTTTGTATAAATGTTTAGGGAAACTTGCTTTGCATTATGAAAGAAGCTAGCCTTTGTTTCGTAAACTTGAGTGTTCCCCTTTGATACAAGTTTAGGCTCCGCTATGACTTCCTTCTCGATTTTCACACCTTTTTTAAAAAGAAAATCATGCGATGAAACTGAATTTCCTTCCCGAGGCAGTGCCCTTATCGAGAGATCTATATTATCTTTAGCGATTCGGCACGAGCTTGCAAAAGCCTCACATTTATCTGATGAAAAGTTCTTCATGTCAAAATATAGCGTAGATGCATTTGAATTATTTTTCGCCATTCTGGCTTCTACATCTGCGACAATTTTCGAAATATCATTACCTTTATACACAAATGATTTCCCTTCTCCAAAACGTACAACATAGTCAGAAAAACCGTCTTTTCCAGGTTCGATGCTCACAAAATAAGTACTTTCGTTATCAATATTAAATTCTCGAGTACGAGTTTCTGTTAGAGAAGCATCGCTTAAAACGGATTCCGTTTTTGCATCAATTACTCCAGTAGCATCTAATCCATTATCTCTTTGAAATGAGCGAATTGATTCTTTTGTTTTCGGGCCAACATCACCATCAAGTTTTCCATCATAGTAATTCAAATCCTTCAACATCTTTTGTTGACTGATGTTGTTCTCAGTCCAAATTCGGCTTTGAACTTCACTTTGCTGCACACGGTCTAAAGTTGAAGCAATATGCTCAGTGTTTAATCCACTTATTGACTCACGATTTTCACCGAGAATTGCATTATCTTTAAACTCAACCTTAACCGGTTTATTAGTGTTATTGACAAAGTGCAAATTTGTGTAATCACCTGTTTCTCCTCCCATCATTGCCGAAAATTCATTGTCTAACAGTCGTTTTTCCTCATTGGATAAACTTTTATACATTTCCATAATGGGTTTCAGTTCTTGTTGTTCTGATCTGGATAATCGATTCCAATGTATTGGATCTTCTAATTGCTTCATTTGTTGAGAAAAAGTAATATCACTTCCTTTTATGCTAATTAATCCGTCATCAAGAGCTTTTTGCATACTCATTGTCTCATTGCCAACAGTTACTCTTGCATTTTCAGGGGAGGAGAGTACATGGTTATACCTTGTTTTGCTTGTTGGTATTGCTCTGGTAAAATCCATACAGTAGGAGTTTACCTTGCTTGATCCGCCGGGGGACAAATTATAGCTACCTTTCGCAATCCCCATACGTTGAGCAGCAGACCAACTGAAATTTGGTAACAATACAATTAATGCGAAAATAAGACAGGTTTTGAAGATACTTGCTTTCATTTTGTTTCCCCTTGTAGGTTAATTTAATAAAAGTTAATTACCTCAATGCTAACTATTAAGAATTTTATACATTATTGCTCAAAAAAATATTAGCAACAATCAACATATTAAGCAATAATGTACCCCACGGGAATGGCTATGCCATAAAATTCAGCCCCATGGGGATAAATTGGATATAACCGCTGTTTTTTTCACGGCTATGGGTGTTTAATATATTTATTCTTTGTTTTTTTCTTGCAAAAACTCTTGCGCCGGCAATCTAGATTTTTCACAGCTCCGCCACGTAACTCACATTACTAGTATTTATCAATGCAAAATCATATTTAATCTATATCGTAAAAAGCAAATTTCCGCTAATACGAGCGCTTAATGCCCCAAATGCTATCAGTCACACGCAAAATAGTAAATTAAATAATAATTAACAAGGGGGAATTAATTGTGAATGGGGGAAATAATTGTGAATGGTGAATTATGAATGATGAATTAAAAAATCAGTGTAAGATTACATGGTGAGTGATGGGGGCGGGATTAAGGGATTTAAAGATTACCTGATTATTTTTCGGCATCGGCTTTAAAGAATCAGAGTAAGAGTAGGAGTATGAGTAAGAGTATGATGATCAGATAGGTGGCGGTGGCGGGGTTGTTCATTTTGTCCTGGAGGTGGGGATTACGATTACGATTAGGATTATGATTTTTCATTAGTCGAGATTACTTATGGTAATTCGCATTTAAAATAACCCCACGCTTTCAGGCCGGGTATAATTAAATCTCTGTTTTTTTATTTATTATTGAATTATGGTTTTAAGATAGATATATTATGTAAAATAGAAAAAGGTGAATCATGACTGACTTTGCGGAAAAAATATATGAACAGGCTTTGAATTTGCCTGTCAATGACAGACTGGTTCTTATAGATAAGTTGCTTCTAAGTACAAATATACCCACTCAAAAAGATATTGATGATTCATGGGCTGATGAAGTTGAAAAGAGATTTAAAGAAATTGAGAGTGGAAAAGCAAAACTTATTGAAGGGGAAGAAGTATTTAATAAAATCAAAGAGCGATACGATAAATGAAATTTCGCTTTCATGAAGCCGCGGAAAAAGAATTTTTTAAAGCTATCGAATATTATGAGGAATGCCAACAGGGTTTGGGGCTAAAATTTTCCGGAGATTGGCTAAAAAACGAGACAACCCTCAAATGGCTTTAGCCCAAAGAACGGTTGGCAGGAAAATACAAGTATGCGCATAATTCAATCCCGCCAATGTCTGAACCATGATTAAAAATGGCATATGGTTCTGTATCGTTATCGTTTTTCAGAATATTTGATTTGGTTGGAATGAAAATAAACAATTTCTTTTTCATCCCAATGGATTCAAAAATTCAACTTAATAGTTTTATCATACCCTGTAGAGACAAGGCATGCCTTGTCTCTACGAACGGTCAAAAATATCTTTCACGGAAGAAAAAACACGTGTGCCGTCAGGTACAGTATATAACAAACTATTAATAATATCTGTAACCTTTTTCAAGGCAAAGAACAAAACAAGAGGTGGAGAAAACCCTATTTTTGATTTTTTAACCTTAGTAGCATAAGAAATCAGCCGCCAAAACAAAACCTTATTCACCTTATTTGAAAGGCAGTTATTTCCATCGAAATCGATAGCCCGGAAGCTGAATACATAACCACAAGAGAAACAAGGAAGGCGCGAAGGGCACAAGGGGAATAACTCCGCGCCTTTAGGCCGGAGTTATGCGATCGAACCCGACAACCTCAAGGGGCTTTAGCCCAAAGAACGGCTGGCAGGAAAATAACAGAATGTGCGTAATCCAATCCCGTCTATATCTGAACCATGATTCAAGGATTTATGGATTACCTGATTATTTTTCGGTATCGGTATCGGTATCGGTATCGGTATCGGTATCGGTATCGGTATCGAAAAATCAGAGTAAGAGTATGATGACCGGATAGGTGGCGGTGGCGGGGTTGTTCATTTTGTATTGGGGGTGGGGGATTAAGATTACGATTAAGATTAGGATTAATATTTTGTGGAGAAAGAATACCGTAGAGACAACGCATGCCTTGTCTCTACGATATGGAATAAAATATATTAATCTATTTTCTTTTGGGTTTGTAAACATGGGTGCTGTGGCCGTAGAAGGCTTCGGCAGATTCCATGATGGTTTCGGAAAGTGTCGGGTGGGGATGTATTGTCATGGCGACATCTTTGGCGAGGGCGGCCATTTCAACAGCGAGAGCTCCTTCAGCGATCATATCGCCTGCTCCTACTCCGACCATACCCATACCGAGTATTCTGCCCGTTTCAGGTTCAATTATCAGTTTGGTGAGTCCGTCATTCCTGCCGATTGTTGTAGCGCGTCCGCTGGCTCCCCAGGGAAACCTGGCTATTTCCACTTTGAGTCCCTGCTCTTTGGCTTCATTTTCTGTAATACCTGCCCAGGCAAGCTCGGGATCAGTGAATACCACCGCGGGAATGGCGTTCGGCTCAAAGGCTGTTTTTTCACCCATAACAGCTTCAACCGCTACCTTTCCTTCAGCGGATGCTTTATGAGCCAGCATCGGGTTTCCGACCAGGTCGCCGATGGCGAAGATGGAGGGATCATCTGTCAGCATTTTTTCATCTGTAATAACAAATCCCTTATCATCAACCTTGATATTTGTATTCTCAATACCGAATCCCGTTGTAACAGGTTTTCTTCCAACAGAAACGAGAACACGGTCAAAATACTGCACAGGTTCTTTTACTTTTTTCCCTTCAAAGCGTACTTTGATCTTTCCATTTTCTTCAGACATTTCAACAACTTTAGTGCTGAGCAATACATCCTCGAAACGGGGTTTGAGAGTTCTTTCAAGCACCCGAACAAGGTCTCTGTCCGCGCCAGGAAGAAGACCATCCATCATTTCGACAACAGTCACTTTACTTCCGATAGCGGCATAAACCGAACCAAGTTCCAGCCCGATATATCCCCCTCCGACAACGAGGAATTTTTCCGGAATGTCATTTAGTTCCAGAGCGCCGGTGGAATCCATAACTTTATCAGAGATATCAAACGCTGGTATTTTAACCGGCACCGATCCAGTAGCGAGAATCGCTTTTTTATATTTTATCTCTTCAGTTGAGCCGTCATGTTTTTTAACGATTACAGTATTCGAATTAACAAAAGAAGCTGTTCCTCTTACGTAGGTTATCTTCCTCTGTTTAGCGAGCTGACCGGTTCCCCCGGTAAGTTTCTGAACAACACTGTTTTTGAATTCCCGAAGTTTATCCAGATCGATTTCCGGTTCGGAAAATCTAACACCCCAGTGTTCGGCTTCTTTTGCTTCATTGATAAGTTTGGCTACATGAAGAAGGGCTTTCGAGGGTATACATCCCCTGTAAAGACATACACCGCCGGGGTTTTCCTCTTTTTCGATCAGGGTAACATCAAGTCCTTTATCGGCGGCGTAAAACGCCGCGGCATATCCGCCCGGCCCCCCGCCAATCACAACTAATTCTTTAATATCCAATTTAATTTCTCCTGCGAATAAACTTAAGAAAATATTCTCCCTCCCCTCTCCTTGCTAAGGAGAGGGGTCGGGGGTGAGGTTGAAATTCTTATCCTTCCAGACTAAGCAGGAACGGATTTTCCAGTGTTTCCGACACCCATTTAATAAAACGGGCGCCATCGGCTCCATCAATTATCCTGTGGTCATAGGATAAAGAAAGGGGCAGCATAAGTCGCGGCACAAATTCACCATCCACAAATTTTGGTTCAAAGTTTGAGCGGGATACGCCGATTATCGCCACTTCGGGTGAATTCACAATCGGAGTAAAATGAGTTCCCCCGATTCCGCCGAGATTGCTGATGGAAAAATTTCCTCCCTGCATATCATCGAGGGAAAGTTTTTTATCGCGCGCTTTCACAGAAATTTCTGTAAGCTCACGAGCCAGTTCAAAGATGTTTTTCTTATCGACATTTCTTACAACCGGAACGAGAAGACCGCGGTCTGTATCCACAGCTATCCCTATATTGATATAATCCTTGAAGATCACTTCCTTTTTATCCATGTCGATGCTGGAATTAAACTGCGGGAATTTTTTCAGCGCGGCGGCGATAATCTTCAGGAGAATTGCTGTGACGGTAAGTTTACCGCCATAAGCCTCCGCTTTTTTCCCGAATTTTTTGCGGAAGGTCTCAAGCTCGGTTATATCGGCTTTATCAAACTGGGTTACATGAGGGATGGCGCTCCAGGCATAAGAAAGATGCTCGGCTGTTTTTTTCCTTACATTGCTCATCGGCTCTTTGCGGATATCTCCCCACTTACTGAAATCGGGCAGACTCTCTTTTTTGATTCCCAGGGACATTCCGGCCGGGGCGTTTCCGGATGAAATTGCTTCATTTATTTTTTTAGCGTATGTTTTAACATCTTCAACCGATATTCTTCCACCAGGTCCGGCGCCGGCTACTTCATGAATATCAATACCGATTTCACGGGCAAATCTCCTCACCGATGGAGAGGCCGGGGCAAGTTTTTTCTTTAGCTGTTCTCTCGTAGGCAGAGTCTTAGATTCTGTGCGATGTTTCGGGGCGGAAGCTCCGACAGTATCTTTTTTAACCTCAGACGGCGCGGCCGGTTTTTCATTCGCCGTTTTGGCTGGCTCCAGATTCGCTGGCTCCTGATTTGTTTTGGGCGATTCCGGGACTTTTTCAGCCGTTCCGGAAGAATCAACAACCAGAATAACATCGCCGGTTTTTACCTTGTCGCCAGTCTTAACTTTTATTTCGATAATTTTACCGGAATAATCGGAGGGCACTTCGACCGAAGCTTTATCAGTTTCAATTTCAATAACAGCCTGCTCTTTTTCCAGTTCATCGCCTATAGAAACCAGCACATTTGTTATATCTGCCGATTCAATATTCTCGCCCAGTTCCGGAACAAGAACTTCCACTTTGCCCGATTTAGCATCGGCAGATTTTTCAGCTTCTGTTTTATCCGCGGCTCTTTTTTCTTTTTTAGGGGAGGCATTGTATACAGCAGGCGGTTCCGATCTTACCACTGATGTACCTTCTCCTTTCTCTTCCGCGGAGTCAACGATAACGATCACCTCGCCGGTTTTTACTTTATCCCCCTCTTTTACCAGGACTTTCTGAACTGTCCCGGCAGTGTCGGAGGGCACTTCAACAGACGCTTTGTCGGTCTCGATTTCAAGCAGAGGCTGTTCATTTTCTATTTTATCACCCGCTTTAACGAGAACCGCCGTAACATCGGCCGATTCAATATTTTCGCCAAGTTCAGGCAGTTTAATTTCAATAGTCATATTATTTCCGATTTTATTTCCATTTATTCAATTTCCTATGAACGGGCCGGGTTTGCTTTTTCAAAATCAATACCCAGGTTTTCAGCAGCTTTTTTTAGTTTTTTTGAATCAAATTTATCCTGCTGATTAAGTGAATAGAGAGTAGCGTAAACAATATGTTTCGCGTCAACCTCGAAGAAATCACGCAGTTCATCGCGTCCGTCGCTGCGTCCGAAACCGAATGTACCGAGTGAAACGAGGGGCGCCGGCAGCCATTTACTTACAGCGTCTTTAAGAATCTGCACATAATCGGAAGCGGCTACAAACAGGCCATCCTCACCTTTTGTTATTTCACTAATATATGGAACCTTCTTCTCCTGATCGGGATTCATTCTGTTCCATCTGTCGGTTTCCATTCCATCTGTGTGAAGCGCTTTATAACTTGTAACACTCCATATATCAGCGGGAACTGAATATTCTTTTTCGAGAATATCAGCCGCTTTAATCACTTCATTCATTATTGTGCCGCTGCCGAGAAGATTAACCTTATTAGCTTTTTTCTTCATGGAAGTTTTGCGGAAACGGTACATTCCTTTTTTAATGCCTTCCTCAACTCCTTCCGGCATTTCGGGCTGGGCGTAATTTTCATTCATCACAGTGACGTAATAAAATACATTTTCCTGTTTTTCATACATCCTGTATATACCGTCACGGATAATTACCGCCAGCTCATAAGCGAAAGCGGGATCATAGGCGCAGAGGTTCGGTATAGGATAAGCGAGCAGGTGACTCTGGCCATCCTGGTGCTGCAGACCTTCACCCGCGAGGGTTGTGCGGCCCGCTGTTCCCCCGATGAGGAATCCTTTCGTGCTCATATCGGCGCCGGCCCAGGCCAGATCACCAATCCTCTGCAGACCAAACATTGAATAAAATATAAAAAACGGGATTGTATTAAGGCTGTGTGTCGCGTAAGCAGTTCCGGCAGCGAGGAATGATGACATTGAACCCGCTTCGGTGATTCCTTCTTCAAGTATCTGGCCGTTTTTGGCTTCCTTATAATAAAGCAGACTGTCACGATCTACCGGCTCATAAAGCTGACCGCTATGGGAGTAAATTCCAACCTGCCTGAAAAGAGATTCCATACCGAATGTGCGGGCTTCATCGGGAACGATAGGCACTATAAGTTTGCCGACTTCCTTATCTTTCAGAAGTTTGGTCAGCATCCTTACAAACACCATAGTTGTTGAAACTTCTCTTTCACCTGTACCTTTGTGAAACTCTTCAAAAAGTTCGGCGGAAGGGGTCTGAATCGGTTGATTCCTTACAACTCTTTTGGGAACGTACCCGCCAAGTTCTTTTCGTCGTTCTTTCAGGTATTTAATTTCGGGGCTTCCTTCGGCAGGCTTATAAAATGGGGCGCTCGCGATATCTTCATCTGAAATCGGAATGCCGAATCGTGTGCGGAAATGGCGAAGTTCCTCTTCATTGAGTTTTTTCTGGGAGTGTGTAATGTTTTTCCCTTCACCGGCTTCACCCAGTCCGTATCCTTTTACTGTTCTTGCGAGAATTACTGTCGGAGCCCCTTTATGTTCAACAGCGGCTTTGAAAGCCGCGTAAACCTTTTCAGGATCGTGTCCGCCCCGTTTCATTTTATCAATCTGCTCATCTGTGAATTTTTCAACCATTTTAAGCAGTTCGGGATATTTGCCGAAGAAATGTTCACGGCTGTAACCACCCCCTTCAACAACATATTTCTGCGACTCGCCATCAATGCTTTCATTCATTCTTTTGATCAGAAGTCCGGTTTTATCCTCTTCGAGCAGGGGATCCCATTCACTTCCCCAGATAACTTTAATAACATTCCAGCCCGCTCCTCTGAATACAGCCTCAAGCTCCTGCACAATGTTGCCGTTTCCGCGCACAGGTCCGTCGAGACGCTGAAGGTTGCAGTTGATTACAAAATTGAGATTGTCAAGTTTTTCACGGGCGGCGAGAGATATCGCGCCGAGGGCTTCCGGCTCATCTGTTTCACCATCCCCGAGGAAAGCCCATACATTCGAGCTGCTGGTATCAAGCAATCCCCTGTCTTCCAGGTAGCGGTTAAATCGCGCCTGGTAAATTGCCATAATAGGGCCAAGTCCCATTGATACTGTCGGGAATTCCCAGAAATCGGGCATAATCCAGGGATGAGGATATGATGTCAGTCCTTTACCTTTTTTGGTCAGGTCGCGCCTGAAGTTTTCAAGCTGCTCTTTGGTGATTCTTCCTTCCAAAAAAGCGCGGGCGTAAATTCCGGGAGCGGCATGTCCCTGGAAGTATATAATATCACCCGGTTTATTATCATCTTTACCTTTGAAGAAATGGTTGAAGCCTATTTCATAAAGTGTGGCCGCGGAAGCGTAAGTGGAAATATGCCCCCCTATCCCGGCCGATTCACGGTTGGCTCTTACCACCATCGCCATGGCGTTCCAGCGAATAAGACTTTTTATCCTTCTTTCAATTTCTCTTCCGCCGGGAAAAGCGGGCTGCTTATCGCGCGGAATTGTATTGATGTAAGGAGTATTCGCGGTAAAAGGAAGATCCACACCCGCCTGATGCGCGTAAGTGCTGAGATCGCTCAGCAATTGTTTTACCCTTTCAGGGCCTCCTTCTTCGAGCACATATTCAAGCGACTCAAGCCATTCCCTGGTTTCAATCTCTTCAACACTCAACTGATCATTTTTTCTTATGTCATCCATATTGTGTTCCTGTTATTTTTTCTTTTACTTTTATATTCAAACTTTATTATCAAAGACATCAGGTTCATTTATCCGAATCTTAAATTTAATTAAAAAAACTGAGATACTCTCCCGTTTTTCCTTCTGTAACAATTATCAGTCTGTAATAATTTAATTCCGGTAAAAATTTTAAATTAATAATAATGGGATGTTGTATCTGTTTATGAGATTCAGAGATAACCCTTACCGGTCAAATCGAAATCCAGGTCGTAATCGAAATCGCATATACAGGGGAAACAAAAGTTTAAACACAAGGAGCGCAGGGAAGGCAAAAAGGGCGCAAGGATGGAATAACACCGCTCCTTCAGGCCGGTGATTGAGGGAAAACTGATAACCTGAACGGGCTTTGGTCTAAAAGTATTATGAAAAATAATTGAGATGGAAAAACAATAGAAATAATTAATGATTTAATGCCTCAGCATCAGCAATATCTTTTTTTCTGCCGGTAGCGAGTTTGTTCTTAATAAGAGCCTCTTTACCAATAATTTTTGCAGGTATATTGCCATATTTAACAAACATTGCGCCGTCATTCGCTTCATCCCAGGTTACTCCTGTAATTGAAGTTATCAGATCAATTCTTACCGGAGGAACTCCTAATTGCACAATTTGATCTGCCGATTGAAAATCTTCAGCCGATAAACCAGGAGAGCCAAAACCAAATTCTTCAAGAACAATTAACAATCCTGTCAGCATTAAATTTTGTCGGCTTTATGTAGATGTCGATATCTCCTGTATTTCTTGGAGTTCCATGAAACGCAAGCGCGTAACCTCCAACAATCAGGTACTCAACTTTGCTTGAAATT
>CAXXGF010000053.1:0-84554 GCA_963677445.2 Melioribacteraceae bacterium | reverse complement strand
TCTTCATTCTGAAAACGAAATGAAGAAAAAATATCGAGATTGCTGTAGCTGAAATGATCGGCGACAGCTTCCGCGCCATATATAACTCCCTGGTCCATTACTCCTATCTGGGTATTGGATGAAAAACCGGCAAAGGGGATAATCTGGAGTTTTTCTAATGGTGAATATTTTATATAAAAAGAGGAATTAAAATCGGATGCCTCATTTATCGCGAGTTTACGGTCATCCGAAAATATACTGCTATTTAATAAAAAACCGCTTTTCAGCTCCGATGTGAAATTATATTCACCGAGCATCGAAAAATACTGTTCATCCTTAATAGTTTTTTCACCAAGTCGGATAACTGCCGAACGGTAATTCTCTCCCAGTCCGATAAAAAAATTATCATCCGAAAAGCTGTATTTCAGGGCTGAATTTAACTGGTAGGTATTGAGCTGTTTTTCAAAGAGGTTGGAAAAATAATGATTCTGATAATTGGTGGTGAGAAAACTGAGAGAGTCGAGATTATCCTGTGCCCTGATAATCAGCGCTGCAAAAAGGAATATTATTTTGATATAAAAAAGGCGCAAATTTTAATCCGGAACAATTTCAAAACTTATAAGTTCGGTATAACTGTTTGCCGATCCCGATTCCTTAGAGAAAGCTATCAGGCGCAGATAATATTTATTATAAGTTTCAAGATAATAAGTTGAACCATCCAGATCAATTTCTTCCCGGATTTGTGAAAAATAAAAATCGGTTTCAGAAATAATACCATATACCGGGTCGGAATAAAGGACTAATTTATACCAGGCAGGATATGAACATGTTAAAATTTTAATTGTGTTCAGTTCAGTTATCGCGGCTCCATTGAGAGGGAATAGAATTTCGGGCCGGTCAAGCGCCAGATCGGACACCGCTAATGTCGCATTGCTGAGCAAATCCCCTTTATCCAGCGCTTTTATTCTGTAATAATATTGTATTCCCGGTTCAACTGAAACGTCATTATAGCTTGTATTAATGGAAAAAAAATCTTTTTCAGCGTTTTCTGTCTCAAAACCTGCTAAAGTCGACCTGTAGATAATATAACCTTTAATATCAGCGTCCCCCGCGGAGTCCAGTGGAGTGATATAAATGTGGAGTCAATGTCATTCCTTCCGGATGCTTCAGGATACAACGGTACAAAAGGGGCATATTTATTTGCGGGCTGACCGCTCACACTGGCGGAGATTCCACTTTCACGAAAACTTTTGTCATATGCTGAAATCGCGTAGGTAAAAATAGAATCGTAATGAAGAGGATAATCGAAGTAATAATTCAATTCGGTGGAATCGTGGAGCGCGAGATCAGGATTATCGTTGATTTTTCGGTAAATATAATATCCGAGAAGATCATGTTCAGGGTTCTGTTCCCATTCAATGCCTGTTTCTCCATCCCGGGCTCTGAATAATCGGATCCCTTCGGGAGTGGAAGGGGGAAAGCCGTCATCATCGGGAGTAACAATATCTGATCTGTCGCATGCTGCGATCAGTATAAAAACAACTAACAACAATATTATTTTCAGTGGCATTATCTCTATCTTTTTTCCAATTAATTAAGTGAAAGTAAAATAAAAATTCAATGCCAAATAAGAGAGGTATAAAAAAAGAGCCTGTTTTTTACGATAATAAAAAAGATAAGAAAATCTGTAAATAATTAGTATGATTTTCTTGACAATATGTTCTATTTAGACTAAGTTTAAATTAGCAGTTGAATAAATATTTATTGGCTATGAGCAGATTAATAGATTGTAAAAAAGGCAGCCGGGTTAGAATCGCGGGAATCGGCGCCGGATATGGCGCGATGATGAACCTGATGAATTTTGGCCTGTCGGTTGGCGAAGTTGTAGAAGTGAGCAAAAAATCAAATTTTCGCGGTCCCGTTGTTGTAGTATGCCGTGAAACTGATATCGCTATCGGATATGGAATAGCTGAAAAGATACTGGTTGAGGGTATCTGATTTGGAATTTATCCTTATCGGGCAGCCGAATTGTGGTAAGAGCACGATATTTAATGAGGTTGCCGGATACAAAGCTATATCATCCAATTATCCAGGGGTTAGTGTTCAATACACCAAAAAGTGTAATTGATTTCCAAAATCAAAAAATTGATATAACCGATCTTCCCGGGGCTTATTCGGCCAATACCACAGATGAAGCCGAACTGGTTTCTGTAAAATATATTCGTCATTCACCTTCCGATTCAGTGATTATTAATGTTATTGACGCCTCTGTGCTTTCACGCAGCCTCGATTTAACTCTCCAGCTTCTTTCATTGCGTCGCCCAATGGTTATTGCCCTGAATATGATGGATGAAGCGGCCAGAAAAGGGATTAAAATTGATTCCGGGGCGCTCTCAGAAAAGCTTGGTGTTCCTGTTGTTGAAACTGTCGGCAGGAAAGGAAGAGGGGTTTATTCAGTTATTTGAAAAAGCTTTTCAGGTTGCGGAAGGAGGTTACCTTCCCAATTATATTTATTTTGACCGACCGATTGAAAATATTCTTGATGAATTTGCCTCTTTCCTGAAAAAATCGGGAGTGCCGGAAAAATGGAATTACCGGTTTCTTGCCCTTAAGATTTTAGAGAAAGACCGGTTGATGAAGAAGTTTTTTGATGAATACCTCGGTGAAAATCAATGGCGGTATGTTGCGGCGAAGATAAAAGAATTTGAAAAGCTGATGGAAAACTTTTCTGAAATGGTGGTTTCTTCGGCTCGTCATTCGCTGGCATTCAGGATTTTTGAATCAGTCGCTGCTGTAAGTTCAAATAAATTTGTCGATTTTCGGCAGAAACTTGATGATATTTTTATGCATCCTTTCATTGGTTATATAATCATGGGGGGAGTATTATATCTTATTTTTACACTTATCTTTACTATCGGGAATTTAGTTGAGCCGATCTTTCTTGATAACTTTGATTTACTGAACAAATTTCTTTCTGACACTTTCGGGGAAAATTCTATTCTTTTTCATCTGCTCAACGGACTGGTTTCCGGTATCGGTGGCGGAATAGGAATAGTTATACCTTATTTGCTGCCATTCTTTATCTTCCTTTCTATCCTGGAAGATACCGGATACCTGGCCAGAATAGCTTACCTGATAGATAACCTGATGCATAAAATTGGTTTGCACGGTCTTTCAATTCTCCCGATTATATTGGGTTACGGTTGCACAGTGCCGGGCATACTCGCGACGAGAATATTAAAATCCACAAGAGATAAAATAATTACCGCAACTCTGACAACCCTGGTGCCCTGCTCGGCAAGAATGACGATCATTTTCGGGCTTGTCGGTTTTTTTATAAGTATGGAAGCCGCGGTCGCCATTTATATCCTGAATATTATTATCCTGGGTATAACCGGCAAAATAATGTCGAAAATAATGCCTGATGTCAGCCCCGGGTTGATCCTTGAAATTCCGAAATATCATCTGCCATCGCCGAAAGCGGTAATGAGCAAAACTTGGTTCAGACTGAAGGAGTTCATTATTGTTGCCTGGCCTCTTCTTATTATAGGGAGTGTTCTGCTGGAGTTTATAAACTATTATGATCTGGCCGACTCGATCAATTCTTTTCTCGCGGTTTTTACCACAGGAATTCTCGGATTGCCTTCCCTTGTTGGTGTAACTCTGCTTTTTGGTATTATGCGCAAGGAATTGTCACTCATACTGTTGTTTTCGGCAATGGGGACCAATGATGTTTTAAGCGTTATGACTTTTTCGCAAGTGCTTGGATTTACAGTTTTTGTGACATTTTATATTCCCTGCCTTGCCACTATCGCGGCTTTAAAAAGAGAATTTAACCTGAAGATTTCAATCGGGATAGCAATTCTTACTTTTCTTATCGCTATTTTTCTCACCCTTCTGATAAGAATATTCATACCCTTTTAAAAAAGAAACCCGCAGAATAAGCTGCGGGTTGTCAGTCTAAAACCGGTAATCTTTAGGTATCACCACAATGCCTGTATCGGATACCTTAAATCTTTTTTTATCTATATCGGGATCAAACCCTATTTCTGTTCCTTCGGGAATAACAACATTCTTGTCTATAATTGCCCGTCTGATTCTGCTGTGTCTGCCAATATTACAGTTATCCATAATAATTGAATCGGTAATGTATGTATAACTGTTGACTCTCACATTATAACCGACAATAGAACGTTCTACAAGACCTCCCGAAACAATGGTTCCGTCAGTCACAAGAGAATTATAAACCCTTCCGACTCTTTCCCCTTCGTGGGAGAGTGTTTTAGCCGGTGGATATTGAAGCTGTTTTGTTCTGAGGGGCCAGTGATTATCATAGAGATTGAAAAAAGGATCAATACTAATAAGGTCCATGCTCGCGGCATAATAACTGTCGAGAGTTCCGACATCAACCCAGTAAGGTTTATTTTTTCTGTTTTCATCAACAAATTCATAGGAAAAAACATTATGACCCGATTTTATCATATAGGGTATAATATGTTTTCCGAAATCTTCGTTCGATATACCATCGGCATGCATTTTAGACAGCACATCTTTTATGACTTCTGTCCTGAATATATATATACCCATATTAACAAAAGCCAGATCGGGATTACCGGGTATTGTCGGAGGATCTTTCGGCTTTTCTACAAAGGATATTATTTTAAGCTCTTTATCCACTTTAAGAACTCCAAACCGGTTTGCCTGATCCTTTGGCACTTCGATACTGGAGATTGTCAGGTCGGCCTTTTTCTCTTCGTGATACTGAATCATCCTCAGGTAGTCCATTTTGTATATATGGTCGCCTGAAAGAACAAGCAGACGTTTAAAGTTACCGTCGGAAATAAGATTCAGATTTTGAAATATCGCGTTGGCAGTTCCTGTATACCAGTTATTGCTTATTTTTTGCTGGGGGGGAACTGAGCGGATAAACTCCTGAAGCTCGGGGTTAAATATATTCCAGGCTTCATAAAGATGCCTGTTAAGTGAGTCGGACTTGTACTGAGTAAGCACGTAAATTTTTCTCAGCCCGGAATTCAGGCAGTTGGACAGAGCAAAATCAATAATACGGTATTTTCCTCCGAAAGGAACCGATGGTTTTGTTCTTTCTTTTGTGAGTGGAAATAATCTCTCACCCTGACCCCCCGCCAAAATCATAGTGAGGGTTTCTCGAAGTATGGAAGCTCCTGATGTAGGCATAGTCGACCCGATTTTATTTTCTTAAAAATATTTATTTACGAATTGTATCGCAACTAAAGAAATCGTTAATTTTGCTTAATTCTCCTTTTATGACAAATAAATATAGATTTTATGAAAGTCAAGTTCAATTATAATATGTTGATTTTTCCCCTGGTTTTGGTAATTATCGCCGGAGGTTTGTTCATTTATGCGCTAATTATGGGTTATGATTTTTATCCGGGAGGTGATAAAGATAACTATGGACACGGTTATCATCTTTTTCCCACACTCCGGCAGATTGAAGAGGAAAATTATTTTTTACCTGAACAGAATAAAATTGATATCTCCCATTACAATATCGCGCAAAAACTGAATACTGAGTCTGATATGATAGATTGTGAAGTAACTGTTGATGGTATTAAAAAAGGGGAGGATAATATTTTTTTGAATTTTTATCCCGACTACACAATCCGGAAGGTTGAGCTGAATGGTGTGAAAACGGAATATGAAAGAGATGAACGCCATATTGAAATAGATGGGAATAATATTTCCGGCAGCTTCACTATAAAAATTGCCTATGACGGATATCCTGATGATACCGGAACGGACGCGTTCTGCTTCAGAAGATTCAAGGATCGGAAAATTGTTTATACCCTGTCGGAACCGGTATTTGCTTCATCATGGTTTCCCTGTAACGATCTTCCTGCTGACAAAGCAACAGTAAGGATGATCATCACTGCCGATTCATCATATAGCTGCCTTTCAAATGGATTATTGCAAAAAGTGAGCGGCCATGATAATCTTAAAACGTGGGAATGGTATAGCGGCAGACCAATCTCAACCTACCTTATAGCTCTTTACGCCGCGCCTTATCTCCGCTATGAAAAAAACATTCAGAGCATTTCAGGAGATAATTTTAAGATGGAGCTTTATCTTTATCCTGAAACTTCAATAAATATTGAAAAGAATCTCAGTTTGCACGAGAAGGGGATTAAATATTTTGAGGAAACTTTCGGGCAATATCCCTTTTCCGATCAAAAGTATGCTGTGGCCGAATTTCTGTGGAATTTCGGCGCCATGGAAAATCAGACGATCACCGGTGTAGGTTCCTATTTCTTAAATGAATATGAATTGTATGAAGAAATATTTATTCATGAACTGGCGCATCACTGGTGGGGTAACGCTGTCGGGCCGGCAGAATGGAAAGATGTATGGCTTAATGAAGGTTTCGCTACTTATTCCGAAGCGCTGTGGTATGAGAAAGAGGGTGGTAAAGAGGCGCTGAAAAATTTTATGATGAGTAAATTTGAATATTTCGAAAGCAGTCCGCTTTATAATCCCTCAACTCATCTTTTTGATGATCTTGTTTATGACAAGGGAGCCTGGACGCTTCATATGCTGAGAAGGGAAACCGGCGATTCCCTCTTTTTTGATATTTTACGGAACTATTACAGTAAATTTAAGTATAAAAATGCGTCCACAGCTCAGTTTAAAAATCTTGTTGAAGAGTTTACCGGAAAAAGTTTTGATAAATTTTTTGATCAGTGGATTTATGATGGCAGGGGAATAATTGAGCTGAAATACAAGATACAAAAATATTTATTTGAGCGGGAAAATTTAGTGGAAATAAGTCTCAGGCAATATCAGAAAGGATACCCTGTTTATAATTTTCCTCTTGATATTATGTTCAGCGGCAAAGATAGTAATCTTGTTTATATTGAAAGTGTTAATATTGTTTCTTCTGATACACTGCTAAAATTTAAGACAGATTTTCTTCCGGAGAAAATAAAGTTTGATCCCGAAAGCCGGCTTCTCGCCGATTTCAATAAATTGTAAGCAAATAAGTATTTTGTTATTTTTAATTGATAGAATTTTCAACTTTTGCTGTAAATCATTTGAGTAAAAACTGTTACTTCATTTCTGATGTCCATCTGGGAATAAATGAACCGGAGATAGAGAAAGAAAAAGAATCCTCTTTACTTCTGCTCCTCGAAAAAGTAAAAAAGGAAGCTGATAAACTCTATATTCTGGGAGATTTATTTGACTACTGGTTTGAATACAGGAGGTCTTATCAAAAAGGTTTCTTCAGAACACTCGCTGCCCTTTATGATTTGACAGAATCCGGAGTAGAGGTTCATTATCTTGTCGGCAATCATGATTTTCTTCATCTCGATTTTTTCAGAGAAGAACTGGGAGTAAATGTATATTTCGATCCGGTTGAAATTGAAATCAATAAAAATAAGTTTTTTCTCGCGCACGGAGACGGACTCGTTAAGAATGACAGAGGTTATGAAATTTTGAAAAAATTTTTCCGCAATTCCCTGATGCAGTGGATGTTCAGGGCGCTTCATCCCGATTTTGGCATCTGGCTTGGAAGCTCCACGAGCAGAAAAAGCAGAAAATATACCGATAGAAAGGAATATGGCAAGATTGACGGACTATTGGAAACAGCGGAGGAAAAGATCGCGGAAGGTTTTGATTATGTGCTGTTCGGTCATACTCATAAAAGAATTAAAAAGCAGTTTGGAAACTCATATTATATAAATCTTGGTTCATGGCTCAGCAGGCCGTGTTACGGCGTTTTTGACGGAGAAGAGTTCAATATCATTGACTGGAAAAAAGAATGAAAAAAAAGGATGTAGCGAAAAACAAAAGAAGCGGATGTCGCAGAATTCTATGGAGCCTGACAGGATTTTTATTTGTCAGCGCTTTGATAGGAGGATATATTTTTTACATGTACATTGTTTCAGGGCTTCCTTCCCTCGAACAGCTTGAAAATCCCACCCAGAGCCTCGCCAGCAATGTATATAGTGTCGATGGTGAGCTTATCGGCCAGTTTTTTGCCGAAAACCGGATTGAAACAGATATTGACAGTCTTCCTTCCAATCTTATTAATGCGCTGATTTCCACAGAGGACAGAAAGTTTTATGACCATTGGGGAGTTGATCTTGAACGTTTTGCCAAAGCGATGATAAAGAATGTCGTTTTTTTCAGCCGGGAGGGGGCGAGTACAATTACTCAGCAGTTGTCGAAGAACCTGTTCGAGCTTAAAGAGGGGCAGGAAACCCTCTTCGATACGATTGTTCGAAAATTGAGAGAATGGCTTACCGCGATTCAGATTGAAAAAACCTACACAAAAAGGGAAATTCTGGAGATGTATTTTAATGAATCCTTTTTTGGAAACAGAGCCTATGGAATTGAAACTGCCGCGAGAGTATATTTCAGGAAACCTGCTTCGGAACTTAGTGTTGAGGAGTCGGCGGTTCTTATAGCGTTGCTGAAATCTTCGGTTTATTACGATCCGGTTAAAAGACCGGAAAATTCGCAGAGAAGAAGAAATGTTGTTTTATTTAATATGTACCAGGTGGGGCATATTACCAGATCGGAATATGACAGCCTGAAAGCGCTTCCGCTAAAACTTGATTATGAACAAATTAAGCATGGGTTTAAGAGCAAATTTGCTCCCCATTATCTTGAATATGTCCGGCAACAGTTAAGGGATTTATCAAAAGTTTATAATTTTAATATTTACCAGGATGGTTTAACAATATATACCTCTCTCGACAGTCGTTTGCAGTCGGCGGCTGTTAGCGCTGTAACATCACATCTGGATGAGTTTCAGAAAACATTTGATAAATACTGGAACTGGAGGAGAAACAGGGATATTCTCGATGACTTGATTGATAAAGCGATAAAAAATCGCACTGATTATATCAACGCTTCTTCACAAGTGGAAAAACGGAATATTTATGATAAACTTAAGAAAAATGTCGCTTTTGTCGATTCCGTTCAGTTGGTTGGCCAGGAGATTGAGGTTGGTTTTGTATGTGTTGATGTCAAAACCGGAGAGATCAGGGCAATGGTCGGAGGAAGGAACCAGGGATTTGCTTATGGATTAAATCATGTAACTCAAATTAAAAGGCAGCCCGGATCATCATTCAAGCCAATTATTTACACAGTTGCTTTCGATAACGGATTATATCCCGCTTTTCCTATGCTTAACCAGCCTTTTATGTTTCCCGCCGGAGACGGCACAATATGGAGCCCCCGGAATTTCGATCGTGAGACGGGGGGCTACATGACTCTCAGGGACGCGATTAAAAGCTCAGTTAATCTTGTGGCTGCCCGTCTGGTAATAGAAGGGCATGTGCCGCTTTGGCAAATTGGTCTTTACGCTGAAAAAATGGGGATAAAATCGAAGCTTACATTGGTTGAAGCTATCGCGCTCGGCGCGGCAGAAGTAAGACCGCTCGAACTTGTATCTGTTTATGCTACAATTGCGAATCACGGAATCTATAATGAGCCGATATCGATCATGAAGATTGAGGATAAGGATGGAGTGTTAATTGATAATTTTACAACTGTGAGCCGGGAGGCGATTTCGGAAGAAACTGCCTATATTATTACAGATATGCTTGAGACGGTTATTAATGAGGGCACAGGCAGGGGAGCCCGTTCTGTTCATGGATTTACACGCCCCGCGGCCGGTAAAACGGGAACAACCAATGACTATGCCGACGCGTGGTTTATGGGTTTTACTCCGCAACTTGCCGCCGGTGTATGGGTGGGCTTTAATGACAGACGGGTAAGATTTACAGGCAGTTACGGACAGGGTGGAAGGGCGGCTATGCCAATTTGGGCAAAATTTATGAAAACCGCTTATGATACACTAGATCTTGAAATGGCTTATTTTAAACAGCCGGCAAGCGGAAATGTGGTTACAGCCACCTTCTGCAAGGAATCGATTCTGGAGCTTGGCGATCCAAAATTATATTCGCCCGATTGCAACAGCGGCAAAATAAAGGATATTATAAAGCTGAATGATCTGCCAAAAACATTTAACGCCGAAAGGGATACGCTCGCGAGGGTATTTAAGGAATATTTGTTCATCGACAGCCTCTCCCATCAGGCAATTGAAATTCCGGAATAAATAAAAGGAGCGCGCGCCGCTCCTTTTTTTTATCATAACTCTGCAATATTAATAGTCGAGGATTAACTTGAAGTCACAATTTGTGACTCCGGGCTGAGTCGGAAAGATAAATCTGCCAACACAATTCAAATATTTCTATAATACCAAATTATTGCCGGAATTTCTTATATTAAAACACTTAATTCTTTTTTTTGTATTATATTTATTCCGGGAAAAGATGGCTGTAAAAACTGAAAAAGTAAAATCAATGAAACCTTGAACGGGGTTGTCTTATTCAACTCAGGGAAAAAGTATATGAATCTGGTTGAAAGCGAGTATGTCGAATTGAAAAAATCTTCCGGCGAAATTAAAGAAGGTATCATTTCGATAGCGGCGATTCTTAATAAACATGGTAATGGTGAACTTTATTTTGGTGTCAAAAACGATGGTGCAATTATTGGCCAAACGGTAAGTGAGAAAACATTAAGAACCGTTTCACAGGCAATAAATAACCATATCGAACCGAAAATATTCCCTGAGATTACAGCAGAAAGATTTAATGATCTGGATTATATAAAAATTCGTTTCAGGGGAACTGATAAACCTTATTATGCTTATGGAAGGGTTTATCTAAGAGTAGCAGATGAAGACAGGCAGTTAAGTCCTACCGAAATCGAAAAACTAATTTTGGCGAAAAATATTTACATGAGTAATTGGGATTCAGAAATATCGTCAGTTGAATCAGATGCGATTTTAGATGAGACATTATCAAATTTTATAAAAAAATCAAAATTAGCCGGCAGAATACCTTTCGGAGATTTGAAGAAAGGTGAAATATTAAAAAAACTGGGATTATTAAAAAACAACAAACTAACTGAAGCGGCAAGATTCCTTTTTACCAATGAACATGATATTGAATTTCAAACAGCAGTATTCGCGACAAGTGAACGGCTGACTTTTCTTGATATAAATAAGTTCAATCTTCCACTTATTGATCTTCTCGAAGCCGCCGAATTGTATATCAGGCAAAAAATGAACTGGAGAGTTGAATTTATTGATTTCAAAAGAGTTGAAATACCTGAAATTCCTATGAAGGCCATCAGGGAAGCTCTTGTGAATTCATTGATCCACCGGGATTTTAATAATCCTAAAGGAAATGAGATAGCAGTTTTCAGGGACCGAATAGAGATTTATAATCCGGGCGCATTCCCTCCAGGACTTACCCCCGATGATTATATTTACAAATCAGAACGATCCTGGTTAAGAAATCCCAAAATTGCCGAGATATTTTATTTTTCTAAAGATGTAGAAAAGTGGGGTTCGGGGATTAAACGTGTCTACAACGAATGTAAGGAAAATGGTATTAAAGTTTCCTTCGATTTTTTGAAGACCGGGATTGTGACAACATTTTGGAGGCGCGTATCTTACAATCTGGAAGAAGGCGCCAGATCCTTTTATAAGGTAAGTGAAAGTGGCAATACGAAAGAAATGGAGGGTGATTTCGGAACGATTTCGGAACGATTTCGGAACGATTTCGGAACGATGGAACATATTATCTTAAAAGAAATAGAAAAGAATCCAAGGATCACCGCGGCCAAACTGGCAGATAATATAAATAAGAGCTCCCGTACAATCGAGAATTATTTGGCAAAACTAAAAAAGAAAAAAATATTAAAACGAATAGGCCCAAAACTTGGCGGTTTCTGGCAAATTAATAAAAACTATTATTATTAAGTTGCCTAATACGCTAAGTAATAAAAAAGGAGCCCGAAAGCTCCATTCAAAAAAAATTGTATTGGTCAGTTATTAATATTTAACCGAACAGCCGTATGGTCGTGTTGACTTGACTTCCACTTCTTTTCCGGCGAGAAGCTGGTCGAGGGCGGCGGCTACATAATTTTGGGCATTTTCGATATCATCCTGATCAGTGGAGGGCTTATCATCGATGCCCCCAGCGTAAACAAGATTTCCTTCTTTATCAACAATATACATATGAGGAGTTGTTTTCGCGCCATACATTTTGCCCGTTTTTCCATCCTCGTCAATAAGATATGCTGTAAACTCTGCTCCATATTCTTCAGATTTTTCATTTAGCTCATCCGGTTCATGATTTCCCTGTTTTCCGGGGGCAGATGAACAAACAGCCAGCCAGATGATATCCTTTTCGGTATATTTTTTCTGAAGTTTCTGCATGTTTCCGCTGTCATAATGTTTTACTACAAAAGGGCATCCGTAATTTATCCATTCCAGAACCACAAATTTACCTTTAAAGTCCGACAGTTTATAGCTCTTACCCATACTGTCTTTAAGCTCGAAGTCGGGAGCCTTTTTGCCTATTGAGGCGGATTGTGCATTTATATTAAATGCCGCGAATAACGCGACGATAACGATGAGCATTATTTTTTTCATATTTATTTTCCTTTATTTAAAATATAATCGGTAACAATTTCTTTTGTCAGAATTTCGGGAAGTATAACCGGCTTGTAATTATTTTCCGGCGTCAGATAAACATAGAGGGGCACACTGTTTCTGTTATAGGAAGCAAGCGCCCTGGTAATTTCAGTATCCCTTTTTGTCCAGTCCGCTCTGAAAAGATGTATTTCATTTTCCTGAAAGAAATTATCTATTTCATCACCGGTAAGGGCAGTTTTTTTATTGACCTGGCATGAAAGACACCAGGCTGCTGTAAAATCAATAAATATTTTTTCTTTTTTGTTAATAAGACCATCTATCTTCTGTTGTTTAAACCTGTTCCACCCATCTTCCGATTTTTTAGCCGTTTCATTCACTGATTGGTTGTTCATTCCATGAATTGTTATCATTACTCCTGAGACGATCAGCAGAGTGAAAATTGATATCGCGGTCCACCGGGTAATCCTTGCTTTTACAGGCTGATTCCATTTGCCAGCTATCCAGGCGCCCAGGGATGTGATAAGCAATCCCGCGAAAAGATAGGTAAGGGTTTCTCCGCCGGTCTGTTTTTCAAGAACCCATATAAGCCAGATAATAGTAGCGAGAAGTAAAAATCCCATAAGATTTTTAAACAGTTCCATCCAGTTTCCCGGTTTTGGCATATACCGGGTCAGTGATGGAAAAAGAACAAAAAGCATAAATGGTGACGCCAGACCAAGCCCCAGAAATGTGAATACAAGCGCTGTTATCCATGCCGGCTGCGTCAGGGTGAAACCCAGCGCGGTTCCCATAAAAGGAGCGGTGCAGGGAGTGGCAACTACCACGGCAAGCAGTCCGCTTAAAAATGATTCCGCCTTATGGCTTTTTCCTTTTTTATCTGCCGAAATACGTGTAAAAGAAGCGCCTGCTTCAAATAGTCCTAAAAGATTGAGCGCGAAAACAAAGAAGAAAAAAATAAGCATTATCACAAATTGGGGATATTGAAGCTGAAAACCCCAGCCTATTTGCTCACCACCCGATTTCAGCAAGAGCATTAAGGTTGTAAGAATCCAGAACGCTGTTAATATTCCCAGGGTATAATAAAGAGTTCGGGAAAATATTTCACTTTTGGTGGATTGTCCTCCCTTTAGAATGCTGAAAACCTTTAAGGAAAGCACTGGCAGAACACACGGCATTATATTTAATATGAGTCCTCCCGCAAAAGCTGAAAGAAGAATTATAACCAGTAAATAGAAGGAGGCGGTTTCATTTTTTATTTCTTCATTCAGAGGGATATTTATTGCAAACTTCTCTGAATTTTTGTTCCCGGATAAAAATAATCCTGCAATTTTCTCAGGTTTCCCGGAATAATACTGGTCATAAAAAATTTCAAGAGTATTCTGCTGATCATTTTCAGACAATAGCGGTTTTCTGAGGTTATCAAAAATACCGGGAACTGATGGGAAAAAATAGAAACCCGAATCAATTAAACCGGGAAGTCCTGTTATAATTACAGAACTGTCGGTCGCGGAGGCTGTGACTGATTTTTCGTTCAGAAAATCTGTCGCATGATGAGAAAGAAAATTTTCCACATCATTCCACTTTTTATTGTAGCCGACAGACTTTTCTGATGAGAGAGTAAAGGTTAAAGTGGTATCTTCCGGAATACAGCCTTCCCTGCAGACAAGCCATTCTATTTTGCTTTCAATATTTATTTCACCTGAAAAACCTGGCGGCGCTGAGAGGTTTGTCACCAGGTAAATCTCATCGTGGAAACCATAATTTACAAGACCCGCAACCTCAATTCTTTCCGGCGCCGGCCATTGAATTTCGCCGTAATTGAAGCCTTTAGGTAAATTCCATTTGATTTTTGGGGGAATACCTGAGTCACCGGGGTTTTTCCAGTAGATATGCCAACCGGGTGTGATTGTGAATTTTATAGCAATGAAAATCTTGTTTTGTATAACTGAAAAGTTTTCATTCCGTGATAATATCTCAACCTGAACCTTGTTGCCTGCATTTATGTTGCCAGCAATGGATGAATAAAATATTATCAGGAAAATGATTGTTACCCTGAAACGATTTATCATGAATCAGTTCTTTCCGCGAAATATATTAAAGACCGTATCGGACCTGTTGCAGTGCAGAAGATTTTTCTTTATCCGGTCCCTTAACATAACAGGCGCTCTGGAATAGTAACATTCCCTGCCTAAAAAATATTTCACCCTTAGTTGAATGAGAATATCCAGGAGGAGATCATTGGGTATCTCCTCTATATTCTCAATGCAATGGCACTGCTGAAACCTGGGAAAATATCTGTCGGTAAAGTGAATTACCTTTTGGGACTTGTGGTAATCAGTATTTCCCGGTTTCATTTTCTCCAACATCGGCGGTTTCTTCATATCTCAAAAATCCCTGATCAAGAGCATAATTATGCAGTTTTGAATACAACATTTTTCTGGCTCTGTGCAGTCTTGACCTTACAGTTCCGACAGGACAGGACATAAACTCGGCAACCTCATCATAGTTATATCCTTCAATATCGCTGAGTATTAAGATGGTTTGTGAATCAGGAGGCAGTTCAGATAATGCATCTGTAATTTCATCACTCATAACGGTACTGAAACTGTCTTCAACTATATGCTGGAAGGCAACCTCTGTTTCTTTTATGTTGTCATAAAAATTCTGTACATCATTATAGTCCACTTTCAGGGGCTCTTTCATCTGACGCCGGTATTCATTAATAAATGTATTTCTCATAATACTGAATAACCAGGCTTTACAGTTGGTGCCCTGTTCAAAGTTGTGAAAATACCTGAATGCTTTGAGCATAGTATCCTGAAACAGATCATCGGCATCTTCTTCATTACCTGATAATTTAAGCGCGTACTTATATATCGCATCGGTGTGCGGGCTAACTTCGCGGTCAAAATCTTCATGCTTAATTTTTTCCAGCGCATCTATGTTTTGGTTTTTCATAATATCCTGCCTTTTAGGTAATTCATGTTATCTTTGTTGTTAAAAGCATTTTTACTTGCATAAAGTTCAATAAATAAGCAAATTATCGTAGCAGAATAAAAAATAAAGACAAATGGTGTTATTATGCAGTATGTAAATCTTGGAAAATCGGGACTGAAGGTCAGCCGTTTATGTTTGGGCACGATGAATTTCGGACCCTGGACAACAGAAGAAGAAAGTTTTGCCATAATGAACAGGGCTCTCGAACTCGGATTGAATTTTTTTGATACAGCCAATGTATATGGCGGAGTAGCCGGAGAGGGGATTACAGAAAAGATCATCGGCAAGTGGATAAAAGATAATCAATCTGCCAGGGATAAAATTGTTCTCGCCACAAAAGTTTATGGCGAGATGGGAGATGGTGTAAATGACCAGAGACTTTCGGCAAGGCATATTAAAAAGGCTTGCGAAGAAAGCCTGAAGAGGCTGAATACGGAATATATAGACCTTTACCAAATGCATCACATCGACAGAAACACACCCTGGGAAGAGGTTTGGCAGGCGATGGAACAATTGATAAGCGAGGGTAAAATAATTTACGCGGGAAGCAGTAACTTTGCCGCCTGGAATATCGCGGAGGCATATTTTACTGCTAAAGAACGCAATATACTGGGATTAATCTCGGAGCAGAGTATTTACAGCCTGAGGAACCGGCATATTGAACTTGAAGTGCTGCCCGCCTGCGAGCGCTTTGGTGTGGGAGTCATTCCCTGGAGTCCCATGGGAGGGGGCATTTTATGCGGAATTCCTGAAAAAGCCAAAACAGGAAGAAGAACCCGTGAACCTTTGATAAAATCGGCAGAAAGATTAAGGCCGCAAATAGAAAAATATGAATCTTTTTGCGGAGAGCTCGGCGCAAAACCGGCTGATGTTGCCCTGGCCTGGGCGCTATCCAATAAAACGGTGACAAGTCCGATAATTGGTCCACGGACAAAAGAGCAGCTTGAAGAAAATATAAAAGCCCTTGATTTGAAACTTACTGAAGAATCGCTCGTCAAACTGGATGAAATTTGGCCCGGTCCCGGTAATCAGGCTCCTGAAGCTTATGCCTGGTAGATTACTGCCTCTATGATCTTTTTTTTGCATTGTTTTACACGTGATGTTACTTTATTTTTCCGGGTTCTATTTCACATGAATGGGAATTTTCTTTTTCGAAAAATGGTTTATATCGGATAATACAACTCTTTTTCTGAAATAATAAATAACGAAGGTAAATATTTTGAACAGGTTAATATTATTAACTTTTGTTCTCGCGGCAGTCTGTGGCCTGACTCAGGCTCAGGAGAAACTTTCTCTTGATCTTGATAAATGCATTGGCATTGCCCTCGAGAATAATCATGAGTTCAACAGGATTAAACTTGAACGGGATATAGCCGTTGAAAAGGTAAGGGAAGCTTACGGAACTTCGGTTTATCCAAATGTCAGTGGGGATGTTACTTATAACCGGGCGATTAAAAGGGCTCAGTTTATAATTGAAACTGATATGTTCAGCGGTTCATTTCCTGTAGGGACAAAAAATACTCTTACCGCCGGAGTGAGAGTAGACCAGCCTCTTTTTACCGGCGCGATGTTTCTCGCTGTAAAAATAGCGAATACCTTTGCCGAAATTTCTGAACAATCGGTAAAGTACTCCGATCTGGAGCTCAGATCAAATGTAAAAGAGGCCTGGTATACATGCCTGCTCGCGGATGAAATGGTCAAACTTTCTGAAATTCAGGTTAAACGGGCAAGGGACAATCTAAAGAACGTTGAAACTATGCTCGAGGCAGGACTCAGCGCCGATTATGACAAAATTAAAGCGAGTGTGCAATATAAGAATCTGCTGCCGGTCCTTACTGAAGCCCGAAATCAGAAACTTCTCGCGGGAAATAACCTGAAACTTCTACTGGGACTGGACCTCGCGACAGAAATAAGTTTTACAGATTCTCTCGAATATAGGCATGTGATTTCAGGCAGCCGGGAGGAATCGGAAGAATTATTGCTGAATAATAATAATCTTCTGAAACAGGCTAAGCTGAACCGTGATCTGAATGACCTGGCAGCTTCATATGAATTTTCACAATATTATCCGAGCTTAAACGCGTTCGGTACCTGGCAGCTTCAGGCGCAGGAGAATGATGACAGAGGACTCGACAGATGGCGTTATAATAATTCGGTATCAGTAGGGGTCACTTTAAAAGTGCCCATTTTTAACGGATTCGCAACAGCTTCACGTGTGGAACAGGCCGAGATTGAGTTGAAAAAATCACTCGAATCACTGTCTGAAACTAAAAAATCACTCCGGAACAGTCTGGTTACTCTGTTTTTACAGATAACCAAAACCGAAGAACAGCTTGACGCTTATGATTCGGCGGTAAAAGAAGCTGAAGAAGGTTATGAAATAGCGGTGAAAAGATATAAGAACGGGCTGGGAACACAACTGGAAGTTACTGATGCACTGGTTAATATTTCCGGATCAAAAGTAAATTACTTTAAAGCTCTGGCGGAGTATTATGTGCTTCATGCCAGGCTGGACCTGATTACCGGACAGAATGGAAACAATTAAAGATTTTTTAAAGGGAAATGATATGAATTCAAGGGTTAATAAGTTTTTTTATTTGTTGGTAATACTTCTCTCAATTTTTCTTCTTTCGTGCCAGGGAGAAGAGGAAACAGAGAATAAAGGAGATGTTACAGAATCGGAAAATGATGCTGTCAATGTTGAAGTTCAGACACTCAAAGGAGAATATTTCCAGGATTTTATAAATGTTATCGGCACTGTAAAACCAGTAAAAAAAGCTTCACTCAGTTTTCTTGAGGGGGGTATACTGAATACTGTATATGCTGATAAAGGTTCGCGGGTCAATAAAGGTGATTTGATAGCGGAAACAGACAACGCTGCTCTTAAAGCGGCGATGAACGCGGCGAAAGCCCGGTACGATCTGGCTGAAATGACTTATGAGAAGCAGGAAAAAATATTCCGGGAAAATGTAAACAGCGAATTCCAGATGCTCCAGGCTAAATTTAACCGTGACCAGGCAAAAGCTGATTATGAAATGAATCAGGCGCGCTATGAACATTCATTTATAAAAGCTCCTTTTAGCGGAAAGGTGGACGCTAAATTTTTTGAAAAAGGGGAGTATGCTCCACCGGGTGTTCCAGTGATAAATCTATTAAATATCAGCAGTTTGAAAATAGAGGCCGGAATACCGGAAAATTATGTCGGTCAGGTGAAAAAAGGTGATAAGGCGCTGATAAAATTCAATAACCTTTCTATGGATGAATATAGCGGCAAAGTTTCTTTTGTCGGCGCCTCCATATCAACAAGCAACCGGACATTCCCGGTTGAGATCACACTCGAAAATCCGGGAGGAAAGATCAAACCTGAAATGGTAGCCGAAATAAAAATTGAGAACAAAAAATATGAGAATGTGATTACCGTGCCTGATGAAATAATCAACCGCTCGGATGAGGGCTATATGGTTTTTGTTTTTGAGGATGGATACGCGCGGGCAAAATATGTGGATATTTTAGCCAGATTCGGCAACAAGGTTGCTGTTAACGGCGGTTTGCATGAAGGTGACAAGCTAATTGTTGTAGGTTATCAAAACCTTGTACATGGTGAAAAAGTTAAAGTTGTTAATTAAGCAGGTGACCCGTTATGAAAATTACTGACGTCAGCATAAATAACAGGACAAGTATATTTATACTTACCCTGATTTTAATAATTGTCGGGTCAGTTTCCTATTATGTTTTGCCGAGGGAAGCTTCGCCCGATATTCAGATACCTTTTATTGTTGTTTCAACTCCCTATTTTGGTGTTTCGCCTGAGGATATAGAATCGCTTATTACGCAGCCGATTGAAAAGGAGCTTAACAGCATTGCCGAAGCGGAAGAAATTACATCCTCATCATATGAGGGCTTTTCGGCGATCACCGTTAAATTCGAAAGCGGCTTTGATATTGATGAAGCTCTGCAGAAAGTAAGAGATAAAGTTGAGAAAGCGGAAAGTGAACTGCCGGCGGACGCGGAAAAACCGGAAATAATCGAATTTAACTTTTCGGAATTCCCCATTATCATCTTTAATATTAATGGTCCACAGGGACTTGTTCAGCTAAAGGACATAGCTGAGGATATGAAAGATGATATAGAGAACATTGACGGAGTGCTTGAAGTAAGCATTAGCGGCGGCCTTGAAAGAGAGGTTAAAGTTGATGTTGATATAAACAAACTTGTGCATTATAACATCCGGTTCGATGATGTTATAAACGCGATCTCCAATGAAAACAAAACAATCCCCGGCGGATCGATAGATGTCAATAACAAAAGTTTTCTGGTGAGAGTCCCGGGTGAATTTAAAAAACCTTATATAATCGATGATCTGGTAGTAAAGATCAGGGATGGATTCCCGATATATGTCAGGGATGTCGCCGAAGTTAATTATGATTTTAAGGAGCGAAACACCTATGCCCGCCTGAACGGGGTTGAAGGTGTTTCGGTGTCCATTTCCAAACGTCTCGGAGCTAACATCATTGAGATAGCCGACCAGGTCAAGAGCATCATTGCCAGTTATGATACCGAACTTCCCGATAATGTTAAGTTTACCCTTACGGTGGATTTTTCAAAAGATATTAAGAGAAGTGTGAAAAATCTGGAAAACAATATTTTTTCAGGCCTTGTGCTGGTGCTTCTGATTCTATTTACACTTCTCGGTTTGAGGAATGCCTTTTTTGTTGCGATAGCGATACCGCTGAGTATGCTGATAAGTTTTATTGTGCTATCGGTTATGGGAATAACTCTCAATTTTATTGTCCTTTTTTCTCTTATTCTCGCCCTGGGTATGCTCGTTGATAACGCCATTGTAATTATTGAGAATATCTACAAGTTTCTGGAAGAGGGTAAAGACCTGTTCTCGGCGGCAAAAGCGGGGGCGAAAGAAGTTGCCTGGCCTATTACCACATCAACACTTACCACCCTGATGGCATTTGCTCCAATACTTTTCTGGGAAGGTGTTGTGGGTGAATTTATGAGTTACCTTCCCATGACGCTTATTATCACTCTCGCTTCATCATTATTTGTCGGATTGGTTATCAATCCGGTGGTTGCCTCAAAATTTATGAAACTTGAGAGTAAAAAATCCGGGAGAGGTTTTTTCTCTAAATTAACCAGTCCCGTAAATAAATTACATCGTTTTTTTGATGAAGTGCTTCTTACAAAAACTGTTGTCATTTATGAGAAATTCCTAAAGTTTACAATAGGATCTCAGAGAAATGAAAATCAGCCGGTACATAAGAGAAATATCCTGGGATTAATAGTGTTTTTTATTTTCATGCCTTTATCGGTTTCCATAATGTCCCTGGCCTTCTTAAATTCTTTTCTGGCCTTGTTTATCAATATTATTCTCGGTGTGGGTATAATATTTATATTTACCAACAACCGGCTGAAGGTATTTACCGGCGCGATATTAACACTTGTTTTCATTATCAGCCTTTACGGAATTTTTGATCATGGTGTGGAATTTTTCCCTGATGTGGATCCTGACAGAATTTTTGTAACCGTTGACGCTCCAAGCGGAACGAACCTTGATATGACCGACCGAATTTCAGGTAAAATTGAGAAAAAACTGGAAACCTTCCTCGGCGGCAACGTCAGGGAATTTGTTGCGGAAGTTGGCAAATCGAATAATATTTTCAGCGGCGGAACTACTACTCCCGATATCTCCACGATAACTGTTCAGTTTGTTGACTATGAAGAGAGGAAATCACCTTCGGCTGAGACAATGAAAGATATCCGTGAAGCTGTTTCAGATATTGCCGGAGCCGAAATAGAGGTGAAAAAAGAGGATATGGGTCCCCCGGTCGGAGCCCCGGTAAACATAGAAATTATTGGAGAAGATTTTGACCTCATGGGGGGAATTGCTTCCCGAATCAGAAAAATTGTTGAAAAGGTGCCCGGTGTTGTTGATCTGAAGGATGATTATGATGTCGGCCGTCCCGAAATAAGAGTTATAATCGACCGGGAAAAAGCCGCCCTTTTTTCGATGAATACTTCTCTTATCGCCAACAGTATCCGTACCGCGATAAATGGATTCGAAGCCTCCAAATACAGAATAAATGAAGAGGAATATGATATTACTGTCAGGCTGAAGGAATCGCAGCGTGAAAATGTAACCATGCTTAAAAACCTCCGAATAAATTACAACGATAATAAAGGTAAAACTTTAAGCGTTCCTCTTTCGGCGGTTGCCGAAATATCTTATGAATATGGGCCAAGCACAATCAGAAGAAAAGACCTTAACCGCGTTATTACCGTTGCTTCAAATGTTAAGGAAGGGTTTAATAAAAATGCCGTGCTGGCGGAGGTTAAAGAATCTTTAAGTGAATTTAAAATGCCTCCCGGTTATCGTGTTGAATTTACCGGACAGGATGAAGAGCAGGCAAAAGCGGCGGCATTTTTGATGAAAGCTTTTGGCTTTGCATTTCTCGGTATTTTCCTTATCCTGGTAATTCAGTTTAATTCCCTCGCGCAGCCGCTTATTATTATGCTGGCGGTTTTAATTTCTCTTATCGGGGTATTCATGGGACTGACATTTTTTGCCTTGCCTTTTGGCATTATTATGACCGGTATAGGAGTTATAAGTCTCGTCGGAGTGGTAGTGAACAACAACATTGTGCTAATGGACTATATAAATATTCTCAGGAGCAGGGGATACACTGTATCCGAAGCTGTTGTCCGGGCGGGCATTCGAAGGTTCAGGCCGGTTACGCTCACAGCTATTACAACAATACTCGGCCTGATACCCCTGACCTTTGGTTTTGGGTTTGATATATATTCATTCTCTTTCGAATCAGGGGGAGCGGACACACAATTCTGGCGCTCAATGGGTGTGGCTGTTATCTTCGGTCTCCTTTTCGGCACCGTTCTTACACTTGTGATCGTTCCGGTTATTTATTCTATTTTTACAGATACAGGAATAGTATTAAAACGATTTTTCAGGAGGTTTTTCGCCTCTTAGCAAAAGTATCTTAATAAAGTAATTCAGTTTTTTTACCGGCAGCCCGGATATTTTTATATTCTGGAATGCCGGTTTTTTATTTTATTTCTATGATATTTTTTCTTTTTTCTTTAGTTTGACTGCCCTGATAACTTTGATGGTCTTTCTATTTTGATTGAGCTTAAAAATATTACATATCGGTACAATAAAAAAGCGCCTGACGCTTTCAGACTGGAAATTCCTGAAATGAAGATCAGCAGTGGAGAATTTGTCTCAGTCGCGGGCCCGAACGGTTCGGGCAAATCAACTCTGCTGAAATTGATTTCCGGTTATCTGAAAGTTAGTGAAGGTGAAATTCTTCTGAATGGTAAAAGCATTTATAATTATAAACCTGCCGAAACCGCGAGGAAAATAGCTTTTGTTCCTCAAAGTTATGATGTTGTATTTCCCTATTCCGTTTATGAAATGGTTGCTATGGGCCGGCATCCCTGGCTGGGTCTGACAGGATTTGAAAAAGAAAGTGACCATGAGATAGTTAAACAGGCAATTGAATTTACGGGAATGAAAGGACTCGAAGAAAAAGGAATAAATGAAGTTTCGGGAGGCGAGGCACAGAGAGCTTTGATTGCCAGGGCTCTTGCCCAGGAACCTGATATTTTACTTCTCGATGAGCCTAATTCACATCTTGATCTTCATCATCAAATTTCTGTGATGAATCTGCTGAAGGAGCTTAACAGCAATTCTGAAATTACAATTATCATGGTTTCACATGATCTGAACATCTCTGCCAGCTATACTGAAAGAATTATCGTGCTTCAGGAAGGATTGGTAAAACTTGACGGACCGACATCCAGGGTGCTTAATAAAGACAATATAAAAGAGATTTTCCAGGTTGAATCTGAAATCTTTAATCCTGACAAGGATGCTAATTTTAACATACTTATTTTGCCCGGTTAATTGAAAAATCAAAATAAAATAATATACTCGCTGATAGCTGTCAGCCTTTTTGATTTACTTATCACATTTTTCTTTAAGTATTATCAGAACAGACTGTCATTCAGCGAATTTTCCTTTTTTTATACAGGAAATATCCTGAATATCATTTTCACTTCAGCAATGATAGCAGGACTGGTCCTTCAGTTTTTTCTGTATAATAAAAACCACGGAGCCTTTTTTAAAATAATACTGGTTTTATCTCTGCTATCACTTATTTCTCTCATAGGGGCTGTTTTCACCGGGCTTGGTTACCTGCCGACAGGAGAGTTTTATATATTTTCTTATCCTTTTAGAAAAACTCTTACAGCCGGACTCCTGATCTTTTCAAAAACAATTCACATTTATACTCTGGTTTTAATATGGGGCCTGGCGCTTCCGCAGAAAAGTTTTGTCTTTTTCAGGGCGGCGAGTATGACAGGTCTTCTGATTATGATAATTATTGTTTTTACCTTCTTTTATGGCAGATTCCTTTCGGCATCAGAATTAGCGGAAAGCGATGGGAAAAAATATGATGTGGGGGTAGTGCTCGGGGCTGCGGTCTGGAGCAACAATAAACCCAGCCCAATATTCCGCGGAAGGATATTAAAAGCGGATGAATTGTATAAATCGGGGCGAATAAAAAAAATTCAGTTGACCGGATCGAATGCGCCGGGAGAGATAAGCGAAGCAGTGGCGGCAAGGAATCTGCTGCTCGAACAGGGAATCCCCCAAAGGGCGCTGCTTATGGAAGCTAACACAACTACTACCGCCGCCCAAATTATATTCATAAAAAACATTCTCCAAAAGAAACACAGAATTAATAATATTATTATCATTACTGATGACTTTCACCTGAAAAGGGTTATGGAAATGTGTAAATTTTATAACGTAAACGCTAAAGGCGCAGCGTCAGGTCTGGAGCTTAACTGGAGAAAACTTCTCTATTACAGGTTGAGAGAAACAATGGGATTACTTATTTTCTGGTTATTCGCTATATGAAATTTGACGGAGGAAAAAGTCATGGACAATTTTGATATGATGGAGGAATACGGGCACGAAGAAATTTTGTATTGTTATAACAGGGAAGCGGGACTAAAAGCGATAATTGCCATACATAACACAACGCTCGGACCGGCTATCGGAGGCACAAGAATGTGGAAATATTCAAATGTCGATTCCGCGCTTAAAGATGTACTTAGGTTATCACGGGGAATGACATATAAGGCGGCTGTGGCCGGATTAAATCTGGGCGGGGGATGTGCGGTAATAATCGGTGATTCGGCCGCCGCGAAAAATGAAATGTTATTCCGTACATTCGGTAGATTTGTCGACGGGTTGGCAGGAAGATATATCACTGCCGAGGATGTGGGCACAACCGTAAAGGATATGGAATATGTAAAAATGGAAACAGATTATGTAGCCGGTATTTCCAAAGCTCTCGGGGGTTCGGGCGATCCTTCACCTGTTACTGCCTACGGAGTTTATGTGGGAATGAAAGCCTGCGCGCATGAAGTATGGGGTACTGACTCACTTCAAAACAGGAAAATCGCCGTTCAGGGCGCCGGGCAGCTCAGCCGGTATCTATGTGAACATTTATATAATGAAGGCGCTGAAATATATATATCTGATATTTATGAAGAAAAAGTAAAAAGAGCGCTCGAAACTGTAAAAGCATATTTCGTTCGTCCGGAAGAGATTTATGAAATTGAGGCGGACATTTTTTCACCCTGCGCCATGGGTGGGATAATAAATAGTGAAACGATAGATAAAATGAAATTCAGTATCATTGCCGGCGGGGCCAATAATCAGCTTGAGAATGAGGAAAGAGATGGAACGCTGCTGATGAATAAAGGAATATTATATGCCCCCGATTATGTGATTAACGCGGGCGGACTGATAAATGTGGCAAGTGAATTTGGAGGGTACCGCCAGGACAGAGCCATGAAACAGGCGGAAGAAATTTATGAAATAGTTAAGAAAATAATAGCTGTTTCAAACAGTGAAAAAATACCAACCTATCAGGCATCAAATAAAAGAGCTGAAGAAAGACTGGACATGATCGGTAAAATTTCAGGAATTTATTCAGGATCAACTGCCGGAAAGCGGAAAATAAATCATGTTTCAACATGAATGTTCAGTTAATTTTTTGATAATGGTTTTTAATTTCATTCGGATACCTTATTTTTCATGACTCGATTTTTATTTATTAGGATTTGATATTGTGAAGAAAAGTAACAGAAGAGTGTTAAGAGAAAGAACTTTGCAGGTTCTTTATGCTTATGAAATGCACCGGGAAGATCTGACAAGACTGACCAACGGGGTTCTTGCCGATATAGACAACAAAGCTGATAAAGATTTTGGAGTATCCCTCATTAATAAAGTTGTTGGCAATACCCCGGAAATTGACAAAAAAATATTTGAAAGAGTTGCCAACTGGGAGATGAATCGTATAGCTCTTATTGATAAATTATTGCTGAGAATCGGAATTGCCGAGCTCATGTTTTTCCCCGATATTCCGCCAAAAGTTTCTATTAATGAAGTTATCGAGATAGCGAAAGAATACAGCACAGCCAAAAGCGGTAAGTTTATCAATGGCATCCTCGACGGAATTTTAATCGATCTCAGGGACAAGGGTGAACTGAAAAAAAGCGGCAGGGGACTCGTAGATGTTTCGCTCCCAAAGAAAGCATAGAAACTTTCCCATATTTGTCTGGTCGCTTTTCGACTTCGCGAACACCTCTTTTTCGATTGTTGTTGTCACTTTTATTTACGCGGTATATTTTAAGGATGTCGTCGCCGGGGGCGAATCAATAGGAGACCTTTACTGGAGCCTCGCGATAAGTCTGGCGATGGTAATAACTGCTTTTATTTCACCCGTGCTCGGGGCAATATCCGACTTTTCCACCGGTAAAAAAAGATTTCTCCTTTTTTTTTCCGTGTTGTGTATTTCGGGCACAGCGCTGCTCTATTTTGTTGGTCCCGGCGATATACTTCTCGGGGTCATTCTTTTTGTAATAGCGAATATCGGTTTTGAAGCGGGACTCGTATTTTATGACGCATTTCTTCCTGAACTGACCACTCCTAAAAATTACGGCAGAGTGAGCGGTTATGGTTACGCCCTCGGTTATTTTGGTTCACTGGCTTCACTGGGTATTTCATTCCCATTAATTCAGGCCGAAAAGATAAGTGAAACCTTTCCCCTATCAGCTCTCTTTTTCCTGATTTTTGCCCTTCCTCTTTTCCTCTTCCTAAAAGAAAAAAGAAAAAAACCTGAAACCGAGGAATCTTATTTCCGCATTGGCTTCAGAAGAGTTTACAACACAATTACCCATCTTAAGAATTACCGGAATCTGGCTACTTTCCTTCTGGCTTTTTTCTTTTATATCGAAGGGGTAAATACGGTCATCTTCTTTTCAGGTAATTATGCGAGCACAACTCTTGGCTTTACAACCAATGACTTAATAATATTTTTCATTGTTGTCCAGACAACCGCTATTCTCGGCGCTGTGATATTCGGCATTATTGCTGATTCTTCAGGGCAGAAAAGAGCTATTGTTTATTCCCTCTTTATCTGGATATTTACAATTATTGTGGCATATTTTACGAGCGCCGATACATTCCTCACGAGGTTTTTGTCCGCTCTTTTCAATACAGACCTAACCACTGTTATGCATAACAGTTTTTACGTAATAGGGCTTCTTGCAGGCAGTGTGATGGGCGCTACTCAATCGACAAGCAGAAGTTTGATGTCTAAACTTACCCCTTTTGAAAAAAAGACAGAATTTTTTGGCTTTTATTCATTTTTCGGGAAAAGCTCGGCTGTGCTCGGGCCGCTGGTATTCGGATTCGCGAGCTTTCTCAGCGGAAGCCAGAGAATTGCCATCGTATCGATTGGTCTGTTTTTTATTGTCGGACTGATAATACTTACTTATGTTAAAGATCCCCCGGTAAAAGAGGCGTAAAGCTGAGTATTGAATATTCAGTAAAAAGTAAAATTCTACGCAAAATGGAAAGAATTTTTTTGAACATCAATTTACTGGGGAATTCTGTCGTCCCTGGCGGGACTTTTTGTGATAAATTGTTACCCGTTTACCCCACAATGAATTGCGGGGCTATTTTCTGCTGTCCCTGGCGGGACTTTCTTCAAGACTTGTATCCCGCGATTTTATTTTGCGAATGAATACATGTAAGTTATTGTTTTTTATTATCGGGATCAGGAGTTTTAAACTTCTTCATTTAGGAGATGACTGGTGTTATTATCGTCCTGTCAGGAATAAAATGCCGGTGAACTGATTGAATTTAAAACCCTTTTTTAAAACTGTATTTCAGCAGGAACCATACTGCCGTTAAAGCGATCAGGAACCACAGAATCCCCCAGAAGAGAGCGGGAATTCCTGTTAATCCAAATAAAATCTGGGCGTCGCTTTGCCTGTATTCAAGTGTCAGAAGATCAGATTTTATATCCGTGACCACATACATTATACTTGTCAGCCCAAGAAATTTTATCCCCCATTTATGATATTTTTCCGGAATAAATGAAGCTGAAAGAATAAGGGCAATAGCGATTAAAAGAGCGAATAATACTCCGCTTACTCCATTTATATAAAAAAGAGCGAAAAGAATGATCAATATTCCAAGAATTACGGAAGTCCACAAACTATATTTTTTATTGTACGCGGATACAAAAAGCGCTGCTCCGAAAGCGAGGCTGCCAAGATAGCCTGCCGAAACTATCAACACAGGAATACCTCCCATGGTTGCGCAGGTACCCCCGAGATTGCCCGAAATTTTCAGTCCGATAACTTTTCCACCCGTAAGGAGGGCCATAAGACCATGGCTCATTTCATGCAGCAGCACAACCAGAAGTTTTACAGGATAAACCAGCCAGGTATCCCATAACAGTATTATTATAAGAGAGGCGGCGACAAGGATGGATGTTTCAATTATCCGGCGTTGTTTTTTATTCAGTTTTTTCATTTAAGAAGAATTTTTTCTGAAGACAAATTTACAAAAAAGAGTTGATAATTTATTTGTTAATAATTATTTTACCGGGAAATAACTTTGCGGGCATAACTCAGTTGGTAGAGTGTCAGCTTCCCAAGCTGAATGTCGCGGGTTCGAGTCCCGTTGCCCGCTCCATTCCCGTTTTTCTATCTCAAATCCAGCTTCACTTGAACTTTTAACAGGCGATAATCATTTCAGGATAATATATCTTTAATGATGAGGAATTATGGCCGATTTTGAGATTTCATATCAAAGACTACTTTGGCACATTGAAAAATATACTAAAAATGAAAAAGATGAGATTTTTTTTTGCATTTCCCGGCGCGCCGTTCCTGAGTGGGAAGGGTGGGAGGAAATCGACTTTCTTAAATCTTCGCCTCTCTTTCCCGCTAATCTTAATGATATTATCAGTTTGAAAGATTTGGTGAGGGAGTATTATTTTGTAAACTACCAGGCTCCTCTCAGAGCGGATGAATATCCTTCACAGAGAATGGCAGATATGGCTTTATTGCTGGCAGTTTTATCAGATGTGCCCGGGATTATTTCTGTTATTCAGCAAATGATAAATTTCCTCAGCAACAATGGAGAGAGGCGCAGCAAGGTGAGGATTACAGGCATTTTTGACGATTCAACTTTAAAGGGTCTAAAGTCCTGTTACAGGGGAAACAGTGAAAAATTACTTTTAAATATGATGATCGTGCAAGGTATGAGTTACGTTTTGAAAAATGTCCGGCCGGAAAATCAAAAATTTCTTCGGGAATTATTCAGCAAAATGGAAATGACTTTAAGCTATCACAGGTGAAAATGTAATCGTGTTCTTCGATTACCGATCTTGTCCTTAAATCAACAGAAATTACCAACTCTCAGGGCAATGCTGTCAACTTAGGCCCAAAATCTTTTTTATGTTCCCGGGAATATGGGGGATTGTATATTTTTTCTATCCGTCCCCACGGGGAATTCCCCGTGGCTATTCGGCTTCGACCCCTTCGGGGCCGGTAAAAAATAAAATCCCTTAAGTTGACAGCAGTGCTCTCAGGGGGGCCTTTCCCTTTTGCGAACTTATTGCGATCTGAATTATGTCTGTTCAATCAGTCAGGCAGATTAGAAGTTTGGCAATAATAATGTCTCCCGGTATTTTTGGACCGAATCATATAAACAGAAAACATTTTCCCTTATAGTCTTTAAAATAAGAAAACCCGGCATAAGGACCGGGTTTTTTGTGGGCACTGATGGATTCGAACCAACGACCCCCTGCTTGTAAGGCAGGTGCTCTGAACCAGCTGAGCTAAGCGCCCAAGACAATAAAAATGTAATTCTAAATATACTGACATCATGCCTGATGGTCAAGAAGAAAATATAAAAATAAAAAAAGAATCAGATATTTGTTCATATCAACAAATAATTAATATTTTCTTTGACCTTTATCCATCCATGCGATTTTTGTAAATTTCCAAGTTAAAATAAATATTTAAAGATACCATTACTTTAACAACTTACAGGATTCACTGTAAGATTCAATAATAAGATAGTGAAATCTCATAAATCCATGAAAAAATTGCCTGTAACTCTGCTATTATTAATAATTACATTCAGCCTGAATGGTATGTCCTCCATCGACAGTCTTAAACAGGAATTAAGCGAAAGTTCGGGACTGACCAGGATAGACCTTCTTTTGAAGATATCTCAGGAATACCAAAAAAATTCTTACGATTCCAGTAAAATATTCGCGAAATATTCCCTGGAGGAATCTTGTAGTATCGGGAATGACAGCCTTGAGTTTGAATCATTGCGTCTGCTCGGAAACGCTTCAATCTATTTATCCGAACTTGACAGCGCGAAACAGTTTTTTAGCAGAGTTTTGGAAATTGCTGAAAAAAGGGAGGATATTGTTCAGCTGGCGAATGCCTATAATGAATTTGGCAGACTTAATTTTTTCCAGAGTGATTATAAATCGGGGATAAAAAATTTCTCACAGGCAAAGGAGTATTTTGAGCAGACAGATCAGTATCTTCCCCTTGGCCGCGTAATAATGAATCTCGGAGTTATGCAGGCAAGACTTGGCGATTATAAGGCTTCGAACAATTATTACAATGAGGCGAGAAAAGTATACCTGGAACACAATTCCATGAAGGATGTGGGAAGCGCGTATATTAATATTGCTGTTAATGATTATTTTTCGGGTGAATATGACAGTTCAATAGCCAAGCTGAGCAGGGCCGCGAAAATTTTCAGTGATGAAAAAAATATTGATATGGAAGCGCTCTGTTACCAGAATATCGGTGTGAATTATGAAATGAAGGGTAATTATCCACTCGCGGCAGAATTCCTGAAAAAATCATTGGAACTTAAGCAAAAAACTGGCAATAAAGCCCAGGTTTTTGTCGCTCTCCAGGGAATCGGTAATGTTTATATGGCCTGGGGGAAATTTCATGAGGGATTGAAGTATTTTCTTGAAGCTATGGATGCCGCTCTTAAATCGGGTACAAAAGAGCATCTGTCGTCAGTCTTTTCAAATATTTCTTCCGTTTATATTAAATTGGGCGACCAGAAAAAGGCCCTGGAATATGAGATGAAAAGATATGACCTCTCAAAAGAAATTGATGATAAAAGAGAATTACTTTCCAGTATTACCTCACTCGTTGATATTCTTCTGAAAGAAGGAGATGAGGCAAAAGCGCTGGAATATCATGAGGAAGCGAAAACACTGGCGGGCGAACTTGATGTGAAAAAAGGATATCTGCAGTATTCAAATCAAAAGGGGCTGATTTATACATTTCAGAAAGAATATGATAAAGCGGCCGCCGCCTATAAAGAAGCTCTCGAAATAGCCGCGGATATTGAAGAAGCCGATCTTGAAACTGAGATGTCCATAAATCTCGGGAAATCATATTTTTCACTGGGACTTTATGGCTCAGCAAAAAAGTACCTGAAAGAGGGACTCACAAAAGCTGAGGAAATTGAACATGCCGAACTAAGGGCTGAAGCTCTCAAATATTTGGCGTTCTGCTCAGAGAAAAAGGGGGATTATACAAGAGCATATCACCAGTTTACTGATTATGCTTCGTTGAATGACAGCCTTTATAATCTGAAAACCGCGGGGCAGATGGCGGAGCTTCAGACCAAATATGAAACTGAAAAAAAAGAGAAAGAAAACGAGCTCCTTAAAAAGCAGAATGAAATAAAAGAACTTCAAATTTCCAGGCAGCAGAATTATATCATTTCAGGCATCCTCGCGGTAATTATTCTCGCGGTAATTTACACTCTCATCGCTTATAAAAAAAGATTAAAGGAACTTAAGCAGAAACAACAGGCGGAACTTGAAAAAGCAAGAATTACACAGGAACTTGAGCAGGCGGCGGCAATGCAGAGAAATCTCCTTCCTGAAAAATTTCCCTCCTCCGAAAATTTTGAGATTTGGGCCGAATGTCATCCAGCTTATGAAGTCGGGGGAGATTTTTTTGACATATTTACCATTGGCGATAATGGATTATGCGTGGCCAACGCCGATGTTTCGGGCAAAGGGATGAAAGCGGCGATGACAACTGTGCTCACCTCCGGCATGCTCGCGCAGGTTAAAAATATGGGTATAACTGATCCTGCTGAGGTTTTGAATGAGATCAACCGCGCATTATATGAGAAAAAGTCGGAAAGGAGGTTGTTTACCGCCCTTTCATACGCGGTAATAGATACTAAGAAAAAAACTTTGATATTCACTAATTCCGGCCAACCTGAAATAATTCTTTTCAGGAAAGGGAAAGTAAAATATCTTCAAAGTTCCGATCCGCGAATTCCGCTCGGGATGCTGAAAAATATTAAATACAGGGATAGTCTTGTAAACCTTGAGAAAGATGATATTATTATCTTTTACAGCGACGCTTTTCCCGAATCGCAGAATAAAAATGAAGAGCAGTATGGTTATGACAGGATAATCGATTCTGTTACAACAAACGGCGGTAAAAAAATTGAAGAGCTTGGAAATAAAATGATAAGTGATCTGGCGGATTTTATTGGTGGCGCAAAGGTATATGATGATACTACCTTAATTATCTTAAAAATGAATTGAGCGATGGAGAAAATAAATTGATTTCAAGGAATATATCTACTCTTTGTCTGTTACTGTTCATAACTATCAGCAGTTTATCCGCGCAGGAAAATATTGATTCTCTTGAGGCTGTTCTTCCATCGCTATCGGGGATCGAAAAAATAAACGCGTTAAATAATCTTGCCGAAGCTTACCGGAAGACTTCCGCCGAAAAATGTATTTCATACGCCCGCGAAGCAATGGAAATGGCGCGGGAAATAAATAACGAGGCTGAAATTTGTAAAGCGAATATGAACATCGGATCCGGATTCAGCCGCCTGGGAGAGAGTGATTCGGCGTTGTTTTATTTTAACAGATCATTAAAAATTGCCGCCGAAAAAGATTACCGGCAATTGAAAGCCAAAATACTTAACAAAACCGGCATTGTATATTATGTCCTTGGCGATTTTAATAAAGCTCTCGACTATTATTCCGGCGCGAATACAATATATAAAAATGAGAAGGATGATTTAGGATACGCAAAGACAATATCAAATATGGGAACGATACTGAGAGAGTTCGGAGATTATAAAAAAGCGGATGCCTATACGTGGGAAGCGGTAAACAATTACGACCGGCTGGGTGAATATAAATATCTGACCGATGCTTATAATAATCTCGCTATCTCCAAATATTATATCGGTGATGTCGACAGTATGCTGATATTATATCATAAAGCGAAAGAAGTATCAGAAAAATACAATGACAAATCGGGCATGGCGCGCGCTCTTCATAATATTGCCATTACAATGCAGGAAAGGCAGCAATATAAACAGGCGCTGGAATATGAAATGGAATCCCTCAAGCTGAAAGAGGAAGTGGGAAACCTGGTTGAAATTTCTAATTCCTATCAGACGATCGGCAATATCCATGATGGTATGGGGAAATTTAATCTCGCGCTGGAATATTATCTTAAAGCGCTGAGGATTGCGGAAGAAACAGACACAAAACCGGAAATCGGGTATGCACTGAGTTGTATTGCTTTCACTTACCAGAGGATGAAGGAATATAATAAAGCGATAGAACATTTCGAAAAGGCAGTAAAAATAAGAAGGGAAATAAATGAAGTTTCATCTTTAGCGTTAAGCCTCGCTAATCTCGCCGCCGTTTACCTGGAATCTGGAAATATTGAAAAGGCGGGAATTTACGCGCGGGAAGCAAATGATATAGCTTCTGAAATCCATAATGATTATAATATGATGAATGTCAGTGTTACTATGGGTGAATATGAACTGGCGCTTGAAAATTTTGACAGAGCTATTCATTTCTTTTCGAGAGCGGAAGAACTGGGGAGGGAGTTTGAAAACAACAGCGTTATCGCCACAGCTCTCATCGGACAGGGAAGGGTGTATAAGGAAGCCGGATCAATTTCAAAAGCGATTAAAGCAGTTGAAAAATCACTCCATCTTTCAGAAGATAAAAATATGAAAGAGCTGACTAAAACCGGGTATCAGCTTATTTCCGATCTGTACTACGCGAAAGGAAGCAGTAAAAAGGCATTTCAGGCTTTTCAGAAATATCACCAGATTAAGCAGGCGCTTTTTGATCAAAACAGCTCAAGTCAGCTTGCCGAAATGCAGACAAAATATGAAACAGATAAAAAAGAGGGTGAAAATGAACTGCTTAAAAGAGAGAGTGAGATAAAAGCTTTGCAGATCAACAGGCAGTACAATATTATAATATCGGGAGTTTTACTCACTATAATCGGTATAATCGTTATCACTCTTATTTCATATAAAAAGAGCATAAAAAGGGAAAAGGAGAAACAGTCAGCCGAACTTGAACGAATAAGGATGAGCGGAGAGCTTGAACAGGCTGCCTCAATGCAGAGGAGTCTTTTACCGGTTACACTCCCTGAATCTGAAAAATTTGAAATATGCACAAAGTTTGTGCCTGCTTATGAAGTGGGTGGTGATTTTTATGATATTTTCTTCAAAGATGAAGGGAAGGATATGTTATGCATCGCCAATGCCGATGTATCAGGAAAAGGGATGAAAGCCGCCATGACCACTGTTTTAACATCGGGAATGCTCGCGCAGGTAAAACAGAGGAGTTTTGAAAAACCATCGGAAGCATTATCTTCGATCAATATTTCATTATGTCAGAAAAAACCTGAAAAGAGGCTCTTTGCCGCTGTAAGTTTTGTTATGCTTGATTTTGTAAATAAAAGAATGATCTGTTCCAATTCGGGGCAGCCTGAACCAATCCTTTGCAGAGATGGAAAAGTCAGTTTTCTGACAGGCGATGATCCGCGCATTCCTCTGGGGATGATAAATAATCTCGAATATAAGGATTCAACAGTAGATATTGCAGGGGGGGATATATTGATATTCTATAGCGACGCGCTGCCCGAATCACAAAATGAAGCGGACGAGCAGTTTGGTTATGACCGCATGACCGAGGTTATCACCCGAAACAGTAATGAAAACGTTAATAAAATAGGTGACAGTCTTCTTGGCGCTCTTAACGATTTTATAGGTGACGCTCCGCAATATGATGACACGACGATTATTATTGTAAAAATAGTTTAATGAATTGTGAATTCTATTTTACTATGAAACAACTGCCTGCTTGCAGGCTGACGACCTGAAATCCTTATTGAATGACATATAATAAAAAACGCCGCGGAAAGCGGCGTTTTGAAATTTTATATTTTTTGAAAATTATTTTTAGAAGAAAAGATAAGCAGCCAGCAATACTCTCAGGTTTGCCACATTTGTTGTATCTTCCACTTCACCTTTAGAATTAACTGCGCCATAAGCGGCTGATGTATAATCAATTTCACCGGCAAAACGAGTCTGGCCGACATGATAAATAATCCTGGGAGATACACGCATTACACTTTCAATATTGTTGCCTCTTGAATAATAGATGCCAATGTTGTCATCATCGGTTCCCATATTTTTTGTATATCCGGCAAAAAAGACCAAACATAACCTTTTTACCGAAACTTAAATCCATCCAGGCCGACATGGTATTTGTATTGGTATATTCTTCCACACCTTTTACAGCTTCGATACTTTTTACCGCGTATCCGCCGAGCATAAGAAGATCAATACATATTCTGTCCATAAATTCCTTCCAGTTTCAGAACAGTATTTTTTATTGTGAATTTTGCGAAAGCCATAGCAGCGATACTCGAAACTTTTTCATCGGTATCATAACCCATCGAGGTGACTGTCCTGGGCATAAGAGATTTAAAGTTGCCTCCGACACCAAGTACAGTTCCTTCATCCATATATTTAATGTTGAGGTCCAGAATTGGTATTAAAGCGTTTCTTAGATATGTCGAGCCTGCTCCGCTAGGACCGGTACTCGTAAAATCGCGGCTGTGAGGCGGCCGGTAATCGCGATATTAACCTTGTTTGTTTTGATGGTATATTTAATCTGCGGATTTCTGGAGAATGGCTGAAAAGGAACGCCGGTATTAAACGAAACAACTCCCGGAAAAACTTCAGTTATGAACATCGGATGCCAGTACTGTCCGACGAGCAGCTGGCTTTTTTTTCCAGTCGAGTTTCAGGAACGCGTGACGCAGTCTGAAACCATTGACATCGGCATTCGAATGTCCGAAAAAAGCCCCTTCAAGAACGCCAGTGGTTTTAGCGCCCAGAAAATCGGGAGCGGTTATAGTGCCTGTAAGGAGCGGCTTTGAATAGAGAGCATATTTAGATTAGCTTTGGCATTAACATCCTCGTTATCCGGGTCATTTAGTTCAGCAGCGGGATAAAGAAGGAAATGTCCCTCGCGGGCTGCCACAGTCTGACGGGTATCGAGCATAACATCTGTTTTTACAAAACCTTTAAAAGATATCCCGAATGATTTCTTTTTCTTTTTCTGCGCAAAAACAGAGGTGACTAAAATCAGGCAAAGAAAAAAAGTAGAGGGCCTTTTTCATATAACGATCTCCTTTTTATTGGAAAATTTATATTTATATAAAATGGAAAATATTTTCATACCTGTCGGTCTTTTAACCAAGCCGAAACAAATGGTGAAATAATATAGGGAATATTCAATAATAATCCGGTCCGATTACTGAAATTTTATATTTATAAAAATTATGAGTAATATAATAAAAAGAAATCATTAAACAATAAAGAACAAATTTAAAAGCCGTGGAACGGAAGGATGAAAAGCTCCTGATTATTCCGACAGATTTTACTTCGAAAAATAATATTTTCTCCGGATTATTAATATTCGACGCCTTCAGCGTCGCGACAGATATCTGCTATATCAGACCACCGGATTGTATCCGGGGCTATTCATATTCGAATTCATTCGGAGTCGTTTACGTGATTGCTTTTTGATTCCCCGCTCGGCCGGTTTATTTTGAATCACGGCTTGATTATCGGCAACATGTTATTACAGGATTTCTGACAAATTTTGTCCTCCGGATTATCCTCAACATGTTAACGTTAGTGTGTTGGTAAGAGCCTAAGTGTGCCGTCAGGTACACCATATAACAAACTCTGAATTATAATTCAGAACCTTCGCCAGGGAAGTGAATATGGAGGACTTATTGATTGTTTAACCGTGGCATAGGAGGTCGTGCCGCGGCTCGGGGCCTAAATCACAAAAAATTCGTTGAATTGATCCCCTGCATATGAAATCACGACAAAATAGCTTGATGGAAGTCAGGAGTTTTGAAGTTATTAAAAGATTCAATGGCAAAAGGAAAAATTGTAATATCTTAACCTGTCAGTTTATTTTGTACTACATACTGGGCAATTTCCACATTGGATTTCATATTCATTTTATCCAGAATTCTGTTTCTGTAGCTGTAGACAGTATGAATACTGATATTTAGCTCAGCGGCAATAGAATCGGCAGTTTTGCCCGACCCTATTTTGCACATGATTTCATATTCTCTGTCTGAAAGAGTTTCGTGGGGCAGAAGCCGGGAATTTGTATCCAGAGTTGTGACAAGTTTTTCGGCAAGTTCGGGACTGATAAATTTGCCCCCCGATACAATTTTACGAATCGCGTTGACAAGTTTATTGGGTGCGCTGACTTTTTTCAGGTATCCCGATGCCCCCGCCCTGAGAGCCCTGAGTCCATACTGATCTTCTCCATACATACTTAATATAAGCACCGGTAGCCGGGGATGATCAATTTTAAGCTGCTTGAGCGCCTCGAGTCCGTTTTACCCGGCATATTTATATCGAGCACAATAATATCCCACTCTTCACGTTTTATATGTTCAAATAATTCTTCCGCGTTTTCAGCCTCCCCCATAACTTTCATATCTGTCTCTTCTGAAACAATCTGTTTCAGTCCTTCTCTTACAATAGCGTGATCATCGGCTATAAGAATTTTAATCATATTGTTTCCTGCCAGTTATTTTCAAGTGGGAGTTTTACACAGACCGAAGTGCCTCTGCCGGCTGTGCCGGTTATGCTGACATCGCCATCAAGTATAACAGCTCTCTCCTTCATGCCAAGCAGTCCGAGTGAATTATGCGCGTTAATCTCTTTGTTTGTTATTCCACGTCCATTATCTGTAATCCTCAGACTGATAATATTATCTGTTATATTCAATGTAATTTGTATTTTTGTAGCTTTTGCGTGACGCGCTACGTTAGTAAGCGCTTCCTGGAAAATCCGGAATACAGCGGTTATTTTATCGTGAGCGAGGATTATCTCTTCATTCGGAAGGGTGGATTCACATATAATTCCGGTTCTGTTTTCAAAATCCTGGGCATACCACTCGATTGCCGGTATCAGCCCCAGCTCATCAAGTATGCCGGGTCGCAGTTTCGAGGATATTCTCTGGACAGATTCCACAGTTTTATCAATCACTTCCGAAACCGATTCTATTTTTTCTTTCAAATCCTGCTGATCTTCCCTGAGTTTGTTGGCCAGAAGAGTTATCTGAATTTTCAGAACAGTGAGCACCTGGCCCAGTTCATCATGAATTTCTCTGGCTATCATTCTCCTCTCTTCTTCCCTGACTGACTGGAGGTGTGACGCGAGTTTTCTTAACTGTCCGGCATAAATCTGCAGCTCAAATTCCGATTTTTTTCTGTCGGAGATATCCTTCAGTACGCTCAGAACAAGGCTTGAGCCGTCAGAAAGTTTTAAGAGAGAATTAGAAAACGCGAACCAGATTTTTTTACCATTCCAGAGGTAAGATTCCCTGTCGAAATGGGGTCTGATTTTATTTCCGGAAAGGTCCCTTTCATAAAGCCGGGTAAATTCTTCTCTTACTGATGGATGATAGATAATTGAAAAATGTTCACCTTCAAGCTCTTCTTTTTCCTTCCCGACTTTCTCGCAGAAAGCTTTATTGACGGTAACTATTTTACCGGTTTTATCTGTAAGCCTCATTCCATCGACCGAAATATCCCAGACACGGGAAAAAAGCAGTTCCGACTTGGAAAGGGCTTCTTCAATTTCTATATGTTTAATGATTTCAGCATTGAGCGCGTTTTCGGTTATCTGAAGTTTCTCAACATGTTCGGCGATGTTTGTACCAATAGCTTTTATCATCCTGTTCAGATTTTTACTCAGCGCGCCAAATTCATCCTTGTTTTTATTGACCAGCTCCAGATCAAGTTCACCGGCGATCACCTGTTCCGCGACACGGTTGAATAACCTTACCGAACGGCTGATATAACCTGATATATAAAAAAACAATACAACAGGTATGAGAATAAGCGCACCCGCTATCAGAAAGGTATATAATTTGTCATAACTGCTGTTGTCAATTCGTTTCCGCAAAAGTAATCTGAAGTTTTCAAGGGTAATCTGCCAAATTTCCCCTGATTCGGTCATTGCTGTGAGCGCCTGCCGCCTGAAAATGTCCGGACTATCTATAACCGAAATTTTTCCCAAAACGCTGACCTGTTTTTTAAGACCGGCAAATTTTTTGCTGATAGTATCCCTGACTTCAGGCGTTCCCGAAAGATTGAGATCAATCAGTGATTCAGTCACCCTTATATTTTTTTCAATAAGGTAATATTTTTTTTCTCTTTCCTCTTCGGGATAACCTGACAATAATTCAAGAAGCTCCTGCTCAAGCGCGGGGAATTTATTAATTATCAGGTCCATCAGGTAATAACTTTCAAGCGCGGGATCGAGAACCAGGTTAAATTCATTTCCGATTGTTGTAAATGAGTGTTTCAGTCCCGTTTCGATTACAGCGCAGTCTTTGCGGCTGTTTTCACCAAGATTTTTCCACAGGTTTATATAAAGCGGCAGGTCTTTAAGAGGGGCGGAAGAAAAAATATTACCTTCTGAAATATTCTGAAGTTTCTCAATATTCTTTTCAAAATGAATTTTAAGTGAATCCCGGTTAAGACCCGGGGCATCAAATTTTTCGCTAAGGCAATAAAGCTGAAAATTGGTCAGGGAATTTTTTAAGGGGGCAAGTATAGCGGTTCCTTCCAGCTCTTTTACCGTAAATTCTATTGACTTATTCTTTTCAAGGTTAAGCAGGTATATTAGCAGAATTAATGGAACAAGGAAACCAAGCGCGACGAGATATAGTTTACTGATTATTCTCATGAAAATGATTAGTTTTTTCCCGGCTGAAATATAATACCGCGGTTTTGAGAGCCGCTGATTTTCACCATCATGTTTTTATTAAAATGAAAATGATGTGTAAACTCACCCGATTCAACCGGTTTCTGGTTTAAAAGCCAGTCCCAGTCGATAAAACAATTTTTGTTGGATGTGTTAACTGTAAAGTAACCAACTCTGAATGAGGTGATATTCTGGAAAAAATGAGAACCCTGCGAGGGGGTTACTTTAAGATCTTTGAAACTGCTTTCAATAATTACAGAAGCGCCTGAAATCTGGTCCCAGGTGACCGGAATGCCGAGCCAGGGATCAAAACTGCCCCATCTGCCGAGTCCGATCAGGATATATGGCCTTTTAAGCGATATCAGCTTTTCATTAAATTCACCCACCTCTCTTGCTGTCTGTTTGGTCTTTGAGCGGTCGAATCTTTCATAGTCGATGACAATTATATCATGTATATTGTCAATAACGCCGTTTCCCAGTACCTGGGTGCTCTGGCAAATCAGATCATTGTTATTGATATCATCAAATTCAATTACTTCTGTCTCTCTGCTTAATACCAGGGGTCTCATCTGCAACATGGAAAATTCTTTGGGTTTTCCTTTCGGCACATTTGTATTCACCGCGAATTCAATTTCGACATGTGTCCCCATTCCCCACAATCCTATTTCCAGCATAGTATTTAAAATTTCCGAAAGTGGAAACATATTATGTTTCAGAATAGGGGCAAAAGTTACAACTCTCGATCCCTGCCTGGAAATACCATCATAGACAGAATCATTTTCGGCCGAATATGTTGATCCGGCGTAAAAGAGGGTTTTGTCTTCCTCAGCTTTTTCGAGGCGGTATTTTTTTACCATGATATCCGGAGAATCAGCATGTTCCCTTTCAAGGCAGCAATTCATATCGAGAGCGTAAAACTGCTGCTGGGCGTTGCGGATGGTTTCTTTTGTAGAGAAAAACTGCAACAAATGTTTCGGAAATTTAGGGCAGAATCTAACATTTTCTCCACCTTCGACAACCTGTTTCCCCAAACCCAACGCAACCAGGGAGATTCCGTCTGTAGCTTTTGAGGGTGGGACAGGGTAAAAGTTATATGACTTCGCGACTCCGGCGAAATCGGGATAAAAACGTTTGTTCCTTTCCGCGCCTGTCACACGCTGAATTATGACAGCCATTTTTTCCTCCTCCAGCCTGTAAGATGTAGCTTTTAGATAATCCTTCGCGTTCTTACTGAATGTTGAGGCATATACTCCTTTAATACACTGAAGCAGTTCAAACAGCCGTTTTTCCGGATCGGGGTTGTTATTGGGTATCATATAGGTTTGGTATACACCCGCGAAAGGCTGAAACTGTGAATCTTCAAGCAGGCTTGATGATCTGACAGCCAGAGGTTCCTTTGTTATTGAGAGAAATTCCCACAACTTATCAACCACTTTGGGAGGAAAGTAAGGAGCTGTAAGGAATTTTTTTAAGATTTTATCATCATCTGTCTGATTATAGGCAAATCGGAAAAGATTATTCTCACCGAGGAAATTATCAAATACATCTGTCGCGAGCACAACAGCGGATGGCACTGAAATTTCAACACCTTTAAATTTATCCCTGATGCCATAATGGTTAATAAGAGTATTAATAAATCCCAGTCCTCTCGCTTTTCCTCCGAGTGAGCCGCCTCCTATCCGGGCAAAACTGTTTTTAGGATCAAATGACTCAGCGGAAAACTCAGTAATTGTGCCTCTCTGACGCAGTTCCAGGTATTCGCGGATTGTTTCAGTAAGTCTGACCCTGATATCTTCCGGGTCTTTAAAATCACTGACTTTTTCGGGGCGCAGTTTGCTGGCCAGCCAGAACTCTGTCCGGGCTTTCAGCCAGTTGGAAAAATGATTCCTTTCGGAGTGATAAACAATGGAATCAAGGGGGGCTTTAGCAAGTTGGTTCATCAGTGAAAAAAGATTATTTGCCTTTCCAACCTCTTCTCCATCTCTTGTGCGGAAAATAAAATCTCCAAAGCTGAAATTTTTAATCATAAATTCCCGCAACTCACTTAGAAGGAAAGGGGGAATTTTATATATAAGAATGACGCGCCGATATCGGGAGCGACAGATTCGAATTCAAGATTACTTGACTGAAGAAGAATGGGAATATCATGCTGCATATTTTTTACGGCGATTGCAAATTTAATTCCTGCTTCAGAATCTTTTTCACCCTTAAGTTTAAAATTAATATCGAGAATAATCCCAAGAATATGGTCCTGGTATTTTTCGAAATATTCCCAACCTTCCTCATAGGTATTGCATAGAAGTATTTTTGGCCGGGCGCGCATCCGCAGATAACGATGAGTTACATTAATTCCTTCGGTAATAAGCCTTTGCGATTGATCGAATATTTCTGTATAGATGAGGGGAAGATAAGATGAATAGAACTTTACATTATCCTCAAGTAAAATAATCGACTGCACCCCGACCGATTTGGTGTCATTTTCAACATTAAGGCGGTCTTCAACATATTTGATTATACCGATAAGAAGCCTGTAATCTCCCTGCCAGATAAATATTCTGTCAAAAATATCATGTCCCTCATGCTGAGTGATCTCTTTTCTTTCGATATTATCATAAGCAAGGAGGATGACCGGCTGGTTAAGACCGTTTTCGCGGGCAAGCTTAGCGAATTCAACAACATGCATATCCTCAATATGCATGGTTGTAATTATCAGGTCAAAGCGGTTTTCATCACGCGCCAGCTCAATAGCTTCCTGGGCAGTGGTAACATGTGTGATTTCGGGGGCATGACTGAGATTGAGAGTCTGGTATTCCTCTCTTATCAGCTCATACAACCTGCCATCTTCTTCAAAAAGGTAATTATCATAAAGGGAGGAAACAAGGAGGATATCTCTTATTTTAAATCTCATCAGTTTCTGGAAACGTTTTACCCTGCTTCCAAAAACATCTCTCATCGCGGCTTTATCGAATCCGTTCATATATTAATAAAATACCGGGAACAGCAGGCTGGTCCCGGTATCATCCATATTTGTTTAGAAATTTTAGACGAGGCCCTGATCGATCATCGCATCGGCAACTTTAAGGAAGCCGGCGATATTGGCGCCATTGACATAATTGCCCGGTGTGCCAAATCGTTCAGAAGTTTCAAGACATGTATCATGAATTCTGACCATAATTTCATGGAGCCTCTGGTCAACTTCCTTCGCGTGACCATGGAAGGCGCATGCTGTTCTGCGACATTTCGAGTCCCGAAGTTGCGACACCACCCGCGTTGGCGGCTTTTCCCGGCGGCATATAAAATGCCGGCCTCTTTGAAGATATGATAGCCATCAATGGTTGTCGGCATATTGGCGCCTTCACATACTGCCATACATCCGTTTTTAACGAGTGTTTCAGCTTCGGCTTTATGAATTTCATTTTCGGTGGCGCAGGGAAGGAGCAACATCGACTTTAACTTCCCAGGGTTTTTTACCCGGTAGAAAGTCAACTTTAAATTCTTTGGCGTAATCTTCAACAGCGTCTTTATTTGACGCTCTCAGGACGCAGCATATAATCTACTTTTTCACCGGTTACACCATCGGGATCATAGATATATCCGTCCCGGACCTGAAAGAGTAACTACTTTACCGCCTAATTCATTAACTTTCTGAACGGCTCCCCAGGCAACATTGCCGAAACCTGAAACTGCGACAATCTTTCCGTCAAAACTGGTGTCTTTTGTTTTCAGCATTTCTTCAGCGAAATATACACATCCGAAACCAGTAGCTTCAGGTCTGATCAGAGAACCGCCCCAGTTAATGCCTTTGCCTGTCAATACGCCGGTGAATTCATTTCTTACTCTTTTATACTGACCGAAAAGGAAGCCTATTTCACGGCCGCCCACTCCGATATCACCGGCAGGCACATCGGTATTAGGGCCAATGTGTTTGCTCAGCTCAGTCATGAAGCTCTGGCAGAAACGCATAATTTCGTTGTCACTTTTACCTTTGGGATCAAAATCGGATCCACCTTTGCCGCCACCCCATTGGAAGTGTGGTAAGGCTGTTTTTGAATACCTGTTCGAACGCCAGGAATTTTAATATACCGAGAGTAACAGAAGGGTGAAAACGCAGCCCCCCTTTGTAGGGACCTATCGCGCTGTTCATTTCAATTCTGAAACCGCGGTTTATTTTTACATTGCCTTGGTCATCCATCCAGGGAACCCGGAATATTATTATTCTTTCCGGTTCAGTCATTCTTCTTAATATATCAGCTGATATATATTCGGGATGCTGCTGAAAAACTATATCAAGAGATTCCGCGACCTCTTCAACCGCCTGGTGAAATTCTGGTTCACTCGGGTTTTTAGCTTTTACTTCTTCTACTACCTGATTAACATAATCTAACATAATATCCTCACAAAATTGGCAAGGTTATAAAATAATTCCTTTGCCGGATTCCGGCAGGAAATCTCAACATAATAACAAAAATAATGTTAACTTTCCAAAAAATAGGCTGCCTCTCCAAATTGGACAGGAAACTTCTTTTTATGAATGAAAATTACTCTGTATGTTTTTATTTAGCAAGGAAAATCGCTTTTTTTCAGCATATTTTTAACTTAATTTTATATTGGATTACCGCTAGCTGATTTTCCGGTGAAATATTGTTCTTTGCGGCTCATTGTAAATTGAATTTATAACTTCCGGAGCTAAGCTGAGTTGAGCATTTCGTTCCTTAATTGCAAAGGAAAAAATGTCTGAACCATGATTAAAGGATTTTAAGATTGCCTGATTATTTTTCGGTATCGGTATCGGTATCGGTATCGGTATCGGTATCGGTATCGGTATCGGTATCGGTATCGGTATCAAAAAATCAGAGTAAGAATATTCCGTAAGGAGTTAAATTCTACGCAAAATGGCAAAACTTTATTTAACCATCTATTCACTGGGTAATTTTGTCCGCCTGTTCGCCGCGGGGAATCATATTTATTTAATTATCCGGGTGATGTTTTGTTGATTCCCTCAAGGGATCAGATGTTTTATGTTTTTTCTACAATAATGCTGCTTCCGCAAAGCAGATTCGATTCAAACAATATTTCCGGGAAAGTCAATTCGTAATTCTCCATTATTTCTGGTTTGCCAGTTTATGATTACGATTAAAATTTTGATGATTTCTTTCACAATTCTTTTAGGTTCCTGCGCGACCGGCGTAAGACAAAGATACTCTGATTCCAGAGCCTGAAGCGATTTGAATTTTTAATCCGAACCATTATTAACAAGTTACGTCTAAAAGAAAAAACAACGGTGAAAAATATGAAAAGACTGATCTTGTTTTCTTTTTTTATCTCTTCTGTATTGATGGTCGCTCAGGAAAATGAGTTGAAGATAGGGAATGTATACCCGGGAGAAATGACCTATTCGGCATTCACACTTGATGAAGATATGGAAATCACCATTTCAGGCGCTCTCGGTAATTTTGAAAGGTGGGATGACAGGATTACTTATTATGCCTGGATAATTGACGCCGATGACAGATCTCTTGTCTGGCATGTATATGATGAGGATGATGATTACAGGGATGAATCGGGATTTTATGATTTTGAATCCGATCTTAATTTGGATAAAGGGAATTATGAAGTATATATGTGTTCATTCCGGGGCAATTATTTTCATGTAGATGATTTTGGGGATGTGATCGCTGAAGTTTTCAGCAGAAAAAGTAAAAAATTCCGGTCATCTTACAGGGAAAAACTGTTTATCAGTCTTAAAGCTTCTTCGGGCAGAATTGAAAAAGTTGAAAAAGATAAGTTTATTAAAGAGAAACTGGAAGGAGCGATAGTTTCACTTAACAGGGCGGGTGATGATGAGGATTTCAAACAGGGTTTTAAAGTTACCGAACCGGTTAGAATCAGAATATATGCTATCGGAGAAGGGCGTAAAAAAGAAGTTTTTGATTACGCCTGGATATATGATACACGCACCCGTGAAAAAGTCTGGGCTATGGACCCGAGAAAATCGGATTACGCGGGTGGTAATGAAAAGAATATTATGTTTAATGAAGTGCTTCGTCTTGAACCGGGCAATTACATGGTCGCTTACCTGAGCGATGACAGCCACTCATGGCCCGACTGGAATGCCGCGCCTCCGAACGATCCCGAATTTTACGGAATTACTATCTGGCCGGCTACAGAAGATGATATTGAGGCGATCGGCCCTCTCGATAAGAATGAAGTTATTAAACCTGTTATGGCGATAACAGGAGTTGGAGATGATGAATATATTTCACGCGGGCTGCGTGTTAAAGAAAGAGTGAAACTGCATGTTATTGCTCTCGGTGAGATGGGGCATGGCAAAAGTATGGCGGACTATGGCAAAATTTACAATGCCGATACAAGAGAAACAGTCTGGGAAATGAGAGCGGGTGAAACCCATCATGCCGGCGGCGCCAGAAAAAACAGGATAATGAAAGGAGATATTACCCTTGATCCCGGTAATTATGTTGTAATGTATGTAAGTGATGATACACATTCTTACGAGGAATGGAATTCGGCGCCTCCTTTCGACAGGGAACTCTGGGGCATATCATTATGGCCCTTGAAGGATTATTCCTCATCCGACTTTGAAGAGTTTGATCCCGATAATTTTAAAAGTAAATCAGCCCTGGCCGAAATTACCAGGGTGAGAGATGACGCGCGTAAAAGTAAAACTTTTATCCTCGATGAGGAGACCAAAGTGAGAATTATCGCTTTGGGTGAAGGGGACCGTGATGAAATGTATGACTATGGCTGGATAAAAAATATGGATACCGGCCAGGTTGTTTGGGAAATGACTTACAGAAAAACCGATCATGCCGGCGGCGACAGAAAAAACAGGCTTTTTAACGGTACAATTATTCTTGATAAAGGGGAATATAAAGTATACTACACAACAGATGGCTCACATTCTTATGGCGACTGGAATTCCTCCCCTCCTCATGATCAGGAATTATATGGTATAATAATTTCAAAAGAAGATTAAAAACGCATAAGAGATAATCTGATTCCTCAGAACAAATCTACTCCGACAAGGGAAGCCCTTTCTCAGGCTTCCCTTTTTTATTTTAAAAAATCAGAGTATGAGTAAGAGTATGATGAGGTTGGGTAACTCAGTGAAGTAGTTCATTTTCTTTGTTGTAGGAAAGAAAATCAGGAATGAGGGATTACGGATTCAGGCAAAGGGATGGAATTTTATTGTCTGATTCACCTACAGAAAAAGTAAATTTTCAAATAACACTGTTGGCCCTTGTAATTGTCTAACAAAAACGCTTTAATATCCATAAAGAGTTTCAACAGATAAATAATATTGATATTTTCCATACATTATATTATTTTACAATTTTAATTGGGTCCCTGAAACTAAACCTCCGAAATTTCAAAAACCTCGGAGGTTTGCGTTTGTGAGAAAATCAAAGTATGAGTAAGAGTATGAGTAAGATTATTATAGCGGCAAAGATAATTACTATAGCGGTATTTATATTTGTCCTGCTTCCAAATTCAACAACATTTGCCGAAATCCGCTATGTAAGCAAAAGCGGGAGCAATGAAGCTCCCTATACCTCCTGGATGACAGCATCGAATGAAATACAGAATTGCGTAAATTATTCCTCGTTTGGAGACACAATATATGTAGGCGCCGGGACATATATCGAATCTCTTGTTATGAAAGGGGATCTGAGTCTTATCGGGGCGGGCATTGACAGCACAATTGTTGATTATTCCGCTCCCGAAAATGAAGGCTGGGTGATTGAGGTAAGAGATTCATGCCTTGTATCAAATATCACTTTTCAAGCCCATGGTGGCTTTACACATTATCAGCATGTGATGTCGGTACTAGATGCGGACTATGATACAGCTCATGTTCTAATCGAGAATATCAGAACTATCGGCGGCACAACATACGCGATATCTGGAGTTTCAGTTGATGGTGTTATCAGAAATTCAATTCTTACTAATACTCAATTTGGCATCAGTATTGGAGGCTCATATACCTGGCTAAAAATGATTTATGAGAATAATTATATATATGTTAGTAAGATAGGTATTGGGGTTAACTGGCCGTATGGTCCGACAACAATTGTGAGATATAACACGACCATCGGCCCTCATGATAATATGTTCAGAGGGTATGACACCGATTCAATAAAAATTCATAACAACCTGTTTTACGCGAATGTATATAATGATGAAGAGGCTATAGCGGTAAGTGATCTCACATATATATTTAATAATGTTATATATGCCAGGCCGGGAGTATTTCTGAAAAGCGGCATAGCGGTTTATAATGATAAACAACATGTTTACAACAATATTATTGTGGGCGCTAAATATGGCATTGAAAATGGCAGCGGCGAGCCGAATAATAATATCAGGTTTAATAATTTTTGGAGAACGGAAGAAGATTTTTATAATTTCCCCGAACCGCCGGATGAAAAGAATTATCATGTCGATCCGATGTTCGTTGACGGCTATAACAAGGATTATCACCTTCAGAAATATTCCCCGATGATAGACGCGGGCGATCCCGATGTTCTTGATGTTGACGGCACCCGCAGCGACTTGGGATATTATGGTGGGCCATATGGTGAAAGTTGCGAATACCAGGACCTGGCGCCCCTGAAACCACAATCCCTTGTTCATGATGTAACCGACAGCCTTGTAACCCTTAACTGGGAACTGAACACGGAAGCCGATTTTTCACATTACCAGGTTGATGTATATTACGATGACGCGCATTCGGGAGGATTGTTGCATCATACCAGATCCCGGTTTGGGGATATTCTGCCTCGGGGTATTGACAAAGCTCTTTATACAATTATTTCAATAGATAACCAGGGCAATAAAAGCGATACAACCTCATTCAGCATCTCCCTGGTGAATATGGAAGAAAAACATGAAGATACTCACGGTTTCAGGCTGAATCATAATTATCCCAATCCATTCAATCCCAAAACAAATATCAGTTTTTATATCGAGGAGCCATCAAGAGCGAGAGTATCGATCTACAACAGCAACGGAGAACTGATAGATGAAATCTTCAACCGGGAAGTTGAGAGAGGCTATTATTCAGTGCCATATACTCCGGAGGTCGCTTCGGGAATATATCTTTACCGCCTTGAAGTAAGGCAGGATAATGTTATTGTCTTTGCCGATATGGGAAAAATGGTATACCTGAAATGAATTGTGAATGGTGAATTATAAATGATGAATGGTGAATTGAAAAACCGTAAAACGAGAGGATAGTATTTTTAATTGTATTTTGAAATGGATGTCGAAATCCTCATCGAAATCGTTTTTGGAAAGAACCAGAGAAAGAGTATGAGGGGTGATTAACTACGGGGCTCTTCCTGAATGAGTTTGTTCTTTGCTACCCCAGGGGGGACGTTCCGCAATGATGCAGCTTCTCCAAAGTATATACGAGTTGAAAATATTCCCGGGAGGGCCAGATTCGTAATTCCCTCTATGCCAGGGCATTTTCATGGCCGGAATCTTTGACAAATAGGCATGATGAATTTGTAAGTTCAGGCACATCCCGCAAAAAATTCATATCAAGTTCATCGGCGAGGCCGAAAATATTAACATCGGCGCGGGGAGCGTTTTTCAGGGCTTCCAGGAAGTTGCCGGTGAGAATGTGAAATTCTGTCATAGCGGGGAGCCGGGTCTGGTCAGATAAGAGCTGCATATACCGGTTGATTTTTTTCTTATGTTTGTCATTTTCGGCGACACTTACCAGGTTAATTTTACCATTCCAGTTGAGCTGAAGCTGAAGGGTAATAAGCACCGCGAGATGCCAGTTCGGACTTTTATCTCTCAGCCAGAGGTTTACATCCTTCTGCAGCCCGAACGCTATACGGGGATGCTGGCGCAATATTAATATACCCAGTTCATTTTGATAGGCGTAATTAACAAGCCTGTTAATTTTTATATCATTTTTCGGATCTGAACCCAGTGTGAGAAAAAGGGCGTTCGGTCTCATAGCCGCGGCGCGGAGAGTCTGAATAACAATTTTTGAACCATGTAGAAAATCTTTATCTTCAATCACCGCTGAATTTATCAGAAGTTCCTGCTGCCTGAGAGGCTGCATAAGATTATCGAGTGAACTTTTTGTTTCCTCAATATTTTCTTCCTTAACAGAATAGGCATAGATCGTACCGGAAGGATAGGTTATATTTTTAATGAACAGCAGGGGACCTGCCCACAAAGCGGGATCTTCAACCGGAAGGAGAATATCAGGTTTCCATGATATCTGGTGGCGGGGAAAATTGGCCGCAATTCTGCTTGCTCTTTCCGCCATGTAAAGAAACATACCACCCCTGATATCGCCCCAGTTAGCGGCCAGCCCTTTCCGGGTCAGCCACACATAAAGTCCTATGATGATAATTATCGCCACAATACTGAAAACCGGGTCAATCAGGAACATGATAGCTATACAGCCTAAAGCGCCAACAAGGGGAATAAAACGGGGTATTTTAAAAGTCGGCCTGAAACTGATAATTTTCATACTCTGCTGAATAAAGACCACAAGGTTCAGCATGCCGTATGTAATAAGGAAAAACATGGTAATAAGTGAAGCCAGCGCGTCAAGGCTTCCAACGAGAAGGGAGGCGAGAATAAGAAGTGAAGTGAATATTATCGCGTTTCGCGGTTCATTGTTTTCAGATTTGAGCGCGAATATTTTATAAAAAGGAACAGACTGCTGTTCGGAAAGGGCCTGTAAAATTCTTGGCGCCCCGATGATACTGCCAAGAGCCGATGAGAAAGTGGCGGCAAGAATTCCAAGCAGGACAAGCTGCCCGAAAAAGGAATAATCAACCATAACCATCTGGTTGCCCCTGAGGATATCAGAAGGGATAAAATAGGCGCAAACTACCGCTATTCCGATATATACGATTAAAGTTACTCCGATCGCGCCCATAGTACCGACCGGAATCGCTTTACGGGGATCCTTAAGATCGCCTGAAAGATTCGCTCCGGCCATAATCCCTGTGACAGCGGGGAAAAATACCGCGAATACCTGCCAAAAACCAGCGTCTTCAAAAGCTCCTATAAGCCGGACGGTTTCTATCTTTGGAGCCGGGGTCATAAGAAAGGAAATAATGGAGAGGCCGATAATTCCAAGTATGATATATTGAATCCGGATAGCAAAAAGGGTGCTGACATAAGAGATGGTTAAAAGAACCGCCCAGGTAATTCCGCCAATCAAGGCGGGATTGTGATCGGGGAAAATTACGAGCCAGCCTTCTGTAAAACCGACTATATAAAGCGCCGCTGAAAGTGTCTGCGCGACATAAAGGGGAATTCCCACACTTCCGCCCGCTTCTAATCCGAGTGATTTGGAAATTATGGAATAAGCTCCCCCAGGACCAATTTTTATATTTGTGGTTATAGAGGACATCGAGAGTCCGGTGGCGATAGTAATTAATTTGGCAAGAATAATAATCGCTATTGCGCCGAGAAGGCCCGCGTTTCCAACAACCCATCCGAGGCGGAGGTACATTATCACGCCGAGAATTGTTAATACGTCGGGAGTGAATACCCCGCCGAATGTCCCGAATTTTGAGGGAGCATTAGAAAATTTTAATTTATCCAGTAGTTTTTTCATATCCAGAAACTTTCTTTGTTCAATTAATATTTACTAATTTTATAGTGATTTTCAAAATGAAAAAAACTTGAGAATATTTTTTGAAAAACAATTATTATTATAATACGTCAAACCTGAATAGCCTGCAACTGAAAAAGCGGTTGCAAAATAATAAATGCATAATAAAGGAGAAATAATGTTGAAGAGAATATTTGCTGTAATTTCTATAATATTGATCCTTTCTTCACTTATTAATGCTGAAGAAAATGATAAAAAGGAAAAACTTAATTCCGGTAATCTCAGGGGACTTTCGTTCCGGTCGGTCGGGCCGGCGCTTACTTCCGGAAGGATTTCGGACTTTGCCGTAAATCCTGAAAAATCATGGGAATATTATGTCGCGGTTGCCTCGGGAGGAATATGGAAAACCACTAATGACGGCACAACTTTTCAGCCGGTCTTTGATTCAGAGGGAGCATATTCAATTGGTTGTATCACAATGGACCCCAAAAATCCCTATGTCATCTGGGCCGGAACGGGAGAAAATAACAGCCAGAGGAGTGTAGCATACGGAGATGGAGTGTATAAGTCGATTGACGGGGGAAGAAGCTGGAAAAATATGGGCCTGATGGAATCGGAGCACATAGGAAAAATAATTATTGATCCGCGAAATTCGAATGTTGTTTATGTGGCGGCGCAGGGGCCATTATGGAATGCCGGCGGTGACAGGGGATTATTCAAAACCACAGATGGAGGGGAGAGCTGGGAAAAAGTTCTCGGTATAGATGAACACACCGGAGTTTCGGATATTGTATATGATCCCAGGAATCCGGATGTATTATATGCTTCATCGTACCAGAGAAGAAGGCATGTTTTTACTTTGATAAACGGAGGCCCCGGATCGGCGGTGCATAAAAGTACCGACGGTGGTAAAACGTGGACTAAACTTACCAAAGGTCTGCCGGGGGGTGATGTGGGCAGAATCGGCCTCGCTATTTCACCTGCCAACCCCGACTATTTATATGCTATTGTCGAAGCATCTGAAAAGAGGGGTGGATTTTTCCGTTCGGTTAACCGGGGAGCAACCTGGGAAAAAATGAACAGCTATATCGCGCGCAGTCCTCAATATTATATGGAAATTCTTTGCGATCCGGTAAATCCTGATAAAGTATATTCTCTTGACACCTGGACGCAAGTGACGCTGGACGGGGGAAAAACTTTCAGCAATGTTTCCACCAGAAACCGTCATGTGGATGATCACGCGATGTGGATAAATCCCGCTAATCCCGATCATTACATTATAGGTGGTGACGGTGGAATTTATGAAACCTATGACAACGCGGCAAGCTGGCGATATAAACGGAATCTGCCGGTTACCCAGTTTTATAAGGTGGCTGTGGATAATGAAACTCCATTTTATTATATCTATGGAGGAACCCAGGATAATAACAGTCTTGGCGGTCCTTCCCGCACTACTTATGTAAATGGTATATTTAATTCGGACTGGTTCATTACAAATGGTGGTGACGGATTTGAATCGGCGATAGACCCCAAAGATCCGAATATTGTTTACGCTCAGTCACAATATGGATGGCTAAACCGCTATAACAAAAAAACCGGCGAAAAAATTGGAATTAAACCACAGGAAGAATCGGGTGAAGAAGCATATCGCTGGAACTGGGACGCGCCTCTTATCATAAGTCCTCATTTAAATACGCGTCTTTATTTCGCCGCGAACATTCTTTTCAAATCGGATGACAGGGGTGACAGCTGGACAAAAGTCAGCGGTGACCTGACAAGAAAGATTGACCGCAACAAATTGCCTGTGATGGGAAGAGTATGGGGTATGGATGCCGTATCAAAAAATGCTTCAACATCGCAGTATGGAAATATCGTCGCGCTCGATGAATCACCTCTGAAGGAAGGACTGATTTATGTCGGCACCGATGACGGTTTGATTCAGGTAACTGCCGACGGAGGAAAAAAATGGACACGCTGCGACAGCTTCCCCGATGTGCCTGATACAACTTATGTAAACAGTATTATCGCTTCTCAACATAAGGAGGGAAGACTATACGCGGCATTTAATAATCACAAAAGGGGTGATTTTAAACCATATATTCTTGTGAGTGAAGATAATGGTAAATCATGGGATAAAATAGTTGAAGGACTGCCCGAAAGGGGTTCTGTATATTCACTTGCCGAGGATCATGTCAACGAAAATCTGCTTTTCTGCGGAACCGAATTCGCGTTCTATTTTTCACCCGACAGGGGCAAAAAGTGGATTAAACTCAGCGCCGGTCTCCCAACAATAGCGGTCAGGGATATTGCCATCCAAAAAAGAGAGAATGACATTGTGATCGCTTCATTCGGGCGCGGTTTTTATGTGATGGATGACTATTCACCTCTCAGAACTGTATCTGAAAAGCTTATGGAAAAACAGGCTTTTATTTTCCCTGTTAAGAACGCGCTGGCTTATGTTCAGTCTCGTCCAATCGGCGGAGGTGATAAAGGATACCAGGGAGACGCCCTTTATACCGCTGATAATCCTCAGTTTGGCGCGGTATTTACATATTATATAAATGAAGCTCCCGAAACAAAAAAACAGCTCAGGAAAAAAACTGAGAAGAAACTGAAAAAAGATAACAAAGCGATACCCTATCCGGCTTTTGATGAGATCAGAGAGGAAGATGATGAAGAAAATTCATTCCTGATTTTTTCTGTCAGCGATATGAATGGAAATATTCTCAGACGCCTGAAAGCGCCTTATGCCCCGGGAGTTCAGAGAACTGCCTGGGATCTCAGGTCAACGACAACAAATCCCGCCGACGAGGAAAATGGATTGGGATCGGGAAGACACACCGGGCATCCGGTAATGCCGGGCAAATATAGGGTTACAATTCTGGAAAGTGTGGATGGCGTCGTCTCTCCGCTGGCAGGTCCCGAAGAGTTCACGGTTAAAACTCTTTACAGCGATGACATTTCTGAGAATGATTCAAGAGAGCTTGCGGCATTCTGGGAAGAGTTTAATGAATTTAACAGAGTCATTGAAGGTACTAACGGCTACTTCAGAGAGCTCCAGAGAAAAGTTAAAATTTACCGCAACACACTTGCCATGCTTTCAGATAATACCGATAACCTGATTGCTGAAACAAGGCAGATCATACAGGAGCTGAAGGATATCAACCGCAAACTCTATGGTGACGGCAGCCTCGGTTCAAGGAATATCGGGGAGGCTCCCTCTATAAACGACAGGCTGAATACAATTGGTTATGAATTATGGAGAACCTCAACCGGTCCGACAGAAACACAGCGTAAATCTCTTGCCGCGGCCAGAGAAGAACTGCGTCCGATAATCAATCAGCTTAAAAAAATTGACAGTGAAAAGCTGCAAAAAATAGAAAATGAGCTGGAAAAAATGAATGCCCCCTGGACCCCGGGAAGGGTTTTGGAGCTTAAATAAATAATTTTTTTATTCCTGAATGAAAAGGCGTGGCGCGTTCCACGCCTTTTCTATTTTTACCTGATGACAATTTCAGCGCTTAAAAGATCAGGAACAAAAAAGTTCAAAAAAACCTTATTCTTGATTTTTTACCCTCCTGGCAACAAGATTACTATTAGGTGAAAATGTCTGTTATTATGTGGGGAATATATTGACTTCACTCAATATTCGTATTATCTCAAGGTAGATCAACCCCCTCCCATCTTCCCTTTAAAATCTTAGGGGGAGGGAATTAATAACTCGAATTCTTGAATAGTTTTGGCAGGTTGCTATTTCTATAAATATTGTTGCTGTTAAATTTGAAATTTGGCTTTTTCCCACATTGGGTTTCCTTTGTAGCGGAGGTGGCCACCAACCTGCCGGATTACTGAAGTTGGAGCATTGTTTTTATTTTATTTGAGGTCGGCTATTATTCCAAATTGTGAATATGGCGTGCCTGACGGCACATAAGGATTATCCGCGTATCATTTTTTACCAATATGCTGTCCCTAACGGGACAAAAAAATAATTGTCGTATAAAATTGCCCCGTTAGGGTGGCGGCGGTTGAGTTTACCACCCTCAGGATGGCGGAGCCGAAACCGGCGTCGGGGCATCGACTCCACCAGGCCACCGGAACCAGGGCCAAATTACCTGGCATTAGATTCCGGTCTTTTTGCAAGGGACATAAAAAACCGGAATAACAATCAATCCGGTATGCACGTGGTGAGAAAATAACAATCTTATTTGTCCTGTTAGTCCCCCTGCTGCAATAGTTCTGACTTTGCCAATTTACGATTACTCCGTAAGGAATCAGATTCTACGCAGAATGGTAAAATTTTTCTTGAAAAGAATCCCGAATGGGATTCAATATGAATAGCCCCGGGCGGCGAAAGAAGAGAGCAGCCCTGGGTAAAGAGAAAAACATGGAATAAGACCCTGAAGGGGGCGAAGCTAACTCTCACGTGCAGATAAAATATTATTCTTCAGATATTATTTACTCCGGGTTGTTAATATTTGACGCCTTCGGCGTTGCGGCTGATCAATGTCTGACTAAACCACCGGATTTCATCCGGAGCTAATAATATTCGACTCCATTCGGAATCGCTTACGCTTATTCCATAAGAAATTAAATTCTACACGAAACGGAAAAAATATCGGCGGGTAATCATATTTATTGAGTTATCCGGGTGATGTTTTGCTGATCCCCTCCAGGGATCAGATTTTTTATGTTTTTTTCTACTCCAGAGGGACGTTCCGCAATAATGCTGCTTCCACAAAACATATACGAGTCAAAAAATATTCCTGGCGGGCCAATTCGTCATTCGTAATTCCTCATTGCTTCTGGCTCCGTCAGTTTATGATTACGAATACAATTAGGATTATGATTTTTAAAAAGGGAACTAAAAAAATGGTGCAGGAATAAAACTATATAAGTAATAGAATAAATTTCTTATATTGTAGAACAAAATGAATAAAACAAATCAAATACAGGCGGAGAGTATGAAAAGGTTTATTCTCTTAATTTTATTGCTACCTGTTCTAAGTTTTGCCCAGGAACTTAATGCTACGGTAAAAGTAAATTATGAACAGCTTCCCAACCAGGTAAAGGACCGTCTGCTTGGTTTTGAAAGAGCAGTTTCGGACTATCTCAATAACAATAAGTTTTCTGAGCAGGTATGGGAATATGAAAAAATCAAATGTACCTTCAATATCTTTTTCACATCAGGCAGTGAGGATTTCAGGTACAAAGCGCAGGTTGTTGTGACAAGCCAGCGAGCTATATATCAATCGACCAGGCGCTCGCTGATGATGTCGGTTATGGATAATTCCTGGGATTTTGTATATGAAAAAAATCAGGCGATGTATTTTAACCCGATGGATTTTGACGCTCTTACAAGTTTTCTCGATTTTTACGCCTATATCATAATAGGGTTCGACTCCGACTCCTATGGCCCGGATCCCGATGGCGGCGCTGAATATTTTAACCGCGCTCTTGATATAGCCTTACGCGGGGCAAGCAGCAGGTATTCAGAAGGGTGGATCGCGGAATCTACTTCATATAACCGCAGGGGACTGGTTGAAGATCTGCTTAACGCAAGTTACAGTCAGTTCAGGCATGATTTTATGCATTATCATTTCGACGGCCTCGATATTATAGAAAAGGACAGGATAAGGGGACAAAAGGCAATGGTAAAAATGATCAAAAACCTTGCCGACAGAAAAGATAAACTTAATCCGAGAAGTGTTCTTCTGAAAACATTTTTTGACGCTAAAGCGGGGGAAATTGTTGATAATCTGAAGGACTATCCCGATAAAAGTATTTTTGAGAAACTAAAGAGAATTAACCCGGCGAATATTTCAAAGTATGATCAGGCGTTAAAGTAAAGATTATAAAAAGGGGCTGTTAAGCCCCTTTTTTATTCTTCAAGCAGAACTTCAATAATTTTGTTTCCCTGGTTAATATGTCCGACAACATCCATTCCTTCCAAGATCTTTCCAAAAATAGAATATCTGCCATCAAGATGGGGATAATGGTTATGCATTACAAACCACTGTGATCCCTCGGTATCCTTTCCGGCGCTTGCCATTCCGACATATCCTTCACTGAAGGGCAGATGTGAAAACTCCGAAATAATTTCATACCCGGGCCCTCCCCATCCTGTGCCTGTAGGATCTCCGGTCTGGATAACAAAATCAGGAACCACCCTGTGAAAGATTACTTCATCAAAATAATTTCTTTCGGCCAGCAACACAAAATTGCCTGTTGATATTGGCGCGAAACCGGGAAGAAACTTTATTCTGAAATTTCCCTTCTCTGTAATTATTTCCGCGCTGCTGTATTTAAATGAATTTTCCCAGAGTTCATCAAAAAAATCGGGAAGTTTTCTCGATGCTGGCTGTGAAAGATTTAACTTTTCGGCTGCAAATGTCGAAACCGAACTGATCTCCGATTTTTTAAGGAGGTTCAATATTTTTGCTTCATATAACGAATCAGTTTTACCGGAAAAATTAATCACAGATATCAGTGATTCCATATAATCGGGGTCATTCAAATTTGATTCGGCTATCAGAAAAACTCTCTTTTTTAATGTTTCAGAATGACTGCTGATAAAAACTGAATCGAGACCGTCACAAATTATTGACACGGCGGGGGGAGAATCGGAATCGAGCAATCGGGTTACTGTCTGCACATATTCTGTGTTTTCGGCAAGCGAATCCTGTAATGATAGTGCCGACTGAGTCCACTGAAGAAATTCACCAGACTTAACCTGCGGCCGGTTATTCCTGAGATAATTCCATTTATAGCCGACGTCCGGAATATCACCCGAAATAAAGCGGAGAATATATTCCTGGGGCACAATATTCAGCAGCGTATCGATTCTCTCTTTATAAGAAAAGGGATAAAGATTCTGCCATGAAATAAAGATTTCTCCCCTCGTATTGCCAGGGATTTTTTTATCCGAGACAAGCAGTTCCAGCGCCCCGGAGGAAGGAGGAATAACAAAATTTCTTAAAGACCGGGCGGCGGTGCGGGAAACGTTCGGATTTTTATCCTTTAAAAGAGAAAAATATACTGAGCGAACTGAGTCGGATTTATTACTTTTAGCCAGTGATCTTGCCGCTTCACATCTTATCCGCCAGTCATCATCTGTAAGCAGGGAAAGGGATAGTTCCTCCGGATAACTGTCATAACCTGTCTTTCTAAGAGAGCCGAGAATATAAAATGAGTTTGGCATTCTGTTCATTTCAGGATCATTAAGCAGCCCGATGAGAGTGGAAATCATTAAGCTGTCGGCGCCTGTGCGATATATTACAAAAAGGGCGTCAAAAATTCTTTCCCTGTCTCTTTGAGTGCTCAGTTCAGAAAGAAGGAATGTTGAAATTTTATCTTGTATCGATTCTTTTTCATCGAGATAATATATGGCATAAGGGAGACCGGAAAAATTCAGCCCCTCTCCGGAAAAATAGAGATCAATGAGTTTTCCAATCTGCCGGGGAGAACCACATTTGCCTAATGCCTTATAAGCTTCTTTTATTCCCGGACCCGCTTCAGAATTTAAAATTGTATTTAAAATAAATGTTGACGCTTCGGTCGATTTTCCGATTTGACCCAGGGCAAAAAATGCTGTTTCACCGAATCTGCCGAAGTCGAGATTGAGAATATCTTTTACAAATGTTGTATCTCCCGAATGGCTGATTGAAAGTAACGCGGCATTTACTCTTTCTTCATCTCCGGAATCAAGATAAGATTTTATTAAAGAGGGATTAAATTCCCTCAAAAAAGTAGTTTTTGCCAGTTCTTTATCTTCTGTCCTGAACTGCCCCAGGTAAATCGTGGATATGAACAGAAAAAAGAATACTATTAAAACCTCCTTTTTCATACAGGTTTCTCATAGATTCTGTAAGTCTTGTATTTTTCCGCGTTCATCATTTCAGCGCCTCGGTTCATCATATCGTTATCTTCGAGCACCCAGCTTGCTTCTCCGAAATCTATCCCGATATCATGGCAGCGTCGGGTTATTTCGGCATAAAAAACAGAATCAAGCCCTTTTTTCTGATATTCAGGGATTACACCGAGGGTGATGATCCTGCTTCTGGGAATTTTTCTTTTATTAAAAAGAAGCTTAAAAATCCCGAAGGGAAAAAGTCTTCCGTTCATTTCTTTGAACAGATAATTATAATCGGGGACAACCAGTGCAAAACCAACAACTTTGTCTTCAATTTCGCCGAAAAGAACTATTTCCGGGACAATCAGGGGTTTAAGATTTGCTGCCATATCATCTATTTCTTCCTCAGACATAGGAATAAAACCCCAGTTTGGAGCCCATGCCTGGTTATATACTTCCTTGACAAGTTGGAGCTCATCCTTGAATTTTTTCATATTGAGCCCCCTGACTTTGAAGTTATAACGCTCTTTTACCAGGTTTTCCATACGCCAGAGTTTTTTCGACTGGGATATTTTCGCGTTTTCAATATTCCAGGCATAAAGGTCTTTAAGCTTTTTAAGACCCTGGTTTTCGAGTAGTGAGACATAATACTCAGGATTATATGTCATCATTATTCTCGGGGGATCATCAAAACCATCGACCAGAAGTCCCCAGTCCTCATTGCTCGAAGGATTTGCCGGGCCCCGCATAGCTTCAAGTCCCCTGGCTTTTATCCATTTTTCAGCTTCCTGAAACAAAGCCGACGCAACTTCCTGATCATTTATCGATTCGAAAAACCCGAAGAAACCGATATTTTCATTATGGACTTTATTGTGCATATCGTTCTTGATAGCCGCAATTCTTCCTACAGGTTCACCATCTTTCCACGCAATGTATAATTCGGTTTCGGCATTTTTATAGAAAGGATGTTTTTTCTTATCCAGAATATGTTTCCTGTCCATAATCAGCGGCGGCACCCAGTTTGGATTACCTTCATAAAATTTCCATTGCATTTTAATGAATTTGTTCAGGTCAGATTTACTGCTGACAGTTGTAACCGTTATATTCGACATGACTTCTCCAACAGCTGTTTACAAAAAAAGCATACCATAATGGTATGCTTTAATTTAAGAAATTTATAATAATTATATCAGACCAAGTTCTTTCCCGACACTTGTAAATGTGTCGATAATAAAATCGAGGTGTTCTTTTTCATGAGTAGCCATATATGAAGTCCTCATCATCTGGCGTCCCTGCGGCACACCGGGGGAAATAAAAACATTCACAAAAATGCCCGCGTCAAATAACATTCTCCACATTTTAAAGGAGAGAAGGTCGTCGCCGACAATCACAGGGACAATGGCTGTTTTTCCTTTGATTATATTAAACCCGGCGTCATCAAGTCCGTCTCTTATATAGTCGGTATTTGAAATAAGCCTGTCAACTCTTTCAGGCTCTTCTTCCAGAATTTCGAGCGCCGCGAGGGCGGCGGCAACTGAAGAGGGTGTGGGAGAGGCGCTGAAAATAAGAGCGGCTGAATGATGTTTGATATAATTGAGAACTTTTGCTTCACCAACAACAAAACCACCCAGCGAGGCGAAGGTTTTGCTAAAAGTGCCCATCGTCATATCGACTTCATCTTCAAGGCTGAATTCACTCGCTGTTCCGCGGCCTCCCTTTCCGATAACGCCGACAGAATGAGCGTCATCAATAAGAAGGCGGGCGTTGTTATCTTTCGCGAGTTTCACAAGCTTTGGAAGATCGACTATTTCACCGCCTGTGCTGAATACACCATCACTGACCAGAAGTTTGGGCTGGTCTTTAGAGAGTTTGTTAAATACTCTTTCAAGATCATCAAGGTCCATGTGGCGGTATCTGAGCAGTTCGGCTGAAGCGCCGCGCGCCATCATATTGCCAGCCATAATACATGCATGATTATCACGGTCCGAGATAACGACTTCACCACGATTAACAAGCGTCGGGATTATACCCTGCGCGGTTTGATATCCGGTACTGAAAAGAAGCGCCGATTCTTTGCCGAAAAATTTAGCCAGTTTTTCTTCAAGTTCAACATGCAAATCGAGGGTGCCTGTAAGATATCTTGATCCTGAACAACCTGTTCCATACTTTTCAATCGCTTTTATGGCAGCTTCCTTAACCCTTGGATGTGAAGTCAAACCAAGGTAATTATTGGAACCAGCCATTATTTTCTTCTTCCCTTCAATAAAAACTACCGGACCTTCATTTTCCTCAATAGCACGAAAATAGGGGTAAAATCCCGCGGCTTTTACCTCATCGGCTCTTGTGTATTCATAACACTTTTTGAATAAATCCAATATCTTTCCTCCCGGTGGTTAAAAAAGTGAAAATTTGTTTATCTTTAAATTATAAATCCAAAGAGCAAAAGTATCACTAATAAGTCTTAAAATCAATGAGTTAAACGAATTAGAGTTCAATTATGAGTAAAAATCCTATATCTGTAGTTACAGGAGGAACCGGATTTGTGGGCAGTCATCTGGTCGACCTTCTGCTGGGAAAAGGGCATGAAGTCCGTTGTATTACCCGAAAGAGCAGCAGCATGAAATGGCTGGAGGGAAAAAATGTTAAAATATTCGATTGCGGGCTTTATAATGAAGAAGCTCTCGAAGAGGTGTTAGCCGGAACAGATTATCTTTTTCATGTTGCCGGAGTGGTTAAAGCCAAAACGGCTGAGGATTATTATAAGGGAAATGTTTTGCCCGCGATTAATCTCATGAATGTTACCAGGAAAGCCAACCCTTCAGTTAAGAAGGTTGTTGTTGTCAGCAGTCAGACTGCCTGCGGCCCGTCACCGGGAGCTAAGGCCATCGATGAAGAATATACTCCCAAGCCGATTACCCGCTATGGAAAGAGCAAGCTCGAGGAAGAAAATGAAGTAAGGAAATTTATGAACGATCTGCCGATATCCATCGTCAGGGCGCCGGCTGTATTTGGCGACAGGGATACCGAAATATTTCTCGTTCTTAAAACCTTCAGCCAGGGATTAATGACTATGGTCGGGTTTGACCGTAAGCTTGTGAGTATTATATATGTTAAGGACCTCGTGAAAGGAATTTATCTTGCCGCCGAAAATGATGTGTCGGCAGGACAGACCTATTTTATCAGTTCGGAAGAATATTACGACTGGAACAGGATAGGGGACGCCATTGCCGCGGGAATGGGTAAAAAAGCTTTGAGACTGAGAATTCCTCATCCGGTTGTATATACCGTCGCGGCAATTGCCGAGTTTTTTTCAATGTTTTCGAAAAAAGCGGCGACTTTTAACCTTGAGAAAGCCAGAGATTTTGTTCAGCGCTACTGGACATGTGATACCGGTAAAGCTGTAAGGGAACTTGGGTTTAAACAGGATTACACACTTGAAGAAGGTATGAAGAGCGCCATTGATTGGTACCGTGAAAATAAGTGGCTGTGATAATCTTTTATGCCTGAATAAAAAAGATGAGTGAAACTGCGCCTGTCGTCTGAATTACCGAATCCCTGGATGGCAGACCGCAGTCCGTTCATTTCCATCATCTCTGCCGCGAGCCGGCATTCCAGCTCCTTCGGGGCGCCGGGAAATAAAATCAGTTCATAAATATCGGTTTCTTCTTTTGATGTGAGATGATCGATATGCCAGTGTACTTTTTTATCACGGCGAAGGTGGCGCGAAACCCGGCTTTTCAGGTTTTTCTGGGCGCTGCCCACGTAATAATAATAACCCGCTTTAAATGGAATTCCGATAAACTTTTTTGCCGAGATTTCAAAATCGGCATCAATTTTCATTAAGAGGATATATATCCCTCTGTCAGGTTCAATTGTTTTTAGCGCCTTCAGCAACCCAGGTCCTTATTCCGGTTATCTCTTTGCCTGAAAGAGCCGCTCTTCCGAGAGGGGGCATTACCGTGGCTCCCGATTGCCCCTCTATCGCCCAGATCAATATACTGTTATCCGGTTCAAAGGGGAATACAAAAAGTGCGTTTGCCGTGGTGTTGGCCCAGTTTGTCAGACTTAATCCTCCCTGGCGTGAAGCGTCATCATGGCAGCTTGAGGTTGCGCATTTAATATTAAATACCGGTTGAATATGTTCCGCGTAGGAAACATTTTCATCGGGGATTTTTTCATCAAGATTGGGTATTTCATCTTTGCATGATGAACTTATCACTATTACCGAAAAGAGGAAAAGCAGTATAATATTATATATTGGTTTCATTGTTTGTTTACTTTTTATTTTCAAAATTAGGGCATTGGCAAGTCATATTCAAATGCATTAATTTTTACTCTCTTAAATGCAGGTGGAAAATATTTGACAAATTGCTCAGCATTAAGTAAATTTATATCCTGATTTTGGGGCTATAGCTCAGCTGGGAGAGCGTTTGAATGGCATTCAAGAGGTCAGCGGTTCGATCCCGCTTAGCTCCACAAAATTTAAGCCGTGTTAAATAATAATTTAGCGCGGCTTTTTTACTTTTAAAAGAGGTGTTGTTCATGGTGAATGTTGAGACTTTTTAGAGATATAAACTTTACATCTTTAAAAATTGTTTAAAGATTATGATTGGTCATTGTTGATTGATTTTGGAAGATTGAATTTTGTTTGTTTTTTATTAGTAAGAAAATTGATTAAATTTACTCTCCAATTTAAAGCAAGAAAAGACGATTAATAATTTTCTGTCAGTTTCGATAATATAGTAGTTGCAATTTTGTTTAGAAGGTAGTTTTTGTTATGGGAGCAATTGATGAACTCAGCAGGAGAATGTATCATACACAGGAAAAAAGAAAGAAAAGGTTGACGCATCCAATAAAATGTACCAGGGATGATGCCTGGCTCGGAACAGGATATTATTTTTGGGATGAACTGGAAGATGCGGTATTCTGGGGTGAAACAGGTAAAAGGAGAACAAATGAATATGAAATTTTTGAAGCGGATATAAATATTGAAAAAGTTCTTGACACAGTATTTAACGAAAAACATTACAGGTTGTGGTTTAAACAGATTGAAAAGATAGCAAAAGCAATTATAAAAAAAACGAATGAAAAAGCCACGGTTAAAGAAATAAATGAATATTTGATTGAGAATCCCTGGATTGATGAAATTACCGGAATATTATTTCAGGACATGCCAAAAAATAATAGACATACACTTGTTGATAGCTTTTATTATAAGAAAAGAATACAATTGGTTGCTTATACCATAGATATTATCAGTAGATTTAAATTTAATATGGAAGGGAGGTGTACTGATGTTAGACCTCGAAAGATTAGACAGACTGGTTGATGAAGCGTTGGAGAAAGAAACTTCTGAATCATTAAAATCCTGGCTCATGAGCAAAAGGACAAATAATTTGCCTGAATACCTCAAAAACGGTGAGTACGAAGTTATCTTTTCTGAAAACGTAGAATTTTGTACCACAAACAAAAAAACTTCGAAGATAAATAATAAATCTATGAGTCAGGAAACTGGTTTATTTACTCAAATTTCACATGCAGCATAATGAAAATTGAAGACCAATATAAGTTAAAGTTTTTTGGTGTAGATATTATCCATGTGGAATTTAAATCAAGAAAACCAATTGATAATTCTGAAAGTGAAATTAATTTAGATGTTGATGTAAAGATATTTTATCCTGAAAGCGAAAAAGATGAGTTCAAAATTTTAATGAACGTTGGTGTCGATTGTTTTGAAACGTATACACTTAAACTGACTGCAGTCGGCAATTTTGAAGTTCGATTAAATGAGGAAAAAGAGAGTAATTTAAGAAGCGGGTTATTACAAAGAAATGCCACCGCGATTATGTTTCCCTATGTCCGTTCTTTTATTTCCACATTTACATCCAATGTTGGAAATTCTGCTTCCACACTTATTATCCCCGCAAAATTCTTCAAGGGTGAGTTAGAGGAAATAAAATTCGACTCATCCCTGGAAAATGATGAATTAGACGCTATCGAGGAATGACAAAAAGCTATTTGTAAATTATTTATCCTCGTTTCAATAACAGGGCAAATTAAACTTACTATTATGCGGCGCTGAATAAATCAGTCTGCACCTCAGTATTCGCTTTTGCGGCTTCTACGGATCGGGAAAACTTGGAAACAGGAAGAAATATTTGTTTCTCAAATCCTTTAAACTGGTATAGAATGCCATGCCTGAAAAGAAAGTTTTTTGTAACAAAATATGATTGCTTCTCATAAAGTACTTCAAGGATTTCGAAGTCAATTTCCCGGACTGCCTCAGCAATCGAAAAGCAGTTGCCTTTAAGATACTTATGCTGAATTTTCTTTAATGCGGTAAGTCTTTTAATTTGCGGGTCGAATTTGGCAATAGTGACCTGTTTGCCGTTTTTAAGCAAGAGCTTAACATCGTACAGATTGGGTTGTTTGGCTGGTTCAATCGTGAGAGGATTCATTTTTGCGCCTGTTATTAAGAGGATAGCAGAGAGAGGCAGGTGCGACCTCTCTCCTTATCCTAATTTCATAAAACTTATTTTTTGAAGCAAATTCCAATTTTACACCTGTTTAATTATTACAGGTGTAAATTAAAAATACTATAAAAATAAGTCAACATTTTAATATTTTCAACATCAAAAATTGTAAACGTTGCCCAGTGTTGACATTGACGTTGCTCAGTGTTAACGTTTAAAAGCCTCCTTTTTTTTAATAAATTTAAGTATTATGGGATATTTTTTCTGATTGGAGGGTGTATTCCACCATCTTGCAAAGGAACTCTCTAAAGCTTTTTTGGTTTTATGTGAAGTACTACCTTCTTTCTCCATTTTTTTGAAAACATTTTGACATACACTGCTTATCGACAAATTTCCAGCTAAGTACATATCAATTATTTCAAGGAAAGCTTTAACTGAAGGACTATCTTCCGGTAATTGATTCGCTTTCGAAAGTTTATCTTTTCTGGCTTCTTTTTCCTTTTCAAGTCTTTTTGCCGTTTCCTTGTATTTTTCTAACTCTTCAACTTGGAGTTTATTTTTTTCATCTCCGGATGAAGAATCTGAATCATTTTTTTCTATTCTGCTACTATACCAATTAACTTTCTCTTCTAATATTTTCTTTAATAAAAAAGCATCGCCTTCAGTAAAAGAGTGTTTTTTATTCTTCAGGAGATTTAACATCTTATTATTAACCCTGTTGTAAAAATATGAATCAAAAATCAGCAATCTGTCCTGGTAGTTTTCATCCGCAACCGAATCATTAAGATCGCTAAGCTGCTTGTCAATGAAACTTGACTGTATTCTATATGTTAAATCAGTTGCGTAATGAGGTATATCCTTTTGTTCTATACTTAAAATGTCAAGGTTGTCCTTAAAAATTGATTCAATGTGTTCATGAATTTTTTGTGGTTGTACTGTTCTGACAGGGTCGGTTCTGATTTCAACAGTTTTCTGAACATCAGCAGAAACAACTTGCATAAATTTATTATCTTTTACAGATAGTATTACGTCAACTTCATTCCACCAGAAGTCGTAGTCCCACCAACTTTCCGGCACACCGGTACCATTCAAAATTGAATCTTGTAATACTCTTGTTCTGTAATCAGAAATTGCATCATCGACATATTTTGTCAGCTCAACAACAATATTCTCTAACTCCCCATCTGATAATCTCTTATATTCGGGGATTTTTTTTACTAAATCTAAAATGTGGTCATATCCGGCATATTCAAAAGCTTCCTCAAAACTCAGGAATTCAATCAGTATATTTTCATATTGCTCGAATGGGAGAATTTGAGGAATGAATTCAAACAAAATCTTATAAACATCTTTTGGGGAAAGTGTATAAATAGTAAACTCAACGTCACCCAATAATGAAGAATAAGCTTGCAAATCCTTTAATAGACTGTATACATCGTCCATTTTTTCTTTAAGAAAATCCTCCGCGGCCATCTTACCATAATTATCCAATGTTTCACGGGTCTCTTCATTTATCAGCTTTAGCTTTCTGATAGTTATTTCACGATTCTTGAGTAGCCTTTTACTTTCATACTCTTTGCAGATATCAGTTAGTTTTATGAGTTCTTCTTCCAAATACTCATCATGCTCTTTGAAGGTTGTGTGATCGGTATGGTTGCTATTATTATACTCTTCGTTAGCAACCGTTATATCATGTAGCGAATAGCGGAAATTCTCATAATTAATTGAAATATCTTTTACTTTAAAGGGTAGTTTAGAGGAGTTCTTTAAGATTTGAATGTTTTTTTTCGACAAGATTTTATTTTGGAAAGTACTTTATTCGCATTGTTCAGAAAATAAACAAAATTCGTGAGCTCGTTTTCCTTATTTCTAATATCACGCTGAATATCTTTAATTGATTTATTAAAATTGTCCAGCACTTTTATTCTCCTGTCATTTAAGAAATTTTTCTACATCCATTCTGTGTAATTTGGAGATATTTCAATATCCCTGTATAATTCATTCTGGATGGAAATTATAGTATTTTCCGTGAAGTCTTGTGTCCATTGAAAGCATTCAAAAATGTATTTTAGAATATCTTTCGCAATTTTATCATAATCTTCCTGAATTTTATTGTATGTGAAATCTTCTGAAAATTCAATATTCGGTGAAAGACTGCGATAAGTTCTATTCATGTCTTTATCTTCTTTATAATGAAAAAGCTGCCTGCCTTCACATTTATGTAATATAATAGCAATTTGCAAATCTTCATTTGAATAGTATTTTTTAGTGATTCTTCGAAAGAATAGTAATGCTTCACTAATTAGTTGTATACTGTATTTATACTCAAGATACAAATCTACCGGTGATTTTTCTTGGGAGGAAATCGATACCGGTTGCTTTCCCACTTCTAAGTATTCACGATTTATATCCTCCCACATTGTTCTGTGATATATGAACTGACCAGAACGAAATAATTTCCATTCTTCAATTAAATTGTTTGTGGTATAATTAAGAGAAATATGGTTATCATAATCTTTAATTTCATATGGATGGTAAAGCGCAAATGGCCAGCCACGTTTCTTATGAGAATAAACGAAATTATTTCTCATAATTTCTCGAAGTTCACTGACGAATCTGAACCGATTTTGTCGATAATTCAGAGGAAGCAAGGAGAATTCCCAATATCCATAGGATTTTATTTTGGTAATTGCATCTTGTTTCGAATTTTGCAATTCATTCTTATATTGCTCCATGCTATCCTTTCTTTCCTCCCAAATATTTTGACCTGGCTGATTTATTATCGCTTTAATTCTATGTTCAAGCTTTAAAATCTCTTTATCTACTGCGAGGTCAACTAACTCCCTCATTTCATATGATTTCTGAATTTTTCTAGCTTCGATTTTTTTATTAGGGCGTATATATATGTCACCTTCATATAAATGGGGATTTTTTTGCTTGGCGCAAATTATTGGTGTAAATTCAAACTCCTTTACAATAATTTCAATAACAAATTTGTCATCAATTGTTTTAATCTCTATGTCAAAGTCAACAGGGGGATTAGCATAATCGTTTGCAAATGGTTTTATTCTGTCATGATGAAAAAATTTTAGTTCACCGGTATCAATTCCAACAATGTCTCTTTTATCTTCATCTATTCCTAAAAGTATTGTCCCTCCACCCTTAAGATTGGCCATTGCAATGATAGATTTTACCAATTTGAATTTATAGTTATCCCAAAGAATCTTACCTTTTAGTTCAAGATTTCTCCTTTCAGTCCCTTGTTTTGCAATTTCTCTTATTTCATCATCCGTCATAAATCCTCCTATTTTTTACGCTCCGGCCATCCCATTTATGAAAGTATCTACAAAGTTGTGGAGCTTGTTTATTATTCTTTCGGCTACTGATTTGTGTTTTAGTACTCCCTTTTTTTTCCGTCTATCGAGTCAATAATATCATCGGGAAGGGAGGAAAGTTCCGTGAAAAGGGAACTTTCAAGTATTTGCTGGAATTTATCAGCCAGTATGTTTTTTTTCTTGTAAGGGTTGCTAAATATTTTTTGCTCTTCCGACATTATTCCCCGCTCTTTTAAGTCATGTGCCTGTTCAACTTTTTGCCCAGGATGTTTAAAGCAAAAGATAATTTTTAAAATAATGATATTGGATTTAAATAACAATAAAAGAATATTGCCGGATTATGCTGAATTAAACCAAAATGCTGCCCTTTCGCCTGTTTACAGTAATTTTCTTTCGTGCGCGCGCAAGAGTTATGTTACCTAACGTGGATATGGGGAGTCTGCTATTTTTTAGTCCGACATTGGCTTTGTTTCTAACCTATTTTTCATTTTTTGCCTGACTTTTATATTTTCATCCATTTAACGCATTAACAGCCTCTCTTATGGTTCTGTGCTATTTATGCGTATATTTTTGGGTAGTGGTTATATTCTGGTGTCCGGCAAGCTCCTGAATGGTAAAAAGGTTTACATTCATTGCCGCAAGGTTAGAGCAAAAGCTATGGCGCAGAGAATGAAGGTGTAATGACTGGTCGAGTTCTGATTTCCTTATGGTCTTTTTTGAACTGCTTTGAAACATAATCAACATTAGACTAAGTATGGGAGACTATCCATAAATCCGGTACCACTGCCTGTTTAGCATTTTAAGTCATTATTCAGATTGCAATTAAAAGATTTTATAATTAATTTGCCCTATCCATAAGATTTGTTAATTAACCAACAAGGTGAGCTAATGAGAGTAACATTTATAACTTTTCTTCTTTTCCTCTGTATTACATTTATTATTCCGGCGCAGTCAGGACCGGCAGACGGTCAGTCGCCAGTGGGAGCAATAGTAAATACCGATAATTTTGGCCCTGCTCCGGAAAAACCGGCACGGTTCAGATTATTTAATAAATTCGATCCTGCATATGATTTATTCCAGGGAGATGGCACAGAAGGAAAAAACAATGTGCCTGATTATGGCGTAATGTCAACAACTGAAGGGGGGATAGACAGCGTTATCCTTTTCAGCAGTTTTGACGGCATTCCCGAAACCAATTCGATTCCTCCCGATCCATATCTCGCTGTCGGACCTGATCACATAATTCAGACTGTAAACACATCCTTCAGAATTTCTGACAAAGAAGGAAATACTCTGGCAACCATAGGCGCAGATCAATGGTATTCATCAGTTCTCGCATCTCCCGATGCATTTGATCCTAAAGTAATATATGACCATTTTGAAGAAAGATGGGTCATGGTATGGCTGAGTCAGAATGACGCGACAAGCGAGTCATATTTCCTTATCTCGGCTTCTGATGATAGCGATCCCGTTGGTACCTGGTACAACTGGGCTGTTCCATCCAATGTGAACGGTAACTCTCCTTCAGGAAACTGGGCTGATTACCAGGGTGTCGGATATGATGATAAAGCAGTTTATCTGACTTCAAACCAGTTTACATTCGGTCTTAACGCCGAAGCTACATACCAGTACTCTAAGATCAGAATTTTTAATAAAACTGATCTTTACGCGAATACTGCCGGTGTTCTTAACTACAAAGATTTCTGGAACATTCCACATTTCGGTATCCGTCCCTCAAGAATGATGGAGGCTCATGATGAATATTATTTTGCCCGTTCATTCCAGGGCGGAGGTTCATATATTTATTATTTCATTTTAACTGATCCTTTGGGTAATCCCTCCATATCCATTCATGTAAGATCAGTGACAGCCTATCAGTCGCCTCCTTCTGTTCAGCAGCTCGGCGGCGGTAATCCCGCTATTGATGATGGTGGCTGTAATATCAGGAATGAACCTGTTTACCGGGATGGTCTGCTTCATATCACTCATGCTTCAAGACTTTCCGGAACCACCGGTTCTGCAGTCAGATATCTTGCTTTAGACACAGATACATGGGGTATTGTAAGTGACTGGCAGATGGGTTCAGGAGATCATTATTACAATTACGCGGCTCTCGCGGTCAGCGCTGATAATGATGTGCTTTTAACTTACAGCCGTTCATCCAGCGATGAGTATATGGGCGCCTACTTCACTATTTTCCGCGCGGGAGCGCAGGAACCTGTTGGCAGTGTCAAACTCAGGGAAGGTGATGGTAACTATGTTAAAACCTTTGGCGGCGACCGTAATCGCTGGGGTGATTATAACGGCGCATGGACAGATCCGGCAGACCCAAGCAACTTCTGGATACTTACTGAATATGTCGCCGGGTCTAACCGGTGGGGAACCTGGGTTGGCGGTGTAAGAACTGTTCCTTTTGAAGGCGCTACAGTCCAGGCTATGGAAGACTATATTGATTTTGAATTTGTTGAAGCATCTTTTAACAGTGAAGTTCAAAATGTTGTTGTTAAAAACTATGGTGATACAGATCTTACCATAAGTTCCGCTTCAAATTCAGCTTCTGAATTTGTTTTACAAAATAGTGTCACTTATCCTTATGTATTGGCCTCTTACGATTCTCTCGTTCTGGAATATGTTTTTGCCCCGACTGACTCTGGCGAAGTAGTTGATCAGTTAGTCATCGAATCGAATGATCCCGACACACCTCAATATGAAGTAACTTTAAGAGGCTTTGGTTTCAGTATAAAGGAAATTGAGGATGGAAAATTATATTGTTATACGAAAACGGGCAATCAGCTTCTTTATATTGATCCCTTTACCATGACGCCTGCCGAAGTTGGAGAAGGCGGAGCTTATGCCGATATCTTCAGTATAACCAATCATCCGGAAACCAATTATCTTGTAGGTATTGTAGCCAAAGATGATAATACCACTTTCTACAGAATAAACGGAACCGGCGGAGACGCCTATGAGCTTTTTACAAAAGAGAATATGTTTTTCCACGCGATAGCTTACGATAATACCGGAGCTCTTTATGGAACAACAGCCAATAAGAGATATTACACTATTGACATTGAAACCGGTGAAACTACCGAAATGGGTTCATTGAATGTTACGGCGATGTGTATGGCATTCGATCATACATCCAATAAGTTATATCTCTGCACAGATGAAAGCAGCGATGATAATATCTATACCATTGATATTGCCACTGGTGATGAAACTTTGGTCGGCTCCACAGGCATTGGTAAAAATATTCAGGCAGTCACATTTGATGGCGACGGTAAGATGTGGGGAATTTATCACGGATTCGCTGCCAGCAGTTATCTGCTCGATATTGATCCCGCAACAGGCGCCGCGACCGATCTTGGCAAAATTAATGGCTTTGTAAGAATAAACGGCATTACCGCGACAAACTCAACAATAGTCGCGGGAGTTGAGGATGATGAAAGCACACTTCCGGATAACTATATTCTCGGCCAGAATTATCCTAATCCCTTTAACCCATCCACCAAAATATCATTCAGTCTTCCCGTAAGCGCGAAAGTGACAATGACTATTTATAATGTTATTGGTGAAGAGGTTCTTACAATACTGGACAATGATTTAAGCGCCGGTAATCATGTGATTGATTTTAATACAACTACTGATTATAAACTCAGCAGCGGAATTTATTTCTATAAACTTGAAGCCCGTGGTGACGATGGCACCTCATTTACCGACTCAAAGAAAATGATTCTGCTCAAATAAATTATTATGTTTGAGATTTTAAAAGGGCGCTCATAGCGCCCTTTTTTTTGTTATGGACAGAATTTCTGAAAACAGAACAAATATCACACGCCGGGAAAATATTCATTATGATGCCTGGCTTCAGTGGAATCTGACTACCGGATGTAATCTGGATTGTGAATATTGTTTCGGGCATGAACAAAGAGTAACCGGTATCTATTCTATTAATATCAATCCCGCTCTGGATTCATTAAACAAAACCGGTAAAATCTTTCGAATAGGATTTACCGGAGGCGAGCCGTTTATGGTCCCGAATTTTTCAGAAGCGTGTCATTACTTTTCCAAAGAACATTTTATATCAATAAACAGTAATCTGGTAAATAATAAACTTCCCGAATTTATTGATATGGTCAGCCCGGAAAGGATCATTTTCATACATGCTTCATTTCATTATAAAACTTTAGCGGAAAAGAGATTGCTTGATAAATTTTTAGGAAATTTTCATCTTTTAAAATCTGAAGGGTTTAAAGTGGAAGCCGTAGCTGTCGGATGGCCAGGTTACTCAGATATTATTAGTGAGATTAAAAATTTCGCGGAAAAAAGCAGACTCGATTTAAGGTTCGATCCTTTTTTCGGGAGTTATAAGGATAAAATTTACCCTGAAAGTTATACCGAAGAAGAGATCAATCTGTTTTCGCTTGACAGGGAGTATCTTAAAGCCTATCTCAACACCGATTTAATATGCAATGCCGGGTATAACGTTGCTGTTATCAGTCCCGGGGGAACTGTCCGGAGTTGTTTCCAGATGGATGGAAAGCTTGGAATATTTATGAAGGATTTGATTTCAACAAACATGGAAAAGCTGCCATGTAAAAAGTGCGGTTGTCCATTATGGTACCTTGATAAAACTCTTTTTGCCCGATTCTCAAACGGATGAAAAATCAGTAATTCTCAGGCGTCGGGAGGAGGGGCTTTTACATCTTTAATTAAAAGCTCTTTTATTACTTTGGCCTGGTCTTCCCTTTTGGAAATATTAAAAGCATTTACAAGATTATTCAATACTCTCCTGATAATTACTCTCGCGTCGGTTTTCATCTGCAAAAGCTTCAGAATTGAATACTTTGAATCGGGGTCGGCTAATATCAAAAGGTCTTTTTCGAACATTATTTTACCACCGTTGAAGCAGTCGAAATAATAATAACGTCCTCCCACATTTACCTTGGCGAGGAAATGCCCGGGGAAATTACATCCTTCTATCTGGTAATTAAATCTTTTACCTACCAGAAGAAATATAATAGCTAAAGTTATCGGCAAACCTTTTTTTTCCTTCACAGCCGAAAATATACTGCTGTTGGAAGGATCGTAATAATCGGTTTTGGTTCCGCTTATTCCTTTACGAACAAACAGGAAATCGGCCAGATCGAATGGACCCTCTCCTCCGGTTTCGGCAAATTCATTGGCAAGGTTATCCAGAACAATAGCTGTTTTGTTAATAGAGGAAAGTCCGTGGATATAATTTTCGATCAGGTTCAGATAATGTTCAAGCTTTTCATATTCATTTCGAAATTTAGAAATCTTATTCCATTCTTTAATAATCCAGGTTTTTCTGTTTTTCTCCAGAATATCGGAAACGCGCGCAATAATGCCCGGAGTAAGCTCACCTTTCAGTTCTTCGAGATCAATCTCCAGATCAGTGCCATATTCCGACAATCTGCCGAAAACGGCATCCTGCACTTCAGGAGTATCATCTTCAACCAGTTTCAATATATATGGAAGTTGTGGATTCAATTTAGTTTATTTTTTATTTTCTTAGAAACCGATTTACCGGATAAAGTTTTCCTTAACTTTATCTTCGTAACAAATTTAAAAGATTATAGGGTAAAAAAGTGTGATATATCTCTAAAATTGCGCTAAATCACCTTTTTTATAATTTTCTCTTATCTTTTTCAGATAACTGAAAGTCATTTTTAATTTATGACGGGAATTATTCGCGGAAATTTTCAGATATAGATATAAAATTTCCCGCATTACCTGAAAAGTTGATGACTATTTTTTGCATTACTTTTAGTTTGAAATTGTTTATATTATTTTTGCAATTATATGGAGGTAGAATGCGAAACATCAGAATTGTCCTGCTGTTATCAATATTAACATTCTTTTCCTGCGACAGCAATAATCCCGTCCCAGGAACCGGAAACCGAAGCAATATCACCGGGACAAGCGGATGTGGAGGATTTGACAGAGTAAAGCTTGAGAACTCACTGATAATTAACAGGGATGATAATAAAACCTATTTTATTATGAGTACCACGCGAATAAACTTTACATTACAAGATATAACGCGGGATTCAACTGTTGCCTTGCCGAAAACAAGACTTCAGTGTTGATTGACAAGAATGAAATAATAATTGAGGAAATTGAAGAGGGATCGCCCTGCGATTGTTTGTGTCTTTATGACTATACTCTGGAGATAAAAAATCTTCCCGCGGCAATTTATTCGGTCACTGTTATTGAATTATATAGCGTTGCTTCCGATTCCCCCAATTTAGATACCCAACCTGATAAAAAGTATATTATGTTATTAACTGCGTCAACTCTCTATCGTTTATATATCAATAAGCAATTTGTTTTTTATTGACCGGCTAGAGCGCCGCATGGACACATAAGGATCGATAATCTTGATATAACTAAATATCTGCATGAAGGCCAAAATACAATTTCGGTTATGGTCGCTGGCTATAACTGTTATAGCTACTATACTCTTAATTTTCAATCTTTTTTTCAGGCAGAAATATATGGAGACGCCAATATAATGTCTTATACAGGTAAGACAGGGTCTTTTTATGCTATGGCCCTAGAGTTTAAATTGCAGAAAACCATGAGATATTCCTTTCAAAGGACTTTTACTGAAGTATATAAACTTGATTGTCATAACGACTTAGTGAAATGGATGGATAACAAAAGCTATGCAAAAATTGGTGAGGTGGATATCGATTTTAAGTATTTGATGAGAGAAGTCCCCAAACCAGTATTTGAAATACATAATATTACAGGTATCATTGAAAAGGGAACAGCTGAAAAAATTGATCATAAGAAGGATTTTAAATATATTTCACATCGCTTTATAAATAATATTTCTGATACGATTTCAGGATATAAACTTGATGAAATCAAAGAAAAACCTTTTTATACGATTCAGGATTATGCTTTCAATAAGCTATCGCATAAAGATACAACTGTTGAAATAAAGCATAAAATAATTGGATCCTGTGAGTATGTAATTTTCGATATGGGTAAAAACAATAATGGCTTTATACTATCTGAAATCACAGCTTTGAAAGATAGTGAAATATATTTCATTTTTGACGAGAAGTTAGTTAACAATAGGATAGATATTAATTCATGGCAGTCGTTGAATGTGATTAAATATGATCTGAAGAAGAGTAGTGAAAAGTATAAGCTAGCATCTTTCGAAACCTATGGTTTTAAGTACATAATGTGTTTCGTTAGAAGGGGGTGTATCAACTTACATCTATTACAGCTTCGGGAATATTCCTATCCATTCTACAGCAATGTAAAATTCCAATGCGATGATGAAATAATTAGCCGAATTTATAGCGCAGCAGTGGAAACTTACCGTCAAAACACACTTGATATTTTTATGGATTGTCCTACCCGTGAAAGAGCAGGATGGCTGTGTGACAGCTACTTCACCAGTCAGGCAGAACAGTATTTTTCCGGTGAAAGTATTGTTGAAAAGGTTATGATTGAAAACTATCTTCTACCGAAAGATTTCCCATTTATCCCGAATGGAATGCTTCCAATGTGCTATCCAGCTGATCATCCAGATGGCAATTTTATTCCTCAATGGGCAATGTGGTATGTTATTGAGCTTGAAGAATATTTTAAGAGGAATCCCTTGGCCGAGAAGGAAACATTCCGTGATTTATGTTATAGATTAATTAGTTATTTTAAGCAATATGAAAATGAATATGGCTTACTTGAAAATCTTGACAAATGGAATTTTATTGAGTGGTCAGATGCGAACAATTGGACACAAGATGTAAACTATCCAACAAACATGCTATATTCAAAATTGTTAATGTTAATGGGTGAATGGTATTATGATAATTCACTTATCAAGAAGTCGATAGGTATAAAAAAGCACATTGTTGATCAGTCGTTCAATGGGATTTTTTTTATTGATAATGCTGTAAGAGATGAGAATGGTAAATTGATGGTAACAGATAACAAATCAGAAGTCTGCCAGTATTATGCTTTGTTTTTTGATATTGCAGTAATCGATGATAATAGGTTTGATGAACTTAGGAACACAGTAGTAAACATCTTTGGGCCAGATAGAAAGCAAATGGGTATACTGCCCGATGTTGCCTATGCTAACGCATTTATTGGAAATTATCTAAGGATGATGTTACTACTTAGATGGGGATTCAATGATCAGGCGATTCGGGAGGTAAAAGAATACTTTAACCATATGGCAAATACCAGCGGAACTTTATGGGAGCATGATTCGATAAGTGGAAGTCTGAATCATGGGTTTGCATCCTTTGCAGGGGTTGTGATAATAAAATCTATGCTTGGAATTAGGGAAATCGACACAAAGAAAAAGCGAATAATTGTAGATTTCAATAATATATATCACTCAGCATCAGGAAAAATAGGTGTTAGTAATGGAAATCTTTTTATCAAACATAAAATCGTTGATGAAAAGATTCAAACTACTTGTATGGTTCCAGATGATATGATTTTGATAGAATTAGGGGCCAAAAATAAATAGTCTTTTAGAAGTAAAGTTTAACCTGGAGAATGATGAGAGCCTTTTCTCCAAAGATTGAATAAGAAGTATAAACATTACCTTAATTAAGAATATAAAGGAAATTGCGAAATGAAAATAAACTCTATATATAAAAACTGTCTCAATGTCTTAAACACAGAGGAGGGCGATATACCTGTCAGATTCACCCAAAGGCAATTAGAACTTTACTCATCAAAAACTGATTACTGCCGTCGAAGTCTTTGTCCTGCAGGTATTTGTATTGATGTTTTAACTGATAGCAAAGAAATTTCTATTGATTACTCAGTAAAGGGAAAAGCTAGAGATTACATTTTTTTTGATTTTTACTTAAACGGAAAATATTATCAAACCAAAGGCTCAAGACCAATAGATATTAACACCAAAGCTGTTCTTTTTAATATTCCGGATATAGGAGAAAAGATGAACCGTATTGCGATTTATCTGCCACATAATATCCAGCTTTTGATAAAGAAAGTATCTTTTTTGGATGGAACAACAGTTAAAAGTGCACCAGATTATTCAGGGAATCTGCTTTGCATGGGGGATTCCATTACGCAGGGAATGGAGGCTATTCATCCCTCGTCTACATATCCGGTGTTGCTTTCACGCTTTTTGGAAATGAATCTATTGAATCAAGGTGTTGGCGGAGAAGTGTTTAACCCCGATATTTTGGATAATGAACTGCCGATGAAGCCTGAAATTATAACAGTAGCTTACGGTACAAATGATTGGAATAGTTGTGAAAGTATGAGCAATTTCAAACAAAATTGTTCTGAATATATAAGAAAATTATGTAGAATATATCCACATATATGCAAGCTAATAATTACACCTTTTTGGCGTCATAATATGCAAGAAACAAAATGTGTGGGAACTCTACAAGATGTGAGTATTGCAATAAAGGAAATTTGTGTGGATTATTCTGAGGTGTATCTAGTTGATGGTCTTGAGATTGCTCCTAATATCATTGATTATTATGCTGATGGATTGCATCCCACAGATGAAGATTTTTGCATATTGCAATGAATATTGCACGACTTATAAATTTACTTAAAGCAGAAAAGAATTACTATAGTTTATGTAAAAACTGCTAGAATATAAGAAGTAGAACTTAGATGTTATTTAATTATTGATTGTAAGCTATTTAAATTAGATTGAAAAGATTGCAAGCTATAGAAAACCAAATTCGAAAGATAGATGATTCGTAAGACCCGAATCTTGAGTCAAGATAATGGTAAGGATATTGTCAGGCAATGTGTTGAAAGGAACAGAACTTCAATCAGAGGATAGTTATAATATTACCAATATAAAGAAAATTGTGTTGGTAAGAGATTTTAGCCGAATTATGGGAATATATGGGCATATTATGATTAACAAAACTAATTAAAGAATTGGTGTGTTTAGATGAAGATAAGATTAGAAATAATAATAATAAAAACGTTAACTATTCTCTTGATCTTAATGCTTGCAATTTTTTTGGGATCAAACTTTTTATGCTCCCAGACGGTAAATGCGGAACAAGATCATGATTCTGATATATTTTTCGAAATAAGCAAACCGATAGTTGGAATCTTTTCTTTAAATAAGGATGGAGATATCAACCTTACAAAGAACTTCAAGGTTTGTGAATTTAGTTGTCATGACGGAACTGATAAGATATTAATAGATTTAGAATTAGTAAGAGCGTTACAGTATATCCGTGATTATTTTGATAAACCGTTACATATCAATTCTGCTTATAGAACCAAAGCACACAATGAAGAAATCGGTGGATGTGAAGAAAGCTATAATCTGCTTGGGCAAGGAGTTGACTTTTTTGTAGAAGATATTTCTAATATTGAAGTCGCATCATTAGCAGAACATATTGGAATCAAAGGAATAATAGTATTTATAGATAAGGGAAAAAGTTTACATATAGACTCAAGAGAAACACAATGGTATGCATACTACAGCCACGAAGAAGACAAATACGAAGAAATACCTAAATCGAGTAATGGAAGTTATTTCAATTAATTATGTAATTGATTGAAGAAAATAACTAAAAAGCGTGAAAAAATTTTTTAAAAATAGTAAGAAGTATTCTGATAGGCAATAGCAGTGATGGCAATGATTGCTTATCAATTATAAATAATATCAGCAAACAGTATTTTTAGCATGTGCATTAATGAGAACAGGCCGCAGTCAAGGCGGCCTATATTTTTACATCCAAGAAGACAAAATATAACACTTGAAGGGTATATTATCTTTAATAACTTATATTACTAATGACTGTATTATGCCGATCTCCGCCTTTCAGATTTGAGAAAAATAGATCAAATTTGAAAGGAATAAAATTATAGTGCATTACAAAATAAGCTACTTAACAAACGGAACAAAGGTCAAGATCACAAGCCAACTATTCAACCAGATAAAGCAGTGGGAAACAGAAGGTGTAAAAATCGATTCAAGTTTTCTGGACGAACTGAAGAAACAGGATAATGAATGGATCAACAGTACACGCCAGCATTATAGGAACACTTTGGCAATAGAATCACTGTCAATTTACGCATTGAATAACAACAAAGCGTTCCGGATTGATGATTTTCAGAATGAAAGTATAAATAGGATTTGTATCTACAAAATGCTAGACAATTTATCTTCATATACCGAAGTGCAAAGAAGAAGATTTCTTATGAAATATTACCTGGGACTAAGTTATGCTCAAATATCAGAAATGGAAGGCTGCAGCGAATTTGCTGTACGAAAAATGGTACAGAAAGTAGAAAAAAGGCTGTTTTTTGAAAAAAGTTTGCTTTAGGGGGTTCGGATTTTGCCTCTCCCACGGCTATATAGTGTAGGGGTTTTTATTTTATAAAGACTTTTGCACCATGAAAATTGAATAAAAAGCGTTCCAGGTACAATGCTTTCACACGAGCGAAAAGACACGCCACGACGATATTATATATCCGAGCGAACACATTGCGACGACATGTGAAAGCTGGAAACATGCCAACCGTTGGCCGGCCGTACGATAAGGACGAGAAGCCTTTAAAAATGGGCGGGGTGAAACTCCCATGCGCGAAAGCGGCCTGGAGCGCTGGAAAACAAAGATATAAATCTGAAAGGATTTATGGCATATACTATGCGGCAAATGTATTTTTGCCGCATGCATATGTCAATAAATATAGGAGGAATATGATGGGTGATATATTAATTGAGGGACTTACCGATATACGGGATGTCGAAATAGATACAAGTAAAGGAACATAGATGAGCGAAAGGAAAGCTTTTTGCAGCAGATTAAAAATCCATACCGTTTCAAGTATAAGGACATTGTTGTTTCAGTGGACTTTCGTCGGCGATGAAAGCCTTGAAGACAAATTGGTTGGATTTTTGAAGAGTAAAATAAATTAAGCTCAAATTTTGATTCATAGCAAATGATAGATAAAATGAATACGGCACTCGAAAATCCTCCGGGGAATAATATATGGAGGAGTATTTACTATGCCAAGAAAGAAGTATTATAACGATAACACTGTACAAATAGAAGAACAAACCAATTTAGTATATAAGACAGGTCTGTATATAAGGATAAGCCGGGAAGATGGCGATAAGATTGAAAGCGACAGCGTTACAAACCAAAGAAATCTGTTAACCAATTACGTAAACGATAAAACAGATATGATAATAGGCGATATGTATATCGATGACGGGTATACAGGCACCAACTTTGACCGCCCCGGATTCCAACGTATGATAGAAGATATCAAGTCCGGTTCAATAGATTGCGTAATAGTAAAAGACCTGTCACGCTTCGGTAGGGACTATATACAAGCCGGCAATTACCTTGAGCAGCTCTTTCCCTTTCCTTAATTGCAGATTCATATCGATACTGGATAACCTGGACAGCTTTGAACGACCGGAAGAGATGAACAGTATCTTTGTGCGCTTCAAGCATATCATGAACGACTATTATAGCAGCGAGATCTCAAAAAAGGTACGGATAGCGTTTGACGACCAAAGGAAAGAAGGCAAGTTGGTAAGCGCATTTGCACCATACGGGTACAAAAAAGACCCTGATGATATCCATCATTTAATTATTGATAGTGATGTTGTGCATATTGTTAGTAATATATTCGATTGGTATATAAGCGGTATGGGAGTAATTCGTATAGCACAAAGATTAAATGATTTAAAGATATTATCTCCCGGGATGTATCGAAGGAAAAGGGGAATATATAAATCCAATCACTCAAGATGCGGAGAACTCTGGCGGCCGCAGACAATTACTAAAATGTTGAAGAATAAAACATATATAGGCTGTATGGACCAGAAACGGCATACGACATTGGATTATAAGAATAGAAAAAAGATATACTTAAAAGAAGATGAAAGGATATTAGTCAAAAATACTCATCAGGCGATAATCGAAAAAGAAACGTTTGAAAAGGTACAAAGCATATTTGCCACGATGTACACGTACTCCGCCGTATAAGAAAAAAGTTTATCTGTTTTCAGGCTTTTTAAGATGTGCGGACTGCAGGCATGCAATGATAAGGTCGTCGAGTATATCAAAAGGGAAAGTATATACATATTATAAGTGCAGAACATATAATCAGGTATCAAAAGCATTAAATGCCCCCAGTCACACAGCATAAACCACGATGTTCTGGTCAGCATAGTAAAACATGCAATCAATACTCAGATTTATACTGTTATCAATATGAAAAGTGTAATCGGTAAGGTAAGGAAAGAATATATACCGAAGACGAATACGTAGATTTTGATAAAGAAATAAAAAACAGAAAGAGGCAGGATCAAAGAAAAAAGAAAGCTTAAAATCGGGCTATATGAGGATTTGAAATCCGGCTTGATATCAAAAGAAGAGTATCATTGACATGAAACAGAAATATGATAGCGAAATAAATGAACTGGAAGAATCAATAGAACAACTTAAGCAGGAAGAGAACGAAGCACATCACCTTGAAGAGAAAAACCTTATTTGGATGAAGCAGTTCGAAGACAATTATAATATAAAGGAACTCACAAGAGACCTGCTTACGTCATTGGTCGAAATCATATATATAAATGCGGATAAAAGTGTCAATATACAATTCAAGTATCAGGATGAATTCAAAAAAGCGTCAAATCTTTTATCAAGACAGAATAAGTATACTGAGCAGGTAAGCAAAATGATTAATATAAACAGAAAAGAAAAACGAGTATGGAACACGGCTCTATATATACGGCTATCACAGGATGATAAGGATAAGAGTGTCAGCAATAGTATTATCAATCAAAAGAAACTGCTTAATGATTATGTGTCCCAAATTAATGACGAAGACTTCAGTGTAATAGATAACTACATTGATGATGGATATACTGGTACTGATTTTAACAGGCCGGCATTCAAACGTATGATGCATGACATGTCAAGTCCGGCCAGGGTGAATTGCATAGTAGTAAAAGATTTATCACGGTTTGGTCGTGAGCATATAGATGTAGACAATTACCTTGAAAGGATATTCCCGTTGCTGGGAATCAGGTTCATATCTGTAATGCAGAATCTTGATAGCTTTAAGAACCCGGAAAAGATGAACAGTATTGAAATACCATTCCTTGAACCTTATCAATGAAGAGTATGCAAGGGATATATCGCGTAAAACAAAAGCCAGCCTTGAAACCAAACGGAAAGAAGGCAAGTATGTATACCCTAAAGCGCCGTATGGATATATAAAAGATCCTGATGACAAATATCATTTAATAATAGACGAAAAGAAAGCCGAGAATGTAAGGGAAGTCTATAATCTTTACCTTTCTGGTAAAAGCGTAACTTCAATCACAAAACATATGAAAGAGAAATCAAAGAGACAAAATTTTGAGGATTACTGGGATAAGAAGAAAGATACGGAAGATACTATCAAATAGGATATATACTGGTGATATGGTGCAAGGCACATGACATCGAAATACAATCATAAGACAAAGAAACGCTACATACTTCCCGAAAAAGATTGGATAGTAGTACCCTAATACTCATGAAGCTATTATATGCAAAGATAAATTTGATGCTGTACAGATACAGAAAAAGAAAGGCACTTCTCCAAAGTCAGAAGATACTGAGCCGTCAATAATTTCCGGATACTTAAAATGTGCTGATTGCGGCAAAAAGATGGTAAGGACAAGCGCGACAGTAAACGGTAAGACATATAGACGGTTCATCTGCTCTACATATAAGAAGCTGGGCAAAGATGCATGTGCGAGCCATATAATAGGCGAGGATGTTCTGCTTGAAATAATACTTAGCAACGATTCAGACTCAGACAAAATCTGTTGTAAACGCAGAGAAAGCGTTATCAAAAAGACACAGCAGGAAATAGTTAAGGCAAAGGAACGATCTGTTTTATAGGTAATAAGATCAAAGCATATTGAAGATGAGCTTGATAAGAATAGGAAATCTTAAAGAGGGGATTATATGAAGATTACAAGGAAGGTATAATCACTCTTGATGAATACAACATCATGAAACCTGAGTATGAAAAAGCCCACCATAAAAAGCGAAGCGAACTCAACATACAGAAAGAATATCTCAATAAAATCAAAGAACGAGAATATTCAGGGAACAAATATATTGAAAGTTTTAAAAAGCACAGAAATATTGCTGAGCTTTCCAGGGAGGTTATACTGAACCTGATTGATGAAGTGATTGTTTATAAGGACAAGCAAATAAAAGTAAA
>CAXXGF010000052.1:0-109918 GCA_963677445.2 Melioribacteraceae bacterium | reverse complement strand
TTATCTTTTTCAGTTAGGGCAGTGAACTTGGCAAACTTAATTCAAATTCACTTATTCCTGTCCTGCTCAATATTTTTTTCAAGGTCCAGTTTGTTTATTTCCTTTTCTATTCTTTTTATACCCTCTGTTTCATAAGGCAAAATTAAAAGCATCTCATATTTTGGATCTTTATAGGGAAGCCTGAATAACCAATCTTTTCCAATTTGTACATGTAAACGTCTTCCGTAGATTTTCATAAAGTCAGTTTTGACAAAACCACTATCCGATAAAAAGAATTTGTCTTTTTTAGTTTTCTTTTCTTCGAAAGCATCTTCCCAGGCTGCCTTGAAATAGACCACATTGTTTAGTATAATTTGTGTTTGATATATTCTGTTCATCATAACTAAGTAACTGGTTTATTTTTTTGTCGGTTTTTTTATTAACCCAATCATTCACAAAATCTACCGCGTCATTATATTTTGTAAAGCTGTAGAAATCGGAATCAAAATGACTTTTCAGACTTTTTTCAAAATTTTTGTCAATTACAAATATTTCATTAATACATATAGAGTTCGCGATCGACATTTGAAGATTATTATGATTTGAATTTGTATCAAAATTATTAATAAATGCTTCATAGTTTGCCAGAAATTTCTCATTTTCCCCCTGAAAATAGAACGTTTTGCCTATCTCCTCTCTCGTCTTCCCCTCACTGCCAATATATAACTGCGCCATAGCGATTGAAAGGCTCAAAGGCGAAAATATTACATTTTCATCATTATCTTTAATTAACTGCTCATACATATCGAAAGCAAATTTGTTCACCGACTCAGAGTAATTATATTTTTCCTGTGCTGGTATTATCGTTTGAAAACAAAAAAGTAAAAACAAAACATAATATTTCTTCATTTTATCCTCTATTTTTACAGAGACTATGAAAACATTACCCTGAGAATATCGTAAAATTAAATAAATTGAGCCAAAGAACAAAATATTATTATTGACCAATAACGCATTGACCGATAAGACAAACACCACGAGAAAAATGCACAACCCCCTTCGCCATCACCCAACCCGGCCATCATACTCTTACTCCTACTCTTACTCTGATTTTTTAGTACCGATGCAGAAAAATAAAAAGGCAATAAGGTTAATTATTTGGGAGGGAAATCCTATGCTACTAAGGTAAAAAAACAAAAAATAAGGTTTCTTTGCTTTGCGCCTTAGCGTCTTCGCGTGAGATAAGAAACGACATAAATTTCGATTTTACCGGGATTTATAAGGCTGAATTCTTTAGGATTTCTTCCCGGCAGTTGTGGAGTCCCCATTTTGGAATAACATCAAATCTCAAATTTTGCAACAACAATATTAGAAATACTAACCTCCCGAAAACTCTTCAATAGTGAAAGATCGAAATCCCCTCCCCTTAAGATGTTAAGGGGAGGACGGGAGGGGTTTGATCTACCTTGAGCTGAAACTAATCCTGGAGAGAAGTCCATTATTTTCATACCCTAAATGAAAAATGTTTTCACGCAATTATAATCTTGTTTTCCGGAAGGTTAAAAAATAAGGTATCCTTTTTCTTTGCGTCTCAGTATCCTGGCATGAGATAAAAACAGATTTCGATTACGACTTCGATTTGGAGTTTATTAGTGTATTCGTGGCATACAAACACCCCGGGCTGAAAATTGCCGGGGATGTTTCAGTTTGATCACAAATGATTAATGACACCATATCGGGTAAATCGGCCTGATCACTTCAGCAGTATCATCTTCCTCACCTTGTGAAACTCCCCGGCCTGAAGACAAAAATAGTACACTCCCGAAGCCAGACCCGTTCCGTCAAACTCAGCCTCATGTACTCCCGCGGGCAGATTCTCATCAATTAATTCGCTGACAAGTCTGCCCTGAATATCATATATGTTAAGTTTTACCCGGCAGTCAGCCGCTATCCGCATACAAATAACTGTTGAGGGATTAAAGGGATTGGGGTAATTCTGCGAAAGCACAAATTCTTCAGGTGTGGCATAGTTTACCTGAAGTATCTCAGAATATTGAAACGCGCCGTTAAAATCGATTTGTTTCAGCCTGTATTCTATTATTCCTGCGGGAGGATAAATATCTGTATATGAATAATCTGATACATCGGTTGTTGTCCCGCTGCCATTAACAAACGCGAGCGGATTAAATCGGGCGGCGCCATTTTTTCTTTCCACCGAAAATCCGTAATTATTTGTTTCTGTGGCAGTTGACCATATCAATTCAACAGCATTGCCCTTTATTTTGGCGCTAAAGGAAGTAAGTTCCACCGGAATAGAGTTTGGGTCCCATCCGCCAAGTCTCGCCCATAACCACCAGGCTGTATATGCTTTCTGGTTGCCGTTTAACGCCTGGGTATGCGCCGGCGAGCAATTGAACCAGTCGATTCCTTCGGTATGAGTCGCCTGCCATTCTAAAGCCCAGTTCCCTCCTGTGTAAGAACAATCATCATTGACATATTTATCGCCAAAATAGCTGTTATCGGGATCGTAACATTCAATATCATAAAAATCGTATAGAACCTTGTCATTTGTTATACAGTAATTCCTGATCTGCTGATTCCTGATATGGAGGTTGCCCTCCAGTCCTGACCCGTCCGCGTGACCGGTCATATAAACAAAAGTAACATCGGGGTATTCCAGTTCGAGCTGAGTCATAGGCGCTAAATAATAATCGATCATATTCTGTTCGGAATATCCTGAAGCCTGTCCACACCAGGACCAGATAATAACATTGACATCGACATGGGAAGCGTCATCCAGGTATTCCCTTGTTTCATTCACCCAGTCGGGGTAGTATCCGCAGTCGTGGTCCAACCAGCCGGTTCCATATCCATCCCCCTCCTCAAGGTCCAGGGCGCCGTTTGTCCCGCCGTTGTTCCATTCGAAAATATCCTCAGGTAAGGAGAGCCCCAGCCCCCCGTTATTTGCGAAGTTTACCAGTCCGTTCATTCCGGTTGTTATCTGGCTTCCATGAGAGGTATGACCATACCCTATATGCAAAACCGATTTAGCCTGCACTATGGCGTTCTCCGGTATAAGGGTGATATCTGTGCAGTTATGGTCGACAATTGTACCCTGCGCAAAAATACCCCCGCCTGAAAATAAAATAAATACTACAAAAATTGAAAAAATTCTCATTGTTAAATTGTTTGATTTCCTCATCTGACACTCCTGAATTTCATTTCCTTTAGCTTAAAGAATAATAATTCATTAATAAAATAATAATAAGCGCGTCAGATTGCCGTTAAAAATATCAAACTGGATAAAATTCTTTTTGTACTTGTTCATCCCAAATTTGCTTTTTAGACATACACCGGCAGTGCCAGAAAAAAAATGAATCCGAAGAAAGAATCGTACTTCGTACTTGTCTTTACCAAAACGCTCAGGTTATTCGAGAACGAGCACGATTACGAGTACTGCTTCGCCCTGTCAAATCCTAAAAAGGAATGCTTCATGAGGACAAAAAGATATTTTTGCAACTGATGTCAACAATAGCCCAAAATCTTTCTTACATTCCGGAATATATGGGACGTTGTGCATTTATTCTCTCCGCCCCCACGGGAAATTCACTGCGGGAACACCCCGTGGCTATTCGGCTTTGCCCCCTTTCGGGGACATTTGTAGCGCTTATTATCACTATGTCGAAAGCAGCGCCTCCGAAGGGGAACATTCCGATTGCCCGGGTATGCCGACAAATGTTCCCCTTTGAGCGTTTTCCTCAAGCTCTGCCTGTGAAAAATTTAATGGCTCAAACTCTGGGGCTATCCATTCTAATCTCCCATATCCTGTTCTGAGCTTTTTTGTGGGATTTTGTGTTTTTGTTATTTGATGGCTTTTCTTCCGCCTTAATCAGAGAAATCTGCGGTAAACCTGCTATTTAATTGTTCATTACAATTTTTGCCATCTTTCGTAGAAATCAACTTCTTACGCAGTAATTGATTATTGAAAGTTTAAGGATCACTCAGCTTTTTATTTTGTTTCAAAAACATCCTGACGATCATTCTCATCCCGTTAATCCAGTTTTCTCTACGTCTTCACGTGACAAAAAAAACGTTTTCGATATGATTTATCAAGCGGCATCCGTGGCCTGTTTTCCGGTTAATCATGCCCCTGGATATTCCTAAATCAAATTAATAGGGAATTAATATAAAGAGCTATTGCATAATTATTTATAATTGGATATATTGTCTTTTAACGTCCCGGAGTTTTGGAATTGTCGACAAATTTCAAATGAATCATTTCAGCGGGGAATTTTCAGGCCGGATAACGAATCGGCAGGGAAAAGGAATTATAAAACGTCCGATAATAAGACACAACCTCCATATATCGGGGGAATCAAAAAAACAACAAAACCGAGGTTTAACACAATGAATAAATCTGAATTGCAAATCGTAAACGACCTGCAGTCGGAATACTACGGAATGGTCTGGCTGGGACTCGCGAACGCGGCCTACGAAAGTGAAAATGATAAAGAACATATCGCCGAAGATATCAGGTTCGTCATCACAAATCCTGATTATACACCTCTGTTGCCAACAGGCGGTCAGGAAGGGAAAGAAAACCCTGATACAATTCCCGGTTCATGGTCATTGGACTGGGGTCCGGCAATTGATCCCGACAACAGCAATTGTTTATTTATCGCTTCTTACAGGAACAGTGATAATACTCCTCTCTTTTATTCGGTTGTTATACGGGGCACAAATACAGGATCCGGCATTGATGGTCTTATCGCCCAGATAAAACAGGATATTGAGGATTTCAAGCTGCATGGCTGGAAGGCTCTTCTCGATGGTGAACTTATCATTGATAATTTCCTCCCTCCCGAAGATGTCACAAAAGCGGGTAAAGAAAATCAAAAAGGTAAAATTTCAACCGGCAGTATCAAAGGATTTCTTAATCTTGCCAATCTGGAAGCGAAATTAACAGGAGGAGATAAAAAGCTCAAACTTGCCAAAGCGCTGAATGAACTGCTCAGTAATGATAACGCGCCGGTTATTGTCACCGGGCACAGCCTCGGGGGCAACCAGACACAGGTTGTGGCCGCTTATCTCGACTGGCAGTTTGGCGACAGAACAAATGTAATATTCCAGCCTTTCGCGCCTCCCACCCCGGGCGATTCCGATTTTGCTTCAATGAAAGTATTTTCCAACGGCAAATTCTGGTATAATACTTTCGACATGGTTCCTTATGCCTACATAATGATGAAAGAAAAGGGTGACCTTGATATACTGGGACTGGAATGGGCACGCGAAAATTTATGGGAGAACTATACATTCCGGGATTCTGATCAAACCGGACCTCCGCTGCCATCCCCAATCTTTGAAGCGATAAAATATTTAAAGGGATTCATACCCCGCAAGTTTTCACGCCCGGAAAAAGAAACTCTCTGTGAGCTGACCGGATTTCTTCCCACACAGCAGACTATGCGGGAATTTCTCGATGGAATGGGTTTGGGCCTTGACTGGTATGGCTCCATAGCGCAGCTTTTATGGCAGCACTTTCCGCCATGTTACCGTGATCTGCTCTGGTCACAATACAAAGAAAAAATCGTCTATTTCGATTATAAATCCTTCAAACCGCTTTATACATAGAACGATTGTAAAAGAACAGCGTAACCCGGTCTAATATCATGTAAATATTTGGGCAGATAATCAATTTTGTTTATCTGCCTTTTTAATTCCAGGTGAGTCAGGGACAGAATAATGGCAAAAACCTTATAACCTTAGTAACATGTGTCCCTCCGGAGATACGTCAGTTATATTCGAAGAATTATTATTATCCCTGCCTGCAATAAATAATAAAAGTTACATCTTTAAAAACAGACTTTGCTTTTCAGGCAGGTTTGACAATCATTTAATTTGAAATTTGCGGGTAAATACAGTATATTCTATTTGCCCTCAACAAAGGGTGATTAAACAATCATGATAAAAATGGATTGTGTTTTTTGTTTTTCCATATAATGAATGTTGAATCAATTTATCATTTTTGTGTTTGCGCCAGATACGGTGATTTAATTTTGGGGATATATAATAGGATACCGGCATCCTTATTGCATTCTTTCTTTGACTTGATATGATTCGCTAATAATAAATTATTCACAAATTTTGATACTAATACTCGTTATTCAATAAGAATAATAAGAAAGACTCATCAAAAGGAGATGAAATATGAAGAATCAGAACAGGTTAACAATTATCTTTTTTATACTTATTACTGCAACCCTGGCAATATTCCCCGAAATGACCGCTTATGCCCAGGAAGCGGCAAAAAAAACGAAAGATACCGGAGGATTTGGCATTGGGGATATCTTTGAGTATGCTGTTATTATTGGCTATCTCGGTGGTAGTTTTTGTGCTTTTCCCCTGGGTGGTTTATACAAACATTAAAGAAAAGCTTCCCTGGAGTGAAGAGAAGGGATTTGAGGAATATGGGCCCTCCCGATCCCAATCTTAGTGAAGAGGAAAGAAACAGAAGAGCCAGGGAAATATTACTTGAGATCGATAAGAAACTTACCACCTACGTTGAGGATGGTGAAGAGCTGATCACTATTACTAAAGGAAAACAGGCAAAGATTCATCAGAAACGGCCTGGAATATATTTATAAAAATCTCGCGCCAACTGAACAGGATATTATCGACCGCGTGAATGAAATTGCCCCGGTTTATCTTGACAGGACCGAAAGAATATTCACCGGTTCAAAATGGATTATCGGCTGCTCAATTTTTTTAGGGACTTTTCATGCTTTATATGGTTGGTTTTACTACTTTCCTGATAATTCACGTCATTGGCATAGCTTTTTACATTATGTCAAGCCGGGTGCCGGTATACCTTTTTGAAAAGAGAATAAACCGATTTAGCCGTAAAGGTATTATCGGGGGACTTATGGGAGGACTATTTATTGGCATGGGCGCCAAACATTATAAAAAATACTCGGATGGCACTGTTGAAAGAGATTATGACTCCGAACTTTCCGGAGGCGCGCTGATGATAGTTTTGCTGGTAGTAGCAGCAATGATTCTTGGTTTCCTCGCAGCGGCTTTAGGGGTTGTAAACTTTATTATGAATTATACTAATAACTCGGTAATGCCTCAGAAACCTGAAAAATGGTACGAAAAACATTTTATAATGCAGAAAAACGATAATTAAAAAAATCAAACTTTAAGGGGGGTCTTTTCAGGCCTCCCGCCAAAAAATATCATCCTTTACTGAAAGGTTATGTTATCATCTTTTTGAAGTAAGCCACGTGACCGCGTCGGAATATGTATTAAAACATTTCACCTGCCATCCCCTGTTAATTGAAGCATTTTCATAAAAACGGGCATTCCTTCTTTTTTCCTCACTATCCGACATTACAAGAGCTATCCGGCTGAAACGGTCCAGCTTTTCTTCAACATATTGTTTTTCAGGGAGATCCAGCAGCTCTGTCAGCGGACCTTCAAAGACCATTTCCCTGATATCGACCAGGTAACCATTTGTCGAATATTCTTTTCCCAGTTTTATTCCCTCCGAGGAAGCTTTGTGAATTTCGTCGCCTGTGGTAATTCCTGTAAAGTTATATTCAACACAATTCAGCGCGCTGTTATATTTAACACTGCCGGGCATAATTATCACTCCTCTCCGAGGAAAAGTTTTTATGGAAATTTAGTTGCTTAATTAAACTTTAGCCGTTTTATCTGACAGATCAGATTAATCTCCGCGAGTCGCCAAATAATTCATATGTAAATTTTCAGGGAGATTATTTGTTAAAGATGCACAATTGTATAAAAAAAAGCAATCTCCTGAGAAAAATTTTGTTTAATATTATAAAAGCAAGAGCTGAAAGATAAAGGAAATAAGTTTTCTGAAAGCCGTCAGTATCCGGTTTTAGCACAAAATTTTCATTGAATTCTGCCCCGGTTATTTATCCGGGGCGAAAATTTTTATTAAGTAATTATTACCATGATCCGGAATGTCCGCCACCCCGGTAACCGCCGCCGCCTCTGCGATTTCCGCCTGAACGGTTCTTTTGTGGTTTCGCTTCATTAACTATTAATATCCGGCCATCAATTTCAACATCGTCAACTTCCTTTATTGCCTTTGTAGCGTCCGCATTTGAAGGCATCGTAACAAATCCAAACCCCTTCAGTTCATTTGTATAGTGGTCTTTAATTAATTTCACTTCTGTTACTTCACCATGAGCTTCAAATAATTCTCTTACTGCCTGCTCATTGGTTGTTTTGGGAAGATTCCCTACATAAATATTCATTTTAAGCTCCTGCTCAAAATACTTTAATAAAATATACCAAATATCGCGGTTGAAATTAACGGAGGGGAATAATAGATAAACTAAAAATTTAGTTAAATCAAGAACGAAATGGTAGGTTAATTGAGAGGGTAATTATAATCATTTTTTTTATTGAAACCTAATTATATCTTGAATAAGTTCATTCTGACGCATCAGTGAAAAATGGGAAACACTACTACAAAAATACAAATCCGGAACTCCGTCTTCTCCCAAATGAACGCGTTAAAGTCTGGTTCATTTTTCCCAGACTCTCATCTTAGTATATTTCATTCTTTGAGCAAACGATGAAACAAATGTTTCATTTCAAGGGAAGAAAGGATGTGTCCGCCAACTCTGCCGGGAGTGATAATTGACTGTTTATGGAATACTGATGTGTGGAAAAATACTCCTGATTCTGCTGAATATTTTTCCTTATCGGCAGAATCAGGTATAAGAACCACTTCCGGTCACAATGCTGTTTTCACCTTTCTTTCACGGTCGCATTCTCCCAGTCATTCCGTGGCAGACTTAATAATACCCGCGCCATTATCGTTTGTACTCCGGATCTCGATATTAAGTATACCAGACACAGTCCCGGCGGGAATATCATTCAATAATCTTTCAGCAAATAAATCATCCCCATACTCCTCAACAAGATTTTCAACAAAATTATAACTTATTTCCCAGCCGGTATCTCTCCCCTTCGTAACGGATGAGATACAGCGGTTAGTCTTTTCTTTTGTATTAGGCGCGGGATAAATCTGTTTATCAGTCATCAAGGTAAATGTTCATGTGTTCTCTCCAATGCTTATTCCAAAGCACTGATTTTAACTCTTCATATACATTAAATATTATCGGGCAAAATGGATAAAATTGAATAATACCGAGCAAACGGGAACTGAATTCAGTTTTGTGAAGAAAAGGAAAAGAGACGCATACTTCCGGTCTGTGCTGATAATTTATGCATTTATTATTTCTTAGAAACGGGCATGGCTCTTCTTTAAATATATATTTCCCCTTCTCTCCTTTTACCTTTTCGCAGTAACCATCTTTTAGATCCTCCTTGTCAACCTGCATTCCCTCAGCAAACCTGTTAATATCCTCTTCTTCAAATTCAGGCCGGAGTACCTTACAGCAGTTCGCGCATTTTGTGCAGTCAATTTTCCGGGAAACTTCATCGTTTATTTTATTTACCAGTTTATCAAGCCTGTCTCTGTCAATTCCCAGCATTTTGATATGCATCCTGAATCTGTAATTTTCTCTTTCCTTCTTTTTGCCATAAAATTCAATTTCTCTCAGATCAGTAGTAAATTTCAATTTGCCATCACCTTGTTTATTTCCTGATATTGGTTTGTTCAATACCTTGAGTTCATTGAAAATAATAACGCTCTCATGCTGCTTATGCCGTTTTTTTCTTCGACTACTGATATCATTAAATTTCCTTTTGATGATCACCTTCTGTCATCTGAACCAAAATCTGATCACCTGACAACATAAAAGCCGCCAATACTTTTTTATCACAAACTCACTTTGAATAATAATATAAAAAGAAACGGGAATTAGCAAATATTGTTATTATTCAGGCATATATTTTTTGCCTTAGCAGCAGGGGCGAAAATTTGCCGCGGATTTTCCTGGTGTACACCGAAAAAACACAGTACAGGAATATGGGGATTAAAAAGATTAACAGGATATTAGGTATCAAATCCAAATCGAAGTCGTCATCGAAATCGGTTTTTTAAAATCAAATAAGTGTTTTTACTCTTCACTTCCGGCTTACCAGTTATTCCGTAAGAAGTGAAATTCTACGCAAAATGGCAAAATATTTTTAGAAGTATTCGCCGGTGGTTGGGAGAAGTCGAAACCAGCGGCGGCAGCTTCCACTCCTCTCAGCCACCGGATGGTCGCATTTGGTCCCGGCTTGGCCAGCTCAGGAATTTACAGGATCGGCAACTTCTTCTACCATCGGGGCAAAGGGATCCATATAACGCTGCCTTTTTTCATCTTTTATTTTATCAATATCAACTATAATCAGTCCGTCGATACAATTTTCGAATGCCGGGTCCACACTAAAACAAAGGAATTTAACCCCGTTATCATCACATAGTTCTGAATAATGTTTATAAAGTATCGGCACTGTCATACCAAAATCTTTCATTTTAGTTTTCAGAACCCTGTAATCCTCCTTATGGGTTTTACCGGTAAACTCCTTATCAAAACCGGCAATAGTTTCTTCCGAAAGTTCATATTCATTATTCGGTGAGACGAGATTGTTTTCTTCACCAAACCATTTATTAAAATAGTATACAATAAGCTGCTTTGCTTCTTCGGGATAACTGTTGCTTATACTCACACCTCCGAACATAACCTTATAATGGGGATGATGTTTCAGGAAGGCTCCTATTCCAAGCCATAGATATTGGAGCGCGTTAGTATTCCAGTAACGCCGCTGAACAAAACTTCTTCCAAGTTCCACCGATTTTGAAGAGAACCGTTTCTTTAAACTGATCTGAAAACCCGAACAGACTTGATGTATAAAATCCTTCCGGACCGATTTCACTCATGATCTGATCTCCCAGACCAATCCGGTAAGAGCCGACAATTTCAAGGTCTTTATCATCCCAGACAATTATCTGCTTATAATAACGGTCATATTTATCGATATCAAGTTTGTTTCCGGTTCCTTCACCCACCCGCCTGAATGTCACTTCCCGAAGTCTTGCAAGTTCTTTAAGAACATTTGGAGATTCCTTGAAATCGGTGAGAATGATCATTTTGTCATCTTTTGTTATACCCAGCAGTTTCGCGTTATTAAGTTCACGTTTAAGCAATTGTTTTTCGACCGGGTGTATAATATTTTTTTCGGTAGTATAAATTCCTCTTTTGTTTTTTCCAATCGAGTAAACATGTTTTTTTAATAATTTCAACTGGACATTGTCATTTATATAGTTCTGTGTAAACGCTTTGGCGGTATTGGATCCCCGATTCTGATTTTAATAGTTTTATTTCTCTTGTTAAAAAGTTCATGGGCCAGCAGAACCCTGCTAAGGTCCTTATGCAGCAGAGAGAAGAAATAGAAAAAGGCTGAATTCTTAGCCGCGACATGCATCGGCAATATGGGGGATTCAAACTTCTTGGCGAAATAAATCGGCCCCTTGTTCCACTTTTTATCCATTACTTTAATACCTCTCAAACGGGAAACCTCGGCGGCAGGGAATATGATTAAAGCCTGTTCACTCTCAAGAGTCTCACCTATCATCTCAATATTTCTTCTTTGCCCCATCCGGGTATCCACATTAAAAGGAATAAAATTTCCCCTGAGGTTTTCAATCATGTATAGCACATCATTAGCGATTATTTTTACATCTGGACGAATATCTCCGATTGCCCTGAGAAGCGCCAGACCGTCAAGGCTCCCGATCGGATGATTGGATACACAAATAACTCTTCCTTCAGATGGTATTTTCTGAATATCTTTATGCGGAATGGAAAAAGAAAAATTGATGCTGTCGAAAATGTCATCAATAAAGTTCAGACCATAGGTGTCGGGATGCTCTTCAATAAACTTATTGATTTCGGAAAGGTGAAGAACTCTCGACATGATCGATAAGGAAATCTTCTGAATTATCTGAGGTTTTTCGAAAAATGCCGGGTATCTTTCCCTTAGCATTTCCTGCAAATCAATCTTTTTCATCGCTATATCATTTTATTAAAAAATAATCTTCCTGGAACCTTTGACATATTCAATGGGAAATCAGATAAAAATAACTAATTATTCACCATTTTGTCAACTGATTTTTTCTTTTTGAAGGGGCGGAACGCGAAGGTGAACTGGTAGAAATAATTATCGGGAAAAAAAGTTTTCAGGCCATAGACTTCAGCTTTTTCTCCGGGGGCATATATGCGGTGCCGAATAGCCAGTCCCAGACAGCCAGTTTTGTGGCAAAATTACGGTTCCTTCCTTTGCCTGTGGTATGATGCCACCGGTGCATTTCGGGCCCGTTTATAATTTTCTGCAGTATGCCTGTATTTATATTAAGATTCGAATGGATATGCATTCCCCAGACAGCGCTGACCAGGCCCTTGAGCGCGATGACTTCGGGGGGAGAACCAAGCAGAACAATCGGCAGAAATTCAACTGTCTGGTTGATCAAAATTTCAGCCGCGTGAGAACGGGAACCGGAAAGCCAGTCAATTTTTTTCGGTGAATGGTGAGCTTCGTGCAGACGCCACAGGTATTTATTTTTGTGCTGCCAGCGATGCATCCAGTATATATAAAAATCATGTGTGAGAAGATAAAAAATAAGCTGGATCCAAATAGGGACATCGGCAAAAATCCTTAATCTCGAAAGCCCGGTAGCCCCGTCAATCCATGAAATAATAAAACCGAAAATTATTATACTCAGTATGTAGCTCTGGGCGATAGTATAAAGGGCCAGATCATTAAAAAATCCTTCACGAAATACTTTCTGGCCCCTGTTATATGGTAAAATTCTTTCAATCACTATATAAAAGAATGCGGCGCCGATTATTCCGGCGATTGAGACAATTTCAATCGTAGTCAGTCCGTTTATATAATTACTTATCAATTCTGATATGTTCGTAAGAATTTCCGCCACTTGAATCCTCTGAAATTATTTTGCTCTTCTAAGTTTTTTTATTGATTTCTGTTCACTTTCAAAAACTCTTTTCACCCCGTCTCCCAGCGATTTTTCAATATCCCTGATATTGGAAACGAGGCGGAAGAACCCCTGAATTTCTACAGACGCGGCCTGGTCGGATCCCCACATAGCCCTGTCGAGAGTAATATGCCTTTCTACAAAAGAAGCTCCAAGAGCTACCGCCGCGAATGTGGGACTCAGACCGGTTTCATGGCCCGAATATCCTATCGGGACTGTCGGGAATTTTTCTTTATATGTCGATATTACTCTTAGATTTAACTCCTCAAGTTTGCATGGATAAGAGGATGTCGACTGGGCCAGCAGCAGGTTTTCTCTACCGGTAAGTTCAACCGCGTGCTCAACCTGTTCCATTGTCGACATGCCTGTTGAAAGCATAATCGGCCTTCCGGTTTTTTTTATTTTATTCAGCAAAACATCATCAGTAAGACTCGCGGAGGCCAGTTTATAAACAACAGGATTAAATTTTTCCAGAAAATCAACGGCTTCCTCATCCCAGGGTGAAGCAAACCAGTGAATTCCCTTTTCAGCGCAATACCGGTCAATTTCACCATATTCCTCTTCGCTGAATTCAACCTTGTGCCTGTAATCTATATAAGTCATTCTGCCCCAGGGAGTGTCTCTTTCTATATTCCACTGATCCTTTGGCACACAAAGTTCCGGAGTGCGCTTCTGAAATTTCACTGCGTCACAGCCTGCGAACACAGCTCCGTCAATAAGTTTTTTCGCTATTTCAAGTGATCCGTTGTGATTAATACCTATTTCGGCAATAATATATACCGGTTCACCATCACCAATATATCTTTCGGCAACTTTTACTTTTGGTTTTCCATCCATATTGAATTCTTTTCCGGTTATTTTTTCGTTTTAGCGTAAATTATTAGTTCGGCAAAATCACGGAAAGCGCCATGACCACCTTTGCTTTCCACAATAAAATCGGCAATCTCTTTGGCGAAGATTGTCGCGTCGGCAGGCGCGGCGGTTAACCCGGCAAGTTTCATTACCGGAAGGTCATTTGTGTCGTCGCCTATATAAGCGATCTCTTCAGCCTTGAGATTCTTTTATCAAGTATTACGTAAAAAAGCTCATCCTTGAACTTGATCCCCAGGTAAATATCTTTGATCTTCAGTTTTTCGGCGCGCCTTCTAACAAGCATCGAATTTTCACCTGTCATCACCGCCGTTTCAACCGAGGCAAATTTGCGAAGCCTTTCAACTCCCATTCCATCCCTGATTGAAAATCTTTTCAGTTCCTCCCCGTTAGCCGAATAATAAACTCCCGTGTCGGTAAGGACGCCATCGCAGTCTGTAATCAGGAGTTTTATTTTTTTTGCTTTTTCAATAATACTTTTATCTACATTTTCAAACATAATTTTCCTTTTATTACCAGCAGTTCCATCCGCCGTCGACAACCAGATTGGCGCCGGGTCATATAAGATGAGGCGTCTAGCGGCAAGAAAAACAACTGCCCCTTTGTAATCAGTTGGCAAAGCCATTCTTCCGGCCGGGGTTTTTGCTGAATATTTACTAATAAAATGGGGGTCCTGGTTATTTTCCACTCCGCCCGGAGATAATGTGTTTACACGGACATTCTTATTGCCCCAGTAGGCCGCCAGATAACGGGTAAACATGATTACCGCTCCTTTTGTAGCTGAATAAGCGGGTGGTTTATAAAAATTCTGATTGCCATCCTTATCAACATAAAGAGACTGATCGGGGGCGGTTATACCATACGTGGAAGCGACATTTATTATACTGCCCGATTCCTGTGCAGCCATAACAGCGCCAAGTATCTGAGAACAAAGAAAAACACCTGTAAGGTTTACATCAACAGATTTCTGCCATAACTCAAGAGGATAGTTTTCAAATTTCGATTGTTCCGCGGCCGCCTTCGGATTTTCGAACATATCATTTATGGCGGCATTGTTAACCAGAATATCTATTGAGCTATATTTTTCCAGAATAAAATCGCGCATCTTCTTAATGGAGCCGGGATCAGTTACATCAAGGCCGAATCCGGAAGAGGCTGTATTTAATGTCGCGGCAAATTTTTCACATTCTTCTCCATTTATATCGGCGGCGATAACATTCGCGCCTGCTTCCGCCAGCGCATCACAATGATTTTTGCCTATCAGTCCCAGCGCCCCGGTAACGATTGCCGTTTTGCCTTTGAGCGAAAACATTTCCATATTATTTTCTCACCGGTTTCATATTAAAACCTTCTGTTTTCCTGAAAACTGGCTGCACAGGCTCGCCACGGAGCATATCTTTTACTTTTCCTTTGGAAACAGCATCTTTAAGAATTTCAAGAACCACGCTGTATGCCTTCAGGGTATAATCAATCTGTTCATCTGTATGGGAATAACTCATATTATGAAAGCCGCCCCATAATACACCCCGTTTAATCATTTCCTGCTGAACCAGGGATTTCATTTCCAGAGGATCACCCGCTTTTGCGTCGAATGAGATAATTGAACGCCAGTTATAACCGGAAGCTTTTGTATAGTCAAGTCCAAGTTCACGGGCAATTTTGTTATATCCATCTTTCAGCAAAGCCCCTTTTTCAGCCAGGTAAGAGGCCACATTCTTATCACGCAGCTCATTGATTGTTGCTTTTGCCGCGGCAAGAGAGAGAGCTTCCCCCCCGAAAGTGGTATAAAAGAAAATATCCTCCTCATGAAGCCGCATTATCTCTTTTTTACCTGTAAGAACAGCCAGGGGCATTCCATTGGCTATCGCTTTCGAATATGTGGCGAGATCGGGTGTGATTCCAAAATATTCCTGCGCCCCTCCGAGCGCCATCCTGAATCCGGTCCACATTTCATCAAATATTAGGAGTACTCCTTTCTCATTGCAGAGATCGGCCAGTTTGTGCAGAAAATCATCTCTCGGTTCCTGAAAAACAACCGGTTCGAGAATTACAGCGGCAACATCATCATCAATCGCTTCTTTCACCGAATCGATGTTATTATATTCAAAAGTGTAAGTAAGGTCCTTCACCACTTCCGGAATACCGTAATGCCGGGCAGTAACACTTATATACCAGTCGTGCCATCCGTGATATCCGCAGCAGAGTATTTTATGTTTCCCTGTATAGGCTCTCGCTGTCCTGACCGCGGCGGAAGTCACATCCGCGCCCGATTTACTGTACCTGACAGATTCGGCATTGGGTATTACATCCCTGATAAGCTCGGCAACTTCAACTTCAAGCGGATGCACAAGTGAAAAAGTTATTCCATCCTCAAGCTGTTCCCTGATTGCCTGATCAGTTTTATCATAGGCGTAACCAAGTGAAAGTGGTCCTATTCCCATGTTAAAATCTATATACTCATTTCCGTCGGCATCCCAGACCTTCGCTCCCTTTCCTTTAACAAGGTATTTTGGCGCCGCTCCATTTACATATTGTGTCGGCCCTTTGGCAAGTGTCTGGGTATTTGAGGGAATCAGTCCTTTGCTCCGGCTGAAAATTTCATCAGATTTTTCTATAACCGGATAATCATTATTTAAATCAATCTTGTTTGGCATAATTAATTCTGTATTCGTTAAACATTTCAGTTTTTTTCTTTTGCCCGTTTCCTCTTCTCTTTATACTCTTCAATATTTTTTAACTCATCGAGATGATTAAGATACCAGTAATCGCCGGCATATTTTTTATTCAGGCCGGTAATTTGCGGTTCCTTATCAAGCAGATTTAAAATATCATCGCAAGAGAAAAGAGGATTCGCGGTAAATAATTTTTCATAAACAGTTTTGATAAAACGGTAATCTTCAATATAATCGATTGTCCACCTGTGGGAGGATGAATAATCAAGGCCCCGTTCCCAAAGAACACTCTTAAGATTAAACCTTTCAGGATTTTCCCAGATAAAGGGGGTGGTATGCTCCCTTTCAAGTTTTCTTTCAGCTTCACACCAGGCAGTTTCAAGAACACTCATCTTCATTATTTCAACATCATTACCATCTGGCCATGAAGGAGGATGAAGATTGCTTACAAAATCAGCTTCCGGCTGGTTATTTATGAAATGAAGCAGGACTTTGTCAATAACTTCAGGATCAATAAGAGGACAATCTGAAGGTATTTTTACCACAGCATCGGCATTATACTTCAGAGCGGCTTTATAATGCCTGTCAAGAAGATCATTAAGGCTGCCCCGGTAACATTCATATCCGTAATCAAGACATAATTTCTCAATTGGGTCATCCTCACTTTCTGTTGAAGTAGCAACCACAAGCTGCCCTTTATGCTTTGACGCGGCAACACGCTCGAGCATTCTTACAAGAAGCGGAGCGCCGCAAACATCCATCATCACTTTTTCCGGCAGCCGTGTCGAACCGGTTCTGGCCTGCACTACGGTAACTATCTTCATCATCCGGTTCAATTATAAATTCACCACTTCCTTATATTGATAGTCCGATTTCTTTTTAACTTCGGCAGGAACCATCTCCCCAAGCATTTTTCTCGCTTCAAGCGCTATTTTTTCAGCGGATATGCCGCCATTCTGAAGCGGAGTCATTCTTTTCAGCTCATCGAGGTTAAAATAGGAATGCACTTCTTTACCAAGAGCTATTCCGATATAAACAACCGAAGAATATTTGGTAACAAGAACATCACAATTCGCTATCATATGGTTGGTATTGCCGCTTGAATAAGTAAGAGCCCCGGGAGCATATTTATTAACTTCCGCTGTTGCCCGTTTGTGATTTTCATTAGGATGAAATTTAAAGAGAAGCTGACGTCCGTTCGCCAATTTCACACATTCTTCAATAAACTTTTTCCTGTTTTCATATTTAAAAGTTTCTCTTGAGTCGGAAGTCGCGACCATCACATAATTTTTATGGGGGAAATCATTATCAAGGTATAACGCGGCATTATCAAAATTAGGTATTCCGGTCACAACAATTTTATCAGGGTCTGCTCCTTTCCTTATAAAATGATCCCTGTACCCCTCCGATGCGACACAGAAACGGTCATACATATGTGATAAACCGGTTGTGCTTGTGCTGGCAAGCCATCTTGGCAGTTTAAGCCGTTTTACAACATGGTAAACCAGGTTCTCCGGATCGGTCATCCCCTCCTGAACCAGAATCAGTTTTTTATCTCTTATATTTTCAGGCACAATCAGATCAGAGCAGGTAAAAACAAGGTCATAATTGTTTTGCCGGCCCTGCGGGTCAAATTTCAGTTCATGAGCTTTAAAATAATCCTCATTAATTTTCTGAAACCTCTTACCAAGAATAGCAAAGTCTACTAAACCTTTACTGACTGCATAATCAATAATACCATCCGCGTAATAATAACTGAAGTAACAATCATAATCATTATCCAGGTATCCCGATATCTGGTGCATGATGGTTGTCTGGTTCATTGAGCCGCCGATAAAAAGGATTTTTTTCTTTGACATAATCACTCAAATCTTAAATTGTCCAATTGCCATAAGTTAAAGTTTAAACAATTAAAATGCCACAAACAATGCAAAATTAATTGTTTCATTTCTGCGAAATATACAGATTCCATTGTTACGGGAAAGTTAATAAAACATTAATAATTTGTTTATACGCTCTTAATATTTATTACATAAGTTTGGTTTTGTATTTCCCAAAATAATCGAAAATCACTTCCGGATAAAAATGAAAATTGCGCATATTTCGGATCTTCATTTATGCAGTGTCTATAAAAAAGAAAATATAGGCAAAACAAAAAAACTCATTAAATGCGCCCTTTCCAAAGGAGCGGACCACATTGTGATATCAGGTGATATTTCAGATAACGCTTCTGAAAAAGATTACCTTACATTAAAGAGAATTCTTAAAAGTTTAGACATTTATAGCGCTGATAAAGTTTCACTGACAATCGGGAACCACGATATTTTCGGCGGCCCCCAGAAAGCGGTTGATGTGGTGATGTTTCCGGCAAAATGCCGAAATACAGATTATGAAGACAGGATTGTAGAATTTGTTAATTTCTTCAAAGAACTTTTTGCGGGCTGTTATTTTCCTTCGGAAAATGATTTTTTTCCTTACGCGAAAGTAATCGGTGAATTTTTATTTGTAGGTATAAATTCAATTGACCGTTATTCAAAACTTAAAAATCCTTTCGCTTCCAATGGCAAGGTTTCAAAACGGGAGCGGAGTGATCTGAAAAAGATATTCAGTTTTGAAGAATTTAAGAACAAAAGAAGAGCGGTAATTATTCATCATCATTTTTATAAGAACCGTGAAGAGGCTTCAAGTCCCCAAAATAAATTCTGGAACAGGATTGAAAGTTACACCCTGAAATTAAGAGGGAAAAAGAAGCTCATACAACTATTGCGTCAACATGAAGTTGAGATTGTTTTTCACGGACACAGCCACGAGATCAGGGAATATGAAAGAGGGGGAATAAAATTTATTAATGCCGGCGCCTCTGTCGATAACGGCGCTGAAAAAGAAGGCGCTCTTGTATTGGCCAATTTAGTTCATACCGGGGCTCCCGAAATTTCCATCTGTTCTGTGCCTGAAATAAATAAAAAAAACAGCGGAGATAAATATTCTTCATATACAGGAACCGGCGCTGGCAAAAATATGATTAAAAGGCCTTCACCGTTATTACATTAATTTTAACAAACGCTTGATTCTTACAGCAGTTTAATTAAATTATTAAATTCCTTATATTTTATCTTTAATTAATTGCTGCATACTGGAAGGTGTTGATTATGAAGAATGCTGTTATGAGCGCCGACGAAATGCTCGGCAAAGCAGACTGTAAATTAAAAGTATTTCCTTTTAAAACCATCTTGTCATTCCAACCTCTGCTAAGATTCTGGAAAGAAAAGAGCCAAAATACAGATGATCCTTTTCACGCGATAGCGAATCATGTTATGGAGGTTGTAAAAAAATATCCCGAACTTGGAAGGCCCATAAAAAATCCCGGAATAATCGAAAAACATAAAAAGTTTTTTGACCTTATGATGTCGGTAATTTATCCTAATACTCAGCTTAATCATATAATCGCCGCTTCAGCGCTTCCGTTTCAGGTCGAGAGTCAGGAAATTTTTTATACTTCTCCTGAATTTGATAAAATTGTGATGCCTCAATTAAAAGACGCTTATAAATCCTTCGGCATGAATAATAAATTGATGATCACCGGTAAGATAATTAATGCCTACAGCACAATTTTGGCAAAACATTACAACCGGTTTATTAAGCTCGAACATCCGATGATTATGAAATTGCAGGACCCTGGAACCGGTCTTGACAAATATTATAAACTCGCTATAGATGGTTCGATGGTCGACCTTGTGGTTAAAGGTAAACTGCCTGAGCTGACAGATGAACAACTGGATACAATAACAGGTAATATTGCCAATATTCAGTTTATAATGGAATTGCTGCCTCCGGAACTATTCGAATTTCACGGATTTATAACCATGACTGCTATCGACGTCACCAACAGTGAAATAATTTCCCGTCTCAAGTTTGATCTTCTCGATCAGCATGGCTCTTACTACGGAAATAAATTTCCTGAGATGAAAAAAAATATCAGGTCTCTTCTTAAAAATCCCGGGCTGGATGTCGGTATTACTATACTGCCTGATAATAACTTTATTGATATTAACATCAGTCGCGATTTGGGAAAAAGTGTACTATTCAGAATATGTGATAATCTGAGTGAAAATGATTTTAAAAAATCACTTTATACTTCCGCTCTAAAATCCAAACAGGCCGTGGTTGCCGAAAATCTTGAAACCCTGAAAAACAAATCAGCCATTGAAAAAGCTCTGCTGAATTACGGGTATAAGTGCGCTATAGTAGCCCCCCTTAATCTTGAAGGTGAAGTGGCAGGTTTTGTTGAATTATATTCAACAGTACCCGGCTCACTAAACCAGATGACAGCTCTTAATATTAAAGAACTGCTTTCATTGACGAGCATCGCAATTAAAAAAAATCTTGAAAATTTTAATAATAAAATCGAAGCTGTAATTAAAGAAAAATGCACCGCTATTCACCCCTCAGTTAACTGGAGATTCCGAAGCGCCGCGATAAATCTTCTTTTCAGGCCGGATGACGGCAACAGGGAACTTGAGGAAATCGTATTTGAAAATGTTTTTCCTCTTTTCGGTTTATCCGATATCAGGCACTCCTCCCTTTACAGAAATAAAGCGATTCAGGATGACCTTATTACTCACCTCAATGCGGCGCGCGAAATTGCGGCAGAGGCATATAAAATTAAGCCCCTTCCTTATATTGATGAAATATTATACCGCACCGATAAACACATTAACGAGATCAGGGAGGGACTCAGTTCAGGCGATGAATTGCAGGTGCTCGAATTCATCCGAAGAGAAATAGAGTCTTTATTTGATCATTTTTCATCGATTGACACTGGTCTGGAAAAAAGAATTGAACTCTACAAAAATCTGCTTGATCCCGAGCTGGGATTCCTTTATAAAAAGCGGAAAGATTTCGAAGACAGCATCAGCCTGATAAATGAAACAATCTCTTTCTATATTGATGAAGTTGAAGCGGAAGCGCAGAAAATGTTTCCACACTATTTTGAAAAGTATAAAACCGATGGAATTGAGCATGGAATTTATATCGGCGCGAGCCTCGTCAATGACATGCAATTTTCTGATATATATCTGAAAAATATGAGGCTCTGGCAGATAATTATGCTCTGTGGTGTAGCGGCCCATGCCGAAAGAATAAAACCTGAACTAAAGGTCCCGGTCGAACTTACCCACCTTATACTGGTGCAGAATACACCTCTCGCGATAAGGTTCAGGCAGGATGAGAAAAAATTTGATGTTGACGGCACCTACAATATCCGCTATGAAATAATGAAAAAAAGGATTGATAAAGCCCTCATAAAAGGTACGGACGAAAGATTAACCCAGCCGGGACAGATTGCCATTGTTTATTCACGCAGAACCGAAGAATATGAATACAAGAGATATATTGAATATCTTCAGAGCCGAGGTTTCCTGAAGCCCGGATTGGAAAACCTCGATGTCGAATCTCTTCAGGGAGTTGACGGACTTAAAGCCCTGCGTGTAACAGTTAATACAGAATCAGAAGTTTTAACAAGGGATATGGACCTGAACAAGGAATTTATGGATACCAGGGAAGCGCTGGCAGCGGACTGAGGCAAAAATTGAATGATGAATATTTCCTTAACCGTTGTTTTCGACTTGCCCTTAAAGGAGCCGGCCAGGTAAGTCCAAATCCGATGGTCGGCTCTGTAATTGTCAAAGATGGTCAGATAGCCGGTGAGGGATATCATAAAAGATTTGGAGAAGCTCACGCCGAAAAAAACGCGATCGCCGACGCGGGCAACAAATGTGAGGGAGCAACCCTCTACTGCAACCTTGAACCGTGCAGCCACACTAATAAAAAAACTCCGCCGTGCGTTCCGGCCATTATTAAAGCCGGTATTTCAGAAGTTGTGGTTTCGAATGTTGATCCCAACCCTGCCGTTTCAGGTGAGGGACTCAGACAACTTAAGGCGGCTGGTATTAAGGTTAGAGCAGGTATCCTGGAAGAAAAGGGCGCTGAGTTAAACCGGTTTTTCTTTAAACATATCAGAGAAAAGAAACCCTGGATAACAATTAAAATTGCGCAGAGCCTCGACGGCAGACTGACAAAACAGCAGAACAGACAAACATGGATAACCGGAGAAGAATCGGGAAAATTTGTTCATTCACTGCGCGCGGCTTATGACGCGGCGCTTATAGGTTCCAATACTGTAATTATTGATGATCCTCAGCTTAATGTAAGGCATGTTGAGGGGAGAAATCCTCTCCGGATAGTTCTTGACGCAATGAACGAATCTCCAACAGAGGCAAAAATGTTTCATGACGAGGGAGCCCCTGTATGGGTTTTTCATCCCGAGAAATATAAGGACAAAGCAAAAAGGCTGAAAAATGTTAAATATCATTTTCTTCCGGCGGATGAGAAAGGATTTATTTCCCCTTCCCTTCTGATCGAAGAACTTGGGAAAAAAGGAATTTCTTCCCTGCTTATTGAGGGAGGAGCGAAGATATTCAGCTCTTTTATTTCACAGGCTGTTTTTGACGAAATTATTATTCTCATCGCTCCCAAAATATTCGGCAGTGGAATCACTATTCTTAACAGCGAATATGACGGGAAGCTTCAAATATTGTCTCAGGAAAAACTGGGCGACGACCTAAAGCTGGTAATACGTAAAAAGTGACCTCCTTTTTTTGTGGAAATAACTGCAAAATTCTTTAAGTTTCATGTATGTTTACAGGAATTATTGAAGAAACCGGAATTGTGGAAAGACTCATCCCGATTTCAGGCGGCGCGCGAATTTCCATTAAAGCGGCAGAAATTATCAGCGGTGTAAAAGTAGATGATTCTGTTGCTGTTAACGGAGTATGCCTCACTGCCGTGGATGTCGGGAATGATTATTTTACTGCCGAAGCGGTCGGGGAAACACTCGATAAAACTACAACCGGAAAACTTACTCCGGGCGACAGGGTCAACCTTGAGCGGGCGCTAAGATTAAGCGACAGACTCGGCGGCCATCTTGTCCAGGGGCATGTTAATGGCATTGCCAGAATTTCGGCCATTAATCGCAGAGGTGACAACTATCTGCTCGGTATAGCTCTTCCTTCCGGTCTGGAGAAATATGTGATTGAGGAGGGTTCAATAGCCGTTGATGGAATCAGCCTGACAATCGCTCATCTTAAAGGAAGCCTGGCCGAACTTTCAATAATTCCCCACACCTGGAAAAATACAAATCTTCGTTTCCGTAAAACAGGTGAAAGTATTAATGTTGAAACAGATGTTATCGCGAAATATGTTGAAAAGCTGCTTGGTTTTAAAGGGCAGGAAAATAAGTTTAGTGACGAATGGTTTAAGAACCTTGGGTATTAACAATGAATGAAGAACAATATAAATTTGATAGTATTGAAGAGGCGCTCCAGGATATAAAAAGCGGTAAAATGGTAATTGTTGTCGATGACGCCGACCGTGAAAATGAAGGCGACCTTATTATGGCATCCGAACTTGTTACTCCGGAAGATGTGAATTTTATTACAAGGGAGGCGAGAGGAATGTTATGCGCCTCAATTTCGACCGACAGAGCCAGGGAGCTCCGGCTCGATTTTATGGTCGATAACAATACATCTCTGCACGCCACCCCCTTTACTGTTACTGTCGACTATAAACATGGCACTACTACCGGAATAAGCGCCTTTGACAGGGCAAAAACTATCCGGGCGCTTGTTGATCCTGACGCCGGCGCCGAAGATTTTGCCAAACCGGGACATATTTTCCCTCTTATCGCCAAAAAGGGAGGAGTGCTTAAACGGGCCGGTCATACCGAAGCCGCGAGTGATCTTACAAGACTCGCCGGGTTAAAACCCTCCGGCATCTTATGTGAAATTATGGATAAGGATGGCACAATGGCACGCGTGCCGCAGCTTATTAAGATCGCTGAAAAATATGATATGAAGCTTATAACCATTGCCGATCTTATAAAATACCGGCGCATGCAGGATAAACTTGTCGTAAGAAAAGCGACTGTTCAGATGCCCTCAAAATATGGGAACTTCACCCTTATTGCCTATGAAAATATTCTCGATCCTCATGATAATCCCATCGCCCTGGTAAAAGGAGATGTGGCCGATGGAAAACCGGCGCTTACCCGTGTGCATTCGGAGTGTTTTACAGGCGATGTTCTCGGGTCACTGCGCTGCGACTGCGGCGATCAGCTTGCCGCGGCAATGGAGAAAGTTGAAGAGGAAGGACGAGGAGTAATTCTTTATATGCGCCAGGAGGGACGCGGAATAGGCCTGGTGAATAAACTCCTCGCCTATGAACTTCAGGAGGATGGAAGGGATACCGTGGAAGCAAATGAAGAGCTTGGGTTCGGCTCTGATCTAAGGGATTATGGAATCGGCGCGCAGATATTAAAAGACCTTGGGATAAGCAGACTGCGACTTATGACAAATAATCCCCACAAAATAATAGCGCTGAGAGGTTACGATCTCGAAGTTGTGGAAAGAGTGGCGCTTGAAATTTGCCCCAACCGGGTAAATGAAAAATATCTCAAAACCAAAAGGGATAAGATGGGGCACCTGATATTAAATAACCTTGAATCAAAAATATTATAGGATGGAGATAAATATGCCGGTAGTTATAGAAGGAAAATTATCAGCTAAAGGGAAAAAATTCGGAATCGTCGCGAGCAGATTTAATGATCTTATCACAAATAAACTTACCTCGGGAGCTATTGACTGCCTGACAAGGCATGATTGTGAAGATAATGATATTACAATCTTAAAAGTGCCCGGCTCATTTGAGATTCCGCTGGCGGCAAAAAAAATGGCCGAATCGGGTAAATATGACGCTGTCATCTGCCTCGGCGCGGTAATCAGGGGCGCCACTCCTCATTTCGATTATGTCGCCGCCGAAGTAAGCAAAGGAGTCGCGAATGTAATGCTCGATACGGGAGTTCCTGTAATTTTCGGCGTGATAACAAGCGACACAATTGAACAGGCAATTGAAAGAGCCGGAACAAAAGCTGGCAATAAAGGCTGGGACGCCGCCCTTTCCGCTATCGAAATGGCAGATTTGAATAAAAAATATTAAGCCCTTCACCAATCTTTTTACGATTCAGTTTATCATATCCCCGCGCTTTCATGCCGGGGATTATAAACTGTTCCCGCCCAAAAAACTCAGATCAGGATTACGTGGATTAGAAGAATAAACATGATATAGTCCCGTCGAAATCCAAATCGAAGTCGTAATCGAAATCGTTTTTTATCTCACGCCAGGACGCTGAGACGCAGAGAAAAAGGAAACCTTATTCTTTAACCTTAGTAGCATAGGATTCCCCCTCCCCTAAAAAAATCAGAGTAAGAGTATGAAGACCGGGTTGGGTGACGGCGGAGGGGGTGTTCATTTTTCCTGAGGGGGTGGGATTATTCCATAAGAAGTCAAACTCTACGCAAAATGGCAAAGTTTTAAGTTAAATGGCAGTAAAATTCCGCATTAGATTCCGGCCTTTTTGCAAAGGACGCGAAAACCGGAATGACAATCAATCAGGCTTGTAATTGTGGATAACCCAAAAGTCCCATTTGTCCCATGAGTACCCTTGTTATCTCACTTCTGGTTTGCCAGTCTGTGATTACGATTAGTCCGTAAGGAGTCAAATTCTACGCAAAATGGCAAAATTTTATTTGACCATCAATTTACTGGTGAATACTGTCCGCCTGTTCGCCGCAGAGAATCCCTGACGGGACTTTTGATCAACTTCTTAACTTATTTCCCCACAATGAATTGCGGGGCTATTATCTGTCGTCCCTAACGGGACTTTTTACATCTGATTCATCTCGTTACAAATAGTATCATGTAAAAAAGAATCCCGGCAGGGATGAAAGATAATAGCCCCTATTTTCAAATAGGGGAAAATGTATAAAGAAAGGTAAATAAGTCCCGTCAGGGACGACAGAATTAGTTTGGTTCTGGCTCTGCCAGTTTATGATTATGATGATTGAAATAATATACCCATTTAAATTTGAGAAGGTTGAAAGCAATGCCAAAAAAAATGCACTGAAAAAGTTTGGAAAACTCTTTTTTTTACAAAATATTTGCATATGTTGCAAATAAGTTTTGTTAAAGAAATTGGCCGAAAGTTTTAATGCCTTTTCAGGAGAAAGAGGTGATTGATGTTGGGAACGGGTAGCAAAAAACAGAAAATATATAATTTTAATGATTCTGAATAAGAAGTGAATTTATCTGTCTTGTTCAGGTATTTTACAAGTTCGCGATTTTATTCAGGCATATGCTGAATATTTTGGGAGACAAAATATGGAAAAAAAGAGATGTTTTACTTTTTGTATGATATTGGCCCTGTCATTTGTGATTATTTCATGTTCACCTACCGAACCTGAGGAAGAAAAACCGGATCCGGTAGAAGAAGAATATCATATTACACTCACTCCGGGTCTGGTTGGAATTACCGATTTGTATCTGAACATTTCTATTGATGAACTCCCCGATAGTAATGAAGTTAATGTTTTTATGAATGACAGCCTGGTTTTCAGCAAAAATATGGATGAAAAAGAGGAAACAATTTTCCTTGATGATCTTTCGAGGGGTTTGGAATATAAGTTTAAGGGAGTAATATCGGTTGAAAATGAAATTGCGGATTCAGCATTATTAACAATCACAACACTTGATGAAACATCAGCCATTGAAAACTTTACAGTTTATGAGTTTGAAGCCGATTCTTTTTGTTCATCTCATATCTTTGATATCGAAATTCTTAGTGAAAATGAAATTTTTATCGCGACTTCCAATAAGATAGCGAGGGATAGTTGTGATATGAGATATGGAATAATGAGATGGGATGGTGAAAAATGGGATTATGATGTTATCATCGCCCGGCCCGGAATATATGATGAACCATGGGATAACCCGTTATATTTTGTTGAAAAGTTTGAGAATGGTGAAATTGTGGCGGGCAACTCAGGCACATTGGTTGAGTATAAGAATGGAAGATGGGAGGAGCTGCTTGTAATACATGGCAATCCAAATAAGATATGGCATAGTGACGCGAGAGAATTATGGGGAACCTCTTCTGATAATTTATATATGTGTGGTGAAAATGGATATATAACATATTTTAACGGATCAGACTGGAGTGAGGAAAAGATCGCCGGGGATAATATACTTAAAGGAATAACCGGAACAGGGGATGGGAAACATATGATAACTTTCTACACTGATTTTTATGGCGCCGCAACCGGAATATATCATTATCATGATAGCCAATGGGAACTTGTCTATGATGAAACATTGAACCTGGGAAAGTTTTATGGCAGAATTGAAGATGTGGCAGGAGGGAAAGGTAAACTCTTTGCTCTTACAGAGCATGACTATATACTTAGATATTATCCTGACCGTAAAGCGTTCAAGTATCTGGGGGGGAATGCCTATTTGGGTAAAGCAGAAGCTTTATCCGTAACTGAAGAAAATGATATCTACCTTTGCGGTTATACAAGAATATTCCATTTTAACGGATTGACAATTCTTGAAATTTGCGAGTTGCCCGGCACTACGTTAATTAGGATTGATTCAGATGAAAACATGATTGTTGTAGGGGGAAACAGTAATGGTTATCCTTATCCACCTGTAATCGCTATCGGGTATAAGTAAATTTTAATTATGGATTACTTTTACAAATTATAATATAAACGAATAATTAAAAAAGGAGGGTGATGAACAAAAAGTCAAAAGAATAATTTCAGTCACAATTAAATTATCCTGTTTTCCAGAGAAAGGTGAGTTCAATATTAAGATTGAATTCCGCGATTGCATGAAAGTCCTCTGTTCATTCACTGACTTAAATATGTAAATTCATATGGAATATTTCTATCCGAATTTACGAAATTTACTAAAGAAGAAGCGAGATCCTTTATTTGATTATTATAAATATTAAAAAGAGGAACAATGAAAAAGAATATTATTGAAACATTGATTTTTGTAGCCCTGATCTTTTGGAGCACAAATGTACTTCCCCAATCGTTATTGCATATGCCCGCGTCAACAACTTATACTATGGTGATTTAACTCTTAGTCCGAAAAGGGTCCAAAAAAATATAAGCATATGAACTAATACTAATGACTTCTTCTGGTGTTAGATTTTTTGCCAATCCACAGACATATTCTCTCAATTCTTCCATTGATGAAAATAATTTGTTTGTAAAATCTCTCTTGAATTTTGCCCATATTTTTTCTGCCGGATTTATTTCAGGACAATAAGGAGGTAAGAATAATAATACTATATTTTCCGGAATCTTCAACGCTTTGGCTTTGTGAAAAGGGCCATTATCCAGGACTATCAGTTTTAGTTCATCCGGGTCTTCTTTGGAAAACTCATCTAAGAATAATTGAAACCATTCGGAATTACATTCTGGTAACTCCAGCTGAAAACTTTTTCCATCAATTGGTGAAAATGCTCCGTATAAATATGTTGACTGAAATACCTGTTTGAAGGTGCATATTGGCTTAATCCCCCTGGCTGTTAATGCTCTTCCGTTTTTGGTAAATAATCCGAACCTGCTTTCATCCTGGTAATATAGGTTTACTCTTCTATATCTCTCTACTTTATCAGCTATTGCATTCCTGCAAATCAGACAAAAGTTTTTTTTAAAGCCTCAGCCGCTTCTTTATCCTTGTTTTCGTGACTTTTACGCGCAACCTTTGGTTTTGAGCCAAAATTTCTGATACAATATTTTAATAGAGTATTATATTTTACTTTCTTATTGAACTTCTGCTCAATCCAGCTTAATAATTCTTTGTATCCAGGTAATCCATTGTATGGATCATTTAATTTCTGTTCGATTGCTTTATGTTCTTCTTTAGAGAATACCGAGGGACGAAAACCTGTTTTCTTGTGACTGCAAAGGAGATCAATGCCTCCTTTCTCATACATAGTTCTCCAGGTCTGGACACTATTGTGATTGACGCCTATCCGGTCAGCGAGATCACGTTTAGAGATGCCATTGGAATGATTTTTCATTTCAATGAGCATACGTAATCGAGGGGCAATCAGAGGTTTTGCATGTTTAAGGAGCTTTTTAAGCTCAGGAGTAGATTCTTTAATTGAGACAATTTTGGGAGCTGCCATAGATGAATACCTTTTTAGTCCAAAGATAACAAAAAACTAATTCAGACACAATAGCCGGACCATATTTTTTTTCACTTCGGTATAAACTTCGCCTTGTTGTGGAGGATAACCTTGAAGGAACGTACGGCCTTTCACAGTTCTTCGCGGAAGAAGATATTCTGGCCAAAGAAAGTTATACAACTATCTCTTACAAGGGTGAAACTGTTGTTGAAACCTATGAGCTTTCCCAAAACTTCCCCAATCCTTTCAATCCTGAAACAGTGATTAAATACCAAATACCTGAAGCGGGACATGTAACAGTAAAAGTATACGATATGCTCGGACGGGAAGTTGCCTCACTGGTAAATGAAACACAGCAAAAAGGAAGATATGAATTGAAATTCAACGCCGGTCAGCTTGCCAGCGGTGTTTATATTTATTCGATTAAAGCAGGTAAGTTCAGCTCAACAAAGAAGATGATGCTTCTCAAATAGTCTGTCACGCTTTAATTTTATAGGGCGCTCATTTGCGGCGCCTTTTTTTTTTTGAAAAAATCAGAGTATGAGTATTCCATAAGAAGTCAAATTCTACGCAAAATGGCAAAGTTTTAAGTTAAATGGCAGTAAAATTCCGCATTAGATTCCGGTCTTTTTGCAAAGGACGCGAAAACCGGAATGACAATCAGTCAGGCATGTAATTGTGGATAACCCAAAAGTCCCATTTGTCCCATGAGCCTCCTTGTTATTTCACTTCTGGCTTGCCAGTCTGTGAATACGAGTAAGCCCTCCTGTGCTAAAAAGCGGCTTCGGCGGGTAAAAGTATGATGGTCGGTTTGGTGACGGTGATTGAGATATTCATTTTTCCTGAGAGGTTTGGACAACTCTGTAAGAATTTAATTCCTCCTCAAAATGGAAGGATTTTTTATAAATAGTATCTGGTGGTTGAACTAAGTCGAAATCGTTTATTACAGACATCAGCTCAGAATATCCCTGGAAAAACCAATTCGCGATTTGTAATTTTTATCCGCCGGGGAGGATGTCATTCGTTTTTCTTTACGGTTCCGGCTCAATCAGCTCAGATATTCTCTGAGCATCTCATTCAATAATACCGGGTTCGCTCTGCCCCCCGATATTTTCATCACCTCGCCGGTGAAAAATCCTGCCAGTCCTGTTTTCCCATTCCTGTATTTTTTCACTTTCTCAGGATATTTTTCAAGAACGGATTTCACCATTTTTTCAATTATCCCCTCATCAGAAATCTGGGCCAGGTTTTCTGTTTTGATAATTTCTTCCGGTTTTCTTCCCGTATCGGCCATTATTTCAAAGACAATTTTCGAACTTCGGTCTGAAATAATTTCTTTATCAACAATGGATATTATTTGGGCCAGCTCCTCCGGTCCGAATTTTAATATTTCAATTTCCGCATTGCAGCTGTTCATTATTTTCAGCACATCTGTTATTACACGATTCGCGGCCTGTTTTGGGTTGCCTGATAACTTTGCCGTCTCCTCGAAAAAATCAGCCAGGTCAGCCGATTCGGTTAAAATCCCGGCGTCATAATCACGCAGCTTATATTCCTGCATTAATCGTTTTTTCTTTTCACCGGGCAGCTCGGGCAGCGCTGATTTAACATGATTTATAAAATTATCATCAATAACCAGGGGAGGCAGATCAGGATCGGGGAAATAACGGTAATCCTCCGATTCCTCCTTGCTTCTCATTGGTATGGTCTCCCCTTTTTCCCTGTCCCATAATAATGTCTGCTGAATCACTTTCCCGCCCGACCCGAGTATTTCACTCTGTCGTTTTATTTCATAATCCAGCGCCTGCCTGACAAAGCGGAATGAGTTGAGATTTTTAATCTCCGTTCTTATTCCCGGTATTTCACACCCCGCAGGCTTTAATGATATATTAGCGTCAACCCGAAAAGAACCCTGTTCCATATTGCAGTCGCTGATATCGCAATATTCCAGAGTCTGTTTAAGAATTTTCAGGTACCGCGCGGCCTCGTCAGGTGATGAAATATCGGGCGCGGAGACAATTTCTATCAGGGGAGTCCCGCTCCGGTTATAGTCAGCGAGAGAATATTCCTCATCACCATGAATTAGTTTCCCCGCGTCCTCCTCAAGGTGAATACGATTAATCTTTATCCTTTTCTTTGCCCCCTTATTTATTATTTCAACAAAACCGGGACCGCAAACCGGAAATTCATGCTGGGTAATCTGGTACCCTTTGGGCAGATCGGGATAAAAATAATTTTTCCGGGCAAAAACCGATTGTCTGTTTATTTCACAATTAAATGCCAGACCGGCCAAAACAGCCAGTTCCACAGCGCGTTCATTCAAAACGGGCAGCGCACCCGGATAACCCGCGCAAACAGGACAAACCAGGGTGTTAGGCACCTCCCCATATTCATTCCGGCACCCGCAGAACAGTTTCGTTTTGGTTTTCAGCCGCGCGTGAACCTCCAGCCCGATTACCGCCTGGTATGTGCTCTTGTTTAACATAATCCAAATTTAAGTAATATTTCGGTTTAACCACAAAGTACACAGGGAAAAGCATGAAGGACACAAAGAAAAACATAAGTTTTTTTATTAGTGCATTTGTGGTAATCTTTTCCCGGAACATTCCCCCCTCTTTTCGCATCTAAAAAATAAAAACGGAGGAAATAATGGCAACATTCAGTGAAGAATTCAAGGTAAAAGGAAAAGAACTTTTAAAAAAAATCGAAGAAATTATTAAGGAAGGTAACGTTCACAGAATAATAATCAAAGATTCAAAAGGGCATACATACCTTGAGATACCTGTGACAATCGGTATACTCGGCGCTCTCTTCGCCCCAATACTCGCCGCCGTAGGCGCCCTCGCCGGCATGGCCGCCAACTTCACCGTGGAAGTAGTCCGCAAAGTGGATGCCGATGAAGCGGAGGTTGTGGAGGAGGAGAATGAAGCGTGAATTTATCACGTTATAATGTATAATTGGTAACGATACTTTGTACATTGTCAATATATTGCATATATTACGTGCATTATTCACTTTAGAAAGGCAAAATAATGCTCATCAGGTTTGTAGTTGAAAACCTTTTTTCCTTTGGGGAACGCGCTGAATATAATATGCTGCCCGCGCCCAAATTGAGGACATTAAAACATCATAAATATAAGGTCAAGGATATTAATTTATTAAAAATGGGTGCTATCTATGGAGCAAATGCAGCAGGTAAATCAAATTTAATTAAAGCCTTATCAATTTTACAGGAAATTGTGGTTAAGAATAGCAGCACAAAAATTGTAGACACTAATAAATTTAAGTTCTTTAACGGAGAAACACATCATCCGCAGATTTTTACTATAGAATTCATTGCGCAAGAAATTCCATATTATTATTCTATAGAAATAAAGGATGGCACGGTAACTACTGAAGAATTGTATTTATCAGGTTTGGGTAGAAATTCGGATAAGTTAATATTTATGAGATCGGAGACCGATGATGGAAACATTACTCTGAAATTTGATGAGGAGTTTGAAAAAGATAAGAAAAGCAAACTATTAAAATCAATTCTTGTTGAAGAATTCATATCACCTGATAAACTTGCGATTAAGATTATTGCGAACAGAGAGAATCCAAATTTAAAGTTATGTAAAACTGCTTTTAATTGGTTCAAATTTGGTCTTAATATTATCATGCCAAATGCGAAACCAACGTTCTTACTTGATAAAATTGAAATCGATAAATCATTTAGTTCTTTCTTAATAAAAACGCTAAATACTTTTAGTCTAGGCATCATAAATATAACTTCTGAAAAAATGAAATTTACTGATCTGGATTTACCAGCTGAACTAACAGCTGTGAATTCATTGGTAAAAAATATCCGCGATAATCCTATGAAGTTGTATGATGCAAGAGGTGATGAATTTGAAATTAGCTTAGAAAATCAAGAGTTATTTGTAAAGAGATTAAAAATTGAACATCAAGGGGGAAAAAATAAAAGCATTTATTTTTATCCAAGTGAGGAATCAGATGGCACCCTTAGATTATTTGATTTTGTACCTGCATTTTCAGATGTTTTAAATACTCAAAATATTTATTTTATTGACGAAATTGAAAGAAGCATACATCCGGCTCTAATAAAAGAACTTGTGCGAAAATTTTCTCTTGATAAAAATACCCAGGGACAACTAATCTTCACAACACATGAATCTAACCTGCTCGACCAGGATATATTCCGCCAGGATGAAATCTGGTTTGCTGAAAAAAATTGCGACGGGATGACTGACCTATACTCTTTATCCGATTTTAAGGAACATCATACAATTGATATCCGGAAAGGATATTTAAACGGAAGATATGGAGCTATCCCCTTTACCGGAAATCTTAGAGAATTAAACTGGCATATGGATGCTGCTGACTAACCGGCTTTACGAAAGAAGAAAACCCTTCAAAGAGGCTAAAAGTATTTACATTTTTTGTGAAGGCAAAAAGCGTGAATACCAGTACTTTAGATATTTTAAAGAACTCGATTCCAGAATAAATATTGAAATCTACAAACTGAAATCAATTGAGAATAACTCTCCCACGGGATTATTGGAAATCGCCGAGAAAAGCGTGTTGCGAACCGACACTAATCCCGAGCCCAAATATGAATTTATTGATGGGGATGAGCTCTGGTTTGTAATTGATACAGATTTGTGGGGTGAAAAAATAACGGAGCTGAAACAGAGTTGCACTGATAGAAAAGGATGGAACGTCGCAATCAGCAATCCATGTTTTGAGGTTTGGTTATATTATCACAAGTTTGAGACGAAACCGGAGTTGAATAATATCCAGGATTGCAGTGCATGGAAAAAGCTTGTTAACATAAGCTTTCCCGGAGGATTTGACTCAAGGAGATACCCGGTTTTCATCAAAGAAGCCATAAAGAATTCTTTAGATAACTACTCTGAAAAAGATTGGGAACCTTTGCCGGGCTCAACGACAATACCCACGCTGGCAGAAAGTTTTTATCCCTTCGTTAAAGATGTAATTCATTGCGCCATGCAACGGGTTTTAAACAACGATATATCCTGAACTTTACAAAATACCAAGATGTGAAATTTCAATAGGTTTATTCTGAGAAAGACAACTTTCATCAGTTTTACCTTTTTTCCATCTCCTCAAAGCTCCTTAAAAATTCAATCAGTTCCATCTCTTTTTCGGGGGTTATCTGGTTGCCCATATAGGAGGTTATGGAATAAAAACGGGTTTTACCTTCCAGAATAATCAGAACGATTGATTGTTCTTCCCCCTCAAAATTCAGATTCATATTCCTCGCGGCATAATTATAATTCAGTCCATTTATAGTCGCGAAAGTATCCACTGTTCCGCCCCCCAGTTCCATCATATAATTTGAGGCGACGATACCTGCCAGCTCCTGAAGCGGAATTAAGGCAGAGCTGTCCCGGTCGGTATAATCAACCATCACAAGAGGCCCCTCATCCGGCCTGCCCGCTTCGAGAAGAGCGCCCGGACTGATACCCTGTAATTTCGACCATTCCTCCGGCAGCTTTACGAAAAAACTGCTGTCGGCAGCGGCGACTATCCTTTCTTCACCGATAACCTGATCTGAAATAAACTTTTCATTTTCAATCATATTAAAGAGGAAACCAAATACCCCGATGGTAAAAATGTAAAATATCGCGGGCAGAATAATAAACCACACCCTCGCTTTCCATTTGGAAAGTGAAAATACCGTTGTGGCTCCCCTGTAACTGGTGAAAAGTGAGCCGAAAAGGAACAACAGCAATAATGTCGACCACAACTCTTCACTGTGATATGCCTGGTAATAACTTTCGAAAGTAAAGGTGTAAATTATTGTGAGCAGAAGATAGGGCGCGGAATAAATAAAAGAGGAATAGATATATACATACCTCGCCTCAATTATATCAGGTTCATCAGCGCCCGCAAACTGTAGTCTTTTTCTATACCACCAGCCCCCAAAAATCCATACTAAAAAGGAGGAAATCAGTCCGAGGAAAAACACCGCGGCCCAAAACGCGGCCCAGTTTTGAGCGAGATCAGCAAATAATTCACTTCTTCCGGACCCGCTCCGCATTAGCTGAAAATCAAACCTGTCGATCGCGCTTGCCAGGCCATATATGAATGTCGCTATCAGCAGGTAGGACATTTTCCCTTTTTTAACAGTCCGCTCAAAAAATTTGCGTGGCCTGAAAAAAAGATCAAGAAGATTTAACGGTTCATATTCATGCGCTTCATTAATCTCTTCAGGAGTTCTGTTTTCTTCCATAATATTCATCCATATATTTGAGTAAAAGAAATCAGGCCGTCAACTGCCTCTGTGACATCGAATTTTTAACGGAAATATAAGCCAATCCGGCATATCACTTAAAATATATATCATCCGGATTTGTGGACCTCACCGGACGCGCGTCATTATCGCCGAAGTCTTCCGAGGATGACAGCAGTTTAAATACTCCCACACCACGGGTATCGACAAAAACAAAACGTTTCATCCCGGCATATTCTTCCCCAATTCGGGAATTAAATTCCGGGTAATCGGCAATATTAAAATATACCCATATTTCAGCGTCCTGTACCTGTGTATCGCCCAACGAGTATAAATTTCCAACTTTATTTTTATACTCAATAAACTCCGGAGCGCCATTTATCATGTAGATTCTTTTTCTTTCCGATCTTCCCCAGCCGGTTTTATCGGGGTAATACTCATTGGCGTATGCCAGCCTTTTAAGGTATTCCTCTTTCAGCTCATTTTCCTCTGTTTTTGGAGTGGGGTCCATTCCTTTCCAGAGCTCATCGATAAAATTATTGATTTCTTCATCTGTCTGAAAACTTTCAATTTCAGCGATTTCTTCCTCCGAAAGGAGTATATAATAATCATCGAGAACCGCTTGCTTATAGGATTTCGGAGGAAGCTGAAAACCCATATCGGCGCATCCGCTTAAAATTAAAAAAAATGTGGCTGCTAACAGTGGGATTAAATAAGTTGTGATTTTTTTCATTTTCTGTCCCTTCAATTTAATTCAGAATTCCGGCAGGATAACCGACCTCTTAACGCTCCCTTATCCACCCGGCTATTTTTTATTATTATATATGCAAAATATCCCTGTTGTAAATAAATATCAAAGATTAAATTATGATCTCCTGATGAAAATGTCAATATATTTCTTCTTTAACTTTCTAAGCTGACCAAATATGTGCCAATTAGTAATTCCCGCGGAAATCATCAAGATTATAAACATAATCTGGCAAACCAGAAACAATGAGGAATGACGAATTGACTTTCCCAGGAATATTTTTTTGAATCGAATCTGCTTTGTATTAGCAGCATTATCGCCTAACATTCTTTGGGACAGCTAAGAATTAACCAAACTTTACTATTTCCGCAGGGTATTAACAAAACAACTTCAAAAAATGTGATTACTCTCCGAGAACCTTTCTATTTACCTAAAATTTGACTGTTCATGGAATAATCTGACAAGCCAGAGAAAAAATCAGGAATTTCCCTCCTTGAAATATTCTAAAATTCGGGAAGCAAAATACAATTTCGACTTCGGTTTTATTTAGCCATACACATAAACTGGCGGAGCCAGAAAAAAATGAATCCTAAAAAAAAATCGTACTCGTTCTCGTAATCGTGCTTCGTACTCGTCTTTACCAAAACACTAAGTTATCCGAGATCGAGAACGATTACGAGTACCTGTTCCATGTGTACGATAAAATCTTGCCAATTTGCGTAGAATTTAACTTCTTACGAACTAATCACTATTTTATATAAGAGCGCTATTTTTGTTGCAAAGATTTGTTAGTTTTGTTACATTATGTTTGATTAAATATATGCAGGGTTATTTAGTCTGTTACTAATGTTACCTGAATTATAAATTTATCCAGAACTGTTTCGGAGTCTTAACGTACTAAAACTATAAATTATAATTCCATTACTTTACAGGATTTTAAGGATGAAAAAAATACTATTAGCGATTATTTTAATGGCGGGTATCGTTTCCGCCCAGGTTTCATATTTCACCCCCGAAAAACCAAAAGCAAATGACACTATTACGATCACCTACGACCCCTATGCGCCACATTCCCGCTTTTCTATTAATGACGAAGTTTATGCAATAATCAGAGCAAAAACAGAAGACGGGAAATATTTTTCCAATCATTACAAGATGAAACGAGGCGAAAATACGTTTACTTATAAATATATGGTTGAAGACAAAACATCTTATCTGAATATATATTTCATTACGTTATCTCAAAATTCCTTTCAGCCCCCTCCCCTTGAAATTGCCATTTACACTCCTGATAACATACCCTGCCGAAACGCGATGCTCTCAATAATGCACTCCGGCAATTACATGGATTGTATCAGGAAGGAAAAAACATATTATCCTCAGAATCTTTTAGTGTACAGAAATAAATGGTCATATGACAAATATGAAAAACCTGATAGTTTAATAAATATTCTCAGCCGGGAAATAGAGATGCTTGAACAACATCCGGCAGACGGAATAGATAAATTATACTCACTGGCATTTGGATATCTCTTGCTGAGTGATTACGAAAAGGTCTTTTCAATAATAGACGAGTTGACCTTAATGGAAAATCCTGAATATAACTTTACCTTAAGCATTTGTAATAAAATTTTTTATAAGATATCCAATGAAGAAAAAAACGAAGAAGTTAAAAGTGAGTTAACAAAAATTGTTAATCAACTTGCTGATACGAAAGAATCAACTTTTACGTTGGAATCTCTGAGCAACTTATACTTCTTACTTTCCGACAGCGCAAAAATAAATTGCTGCAGAAGATGGCTGGAAACCGATCGATTTGATCCCCGTCCCTATAATTATTTGGCCTTTGTTTATAATAAGCTATCAATAAACCTTGAGGAAGCTGAAAGTTTAGTTGCAGAATATATCGACAAATTATTGAAAGGTCATCTACGGTTTACATCTGATATATCAGGAAAAACAACTTCATGGGAAATACCTTACGCTTACTTTTTACTCGCTGAGATTTCTTTTAAACTTGACAAATACCGTAATGCGATAATGGCGGTAAAAGCCTGTGAAGGTTTTGATTTTTATCAAATTGAACAGGCTTTTGAGCTTGAAGGGAATACCTGGTTTGAGCTCAAAGATTATAAACGGGCAGAAGAAGCATATATACTTGCGCTGAATAATGGATTGGAAAACGCGAAAGAGCTTATAAAAAATTGTTATCAGAAGACCCGGAATTCTGACGTTAGATTTGAAGAACACTTTCAAAAAATCACTTCCTCCGGAACGGAAAAACCAGGTGATAAAACCTCAAAAACACTTTCAAAAAAAGCTCCCGATTTTAATGTTACAACAATAGATGGGAAAATATATTCCTCTGAATCGCTGAAAGGTAAAGTTATCGTACTAAATTTCTGGAGTATGGGGTGTGGGCCCTGCAGAGCAGAATTCCCTCAACTTAATAAATTGGTGGATGAATATAAAGGCAAGGATGTTGTTTTCCTGGGATTAACAGGCGATGAAAATAAAAATCTTATGGAGAAATTCTTTAAGAAATTCACTTTCAAATTCGAAATCGCGCCAAATGCCCATAAAATTTTCAAAGATTATGAAATTGTCGGACTCCCCGTCAGTTTTGTGATTGACAAAGAAGGTTATATTCTAAAAAGATTTGACGGCGCCTCGGAGGATATTGAAAAAAAAATAAAGATTTTGATTGACCGGGTTTTATAACATTTATTAAATCTGTCATTCTTATGAAAATATTTTTAAATTTTCAGCAATAAACCTCAGCCTCAGGCCATTTCCCGGGTTTGAGCTGAGGTTTCATTTTTCATATACAAAAAACCATTCCTCCAAAAAGAATAAACTTTTGCGCTTCATTTTTCGAAGATTAATTCTGCAAAAATCAATAAATGAAATTATATTCATTTATCATTCGGGATAAGCTATTTAACAAGATAGCTTTATCTTATTTATCTGACTTAACAATGGAGAAAAAATGAAAAAAGTATTGGAGAATGACTACGCCACTCTTTATGTTTATCCCGAAAAAAAAATCGTCCATCACGTCATCCATAAATTTATTCATGGAGAACCATTCCGTGAGCTTATGACAAAAGGCGCCGACGCGTTTATTGAATGTAAATGCTCAAAATGGCTGTCGGACGACAGGGAAAACTCCGCCCTTCCCCAGAAAGATATTGAATGGGGCAATTTGCATTGGGAAAACAGAATTCTTGAGAAAGGATGGAAATTCTGGGCTTTGATTATGCCTGAAAAAGCGATCGGACAAATGAATATGAAAAGAATAAAAGAGCGTTACGAAAGCCTGGGTGTTACTGTGGAAGTTTTCGGCGATCCTGTGGAAGCAATGAACTGGCTCGAAAAACAATAATAATTAAAAGCCGGGGGAAAACCGATCCATTCCCCCGGCATTAATTGCGCGCTCCCTTCTGCTCCGCTCAGGGAGCGAAAAAAACTTACCGTCATAAAAACAGGTTCAATATGAAATTTAGTGGGTAAAGTAATAAAATAGCGCATAAAGATATGAATCAGAGATTCGCATATTGTCATGTTTGATTTCCGGAAACCAGCCCCTGGTCTTCACCACCACAGAGCGCACGGTCTTGAAAAAAGTGGATGAGTCTTAAAGTCCCTCTTACCCCGACTGAGCCAGACGCTTTCAACATTCCATATCTTTATGCGTTTGCTGCTTTCGCCCTTTCAGGGCTCTGATAATGTCTTTGTTTTTCTTAACCGGGGCGTTGCCCCGGCCTGTTGCCTTCACCCTTTCAGGGTTTTATATCCATCTGTGACAAACTGGAATTATTATTAACGCTGAAAGCGCGACAATCAACAGCCCCGGGCAACGCCCGGGGTAATAAAAGAAAAAGTGTATTTAAGCCCTGTAGGGGCGGAAGCTACACGTCGGGATTATCCGGTTATACTTTGACAAAAGGTTTTGTTTAATTGTCAGGACCGACAAAAATCACCCGCTGTATTTCACATAGAACCTAAAAACATTTCCTTTTATCCAAACTCTTACCTCCAAACATTGAAAATAATTTCTTTCTATTAACTCAGGAATTTATTATTTTCATGGCAAAATATAAAGGAGACAATATGTTAAAAAAGAAGGTAAAGTATAAAGTTGAGTGCGTTAACAACCCTGAGCATATCTTCGAGAAAGTTATTGAAATAATTGAAGGTAAAGAAACGGAAATTCAGGCATTCTGTCCCTGGTGTGAAGAGCTTGTCAATATAAAAATTCAGGGAAAACCCGCAGAAGAAATAATCCTGCGCAAATTTAAAGAAAACAAATAACTTTATGAATTCCATTTACAGAGGGGGGTAAAATGATATTCCGGGAAATAGCGTTAGATATTGCCGATGAACAAATTCGGAATCTGAAAGAACTGAATTCTAAAATAGTGAAGTTTCTTGAAGATCGATTCAGCTTAAAGATTAAAATTATTGATGAACTGCGGCAGGAACTAACAAAGGTTATAGAAGAGCAGAAAGAACTAATCGAAATTCTTGAAAAGGTAAATAAATCGGGAGATTATTATGATGTTCTGCTAACCCACGCGGATAATGAGATACTGAATCTGCCCTGGAGAATGGCCGAAGACCCCGTTTCAGGGAAAAGCCTCGGGAGCATACAGCAGTTGCTTTTAAGCAAATGTCCGGCAGATTATTTCAGAAAAGCCGGTGATGAATCCGAACCTCTCGCTCCCCCCTTAAAAATACTTATCATGATTTCCTCGCCGGAAGATTCCGATTATAAATCGCGTCTATCTTATGAGAAAGAGGAGTTTATGATATTAAAATCTGTGCTGCCACTTATGCAGAGCGGGCTTGTGCAGATCGATTTTACTGATGACGGCTCCCTTGATGCTCTTAAGCGGAAGATAAAGAGGAACCGTTATCACATTCTCCATTTTTCGGGGCACGCGATATATAAAGATAATACCGGCTATATGATTTTGGAGAATCCCCTTGACCTGAAAACTGAAAAAGTGAAAGCGGCTGATTTTGCCGACGCGCTTAACTGTAATCCCGATTACAAAATACCTGTTGTTCTGCTTTCCGCGTGCCAGACAGCAAAGGGAAGCAGCAAAGAAGGGCTGACCGGGATATCTAACCACCTCGTTAAAATCGGCATTCCCACGGTCATTTCGATGGGTTTGTCTGTGCAGGATAAGTATGCCGCATATTTCAGCGCCCGGTTTTATAATGAAATCGCGTTAAAGGAAAACCTTGTAAACGCGTTTAACGCCGCAGTTGAAAAAATGAGGGAATTTGAATTTGCTGAATTATCGAAGGCGTCAATTTCTAATCCCCTGCCTCTTCAATGGATAATCCCCAATCTTTACCGAAGTGAAAAAATCCTGCATCCTGTAAAATGGGAAACGGATAATGAAAAACTGAATTACACATCTTCCCGGTTTAACTTTGAAAATGACCCGCTGCTGATAGAGCATGAGAAGGATTATTTTTTTATAGGCAGGCGAAAAGAAAAAGCGGAGATAATGCCCCGGCTTGAGAGGGATAAAACAATATTCCTGAGGGGGCAGGGAGGAGTGGGTAAAACCGCTATGGCAGAACACCTTGTTCAGCGGCTGATCGCATACAATCCTGAAACTAAGCCCTTCCTTTTTAATGAAAAAATAAAGTCGTTGCCTGAGTTTCAAAAAAAAATTGAGTATTTCCTTGAGGATAGGGGAAAACTTGACCGCGCCGAACTCGCCCTATATGAAAAGGGAATAAGACAGTTTATCTATCTGTTGAATAAATTATCAGAGGTATGCACACCGGTTTTTATTTTTGACAACCTCGAATCATTTCAGGCTGCTCCGGATAAAACTTTTAGCGATGAATACCAGGATATAATGGAGCTTATTGAACATTTAATCAAATTAAAAAAATATTATGTTATTCTTACCGGGCGCTACAAGATACCCGGCTTTGAAAATATTTGGGATTGCAGCCTTAACCAGACGGGAATAAATGATTTCTGGAAAAAATGCACTTATCTTGAGCTTTCGGACATAACCGAATATGCCATTAGAGAAAAAAAGGATAAAAAGGAGCAAACTCCTGCGGGCAATAAAACATTAGAGTTTTTTGATATTGTTAAATTATTGCATGAAACTTTTGGCGGAAATTTCCGCGCGCTTGAGTTATTTGACAAGCTTGTGCGAAAGGAGCCGGATAAAATAAAAACAGCACTTGCGGATATGGAAGATTTCCGTGAAAAATATAAAAATGAAACCGAAGAAGTAAAAACCGAAATGGGAAGTGGACTTATCTTTAAAAATCTTTATTCCATGCTCAACCAAGCGCAAAAGAATATTTTGCTGCTCTTGAGCAGGTTCCGCACACCCGCGCAAAAATTTGCCTTTGAGCTGCAGAAAACAGGACAAAATGAAGAGGAATTGGCAGGCATTTTTATATCCCTGAATGACCTTACCCTGCTGGAAATTTCTCTCGATAAAAATACAGAGACTGTTTATTATTACTGCACCCCAATTGTTAAAGACCTTCTAACCCCGGCTCAATCTGATCAGGAAAGTATCAGTTTTTCATCACACAAAGCGGGACTCTATTATCAGTATAATTATTATAATCTTAACCACAATCTTACCGATATGGAAGAGGCTTTTTATCATTATTATGAAGCGGCGTCCATAGAAAAAGTGAATGAAACCGGGGATTTTCTTTCTGATATATTTTATAATTATTCATTATACCAGAACTCTTTTTATTACGCTTTTAATACTTTCTCTTTATCGAAAGATAAAACCAGAAATAAAATTCTCAACATGATAGGCCTGATATTTCATCTTTTTGGAAAATTGGAAGAATCCTTATCATTTTTAAAAAAAGCGTATATTGGCTATAAGGAAATCGGGGACAAATCGGGCGAAGGCGCAACGCTGAATAATATTAGTCAGATATTTATAGCCCGTGGAGATTATGAAACAGCGTTAGACTACCTGAAAGAAAGTTTAAGAATTCTTAAGGAAATCGGGGACAAATCGGGTGAAGGCAAAACGCTGAATAATATTAGTCAGATCTACTCAGCCCGTGGAGATTATGAAACAGCGTTAGACTACCTGAAAAAAAGTTTAAGAATTCTTAAGGAAATCGGGGACAAATCGGGTGAAGGCAAAACGCTGAATAATATTGGTCAGATCTACTCAGCCCGTGGAGATTATGAAACAGCGTTAGACTACCTGAAAGAAAGTTTAAGAATTCTTAAGGAAATCGGGGACAAATCGGGTGAAGGCACAACGCTGAATAATATTAGTCAGATATTTATAGCCCGAGGAGATTATGAAACAGCGTTAGACTACCTGAAAGAAAGTTTAAGAATTCTTAAGGAAATCGGGGACAAATCGGGTGAAGGCAAAACGCTGAATAATATTAGTCAGATATTTAAAGCCCGTGGAGATTATGAAACAGCGTTAGACTACCTGAAAGAAAGTTTAAGAATTCTTAAGGAAATCGGGGACAAATCGGGTGAAGGCAAAACGCTGAATAATATTAGTCAGATATTTAAAGCCCGTGGAGATTATGAAACAGCGTTAGACTACCTGAAAGAAAGTTTAAGAATTCGTCAGGAAATCGGGGACAAATCGGGTGAAGGCACAACGCTGAATAATATTAGTCAGATCTACTCAGCCCGTGGAGATTATGAAACAGCGTTAGACTACCTGAAAGAAAGTTTAAGAATTAGTCAGGAAATCGGGGACAAATCGGGTGAAGGCACAACGCTGAATAATATTAGTCAGATCTACGATGCCCGTGGAGATTATGAAACAGCGTTAGACTACCTGAATCAAAGTTTAACAATTTGTCAGGAAATCGGGGACAAAAGCGGTATGATTCCCACACTATTCAATATGGCGAATATAGCTTTTGAGAATAAGGATTATCAAAAGGATATGGAATATACTGCCGAGGCTTATAAGCTCGCGCATGAAACAAATGACGCGATGGGGTTATTCCATGTTGGTCAAAGGTACGGACTGATTTTGTTTGCTATTAAGAAAAAGGAAGAAGCGTTGCGGGTATTGCAAAGAAGTTATGATACAGGCAAACAGGCAGGTTTTCCCGACGCTGATAACATCCTGCAAATAATAGAAAAAATTAAAAAACAAATTTAATTTAATATGGAAGAAATAAAAGTGAAAAGCAGCAAAGCCCCCCCGGAGGTTAAACATTGGCATGAGTTTTTCCTGAAGGAAAAGCAGGAAACACCCAAAAGAATTGAAGACGCCGCGAAGCACCTCGCGACGATGATATCAATTTCTCTTACTATTTTCCTGGCAATCGGCAAAAGTTCTTTTGAGGAAATTGAAAAAAGTTTGTTGCTTAAATCAGCGGTGATAAGCTGGATATTTTCCCTGCTTCTCTCCTTTTTTGTGCTTTTCCCATGGCCTTATCGTTATATTAAAGATTCCGCTAAAGAGATGCGGGAAGTTCATGAAAAAATAGTCAGGGATAAATACCGGATTTTAATATTCTCATGCCTGCTCTTTTTATACGCCCTGGTTGTGGTGGTGATTTTATTTTTGTTTTAACGCGGGGTTTATAATTACAATTGCATCGGTTTTTGTATTTTAATGAGATCAGCTTCCGGCCTGTCTGTTTATATTGTGGCATAGTTGATAAACCGGTATGATATAACATTTTAAATGTAATGTCCCCGAAGGGGGCAAATTCGAATAGCCACGGGTGACTGAGGGACTCCGGTGATAACTTATCGAAAATAATTCCATGTTTCGAGAGCGGAATCCCCTCCCCTTAAGATTTTAAGGGGAGGTCGGGAAGGATTTGATCTACCTTGAGACATCTATAATCCCGAGAAAAGTAAGTATATTCGTAAAATAATGACTGGCTTTTTCTCTCAAATATATTCTTGTTGCCTGGAAGGTAAATAGTAAAAGTCCTTTATAGTTTTGGAGTCCCGGCAGGGACGACAGAACTCCCTTCCCACAATTTTCACAGGCTGCAAAATACACACACTAAAAAAAGCCGGGGCAGCTAATCCATCCCCGGCTTTTCAAACATCCCCTCAACTCCGCTCAGGGAGCGAGGGTGATTCTATCCTTCAAGAATCATAGAATGAATATCCTCTTCAACCGAACTGATGCCGCCGATGCCAAAATTTTCTACAAGCGCTTTCGCCACATTTGGAGATAAAAATGCGGGAAGAGTCGGCCCGAGGTGAATATTTTTTACCCCAAGATGCAGGAGCGCGAGCAATACTATCACCGCTTTCTGCTCATACCAGGCTATGTTGTAAACTATTGGCAGATCGTTGATATCCTCAAGGCCGAATACCTCTTTTAACTTCATCGCTATAAGCGCGAGTGAATATGAATCGTTGCACTGGCCCGCGTCAAGCGCCCTGGGAATACCGCCGATATCGCCAAGATTGAGTTTGTTATATTTAAATTTCGCGCATCCAGCTGTTAGGATTACATTATCCTGCGGAAGAGCGTCGGCAAATTGAGTGTAATATTCTCTCGCTTTGCTTCTGCCGTCGCAGCCCGCCATTACCACAAATTTTTTGATCGCGCCCGATTTTACGGCATCCACAACCTTATCGGCTAAAGCCAGCACCTGCGCGTGAGCGAATCCGCCGATTATTTCACCATCCTCAATTTGGGTCGGCGGCTGGCATTTTTTAGCATGCTCAACCAGGGGAGTAAAATCTTTGTCACCGTTTTTTTCATCGATATGTTTCAGTCCCTCAAATCCTACTACACCTGTAGTATAAACACGATCTTTATATGAATCTTTTGGCGGAACAAGGCAGTTGGTTGTAAGCAGCACCGGACCGTTAAATGATTCAAATTCTTCTTTCTGTTTCCACCAGGCGTTGCCGTAGTTCCCCACAAAATGATCATATTTTTTGAACGCGGGATAATAATGAGCCGGGAGCATTTCGCAATGTGTATAAACATCCACCCCTGTGCCTTTGGTCTGTTTCAGAAGAATTTCAATATCCTTAAGATCATGTCCGCTTATAAGTATCGCAGGATTGTTTCTTACGCCGGTTTTAACCTTTGTCAGTTCCGGGCTGCCATACATATCGGTGTTTGCTTTGTCAAGCAGGGCCATGGTATCCACACCAAATTTTCCCGCTTCGAGAATTAGACCAATCAGGTCATCAACTTCAATATCTTCTTTTAATGACTCGGCAAGCCCTTTCTGAATATAAGCGTCAATCTCATTATTTTCATACCCGAGAACATTCGCGTGTTCAAGATATGCCGCCATTCCTTTGATGCCATATATCAGCAATTCCTTAAGCGACCTGATATCTTCATTGTTCTCCGCGAGGACACCGACATGATCCGATTTTCTGAGGAATTCATCTTTTGTAGTAGCGAACCAGGTGGCGGCTTCCGGAATCAGATCAAACTTCACTTCTTTTTCCAGCTCCAGTCTGATCTCATCTCTAATTTCGAGGGCTTCCTTTATTCGGCTGATGAAAACTTTGCCGTCAAAATTTGCGTTGGTAATTGTTGAAAAAAGACTTTGGACAATAAGACGATCCGTCGTTTTTTCATTAATCCCTTTTTCCCGCGCGAGGTTATTTACCCACGCCAATCCTTTAATCGTGTAAAGAAGCACATCCTGAAGACGCGATACTTCTGAATGTTTGCCGCATATCCCGACTAATGTACACGCTTCACCTTTTGACGCTTCCTGGCACTGATAACAATACATACTCATTATGGTCCTCCGATAATAATTTTGTTTTCAAGATTTAGTTAAACAGAATAATAATTCTGCTTCTAACATAATAGGCGGGAATCAAAAAGTTTGTAACAATTGTTACAAGTCAGAAGAAAAAAGTATATTTAGGGAAAAAATACAGAGAACAATGTACTCAATACTTACAAGCTCCCCCGTTTTTAATGGTTATAACGAATCAGAACTTAAAATCCTTTTCAAAAAAATCGACTTTTCCGTGAACAGGTATCCCGCCGGAACTCTGATAGTCTCAAGAGGTGATGAAGTAAAAGCGATGCACATAATTATTAAAGGCAAAGTAAAAGCCGAAATGCAGGATTTCGGAGGGAAAATTCTTGAAGTGGGAGTTATCGCCGCTCCCCGTCCAATTGCTCCCGGATTTGTTTACGGACCGAAAAACCGGTTCCCGGTAGATGGTTCCGCTTTCAGCGATGTGGAAATTTTATCAATTACCAAAAGTTCATTTTCTCTTTTGCTGAGGGAAGAAGAAAGAGTAATGATGAATTTTACAGCGGCGCTCAGTAATAAAATACAGTTTTTAACTCACAGGGTATGGTTCTTTTCATTTAATACGATTAAAGAAAAACTGGCGCACTATATCCTTGATGCGCAGGAAAATGGAGAATTACAATTCCGTTTAGATAAATCACAAAGAGAACTTGCCGAATTTTTCGGAGTCAGCCGCCCGGCGCTTGGAAGGGTATTCTCAGAGCTGCAAAAGGATGGTATCATTGAATACAGTTACGGGATGGTGAATATTTTGAGGAGAGAAAAACTGATCTCAATTGTCAGAAACTAAAGACTGCCGACAATTGGCGCTTCAGTTATCGAAAAGAGGTAAAGCTTTTCATTTTTTGACCTTTCCTTCAAGTATTCGGATAATTCTGATTTCTCATTTTTTTTTGCTGACATAATCCAATATTTTGTCAGCAAGTTCCTCCGGATATTTTCCCTCAAAATCATATCCGTTTACTTCAGGAAAAATAATTGCGCTAAGCGCCGCTGTTCTTTTATTTCCATCCAGAAATGGATGTCTGACACAGATTGAAGAGATATATGTAGCTGACATTTCAAAAATACTCATCAGGAATTTCCCCTGGTACGTTACTTTCGGAACATCAATGGGTGCTTTCAACGCATCAAAATCTCTTATCCTGTCTGAATGGCCTGCATATTCCGTTTCCTGCCTGTGAATATAAATAATATCATTTAATTTCAGGAAAATTGGCTCTTTCACATTCCAAGTTTATCCGGCGATTTTCGATGTTTTTTTGCCTTTTTGGCGTAGATATCTTCGAATGAAACCGGTTTTAGAAAAATACCTCCTTCTCTGAGTTCAACTTCGAAGGAACCGTTGTCTTCCATTTTCAGGAGTTTTAGAATCGCCTTGTCAATTAATATACCCCTGCTGTTTCCTATTTTTTGTAATGATTTCATCCTTATTTCCCCCTTGCGTTCTTACATTGTTATAACACAATATATAAAAACATTTTAAATACTCATTTTATTTTACAGACAATCTATAGACCTTAATACTGCCGAAAAGAGATTAAGAAAATATTCAATTTCGGCTAGATGATTATGATTTTTCTTCCTCCTCCCTCCTCTGCCTGTAATATTCATTACTTTCTTCGAGCAGCTTGTCTTCACAATCACCCGAGCCGCAGGTTGGCGATGGAATTGTATGGCAGTCAATAAACCATATTCTTTTACAGACAGGGCAGGGTCCAAATTGCGGAGGCAAAATATCTTTTTGCGAAAGGAACTCACACACTTTCCATTTCAGACCATCTCCAATCGGCAAACGTTCCACAATATAAATCAGCCTGTTCATCTTAAAAATCCTTAAAAACCATTTTTGCTGAAGAATACCTTTCATTTTATTCCCGCTCCCTAAAATTATAATGTATTATAAGGTATTCAGTGAATTTCATATATCTTTTGCCCCGCAACAGGTTTTCAACTTTGCCAGCCTGGCAGCTCCTGCATCCGTCGCGGACCATCCCGCATCCCGACCAGGATTCCCACCTGGTTGCGCTGATATCTACAAATCGCATCTGTTTTTCAGTCATCTCTTATCCAAAATTTATTTTACAACAAAAATATACCTTTGCATGTTATGTTGCAGTTCCTTTTTGTGATGACAAAAATAAATTGTTAATGTAAAAATCGAAATCATTTTTGCAATCCTGAGCTAAGAGTATTCCGGAAAAGGCAATTCGTAATTCGTACTTTTTCTCTGGCTTGCCGGATTACTCCGTAAGCAGTCAAATTCTACGCAAAATGGCAAAGTTTTAAGTTAAATGGCAGTAAAATTCCGCATTAGATTCCGGCCTGCCAGCCTCAGGATGGTCTTTTCACGGAGGACGCAAAAAACCGGAATGACAAATAACCAGGTTTGCGATTGATAGAATAGTCAGAATCCCCTTAGTACCAGTAGTCCCACTTTTTATGATACTTTCTACTTTGCTCTGGCTTTGCCAGATTACGATTTTTTTGTTAGTAGATTTAAATTTAATCGGATGTATTAAAATAGCAATTCAGGCCATGTTTTCCGTTCATGATTAAAATAAATTTGGGCAAAAAATTTATTATTGAACCGGAGAGTGAGAATGAATCCGAAATATATTTGCGCGTTGATATGTGTTACCGATATTCAAAAATCGAAGGATTTTTACACCCGGTTCCTGGGGCAGGAAGTTGAGTATGATTTCGGGGAAAATGTCTCATTCAAAGGGGGGCTGGCTATCCATGATGTCAGACATTTCGCGGGACTTACCGGAGCTGGTACAATAGCCAATCCCGCCCGCAAGGAGCACATGGAAATCTATTTCGAATTTGACGAGGTAAAAGAGATTGAGAAAAAAGTAAAAGAAGCCGGGTATGAAATAGTTCATGAGACAAAAGAGCAGCCCTGGCGGCAGCTTGTTTTCCGCTTTTATGATCCGGATGGTTACATAATTGAAATAGGTGAACCGCTTCAGGCCCTCGTTAAAAGATTAAAAACTGAAGGGATGAACAACCATGAGATTTGTGAAGCCACAGGGCTTGATGAAGGAATGGTTAAGCATTTTCTGAGTCTTTAAGGTATTGCCTAAGCTGAACAAGCCAGAACTAAAAAGAAGGTCCTGAATAAAAAATCGTACTCGTTCTCATAATCATCAGCCAACTCGAAAAACTTACTCATTTTAGAAAAGAGAAATAAGATTGATTATTTGAGAATTTATTCTGGCTCGACCAAATTATTCCATAAGCGCTTAAATTCAATGTGAAATAGTAAAATTTTCTTGAGCGGTTATTATCTTGCGAAAAAACGCCACAAAAATCATTTTGTGTTCTTTTGGTGTTTTAGTGTGTTAGTGGCCAGTTTTTTTTGCATAAGCATCATTTAATAAACAGCCACGAGTCACAGTTATCCCATTAGTCCCCCTGCAGCTTTGGCTATGGTACGGTCAGATAATTTTCTATTGTATTTTGCGTTATCCTGATTTTGCGGCCTTCCTAATTTACCAGCTAATCCATTTTGAACATTTTTAAAATGGATACGACAAAAGTAATGATGTAATATCATCTATAGATATTATTTCTAAAATTGTTATCTTATGTTTTCTTCTATTTACTGTTCTATAAATTGTATGTGGAGTACCGATGGTCGAAAATGAAAACAAACTGAGTGAATGTTCCTATTGTGGCGCTGAAGTAACCGAAGATTCCGATTTCTGTCCTAACTGCGGCAGTATCTATATTGATGGCGTAAAATGTTGTGCGCATGAATCTGTCGACGCTGCAGGTGTGTGCGTAATATGTCAGGAACCATTCTGCAAAAAGTGCGGGACCGAAATAAATAATGTTTTTCTTTGCAATGATCACCAGGAATATGAGATATACCAGGGAATGGCCAGAGTGCATGGAACAAGCGATGAAGCCACGGTAAAATATTACAAGAATGTGCTTGAAGAGGAAGGATTTCATCCATTTTTGTATTCGCGTAAAGCCACTCCTTATTCAATGGGTGGTGTTGAATATACCCTTTTCAGAGCATCGGGTGATTTTGACGGCCACGTTGTGAATGAAATAAAAATTATGGTGCCATGTCATGAAGTGAACCAGGCTCAAAAAATTATCGAAGATCTGGAAAATAATGATTATTGCGAATAAAGTTTAATTGATGGTGTAATATTATTTAGCACACTTAATCAGAGGAAATTATGAAAATTAATAGCGGATTGTCATTATTAGCAATAGTGTCATTTGTAATAAACACATTAAGTTTCGCGGGTGATATACCCCGTTACGATGGACCTGCCGCGGATGAATTTATGACAGAATGGATGGTCGCGGGCCCATTCGAATTATTCCCCGATACAACAGAAGAAAAAACTCCCGGGTTAATTAATGAAAGATTCCGGAGGGAATTTATCAATGTTCCGGAATCGGGAATGCCGGTCCTTCCCGACGCGGCCTCGCAACAATGGCAGCATTATGAATCGGACGAAGATATTGTCGACTTTACAAAAATTTTTGGCAATAAAGAATTTGTTTCAGCCTATGCCTACGCGGAAATAGAAAGCGAAAAGGAACGCCCGGTAATTTTCGGCGCGGGAAGCGACGATGGAATTATTATCTGGCTCAACGGAAAAAAAATTCATGATAATAACGCTGCGCGAGCGGTCAGAACAGACGATGACTTTTTTAAGGTCACTCTGAAAAAAGGAATAAACAGCCTGCTGATAAAGGTTTATAATCAGCAGTATGGATGGGGGTTTACCATCAGAAAACCGGGGCAGGAAACACTGGGTTTATCTTTGATCAAATTAGCCGGATATGGCGAGCTTGACGGAGTTAAATTGCTGGCTGAAAATGGCGCAAATATAAACGCCGCTAATGAAGCGGGCCTGACCCCCTACACCGCCTCATTGATCGCCAGACGCTCAGATATGACTGACTACCTGCTCTCTCTCGGCGCTGAAAAAAGAGAGGTTCCGGCGCCGGAAAAACTCGCCGATCACTTTCTGCAATATTATAGCGGTGATGATAAACCGGGAGCAACTGTATTGGTCGCGAGGGATGGGAAAATACTTTATAGTAAAGGATTTGGTATGGCTGATGCCGACTCCGGTGAAGAAAATATACCCGAAACCATCTTCAGAATCGGGTCTATCACAAAACAGTTTACCGCTACCGCTATATTAAAACTCAGGGAAGAGAAGAAACTCGATATTACAGACAAGCTTAGCAAATATTTGCCCGATTTCCCCCGCGCCGATGAAGTAACAATCAATCATTTGCTGACGCATACTTCAGGAATTCACAGCTATACCAATGTAGGTAATCTGGACGCGCTGATTCTCACGGAAACGAGTGATAAGAAAGTAATCGACACCATTAAAACTTTCGATTATGATTTCGACCCGGGCACACAGCTTCTTTACAACAACTCTGGATATTACATTCTCGGAATGATCGTGGAACAGGTATCAGGTAAACCGATAGCGGAATATCTAAAAGAAAAAATATTCCTTCCCCTTGAAATGAGAAGTACCGGCTGGCACAAATCAGATGACCTGATAGAAGGAGAGGCAAAAGGTTATAGTTTTACGAATAATGAATTTTCCAGAGCGCTTGACTGGAATATGGACTGGGCCGGTGGAGCCGGACAGTTATATTCAACAACCGGAGACATGTTCAAATGGAATGAAGCCCTTTTCAGCGGCAATGTTCTTAATGAAGAATCGATGGAAATGGCGTTCCGGCCGGCGAAACTGAATAACGGTGAGGACGCGCTCCTCGGCCCCGAAAAGTATGGATATGGCTGGGTTATAGGCAATACGAGAGGACTAAAAATCATTCATCATGGCGGGGGACTGCATGGGTTTTCAACTTTCCTCGCCCGTTTCCCTGAGCAAAAACTGACAGTCTGTGTTTTGACCAACTGTCTGCCCGCTCCCCCAAACCAATATCCCCAGCTTGCCGCTTATCAGCTTGCTGAATATTATTTATGGGAGGAGATGGAACCGCAGGAATCCAATTCCGAAGCCAAAGATATCGATAAAGAAAATTATTCTGAATATGTTGGTAAATATGAGTTTCCCGGCGGCGCAATTCTGGATGTTACTTTGGATGGTGAACAACTATATATTCAGTTAAGTGGTCAGCCGAAATTTGAAGTATTCCCTAAAATGAAAGATGAATTTTTCCTGAAAGTTGTTGAGGCGAAAATAAAATTTTTCAGAGATGATTCGGGTAATATTGAATACCTGGTAAATTACCAGGGAGGAAGGGAAACCAAAGCCCCCCGGCTGGCTGATGATATCTGGAAAGAAGCTGAAGTTGCTGCCGCTGTTCTTGATAAGTATGTCGGGAAATATGATATGGGTGACGGAATGATGATCACCATAACAAAAAAAGGAGAAAATTTGTATATTCAGCTTTCCGGCCAGCCTCAGTTCCAGCTTTACCCCAGGTCGGAAACAGAATTTTTCCTGAAAGTGGTGAAAGCAACTGTTTATTTCAAAGAAAACTCCCTGACTCTGGAACAGGGTGGACAAAAATTTGACGCTCAGAAAAAATAAGAGGAATTATGAGCAGGAAAGTTTTGGTTGTCGGGGGAACCGGTATGCTTGGCGCTCCGGTTGCCCGGCATCTGAAAGAGGATGGCTATGAAGTTCGCGTACTTGCGAGAACCCCCGAAAAAGCAAAAAAAATGTTTCCTGAAGATTTTGAGATTATAAAAGGGGACATATTTAACAATGACGAATTAAAGGCAGCTCTTGATGGATGTTACGGAGTTCATATCAGTCTGAGCGGAGGCCCCCTTGAAGAGGATTATGACAGAATTGAACACCTCGGAGCCAAAGCTGTGGCCGATGCCGCTAAAGAAAAAGGAGTTAAAAAGATTACTCTCCTTTCAGGCGCTTCGACCAAAAAGGAAAACACTCATTTTTTTATGGTCGCTGCTAAATATAACGCCGAGCAGGCGGTAATAAACTCCGGAATAAATTATACAATTTTCCGGGCATGCTGGTTTATGGAATCTTTGCCGAAATTTGTGAGTGGCAACAGAGCCTCAATGATCGGGAAACAACCCAATCCCATACACTGGATGGCCGCTGATGAATTCGCGGGAATTGTCTCAAGGTCTTATGCTTTGCCTGAAAGTGATAACAAAACGTTCATTGCTTACGGCCCTGATAAAATAAAAATGGCAGAAGCCCTGCAAAGATATTGCGACAGGTTTCACCCGGGTGTTAATGTAACTTCTCTTCCATTCTGGCTGGCAAAACTAATCGGAAAAATAAAAAAGAAACCGGAGTTTATTAACATCATCAGATTCCTGCAATATTATGAAACCATCACCGAGGATGCTGACACCAGCGAATTTATCCGTGTGTTTGGTGAATTAAAAGTAACCCTGAATGATTGGATGGATAAACAAAAGTCAGAAAAATCAGTAAGATAGATTAATTACTTCGGTCTCTTTATAAAAAAACCTTCCCCCAAGGGAAGGTTTTTCATTCCAAATTCTTAATTCAGAATTAATAATCGACTAAACGTGGCGCCAGATAAATTCTTCTTCTTCCTGTTCCCAGCTTGGATTTCCGACGAGAAGGAGATTTTTCAGTTCGCTCCTGGAAAGTTTTTTGGATTCGTCAAGTTTTTCAAAAAGTTCGTTAAGATAACCTTTGGTGATAAAAAAGTTGCCAAGATCAAAATAGTTGTTGAATGTGGAAAGTATCTGAGTTGCTGATGAATTTGAAAAGCTGCCGGAAACAGCATCACGCCAGTCTATATAATTATAGAGTATCTTTTTGGTTATATAAAGCGCGAAATGAACTTCAGTAAGTGGAAATCCTTCGTTTATTCTGGTTTTCCCTACCATACAAAAGTATTTTTCAACTTCATCAACGTTTGCGCCGCCTTCAAGCCACTTGGAAAGGTTCTCAAAAACCTGTTTGCCTCTCCCTTTGATCTCATCATCGGTCAGTTTGTGATAAGTAAGCATGTTTTCAGATTTTCTGGCCTCGTCAAGCCATGCGTCTGCGAGTTCGGAGATATTGTTCTTAACAACATCAATAAGTTTCTTATGTACCATATTTCCCCCGAATTTGTTGGTTTATTACAAGTTAATCTATTCAGACAAAACAGTCAAGCAATTTCGGTTCTGATAATAATAATTATTTAATGTCAGAAAAAAGGGAAAAGTTCAAATAGTTGATTTAGTTTTTCTTACAAAATAAAAATCTGTTCTTTTTATTACCGGGAAGTTTGACAGCTATTGATAAATCGTTACAGAATGGGAGCCGCGACCAAAGTTAATTATTGTTCATTATTGATTAATAATTTTCAGACTCTTTATATACAAAAGTTTCCCAGCCATCATAATAACCATCATTTTTTTGAGCGAGAGTCACAAGTCGGGATGAAACTTCATTGATAATCTCCCGGGAAAAGGCAGTATAACATTTCAGGTAAAGCCCATAAGGATATTCACCAGAGTTATCATGATAACTTTCTTCCAGCTCATCCCAGCGCTCATCATCAATTTCCTCAATCACCTCTTTTCTTCCCTCTTCGTTTCGGAAATATAGCCAGTGTTCCACATCCCTCGCTTCTGTAAGTTTATCACCATAACCGATAAGCCGCTCGAAAATTTTTTCATTCTGCGTAACCTGCAGTTTAATGTAATCGGGATAAAGAAAATCTGAATAGAATTCCCATTCGGGGTCATCCGAAATTTCCCATGAAAAATTTATCTCTCCCGATGAATCCTTTTTCTTTTTCAGCAGCTCATCGGCGGAGTTTTTCTCACTGAGATAATAATAAAACGACTTAGAGCCATTATGCATGCGGGTTCCGGCAAATTTAGCCCCGCTATTCTTTATTGCGGAGCTTAATACCAGCTCAAAACCTTTTATCGCGTTAAACTCCTCAGCCTCAGCAAATCCTTTTTCATTTGGATTTTTTATCGCGGCAATTACTTTAAGCAAAACAGGATTTTCTTTTATGGGAGCAATTTCCTCAAGTCCGAGATCAACCGATATAACGGCTTTCCTGTTTTCTATTTGGTTATAATATGAGTTCCAGTTTGATATATGATCCATTCAAAATTCACCGATTTTATTTCTTCTTGCACAATTTTTTTTTTATTCCGAAATATAATTTTATCTTTGAGAAATATTGGAAGGTTTTGCGGATAATCTAATAAAAGATTTCACCTGAGATTAAAACCGACACAGATTGAAGTATTTTGGAACAGACCAAATCTTTTTTAATTTTATTATTTAATCATAGCTATTTTTAAAGAATTACATTTATATTTATATTTATAAAGTAAATTACTTTTAGTTTCTACCAAAGATTCATATTTGTTCTTAAATAAAAAGAGTACCGCGTAAGTTTCCGGCAGTTGTTCTTTCATATTCAGGTAAGATAATACTGCATATTTTACGCGATACTGATTATCGTTAGCTACAATTTATGTAAGTAAAAACAGCAACACATAAACTTAATTAACAATATTACTAAGGAGGCAGAATGAAATTGGAAAAATATTTAATCTCAACCATACTATTATTCGTAATGATATGCGCTTGTCAGGAAGAAAACCCCATTAGTTATGAACAACATTCAGGCAACTATGAGATAATTGGGAAATGGGGTATCCCGGAATTTCAAACCATAGAGTTTAAAGGGGATGGAACTTTTACCGAATCTATTTATCCCGGAGGCACTACTAATAGTAGTGATCCAAGATTTGAATTTATCCAAACTCACGGTAATTACATCGTTGAAAATGGTGTATTGGTCTACACAAAAATAATTATGGACCGTTCGATATGTTATAGAACACATTCTATCCAATTCGCGACCAACAAGATTATTGATATCAAAGATGGCCAATGGGTAGCAACTTATGTAAATGTATTTACTCCAGAAGAGGAAGGAAACAATATACTCGATGGTATCTGGAAACAAGAAGTACAATTTTGTGATTTTCATGAGGATGGCGACCCAATCTATACAAATGGAGTAATTGAATATGTTTACCGTTTTGTTGCTGATTCTTCCATTTATTATTGCACAAAAAGAACATATGATGAAGTACTGGATGAAGAAACAATTATTTCTGAAAAGTATAATTATGATTATGAAGAGCCATATATTTATTTAACTCCATATAACCAATATGCAATGGAAGTGATTTTTGTTAATGGTAAAATGTATATGCTTGACCCACATGATATTACCTATTCGAAGATCGACTAACCAGAAATATCGACGGAGATAGTATTTTAGCTTATTTTGGCATCATTTTTCCGGAATAAGCATTTTCAACAGGTGCCGGTAACTCTACAGGACCAAAAAAACTTTTACACAGATGGTGGTTCCTACAACAAATACTGCATCATACCTTTGGATGTATTTCTTGTTGTTCTAATTCCGGATAGTCTCCTAACATATTTGTTTGCTGCTTTCTTCTTTTTGCCGCTACGGCTTTCATATTCCAATGAAAATGTTACAGGCCTGGTCATAGAATTTTTATTTAATTAAATATCAGTGATTATTTTTTTACGATAAAATATTTTATCTTTATTGTTGAATTAAGATATCCTGGAAATCGTTGGCACAAAATTGGCGGAGATATTTTTTCAATTTTAACAAAAACTATAATCCTATTCGACAGGAATTCATTTGAATCCCCTAAAAAAAATAAATCTCGCTGTACCCGCTTTTTTCCTGGCTCTTTTGCTGCTTATTCTCATACAGTTTATTTTTTTCGCGACAGGCAATGATCAGAATCCTGATGACGACCGTGAAATTGTAATTCACTATGTCGATAACCTTGCCACAGTTCAATATAAAATTATCAGTAAGTTCAACGAGAAATATAAAGGGAAAATCAGGGTGGAGTTATCAAATCTTCCCCTTTATAAATTCAGCACACATGAAAGAAAACAGCTTCTGATAAAATACCTCCGAAGCAAAAGTCCTATGCTCGATATCTTTTCCCTCGATCTTGTCTGGATAGCCCGGTTTGCCCGCTGGGCCGAAGATCTGAATAAATATCTCACCCCCGATGAATTAAAGCAGGTTGAAGATCTTGCTCTGAATTCCTGTTATTATCAAAACAAACAGGTTGCCCTTCCGGTATATCTCGATATCGGAACAATGTTCTACAGGAAAGAGGATTTCAGAGGAGAGGAGAATAAAAAATTGAGAAACGAATTAAGCATGGGGATTACCTGGGAAAAATTCATCAGTCTTGGTAAATCATCACGATTTTCGGGCAGGTCTTTTTATACATTCTGGGCTGATAATTATGAAGGACTTATGTGCAGTTTTGCCGAAATGATGATAAGCAGATATGGACCGGGAGGTGAAGAAATATTTTTGGACCGGCAAAATCTTGGTGAAACGGTACATTTTATAACGGACCTGGTTCACAGTTATAAAATTTCCCCTCCCGAAATAACCGGATTGCAGGAAAATAATTTCATCGATTATTATTTTAATAACAATGGTGTTTTTCTGAGAGGATGGCCGACAACAATAGGGGAATATTATCCTTCATGGAATAAAAATGATCCCGGTATTATGGAAAGAGCCCCCCTCCCACATTTTGCCTCGGGAGAAAAAGCATATATCAGGGGGGGATGGAACCTGATGATATCCCGCTATTCGACAAAAAAAGAGGCCGCCATTGAATTTCTTCGGTTCTGGATGAGAGAAGAAAATCAATCACTGATGTATGAGGAAAATGGCTATCTCCCCAGCCTGAAAACGTTTTATTATGATGGCGGCCTGAGTGACAAATATGAAACGTTAAGTTATTATAATGAATTATTCAAACATTCCGCCTTTCGGCCCGTCAGTGAAAATTACCAGGCATATTCACAAATTATCACTCAATATATTAAAGCGGCTATTGACGCGGAAATGACTCCGGAGGAGGCTGTTGAGAGAATATACAATGAAGTAAATGAGCTTAGAGGTGAAAAATGATAAAAAAAACCTTAAAAAGGCTCAACAAATATAATTTTGAGGTCAGGCATATAGTCTTTCTTTTTTCAATTCTTATCTTCTTTGAGATTATTGTTTTCCTCGTGTTTAAGAGTTCATTAAATGAATTTGTTCGGGATACAAGAGAATGGTATCTCCAGTATACCTCCAATAAAATGGCGAACACAAGTGTTAGTTCACTTGAAATGCTGGTAGAAACTGTCCGCCTAAATAAAAATATTAGTGAGGATGAAAGAAGAAAAACAATTCAGAAGTTTGATATTCTCCTGAATCAGCAGATAATCGAGAAGGATGTTGAAGAAATTTGCCTTTTCGCGAAAAAAGGATCCCGCTTTTTTGTTGTTGATGATGGTGAAGTAATATTCAACCGCTATATATTAAAAAAGAACTTTATTCCTCCCCCAAGTTCGGAACACCGGTATGCTGAAAAATTGCTCGATTCAATAAAAACGGAAGTAATCAAACTTGAAAATCAGGTTACACTTATCGATGAACGAGAAGCTTTTAACAGTTTTATCCCTTTTGTGCCCGATGGTGTTTTTTCAGGAATACTCTATATCAGGTCGAAACCGAATTTTTCAAGCATCACCAGTCAGTTCATTAATAATTACGATATTATCGCTTTCACGTTTTCACTGATAATCCTCGTAGGGCTGTTTTTCATGTATCTCATTTCCTCTTATACTGTCAGGACGAGAGACAAAATAAGAAAGGACCTTTTCGAGGAGAAGGAAATTCATCTTCAGGAAAAAATCGAACATGAAAAGGAATCTGTTTTCACACGAAGGATATATCATGCCCACCATAAAGCTGAAAAAGTTATGGGTTTTATTACAAGTGATATCAGGAAAATATCAGGTAATGATGAGATTAAGGAGAGAGTGTTAAAATATTCCAACTTCATCTCAAGAATAATTTATGATATGAAATGGTATGAGCCACAGATTTCCACAATCCGCAATCCGATATTTAATACCGATATCAACAAAGTAATCTTATTCCTTGTAGATAATCTTTTTAACAGGCTTTCGATCAGCTCAACAACATTTTCAATAAAAACCGAATTCGATAAAAATTTCCCGGTTATTCATGTAAATGAGTTCGTAATCTGGGAAATCCTGGAACCCCTTGTGCAAAACAGCCTGGTTCATAATAAAGAGAAAAAAACTGAAATAAAAATTAGAACCAGTTTTGATCAGTCAGCCGGAAATGGAAAAATTTATATAAGCGATAATGGCAGGGGTATTGCCGAAGAACTTCTTCAGGAGGCTGACGGAAGAAAAAAAATATTCCATGAACAAACTTCAACCAAATCACGTATGCAGAAAAATTTCGGTTATGGCTGCTTTATCGCATATAACATGACTAAAAGATGCGGTTGGGGAATAGATGTAAAAAACCTGCCAGATGGCGGATGTGAATTTGCGATTGAAGTATTAATCCCAAAATCTTAATCATAAACTGGCAGCGCCAGAACCGAAAGATAATAGATTAACTCGAAAAAAGTCCTCCCCCGTCAATGAAGTAAGACGCTTCATTGACGGGGAGAACTCACTTTGAGTGACCACAAAACCTTTAATTGGCAAGAAAATTTTTTACTCGTTGGTAAATTTTGCGCAGAATTTTACTGCTTACGGAGTAATCCCCCCCCTCAGGAATAATAAACATCACCACCGCCGTCACCCAATCCTCTCATCATACTCTTACTCATACTTATACTCTTTCTCTGATTTTTTAATTCCGATAGCTATTTGGGTTTAGCCAGGTGCCTCAAATCAGGGCAATCCTTCAAATCTCCAAAATCTTGTTCTGAACATTTATGTAATATTTCACTTTGTTGTGTTTTTATAACCTCTACAGTAAAATAATTTCCCCCTTTATAGTGAATAAACAAAAAATCTGGTTTGCCGGCTTAAAAAAATCACGCCGAAAATTTTATCATTATGATAAATAAAGTGTTATCATTAATATAATTGCGGGGATAAAATAATGGAGCGCTGAACACTTAGAACAACTTTTACCTGACTCAGGCATGATAATTTACAAACGGTACAATTTTTGCCAAATCAACCACACGATATAATGACTTAGATTACAACAATACCGGATAAAAAGATGAAATTAAAAATCTCCTGGATAATTATTCTCCTGGTTATATTTCTTGCAGGCTGCAATACATTCACAAACCGGAATACCGGTGTAAAGTCACCCTCCGGAAATATTTCCCTTGCCTTCAGTCTCGACTCTCTCGGCTCACCATTTTATTATCTTCAATACAAAAATTCCCCTGTTATTGACTCATCATATCTCGGTTTCGATCTTAAGGGATATGCTCCTTTAAAATCAGGATTTGAGATAAAAGGAATTGATAAAAAAAGTTTTGACGAAACCTGGGAAATGCCCTGGGGTGAGCAGCGTTATGTAAAAAATGAATATAATGAACTCTTTGTCTCTCTGAAGGAAAAGGAAAAACCAGGCAGAGTTCTGAATATCAGGTTCAGAATTTATGATGACGGCGTCGGGTTCCGGTATGAATTCCCGCAACAGAAAGGTCTTAATGAAATAATAATTCTCGATGAGAACACTCAATTTAATCTTACCGGCGATCACACATGCTGGTGGATACCGGGAGATTGGGAAATATATGAGCACCTTTATACAACATGTAAATTTTCTGGGATTGACGCGCTGAAAAAAAGAAACGATGATAATCTTGCCCAATCACTTATTCCTGAAAACGCCGTGTCCACTCCATTCACCATGAGAACAAAAAACGGCCTTCACCTAAGTTTTCATGAAGCGGATCTTACCGATTATGCAGGCATGACTCTTAAAATTGATCCTGAAAATCTTTCCATGACCAGTGAACTTGTAGGTTCAGACCGACAGGGACATAAAGTCAAACGCAGCCTCCCATTCCATACTCCGTGGAGAACCATCCAGATAGCGGAAACAGCGGGTGATCTTATCGAATCCAGGCTCATTGTAAACCTTAATGAGCCAAATAAAATCGGAGATGTGTCCTGGTTCAAACCGATGAAATATGTAGGTATCTGGTGGGAAATGCACTTGGGCAAATCGAGCTGGGATGTCGCGAGCGGCAACCATGGGGCCACAACCGCGAACGCTAAAAGGTATATCGATTTTGCCGCGGATAATGGATTTGGTGGTGTATTGGTTGAAGGCTGGAATACAGGCTGGGAACACTGGATTGGTTTTGAAGACCGTGAAGGAGTATTCGATTTTGTCACCCCTTATCCCGATTATGATCTGGAAGAAGTTGTTCGATATGGAAAATCAAAGGGCGTTGAGATAATCATGCATCACGAAACCTCGGCGGCTCCAAGGACCTACGATGAACAGCTCGATACCGCCTATTCTCTTATGAACAGGCTCGGTGTTCACGCTGTTAAAACCGGGTATGTAGGCAAAATCATTCCCAAAGGGGAATATCATCACGGACAGTGGATGGTAAATCATTACCGCAGGGTAATTGAAACAGCCGCTAAATATAAAGCCGCCGTGAACGCTCATGAACCGATTAAAGCAACCGGTATCAGAAGGACTTACCCCAACGCGATAGCGCGGGAGGGACTGAGAGGTCAGGAATTTAACGCGTGGGCAAGCGATGGCGGCAATCCCCCGGAACATCTGCCTATTGTAGCATTCACAAGAATGCTCGCCGGTCCGATTGATTTCACCCCGGGGGTATTTAACATCAAACTTGAGCCATACAAAAAAAACAACCAGATTAATACTACTCTTGCTCACCAGCTCGCTCTTTATGTGGTTATCTACAGCCCTATTCAGATGGCTTGCGATCTGATTGAAAATTACAAAGGGAATCCCGCTTTTCAGTTTATCAGGGATGTGGGAGTTGACTGGGAACAGACTAAGGTACTGAATGGCGAGGTTGGCGACTTTGTTACCATAGCCAGGCAGGAACGTGAAACAGGAGACTGGTTTCTTGGAGCGATAACTGATGAGAATGAGAGAGAGATAACAGTAAGTTTCGATTTCCTCGACAAATCTAAAAAATATACCGCAATAGCATATATGGATGGTAAAAACGCCCACTGGGATAAAACCCCCGACGACATTAATATTCAGCCAATGAATATCGACCGCAATATGGAAAAAACATTCCACCTCGCTCCCGGCGGCGGATTAGCTATAAGTTTGATTATTGAAAAGTAACACACAATAAAAGGAGCGATGGACACGCTGCCGCCATTCGCTCCTTTTGCTTTTTTTCGCAAATATTCCCTGCCTGCCCTGATAACCTGGTTTAAACAGTTTAACCCCCGGATATGTAATTAAATTTCTCCGCGGCCCTTCACATAATCTTTTACTTTGCCCCGGGAATGTCCGTCTGAATAGTTATATGGGATTCTTAAGGTGTAAAGAATATTGGTGGAATTCATGGCCCCTAAGAATAAAAACAAAAAAGAAGTTCCAATGCCTTTTTGAGGTCTTTAGCGCTATTGAGAATTTCTTAGATTTTTCCGCAAGATTATCATTGTGTAAAATTTCACCCTGACATTTGCAAAACAACCGGTATTCCTTTATTTTGCTGATGAATCATTCCGGTCAGGCGCAAATAAAAAATCAGGATAAATGAGAGAAGAACTAAATAAATTCCGTGAAGAAGAAATCATCCAGTCGGTTCTTGATACAGTAAATGACGGAGTAACTGTAATTGACCGCGACCTCAAGGTTGTTTACCACAATGAATCAATCAGAAAAAAATTTGGCGATATAACGGGCAGGTATTGTTATGAAGCCTATAGAAAAAGAGAAGAGCCATGCGTAAACTGCCAGATACTTGATGTATTAAAAGATGGCAAACAGCGAAAGGTTTTATATGATACCACAACTCCCTCAGGCGATATCAGATGGATGGAATGCTCTTCGGGGGCTCTGATTGATAAAGGAAATGAGATCATTGGGGCGGTTGAGATAGTAAGGGATGTAACCGACCAGATGAGGCTGACAAAAGAATGCGCTACACTTAAAAGAGAAATGCAGAGAGCGGCCTGCTTTGAAAATATTATCACACAATCAAAAAAGATGAAAACCATCTTCAACCTGGTGGAGAAAATCGCCCCTGCAAGAAGCACCGTATTGATAACGGGTGAATCAGGAACGGGCAAAGAGCTGATAGCGAGAGCGATCCATAATAATTCAGACCGTGAGCAGAAACCATTCGTTTCGGTAAACTGCGCCGCGATACCTGAAAATCTTCTGGAATCTGAACTTTTCGGACATGTAAAGGGAGCTTTTACAGGCGCCGTTAAAAATCATACCGGATTGATAGCCGCCGCTGAAGGAGGAACTCTCTTCCTGGATGAAATAGGTGAGATACCACTTAAATTACAGGGGAAGCTGCTCCGTTTTCTTCAGGAAGGCACTTGCAGAAGAGTTGGCGATACTGCCCAGGTAAAATTTAACGTAAGAGTTGTCTGCGCTACAAACAGGGACCTGGAAGAGGCTGTTAGAGATAACCTTTTCAGGGAAGACCTTTTCTTCCGGTTAAATGTCATTCCGGTTTTTCTCCCCCCGCTGAGGGAAAGAAGAGAAGATATTCCGCTGCTGGCTAACCATTTTCTTCAGAAATTATGCGACACCCATAATAAAAAAATATCGGGAATCGAATCAACAGCTTTAAAAAAATTGATGGATTATTCCTGGCCCGGTAATATACGGGAACTGGAAAACTGTATCGAATATTCCCTGCACCTTGCCGATGGCGACGCGAATATCGGCGTTTCTCATCTTCCCGCCAGGATTCTCTCAAAAGAGGAAAATTCAGATAACTTTAAGATTTCAACAATTGAAGACTACATAAAAAAGTCGATCCTCAAACTTCAAAAAGAATATAATGAAGAACAAATCGCTGAAACATTGGGCATAAGCCGGAAGAATCTCTGGGAAAAAAGAAAAAAATGGGATATCACAAAACCTTTCAGCGGTAAATAATAAATCTTCAATTTATTACCATCGGTAACATCCGGAAAAAGAATGTTACCGATAGTAACATCCTTTTTGCTTATTCAGGATAAGGACATCCGCTAACCTGTTGTAATCACCAGACTTAAATATTTCTACCATTATGGCATAAAACCTGCTTTCTATTTATCAGAATTTTAGAATTAACGGAGCAGTTTATGAAAATGATGAACCAGATGATGGCGGTAATGATGGATTCATTTACCCCAGATGAAAAACAGGACACCATGCTGAAAATGATGCCCGAAATGGTAAAAAATATTAAAATGGATGATGTCATGGAAGTCATCTCAGGCATGGTAAGTGAGATGATGTTCGTAACAAAAAAGAGCCGTTTCAGCTTTGCGGAAACAGTTACAAAAGTTGAGCAGAACGGACGGGATTTCGGTTGGTATAACCCGGTGGTAACCGACAGGCATGAGCTTGAACAAAACTTTTCACTTCCCGAACCGAATAAGGTTACTGCGGTCTCGATGTGCATTCCCCGCGCCGGATATGAGATTCTGAAGGTAAATAAAAAACTTGCGACAATGATGCCGCTGCAGGTTGTAATTTACCAGGAGGGAGAAGATGTATATATAAGCTGGATGAATATAAAGATGATGGGAAAACTTTTCGGCAGCAAAGTTAGTGAAATTATGGGAAATGCCGCGCAGGATATGGAAAAGGTTCTTTCGGAAATTTATGAGGAGGAAAAATAAAATGGCTTTAATGGACGCTATGATGAAAAAATTCATCAACCGGATGACACTTGAGCAGAAACAGGAAATGATGATGAAAATGATGCCCATGATGATGCAGGATGTCAACATGGCCGAAACAATGCTCAAAATGACGCCCGCTATGCTCGATCATGTTACATTGCTTGATCTCCTTAAAACTTTGAAAGCGATCTTCCCCAAACTCCTTGAAGGTGTTGAAACCCTCTCGGAGGCTCTCAAAAAAATCAAGATGGCATTGCCCGGAATGATGGAAAAAATGATGCCCTTCATGGAAACCATGATGCCCATGATGATGAGCAGAATGATGCCGATGATGGTCAAAGAACATAAAGAGTTTATTGAGGAAATGCCGAAAAAAATGATGCCGAAAATGATGGAAAAAGAGGAACTGCGTGAAGCCATGCCTGAAATGATGTATATGGTTATGCCACATTGCCTCGAAAATATTCTTCCTCACATGAAAAAAGATATGAAAAAAGATTTCACCGAAAAATTAACTAAAATAATAAATGATCACTCATCAGGGGAGTAGAGTATGTGTTTAGCGAAGTTATTTTCTAACGAATTATATATGCAGATGGGTCCGGCAAAAATGATGGGTGAATACTGGTTTATTTTCCCTATAATCATGATGATCCTCTTTTTTGTATTATTCCGTTTCGGTATGTTCGGAAAAGGATTCAGACCGGGCCGTTTTGGCGGCAATGAGGAAACACAATCAAAAACAGAAGAAGAGTCCCCCATGGAGATCCTCAAACGAAGATACGCGAAAGGTGAAATCTCCACCGCCGAATATGAAAACATGAAAGAAAATTTAAAATAATCGCGCAGGCCAGGCTTTCCAGTTAATCCCTCTGGGGCCTGTCCCCCTCATTACAGGTCTTGCCACCCCGGTATTTATTTTACTACGTATTCCTCTTAGCTCACAAAGCCAGAACCAAAAAGAAATTCAGAAAAAAAAACGTTCTCGTTCTCGTAATCGTCCTCGTTCTCGAATAACCTGAGCGTTTTGAAAAGACGAGTACGAAGTACGATTACGAGAACGAATACGTATTTAGAATCGTGTGGTGATAAGAGCCTAAATTTTCCCCGGGGTGTTTATATTCGACGCCTTCAGCGTTGCGAAAGATGTCCGCTATATCAGACCACCGGATTGCATCCGTGGCTATTGATATTCGACTCCATTCGGAGTCGTTTACGATTAAAAGAAATATTTCTCAGGTAATTCGTTTTTTATACCATGGTGATCTCCCGGTTTCCATTATTAAAATAATATCCCGACCTGTTTTTGGTATAATTCTTAAACTCAAATTTTATTATATTTATTTAGTTCGTTTAACAAATCAGTGAATAAGGATTATCGACACTATCACAAAAAGAAATATCATTCCACTGGTTCTGATCATTTTCGGAATTGTGGCAAATATTTTTATTTTCCCGGGTATCGCCGAAAAAGAATCGGAGAAACATATTAAAATATGTAGAAAAATAGCTCGACTGTTACGTGGAATGACAATTCCGTTAATGCTGGAACAATTGACTCCGCCTGCAGAGGAAAAGTATAAATATATTTTTTCGGTATATGCAACTAATTACAGGAAATTTTCTGATAGTAAATTGAATGTTGATCTAATCTATTATCATGAATCAAAATTGAATCCTCAAAGAAGATTGGATATAATGAAATCATTTCTTATTGATAGTCTGGGCAATAATCAATACCTGAGAAATAATTTTGACTTAGAGGTTAATTTAACTTTGTGTGATCGGATTGGAGATAGCTGGGATTCACTTTATTATCAAAAAACCTTCAGGAAAAAAGTATCGGAATGAAATATTTTTCTGTTATTGCTCTCAGTATATTTTTGCTTGCGGATGTATTAATCCCCATTATAGTTCCAAATTTCAGGGAATACCCGCTTTCAATTTCTTTTTTATTCGGATTTATCAACTTACTTTTTTTGCTCCCTGAAAAGAACCGATATAACTGGAGTATTGGTTTATTAATAACTATCCACTTTTTAATACTTTTTGGATGGCACTACATTTTATTTCAAGAGTACCTTTCAACTCTTTATTTGAATATTGCGGCAGAATGGTATTGTGATGTAATATACAATACCAGGATAATATTTCCTAATCTTGTAATCCTATCAGTTTTGTCAATTATAATGATACTGCAAAACAGAAAACTGGATAAAAAAGGATTGAATATATTTACACCCTGGATAATACTTGGTCTTTCACTCTTTTTTTATATTTATGTTTCATACCATTATTATTATAGCTTTCCACTGAGTTTATAATATTATTTTTGGATTCAGGATTTAATGTTAGGAAATGTTTCATTTTTCAAATCATATTGGACTTTTTATGCTTTTCAAAAAAGACTACGAAAATTTAATCACACAAGTCCCTGAAAAATTCAGGGATAAGGTTGATGAATTCCTCAGGATGGGATACAGTGTTAAAACCATTTCCGATAACAAAATTGAAATGGACAAATGGAGGTTGCCACCGTTGACATTCCTTTTTTATTTTTCATGGTGGCCGCTTATATTTACCGCGTTATTACCCAACTACTTTTGGGGATATCATTACGGCCTTGTGATTGAAGATAATGGAGAGGGCCTCGAAGTGATAATTAAATAGTAATTCTTCACATTACTTAATAATCAGAAATAATTCCCCCCAAACAAATAATAAACGGAGGTTAAAATGAAACCACAAAACAGATACGAAGAATACCGCTTTTGAAATAATGAGCAAACGAAGGAGAGGCTATCCTTCAGAAACCAACGTTAAGAAAGGACCCCGTATCGTTCACGGATTCAAAGAGCTTTTCGAAAAGCTTGGCAGGAATGATCCCTGTCCATGCGGCTCCAATCAAAAATTTTAAAAAATGCTGCATGACGAAAAAAAAGTATGATGGTTCCAACAGGGATTATTACTTTTAGAGAATAAATTTCATAGTTGCCGGGATTATTTTCATTTCCCGGCAACCATAATATTAGCCGCCGATTCTCCTGAGTCAAATGGCGCTTTATTGTAATTTCCGTAATGGGATATTAAACGTAGTCCGCTTTTTTCCAGAATATCGCTATACTCAGAAGATTTGAGAAGATAAATCATTTCACTCCCGCGGTAAATTTCATTCCCTCTCATTTCAAGCTTTGTCTGAAACTCAATAGTACCGTCCTTGTTGAACAGATACTTCCTGCTGAAAACCCCCTCTCCTTCCGAGAATAATTTCGGAGTAAAATCATAACTGCCTGACTCAGGCATTTTATCACGGTTTACAGTCTGAAAAATAAATATTCCCTCATCAGTCAGTAATTTTTTTATCTTTCTGAAAAAATCCGTCATCGCTTCAGGTTTCAAATATGCTATCACATTACCTATACAGAATGCTAAATCAAAACTTTTATCAGGCAAACTTAGAGAATTTATATCCATTTTCATGAAGTTGATGCCGGGAAATCTTTTTGCCGCGGTCTCAAGCATATGGGTGTTAAAATCAATCCCTGTCAGTCTGTTGGAATATACTGATAGAAATCCGCTGTAGTTGCCGGTTCCGCATCCAATATCAAGTATTCCCCTGCTGCTTTTTTCCGCGTAACCTGCAAGAAATTTCCCGATAGTATTGTTAAAGGGGAAAATCTCATGATAAAAGTCTGAGCTGACGCTGTAGAAATTCATATTTGATTTTTGTAAAATATTATCGCAAATTAAATTTAATATATAATCATTTTTCTTAACAACAAAACCAAACATCCTCTTATGAAAGACCGCATCCGAGATTCCCTGCCCAAAATCCTGATTCCTTTAACCGGACTCTTAGCTCTTATATGGTTTCTTGTCAGAGTAATCCCCAAACCGACGAGAGCCTCTTATCCCTGTATGAAAGCCGCGGCGCCAATGGCTTCAGCTTTTGTTTTATGGCTTATTGGACTAACCGGTTCGGTCGCGTTTTTCAGGGGATTAAAGAACGCCTTTATTGAAAAAAGATATGCGGCGACAGTTTTGTTTCTTATGCTTTTTATCTTCTCAGGCATGGTTTTTATGCTGAATCCTGCTCGACAGACAAGCGGGGCGGTTAAATTTGACCAGACTGTCAATGATCCATTCGGCGAAGCAAAAGGAATTTTCCCCGGCCGGGTTGTATGGGTGTGGGACAAAGACGCCACAAATGAAAACTGCACAAATACATATAATGGCGACGGAATAAGCACCGATGAAGATGACGGCTGGTTCCTCGATAAAAACAACAGTCAGCCCAACATTGACGCCATGTTTTCACAATGCCTGCTCAACCTCACTGAGGCTGAAAATGATTCACTCGCGTGGAATGATATATTCACCTTCTTCAACTTTAATAAATATGGAGAGGAAAAAGCCTATAAAGCAGGTGAAAAAATATTTATTAAAATTAATGCCACAAGTTCATGGGGTAAAGGAAGTGACTGGGGAAATATAACAAGCGATAATAACAAAAAAGAGAATGATTATTATGCTGTTGCTGAAACTTCCCCCCATGTGGTTCTTTCACTGCTCAGGCAGTTAATCAATATTTATGGCGTTGAGGAAGAATATATTTATGTCGGCGATCCTATGAAGCACCTATACAACCATTGTTATGATAAATGGCATGCCCAGTTTCCCGATGTTCATTACATAGCTTACGAAGGGGGATATGGCCGCGAAGAAGTTATTCCCGGAACAAGCAACCCGATACATTATTCCGATAACCAGACTGTCCTCCCAATGGCATCTGATAATATCTATACAGTCCTCGAAGAGGCCGATTATATGATAAATCTGCCCACACTCAAAGCGCACGCTCGGGCAGGCATAACACTTTTCCCGAAAAATCATTTCGGCTCACACACACAGGATAACGCTTTTAATCTGCATCCCGGACTCGTGGCTCCCGATGAAGGTCCCCCTGTAAGAACCGATTACAAAATGTACAGAATTACAACCGATCTTATGGGGCATGAACGTCTTGGCGGCAATACAGTTCTCTTTCTCCTCGACGCCCTTTTCGCCGGCAGTGAAGCGGTTGATCCCCCCACAAAATGGGATATCCCTCCCTTTAACGGGGACTGGACATCCTCCCTTTTCGCCTCTCTCGATCCGGTGGCGATAGAATCTGTCGGCTATGATTTTCTCCGGGCTGAATATGACGGAACAAACGGCAAGGTTGAATATCCCAATTATCCTGCTGTGGATGACTATATCCACCAGGCGGCCAGCAACGAATGGTGGCCCGATGGAATCACCTATGATCCCGATGGCAGCGGAACTCCGATGCCCTGCCTCGGTGTGCATGAACACTGGAATGATTTTACAAATAAAGAGTATACACGCGACCTGGGAACCGGCGAAGGGATAGAACTGAAAAAAATATTCCTCAATGTTGTCTCTGTTGATGATCTGCCCACGAATCCTGAAGGATATTCTCTTTCACAAAATTACCCGAATCCTTTTAATCCTGAGACAACAATAAGATTTGAAATCGCTGAAGAGCAGAATGTTTCAATTAAGATTTATGATATTCTCGGAAAACTTGTCGCTACAGCTCTGAATAAAAACCTCGAGGCTGGCAGCCACCAGGTAACATTCGACGCATCAGCCCTTTCAAGCGGAACATATATTTACCGTATGACAGCAGGCAGTTTCAGCGAATCGGGCAAAATGCTGCTCCTCAAATAATTTTCCTGAAGGACAGATTTGTAATCTGTCCTTCACGGATTTAAAGCTATTGATGAGGAAAAAGCTGAAGGAATCGACAATTTTACAGTGATGAATAACATCGAAAATTTATTGCATAAACATTTTATTCCTGAAAACCGCTTACAATGAATTTAAGGATGCTATTCAATATTATGAGGAATTGCATCCAAATATTTCCTGAACATCCGCGAAATATCTGCTTCCGCCCCTTCAGGGCTAAGGTTTATCTTTTTTGTTTTCCCGGGGCGCTGCCCCGGGCTGTTGGTTTCGCCCTTTCAGGGCTTTCTGTTTCAAAAATTCAGCCCGGAATAATAATGAGGCAGAATTCGCAAAAATTCATAGCGACAGGCACCATTTTTACCTTGTATCAATTAAACTATACAAAGGCAATGTAATCCTATAATCCAAACAAGCGCTGAAAGCCCGATAGCAATAGCCCTTTCTGTTTCAACATTTGAGCCCGGATAAATATTTGAGACACTCCGCACAAAAATAATACCGTTTGACAACCATTTTCTCCTGATATCAATTGGATATCCGGGACAATTTAACCGGTAATCCAAATAAGCGCTGAAGGCGCGAAAGCATTAGCCCGGGGCAACGCCCCGGGAAAAAATCAAAAGCCACAACCGGAGCCCTGTAGGGGCGAAAGCCTGCCACCCCTGAAATATCGCTTAAAATTCACCGCTGATGGAAATTCAAATCGTAACAAATTTGACATAATACAGTTTTTGTATTACATTATGTATTACAGCAATAATTATTATTACTCCGGAAACAAAATGACCTCAATAAGATTAAATAAAGAACTCGAGAAATCCCTCGGTCAGTTATCTGAAAAAGAAGGAGTCTCCAAATCAGACATCATCCGTGAAGCCCTATCGGAATACCTCGAAAGAAAAATTACCGCAACAACTCCCTGGGAGCTCGGCGAAAATAAATTCGGGAAATATGGCAGCGGCAGGGATGATCTCTCGGTAAATCGTAAAAAAATAATTAGGGAGAAAATACGTGACAAACGCAAGTCTGATTGACTCCGGCCCCCTTATCGCTCTTTTTGACAAATCAGACAGTTATCATACCCGGGCTGTTGATTTTATAAAAAACTACAGGGGCAAACTTATAACCACCACTGCCGTTCTCACTGAAGTATGTTATATGCTTGACTTTAACATCAATGCCCAGATAGATTTTCTCTCCTGGATTATTGAAGGCGCAGTTGAACTGGTACCTGTAACAAATGAAGATATTGCCAATATTATTACCCTGATAAAAAAGTATTCCGATCTCCCTGCCGATTTTGCCGATTCCACTCTCGTCGCTATAGGCAACCGGCTCAATATTGAAAGAATAGTAAGTGTAGATAAGGATTTTTGTATTTATCGTTTCGGAAAAAATCAACCATTCAGGAATATTTTCTTTTAGGATTAACTTCGGGAAATATGCTTCTGCACATCAGAGCATAAAAAACATCCCCCAAGGGTATGCCTTTGACACATGGTTTTAGAAACAGCCCCATAACCGGGCATAAAAAAACCTCCGGGGTTTTAAAAACCCCGGAGGTTACAATATTACAAGGCGCCTCGGGCGCTTATTTCATCAAAATCATCTTCTTGATGTCAGAGAATTTCCTTCCATCGGCCCCTTCCACATTAATGCTGTAGAAATAGATACCACTCGAAAGTGATGAAGCGTCAAATTTTACATTATGATTTCCAGCTTCCATTACATTCTCTTTCAGACTGTAAACCTCTTCCCCGATCACATTAAATATTTTCATTTTTACACTCGACTCAATTGGAAGTGAAAAACTGATGGTCGTGGAAGGATTAAACGGATTCGGATAATTCTGCGAAAGGCTGAATTCTTCAGGTATAACAGTTCCTGAAATCTCAACAGATGTAATCCTGTTATCGGTAATCACAATGCTTTCACCAGCTGAGAGTTTGCCATTTACAAACTTGCCGCCGATTTTATCCCTTACAAGAACCTCACCTTTATCGAGCGAAATCTGCACCGGGTAAACGGCGCTGTTAAGCTGGAGGTCAGCTCCTGAAATAGCAGATTCGACCATATTTCCGCTTGAAAAACGGGCGTCAAAAATACCCTGCGGCGGAACCGGGGGCATTTCATAACCGGACTTATCACCGAGATAAAGTGTAACACTGTTTCCTTCAGCATCCCTTATAATAAGTCTTGCCAGTTCGGCCAGATCATTTTCATTCGGATTAACTTTCCCGGCGGCGTAATTCATTACAATTTCGCCATCCTGTGATGCTTTCACCCAGTAACCATGTCCCGGATCGATTGATGTCGCATTAAAGTAACCATTATCAAAACCGAAAAATGCAGAAGTAATGATGCCTGCCGGTTCAGTAGTGATCATAGAGGGATCCATGTACATGTGATAAGGTCCGATAAGATTCCATCCTTCACTAAGGGCAATGTTTCCCGGTTCAGGATTACCCATCATCTCATGTGTGGTGTCTTCGGGAAATTTAAGCCAGTAACCGGAACCCATCATAAATTCATCAACCTGGAAATAGGTTCCGTTAAAGGCATAAGCGGGTGAAACAGCTTCAGGGAACATGCTGGTTACCATCATATCAGGCGTGTGAACCGGTATGGAAAGCAGGTTCCAGCCGCCGCCGAAATCCATCATCATCATCATCATTTTAGCGTAATGAATTTCGAGCATGCTCAGTGAGGTATTCTCTATTACCAATGAATCGGTCATTTTCATATCAGTATTAACTATCATACCGCCAAATGGATCTTTAATCATAAATGATCCTTCCGGCAGTGATTCGGAATCCCAATGAAGTACAATCGGGTAACCCATCATGCCCGCCTGGAATTTATAACTGAATATTACTTCTTCATTTTCGCTGTTTCTTATATCCACCATGGAAGCCAGGTTATCCGGTAGCATCATACGTGTGTCGAATACTCCTGCCGGCGGCGCCGGGGGCAGTTCAACTTCTCCCAACTCTGAGTCAATTCCATCTGTCGCGAGAGGATGAAGCCCGATGCTGTTTTCTCTCATCAGTCCGCCCGGTTCAGTTGTGGTTATATCAACTGTCCATGACTCTCCCATTCCCTGGCCGAGTGTCATTGTAACAGGGACAACAACTGTGCTGTTTTCCGGATCATTACTGTTAATAACAACATCCATAGAGTACATACCCTGCGGATAATCCTCGGTGAGGAATGTCAGCTCAACAGTGGCGCTGTTGCCGTTATAAAGCATGCCGCCCATGTTATTCGTAAATAACCATTCCGGATCGGCTGAATATTTAATGGCGAGTTCATCATGAAGATACATGGCATTGTAAGCGACCTGCAATCCGTCATCACCAAGATGATTTTCTATACCTACGGTAGAGCTCATAATATCACCTGTAAGGGAATTATAATGAACTTCTATTGAACCGCCGGCAGAAAGAACAACCTGAAATGTAAATAAACCGCTGCCGCTATATTCGCCCCATTCATCATACTGGATGACGAATTTATTACCCTGCTGCTCATAATAGATATTTCCCGACATGGAACCATCGAGGTCATCCCAGACCGCTGCGATAACAGCGTTGGGCATACTTTCGTTCGGTATTTCATGGTTGCTGAATGAATTCATGCTTAACGGTTCAAAAGTGATAAATCCATTCGAACTAAAATATACTTCGCTGTATGTTTCGCCATAAAAATTAAAGTCAAATCCTAATGAATATGGTCCGGCGTAACCTTCATCTTTCGGATCATAAGTGCCTGTCTGCTGCCAGTTGTCCGCCACTGTTCCGGTTGAGGAAATATCATTCCACATGTAATCGGGACCATTAGGCTCATCACTGTCAATCCACTCATAACCATAATAATCAGGGCCTCCCGCGCCTTCGATGGCAATACCACCGGCGCTGACAGGCTTTTCTTTCTCTGAATATACCGATTCTATGGCCGATTTCTTTGGCACAAGTTTAACCTTGACTGCTTCCCCTGAAGGGAATGTATTATTTTCGAGACTTATTTCATAATTCAGTGTTGAATTGAAAACTGTTACGTTGCTGATATCAAATGATTCCGTAGTTGTTGCTCCCGGGGGCAGAGTTACATCAATCATGTCAGGATCAACAGCTATTTCAGGAGCTCCGTAAGTCGCTCCCATCGCTACGTTGGAGATATCTGATATATTGCCCCATACATCGCCTGAGCGTATAGCGAAATAATATGTTGTGGCAAAATCGAGGTCTTCAACCATAATCATTTCAGTTTCGCCATATTCTCCCGGCTGACCGGGGAATTCAATTGGCATTGCCGCGTTAAAGGAACCGGTATCAGTGATCATTTCAGTAGAATACCTGATATCATATTCCGCGATTCCACCCTGAGATGAATCATAGGGAACTGTCCAGGTAAGTTTTAATAATTCTGAAGTAGGCTCTGAAACCATCAGGTCTGTAATCGCTTCAGGAGGTGTTTCATCGGGATCGCCGAGTGAAAGAAATGCCTCGTAAACGTCAATAAGGCCCATTCCATACGTATTATCTTCACCCGGATCGCCCAGGTCTTTAGCCGTATTGTAAAGCGCCATTTTAATCTGGTGTCCTGTCAGGTTAGGAGCAAACTGCTTCAGAAGCGCTACCGCTCCGGCGACATGAGGAGAAGCCATCGAGGTTCCGCTTTTATAACCGTAACCGCCTCCCGGAACTGATGAACGGACATCAACACCCGGAGCGACACCTTCAGGTTTTATTAAAAGTGAACCGGTGCCGCCGCATGTAGAGGTTCCCCGGCTTGAAAAATAAGCGATGGGATCTGAGCTGCCGCTCAGATAGGCGTCTCCGTCGAGCGCTCCGGTTGCCCAGATGCTCACTTCATTTGTATTTATATTTTTAGGAGCGGTAATGGTTTGAGAACCGGGTCCGCTGTTACCAGCTGAAAACACAACCGCTATACCAACCGCTTCAACAGCTTCCATTAAAGGCTGGTAAACGCTGTTGCAATCGCTTCCGATATAAGGATCATACCAACTGTTGCTAATTGCGTCAGGCATATCGGCGATTGTAGTCGAATCACCATCGGGGTCCATTGCCCATTCGAATGAAGCTACTGTCCGTGATGTATGAGAACCGCCGCCGCAAAGTGAGTTGGAGGCGATCCATTCAGCGTCATATGCCACTCCTACGGTATCTCCTTCAACTTTTCCGGCCATTGTTCCGGTTACGTGGGTTCCGTGTGAATCACAGTCATTCGGCAGAGTTGTGCCATACGCGGGATCAAACCAGGCCTGATCGGCAGGCACATTATTACCTTTCCATTTATAACTGAGGGCGGGATGATTTACATCAACGCCTGTATCGATACTCATAATAGTACGGCCCTGACCGGTAATTCCCATTTCCCATAATTTATGGGCATTAATAATTTTTATCCCATCTTCCGAACCATTAATATTTCTGGAAGGAGCGGGCTGTTCGTCAACAGGTTCATCAAGAGAGAGAGGAGCGTCAAAATCTATCATCCGGATATCGGCCCTTGCTCCCAGTTCGTTTATTACTGAAGGCATAGCCTCAACCATGATCATATTCACTGCCCAATAAGAATGATACCGAAAAACTTCATCGGTCGCTTCCTTATCGCGTAAAAAGTCGGTTATTCCTCCCTGTGTAACCGCAGCCTTCTCTTTGAGTGCGGTGATTACTTCGAGAGTTCTTCTCTCAATTGAGGCATTTTCCGCGTAAAATTGCGCGTCCATCGCGGCGATATCCACCTGATCATCAAGAAGAACAAGGGTGCGCACATAATCACGATCCTCCAGTGAATTGATTTCATCTATCAGTCTGGATGTCAGCTTTTGCTGCTGTGCCGTCGCGGATGAGAAAAAGATTGTAAAAAGAAAAAGGGCTGATAATGCTCTTTTCATGTAAGGCTCCTATATTTATTAAGATGTCTTATCTCATTACCGAACATTGTTTGTCCACTAATAGTTTACAAAAATGAACAAATAATACATGGGGTCCGGAATATGGGAATTAAATTTTTCAGATGCAAGGTCTGCTTTTATATTTTTTTTATTCTTCCCTTTTTTTTTCTAAATATGTAACTTGGAGCACATTTAATTAAAAATTTGAATGATGGAGAAATTAATCAACAAACCGAAAAATCAGGGGTTCAGAGCAAGAATCCATGAAATCATTTTTGAAGCGGATACACCAGCGGGTAAATTTTTTGATGTAGTCCTCATCATTACAATTATAGCGAGCGTACTTATTGTAATGCTCGACAGCATAAAAGAGCTGAATCAAAGTTATGGTAAATATTTTTACACTCTGGAATGGATATTTACGATCCTTTTTACGATTGAATATCTCTTCCGTCTGTTCAGCATTGGCAGAGCATGGAAATATGTGTTCAGCTTTTATGGTATTGTTGATCTGCTTTCCATACTGCCAACTTATTTGAGTGTGATTTTGCCCGGCAGTCAGTTCCTTCTGGTCATAAGGATATTGCGTGTTCTCCGCATATTCCGGGTCCTTAAGTTTGTACAGTATATCTCGGAAGCCAAAATGCTCGGCCAGGCCCTGAGAGCGAGCAGAAGAAAAATAACCGTTTTCCTTTTTGCCGTCTTAAGCATGGTTGTTATAATGGGGTCGATCATGTACCTTGTGGAAGGTCCTGAAAATGGTTTTCACAGCATCCCCAAAAGTGTTTACTGGGCGATCGTTACACTTACTACAGTCGGCTATGGTGATATTTCTCCAGCTACAGGATTAGGACAGTTCCTCGCTTCATTTATTATGATACTCGGATATGGCATTATTGCTGTGCCGACAGGAATCGTTACGGTCGAATTCGCTAATGTTCAGAAAAAAGAGATTTCAACTCAGGCATGCCCGAACTGCAGCGGGGAAGGACATGATCCCGACGCGGAATACTGCAAATTTTGCGGCTCAAAATTATAAGGTGATAAAATGAAATATATATTTTCAATATTGTTCCTGACTTTTCAGATTAACGTTTTTTCCCAGTCTTTATTTATTGATGAAGATTTTTCCGACTGGGAAAGCATCGATATACTCTATGCCGATTCTCTGGGCGACGGCTCATGGTCAGTCGATTTTCAGGACTTTAAAGCAGCGGATGATTCCCTCTTTTTGTTTTTAATGCTTGAGGTGACACATGAGATAAATCTGCAGAACGACAATAATATTATCCTCTATATCGATACAGATAACAATTCGGCTACAGGCCTTGCGGCAGAAGGTATCGGAGCGGAACTTGAATACCGTTTAGGCAGCCGAGATGGCACTGTCAGACTGCCTGGTTTTAATGATAACATTCATCATCAGGATATAGGACTCGTTTCATCTCCGACTGTAACTTCTTCGGTATTTGAACTGCTCATCAGAAAGGACGCCGCTTTTTCAGGCTCCGCGCTTTTCCCGCAGGAACAGATTAAATTTGTTATTAAAGATTTAGCATCGGGTGATATGATCCCCGATGAAGCCGGAGGAGTAGAATATTCCCTCGCTTCAGGAGCAGCGGGAGAGTTAAAAGACTACTCAATAGAAAAAGAAGACCCTGAATACCTGCGGATTTTATCATGGAACACACTTTATGACGGCCTTTTCGAATCTTACCGTTTGCCCCATTTTGAAAATATTCTTTCCGCGACAGGTTTTGATATTATAGGATTTCAGGAAATATATGATCACAATGGTTATGAAACTGCCCAGGTTATAAGCGATATTATACCCCCGGCCACGGGAACCGAATATTATTATTCCAATATTGAACCTGATATAATCTGCGTAAGCAAATATGAGATACTTCAGTCATTTGCCATAGATGGAAACGGAGCTTTCCTTATTGATCTTGGCGAAGACTATGATAACCGCCAGATGTTATTCATTTCGGCTCATCCTCCCTGCTGCGATAATGATGTCCAGCGTCAGGAGGAAATTGACGCGATTATGGCTTTTATACGGGACGCCAAGGAACCCGGCGGAATACTCGAACTGGAAGAAGATTCACCGATTGTCATCTGCGGCGATATGAATCTTGTCGGGCTTAATGAGCAGTTAAATACTTTTTTAACAGGCGATATTAAATATGAAGGGATGTTCGGCCCCGATTTTGACCCCGACTGGGACAGCTCGCCACTCGAAGATTCAAAACCTTCGGCCACCTCTTATCCCGCAACGTTCACCTGGTATGACGAAGGAAGCTCCTATTCCCCCGGAAGGCTCGACCTGATGATTTACACCGGTTCGGTTATGACTCTGGAAAATTGTTACACCCTGTTTACTCCCGCTATGAGTGGCGATGAATTAACCCTGTATAATCTGCTTTCAGAAGATTCCCCCTCCGCCTCCGACCACCAGCCGGTTATCGCCGATTTTTCATTTGAAAGCCCGAACAACATTGATGAAACCTCTGAAATTCCGACAGAATTTGAATTAAAAAACAACTACCCCAACCCCTTCAACCCATCCACAATCATTGAATATGATGTAAAGGAAAATGCAAAAGTAGTCCTTAAAATTTATGATATTCTTGGAAGGGAGATAAAAACCCTGGTCAATAAAGAACAGGCGCCGGGAAGTTACAAGGTAAATTTCGAAGCGGCGGGGCTTTCCTCGGGAGTTTATATTTACCAGATCAGGATGGGAGATTTTTCGGCGGCAGAAAAAATGGTTTTGAGCAGATGATCTTTTATGGAGATTTACGATTATTCAATAAAATTGTATTTCCTGAGCAAAATGGTAAAGTTTTTACAAACTAAGCCGGTGGCTGTTCTGCTGCGGCGGGGAAAAGGTTACAAAATCATTAAATACCACAAAAATATTTTGTATATTTTTGGTGTTTTAGTGAGTTAACGGCAAAGCATTTTTGCAAAGATTTCATCATGTAAATTACCAGGAGTTTCATTTGTCCCATGAATCCCCCGGCTGCTTTGATTGCTGTCTATCAGCTTTTATAAGGGGATGATTGATAATTAAATATAGTCCTTTTTCCCCGGGGGGGATTACGATTATGATTACGATTACGATTTAAGGAGTTAAATATGCTGCCGGGACCGGTAATTATTAAAAAGTGCGGGGAATGTGAAGGACTGATGAAAGAGAACTCATTACTCTCCGGAAACACATTCGGAGCGATTTTCTGGACCGATGGTGAGATGTTCGCTCCCATGCTGCCCGAACAATACAGGCTGATAAAATGTCCCCGGTGCGGCGCTCTGTTATGGAGTGAGGAATTGGAGGTGATTGCTGAAATAGAATTACATGAACTTTCAGATCATCCTATCGCCGCCCCCGATATAAAAAAACCGGAAACGGAAGACTATTACAACAAATTATCGGGTAAAAATAATGATACCGCGAAAGAAAAATATCTTCGCGTCAAATTTTTGCGTCTTTCAAATAATTGCAGGCGCGGCGGGCAGCGGATTCCCCTTTCTCAGGCAGAAAAAAATAATCACTTACGATTGATTGAGATACTGGATACCAGTGATAACGGTGAACTAATCCTCAAAGCCGAATTATACCGTGAACTGGGAAAATTTGATGACGCGGAATCCATTTTAAATAAAATAGATGCCCCCGATTATTCAGACACTATAAACTGCATCAAAGAGAAAATAAAAGGTAAAGATCCTTACGTCTCTGAAATCGGCGAATCAGAATTATAAGCTGATTCTATTCTGCTGATATTCTATTTCTTTCTTCCGGGTGTATTCCGATTTAATTCTTTTTTAAATCTTTCGTAAAGTTCTTTATCATTTTGTATCTTGTCAGGCTTTATTCGCAGCGCGTTATACTTTTCCTTATCTATTTCGGCAAGAGTATAAAATCCATCCATATTTACCTGGAACCTGAAAGAAAATCCCAGCTCCTCAAGGTAGTGGATGATATCGCGGACTTTGATATTTTTTTCACTTACCTGGGTATTCACATCAGTTTCGTTTGTCTGCTCCGAACTGCTTTCCTTCTCGAAAATTCTGTATTCCGCCGATTTATTACCATCTCAATAAGTAAATTTTACCGCCTGCTCAAATAATTCAGTAACAGGGCTTGAAGGATCATCTTTAACTTTTGGTTCTATGTGAAATACAGTAAGTAATTTTTGTCGGTCCTGACAATTAAACAAAACCTTTTGTTAAAGTATAACCGGATAATCCCGACGTGTAGCTTCCGCCCCTACAGGGCTTAAATACACTTTTTTTTTATTACCCCGGGCGTTGCCCGGGGCTGTTGATTGTCGCGCTTTCAGCGCTAATAATAATTCCAGTTTGTCACAGATGGATACAAAACCCTGAAAGGGTGAAGGCAACAGGCCGGGGCAACGCCCCGGTTAAGTAAAACAAAGACATTATCAGAGCCCTGAAAGGGCGAAAGCAGCAAACGCATAAAGATATGGAAAGCTGAAAGCGTCTGGCTCAGTCGGGGTAAGAGGGACTTTAAGACTCATCCACTTTTTTCAAGGCCGTGCGCTCTGTGGTGGTGGTGACCAGGGGCTGGTTTCCGGAAATCTAACATGACATTATGCGAATCTTTGATTCATATCTTTATCCGCTATTTTATTACTTTACCCACTAAATTTCATATAGAACCTAACTTTTGTATTTGAATACCTTTCTATAAGAGCTTTTATCTCAATTTTTCCGGGAGAATATTCCGTTAGCAGTTAAATTCTACGCAAAATGGCAAAATTTTATTTGACCATCAATTTACCGGGGAATACTGTCCGCCTGTTCGCCGCGGAGAATCCCTGGCGGGACTTTTGATCAACTTCTCAACTGATTTCCCCACAATGATTTGCGGGGCTATTAACTGAAAGCCTGTCCGACGCGGCGGATCCCTGACGGGACTTTTTGCAGATATTGAAGCTATCTTAAAGAAAAATTACTGGTTCTTAGCTCTTCACTCTCCACTAACTACTTTCTACTTCTGGCTTGCCAGTCTATGAGTCTAACAGATTTACTAATAGTGATTCTATATCCGGAGTTCTTATTTCGGCGCCTGATTCCGCGGCATAACTGTTTTTCGCGATTTGTTAAATATGCCTCGGCTAATTGGCACAGATCTAAAAGCGCGTTGGTGATCGATAGCTGTTTATTTTCAGCAAAGCCTGTTCCGGTAAACGTTTTTTCTGCTAAAGAAGGAATTTTAGACCATTCAGGCATATCAGTCTGCCCTGAAACCAAACCGGAGAAAAATAAAAGAATTGACCTCTAGTATCTTAGATATTCAAGCTTCCTTGGATAACTATTATTTTGATTCACTCAGGTTACGCATAATCATTTTTGATTTCTCCAATAGGGAATCAAGTGTATTATTATGGATAGTTTCTCTATTTTCCAGATCGTACCACATCAGATATCTCGCATCCCTTTTCCCGTTCAGTGATATATACATATCTTTGTAATCTTTTGAAATTTCATACATCGGTCCAGTTTCGTGAATCGGCTGTTATTTGCTGTAACCTGGAACCATCTGTGTCGCTGATAAAAACAACACTGTTATCTCCATCCCTTAAATAGCCATCTTTATCAGTATCAGATACAATTCCGTAGTAAAGAATAAAATCCTGTAGAGAATCTTTTCTCGCCTGAGGGTAATCGATATAATTAATTATTACCGGCTTATCAAAAAGAAGCGACCATTTATCTATTGCCTTACAATATAAGATGATATTTCCTGAGTGATATTCCACACCATCCGAATATATTGATCGGGATTTATCCTTCGGTAAATCATATTTTACGCGGAACAGCATTATATCGCTATTGTATATCTTTTCAGGATTATCAATAAACATATTTACTGATAGTTCTCTTTTTTCCTGGTTTTCACCATTTACCTCTTTAGTATTTACCGGTATTCCGGAATCATCGGACCAGCTAATAAATTTAAACAGCAGATAAAAAGCGGCCAATACACCAATTATCGCAAATACAATTATTATTAGTTGGAGACATCCGGATTTTTTTTCTTTCATTTGAACTCACCAGAATCAGTTATATTGATTAACAATTTAATTTAACCAGCATAAAAAAAAGACTGTCCCGGAAAAAATAATTGGTGAAATAAGAAGGTAGTCACACAATTTCTTTATCGGACATTTTGGTGAATTTTTAGAGAAGCTAATTAATTTGAGCAGACATTTTATAACCAAATTAGTCGAAACCAGCCTTTCCAAAAATCATTTCGCGGCGCTCTTCTAAATTTCCCGGTTTATAATCTTCTGCGCCCTGTCGACCATATTCGGATAAAGATCATCAGGCACGGCAGGTTTTCCCATTTTTTTAAATACCATAAAACGGGCGCATTTTGAATTATCCCCCAGGCAGTATTTTCTTTTAATTATCGCTCCCAGCCCTTCCTGTGGTTTCATTTTGTCATTAAAAAAGGGACAACCTCTTAAACATTCACAATCAGCCATATCTTTTCTCCTTTTATTTTATTGAAGCACATTACATCCTTCTTTACTATAACCAATGCGGATATTGTTAAATCATGTTGACTGCCTTAAAACATCACTTCATTTTCCCTGTTTCACACTGTTCTGGAATATCTTCCGGCATCCTCCTTCCGCTCAATATATCCGTCAAAATTCATAGCTATATTTCTAATGAGTAATCTTCCCATCTCAGAAACTGAAAAACCATTGTCCGAAAGTTTCAGCAGATTATCATCTTCGAAGGATTTTAAATTTTCAAGACCAGATGAAAAATATTGCCTGAAATTTATTCCGAACTTCTCCTCAACCATGCCAAAATCGAGCTCAAAATCGCACATTATTTTTGTAATCACAAATCTCCTCAGAAGATCGTCATCATTGAGCAGATATCCTTTGGATACAGGCAAAATCCCCTGGTCGAGCGCCGCGAAATATTCTTTCTCATTTTTTATATTCTGCGCGTAAACCCTGTCAAGCTGACTGATACTTGTAATTCCCATCGCGTAAAGATCGGCGCCGGCATGCGTGGAATAACCCTGGAAATTCCTGTAGAGTTTTTTTGCCTCAAGAGCTTTTGTAAGCTCATCACCCGGCTTGGAGAAATGATCCATCCCGATAAACACATAACCCGCGGATGTTAATTTCTCAATAGTCATTTTAAGAATGTCGAGTTTTACTTCAGGTTTGGGAAGCTCCTCTTCCTTTATTATCGCCTGATGTTTTTTCATCCAGGGAACGTGGGCATAATTAAATACAGCTATCCTGTCGGGTGATATATCAATAATAATATCAACACTTTTCTCAAATTCTTCGAGAGTCTGCAAAGGAAGTCCGTAAATAAGATCAAGATTAATGCTTTCGAATTTTAACTCCCTGACCCACTGGACAACCTGTCGTGTCATATCCTCCGGCTGAATTCTGTTGACCGCTTTCTGCACATCAGGATTAAAGTCCTGCACACCCATACTTATACGGTTGAATCCACCCTCCCTGAGCGCTTCGAGATGAGCGCGAGTAAGTTCGCGGGGATCAATTTCACAGCCCTCCTCGGCATCACCGGTAAAGTTGAATTTTTTATTAATATAGCCGATCAGATCAGCTATTTCATCCGGGTTAAGATGAGTCGGGGTGCCTCCTCCCCAGTGAAGCTGTTCAACCAAACGATCCGGTGAAATCAGTCCGCTGAGCATATCTATTTCTTTTTTCAGATAATCAAGGTATGTTTTTATTCTGTCCCGGTTGCGGGTAACGATCATATTGCAGCCGCAGAAATAACAAAGAGTGTCGCAAAAGGGAAGATGATAATAGAGTGAAAGACCGGGGAGATTTTCTCCATCATTGGTTTTCAATATTTCATTTTTGTAATCTTCAGGTGTAAATGATTCATTAAAATGAGGAGCGGTGGGATAACTGGTATACCTCGGCCCCGGTTTATCATATTTTTTTATCAGATCAAGATCAATATCAAACATTTATTACCTTTCATTATGAAAGCGTTTACTTTCTTCTTTAACCGCCTGAACGAGCGCTTTAGCGTGTTCCGGCGGAATATCGGGCAAAATTCCATGGCCCAGGTTAAAGACGTGTCCCGAACCGGGACCGTATGATTCCAGCACGCTTATTACATGCTCCCTGATCACTTCGGGATTTGCGTATAAAACAGTAGGATCAAGATTTCCCTGGAGTGAAGTTTTACCGTTGACAACCGAACGAACCATGCCCAGGTCCATTGTCCAGTCGAGCCCGAGTACATCCGCGCCCGAAGAGGCCAGCTTATCCATGCTGTGATGAACCCCCTTCGCAAACATTATGACTGGAATTCCTTCACGGTTCAGCCCCGAAATTATTTTTTTCATATAACGCAGTGAAAACTCTTCAAATCCGGGCTGCGATAGTATGCCGCCCCAGGTGTCAAAAATCTGGACCGCGTTTACTCCCGCTTCTATCTTGGCATTAAGGTATTCAATTACGGCCCTGGTTATTTTATCAAGCAGCAGATGAGCGGTTTCAGGATTGCCGTAGATCAGTCTTTTTACATGGCTGAAATTTTTTGATCCCCCGCCTTCCACCATATATGTAAGCAGGGTCCAGGGAGATCCGCTGAATCCGATTAAGGGAACACGGCCTTTGAGATTTTTTCCGGTAAGAGAAACCGCGTCCAGAACGTACCCGAGATCATCAACAGAATTTATATCTTTAAGTTTTTTTATATCATTCGCATTTCTTATCGGATCGGGGAAAACCGGTCCTCTTCCTTCATGCATCTCCAGCTTCATACCCATCGCTTCGGGAATAACAAGAATGTCTGAAAAAATAATGGCCGCGTCAACCCCTATAAGGTCTATCGGCTGAAGTGTGACTTCGGTTGCCAGTTCGGGAGTTTTACACATGGTCAGAAAGTCAGTTTTTTTTCTTACAGCCCTGTATTCCGGCAGGTATCTTCCCGCCTGTCTCATAATCCAGACGGGTGTTCTTTCAACAGGTTTTCCGAAACATGCCCTGATGAAAAGATCATTTTCCAATTTATTCAATTTGTCTCCAATACACTAAGATTCGATTCAAGTATCTTTTCAACAGCTGATTTCACAGTGAAAGTTTCAGGGACCAGATCAACTTCAATTCCTTTCCTTTTAATGGCCGCTTTTGTAGTTGAGCCAATAGCTGTTACAAGGACGCCCGAAAAATATTCCCCGACATCTTTGATACCGAGAAGTTCAACAAATCCGCTAAAATTTGAAGGACTTGTGAATAAAAATATACCGGGCTTATTATCTTTAACCTGCTTTATTTCGGACGCGAGTTCCTTCGGAGGAGTGGTTACAGTTCTATAGGCTTCAACAACATTAACTTCAGCCCCGGCCTCGCGCAATAATTTTGGCAGCCTGTCACGGGAAATTGAGGATGAGGGAATTAATATCTTCTTTCCTTCAAGTTCCTGTTCACTGAGTTTGCGAAATAATCCTTCACCGGTATAAACCTCCGGCACAATATTTACCTTCATTCCCCTTTTATGTAAAAACTCGGCAGTTTTTTCCCCGGTCGCGGCGATCAGAAGCCTTCGGTAATCAATAATTTTATTAAGATTTTCGACCCTGTCCATAAAATGGAAAGCGGCGTTTACCGAAGAAAAAACTATCGCGCTGTAATCTGCAATATTTTCAATTGCTTCATCAAGGGCCCCGTAGTCTTCCGACGGCAATATTTTGATAGCCGGGAAACCAATAATATCTATTTTCCTGGCGCTTAGTTTACGGGCATAATCTTCTACGCCCCGAATTTTTCTTGTAATCAATATACTTTTCAAATTATTCACCCTTTATATTCCCATCATTTTTTATTTGATCGAGCACTTCACCTGCCCCGGCTTCAAGAAGGTCCTCGGCAAGTTTTATCCCGGCTTCTTCAGCTTTTCTTTTACTGTACCGGATTTTTTTTCGGTATGTCACCGTTCCATCAATGGCTCCGACTATCGCGTCAAGATAAAGGCCATTAGCTTTTACTTCGGCATGCGCTCCGATAGGTATCTGGCAACCTCCTTCGAGGCGTTTCAGCAACGCTCTTTCGGCTGTAACCGAACACCATGTGTCCATATCATTTAATGGTTTTAACGCATCTTCCGCCGCCTCATTTCCATCTTTTATTTCTATGCCCAGAGCTCCCTGCCCGACAGCGGGCACAAATTCTTCGACACTTATAATAGATGATATTTTATCTTCAAGCTTCAATCTCTCAACTCCGGCTCTCGCTAAAATTATCGCGGCCCAGTCCGATTCTTCAAATTTTTTTATCCTCGTAGGCACATTGCCTCTTAATTCCACAATATTGATATCCGGTCTCAGATGTTTAAGCTGGCATCTTCTTCTAAGCGAACCTGTCGCGACAGTGCAGCCTTCCGGAAGATCGAAGACCGAAACACCTTTTTCACGGGCTATCAAAACATCCTCAACCGGATGACGACTGGTAATGCAGGCCAGCTTCAGCCCCTCCGGAATTTCAGTCTGCAGGTCTTTGAGGCTGTGAACGGCTATATCAATTTCATCATTGATCAGGGCAATTTCAAGCTCTTTTGTAAATAATCCTTTATCCCCGATTTTTGACAGGGCAACATCAAGGATCTTATCCCCTTTGGTTTTTACAAGTTTCAGTTCAACTTCCAGCCCTGGATTATGTTTTTCCAGTTCCCCTTTCACAAATTCAGCCTGCCATAAAGCAAGATCGCTGGACCGTGTTCCGATTATAAGTTTATTCTTCATATTTTTGTTCATTGTCATTTTCAGAAATAAATAATTCCCGGGCCATCATGGCATAGGAAGAGACATCTTCGGGATTATTGCCGGTTCCCGCGATGTTCTTGAGCCGGAATGTCGGATTGTGCAAAAGCCTTCCGATCATACGCCGGGTCATATTTTCAATCTTTTGATAATCATCCTCAGTTACTTTAGGTTTTATTTTTCTTAATTCATCCTCACCAATCTCTTCAAAAAACTCTCTCATCTGTTTAATTACCGGAACCACTTCGAGTGTATTATACCAGTTGAAAAAGCTTACCATCTCCTCCATCAGCATTTTTTCAACTTTCGGAATTTCTTTTTCCCTCTTTTTCAGGTTCTGATTAACAATTATCTGCAGAGAATCCATGTCATGATAAAATACGTTTTCAAGCTCTCTTGCCCTGGGATCAATATCCCGCGGGATAGCGATATCCATCATCACAGAAGGAGATCCTCGCCTCTTTTTCATCATCTCTTTAACATTTTCGAAGGTAATTATCAGCGATGGCGCGCTTGTGGCGCTTATAATAACATCAAATTTATGCAAATTTTCAATTAAATTCTCAAAAGGAAGAATTTCACCCTTCACTTTCTGGGCCAGTCTTTCCGCTTTTTCAATTGTTCTGTTGCAAATTGTTAAACTTCCAATCTCCTTATCACGCATATGAACTGCCGCGAGTTCGCCGGTTTCACCCGCTCCTATAATCAGTCCTTTTTTTTTCTGAAGGCTTGAAAATATTTTTTCCACTACCTGAACCGCCGCGTAACTTACTGTGACAGCTCCTTCGCCAAGCGCCGTTTCCCGGATGGCCCTTTTGCCAACCTTCAGGGTTGTATCAAATATACGCCTGAGAACAGGACAGGTAAATTTCATATCTTCGGCAACCTCAAATGATTCCTTTACCTGTCCCAGTATCTGACTATCTCCCAATACCAGCGAATCAATTCCCGAAGCGACACTAAAAATATGTTTTACCGCGCTGCATGAATAATAGGGAACAAAATTGCTTACCGAAATATTTTCCACCGGTTTAAATTCAGTCAGGAGATTGAATAAAGGGAGAAAATCGAGCATTTGGTTCCTGCTGAAACCAAATAATTCTGTCCTGTTGCATGTGGAAAGAATAAAACCGCAGTTCAACACTTTTTCCTGAAGAAGTGGTATCAGTTCAGTGATTTCATTTTTACTCAGATGGAGAGCTTCTCTCATTTCAATGGGAGAAGTTCTGTGATTTATAGAAATTCCTATTAGGTTCATTTCAAAATTATTTCAATAAAATGTGTGAAAACTGCTGGCGAAAATATTTACAAACATCATGGAAAATATGGCGATTATAAATCCGGTAATAGAAAATATTATCACCTTTTTTCCATACCATCTGCCCATCACTTTTGCCGCTATTCCCAGGAGATAAATCACCCAGACAACACCGGAAGAAACAAGTTTGGGATCGAGATAACTAATATCGGGGAAAGCGGAAGGAAGCCAGGCGAAACCAATTAATATTGCCACTGTAAGCATAATAAATCCGCAGACAAGAGCATAAAAACTCATCTTTTCAAGGGTTTCGAGACTCGGGAGTCGTTCAAATACAAGTCCGAATTTATTAAGCTTTATTCTCTTGTATAAAGACAGGAACAACACACCATAAACGGCTGAAACAGTAAAACCGGCATAACCAAGCAAAGCGCTTATAACATGCACACCAAGCAGCCTGTTTCTTAAAACCTCCTGAACTTCATAAGAATCTGTAATAAAAATTGAAGATATCAACTGAAAGATCACAGAAAAAAAGATAATAAACGAACCTGTGCCTCTGATATCTGTTATCAGTTCAATTAAAAAATAACAGAAACTTGTTGAGAAGGCAAGAACTGTAAAAATTTCAAACTTATTTGTAATTGGCGCGTGATTAAACTCAATAGTGTGCGCTAATATATATAGCAGATGGACACAAATTGTAATAAAAAGAAATATTCTTTTGGAATTCGATAATACTGTACTTTCTTCTTTATAGAAATCCCACGTATAGGCTGTAAATGTTAAAATATAAAAAATAATCAGAAGTGTGCTTAGTATATGAATTAATGAGACCATATTGTTTTGTTCGGGTATAAATTAATAGCTCTTTCATCAGTCATAGCCGGGCAGTAAAATCTCCCAATCTGCCATCCCAAAATAACTATAAAATATCTAATAATAAATATAAAAAGATATCCGGGCTAAATTCTTCCTTATTAAATTCCGGTTACCTTTATCAGGCAACACCTTTTTCATTTAAAAATTCTGAATATTTTTGATCCGTTCCCATGATGTGTTCCCTCAGCCAGCTGCTTAGATAATTAATCACCTGAACAGAAAGAGCAAGCTTGCCTGTTTCGAGTTGTTTTTGCCAGTTATTAAGTTTATCGACAAATTCTTTATGTTTTGCGAGATGGGCTTTTGTTTCAGGATAATTATATTTTTCAAAAAGCTTCTCTTCATGTCCAAAATGATATACAGTATAATCAGCAAGTTGTTTAATTATTTTCCCGATCACATCTTTACCCTTCCCGCTTTTCATCGCTTCACTCAGACTATTGATTATGTCAATCAGTTTCTTATGTTGTTTATCAATCTCCGCTACATTCACACTCATCTTATCATTCCATGTAATTGCAGACATATCAAACTCCTTTGTTTATTTTAAAAATTGAAGGCGCAGTAATTCCATGGTAAAATTATCCTTTTTGAATTAAATTCGACCTTTTAATGAAATCAGGACTCCAGAAAAAAGAACATCAAACCACATATAATTATTTTGGGTAAACTAAAGCCATAGTTATCCGGTCTGTTTAAACGCTTTTATCCCGGTGATATATTATCGCATTTCAACGTTGGCAGTTTAGCTTAATTATTAATTAAAAAATGACCAGGTTTTTATCATGTATTATTTTATCCTTTTATTCTTTAAATTCCACTAAACCCTTTCATTCCTAATTCGTAACTTTCTTTGCGGGGTTTAGTGTTTTGGTGATTCGGTAGCGTTTTCCCGCCTAAATCTGCGAAATCAGAAAAATCTGCGGTTGTCCTTATCTTTTTAATTATTCACTATCAATTGTAATCTTGCCATTTCGCGCTGAATTTATCTGCTTATGGAATGCTCCTGCTCTTACTCTTGATTTCGTCTATAATTAATACAGAGCTCCTGACATCACGTATATTGAAATGCAACTATTTTATCATCCTCTTCCATTAACTGGCAGAATAATAACAGTAAGAATATTTCGTTATCCTCTCTCAATTTTGTTTTTATCTTTTAAAGCGACCTCAAAAAAATAATCGTTATGAAAATCAAATGAACGTAGCGTTAAAAAAGGAAAGCTGTTTGAGGCACATGTCTTTTTATGTGGCGAGTTCTTTCATCTTAGCGAAGTGAATTGATTTTCAGCTTATTTTTTTGCAGTCTTGACTTTTTTTGCCTGCTCGCCGAAGGAGAGTTACTTTTTGTGTCTCCAGAGGAGTCCTATGGACAAGACAAAAAGTAAGGGCATTTTTAATAAAATATATTCGGTAAGATTAATGACAATTCCCATTGGTTCCCGCTTTGCCGGTTGATGTAATTTTCAAATTATTTCACGCAAAGAAAAATAATAAACGCAATTCTTTTTAACAGAATTTCTAACACCAGTCGCATGCACATATACGCAACAAAAAAAATATGTCTTTATATTTTCAATACGTTATGTTTCTGATGTCAGGAGCCCTGTAATAAAAAAAAGGACGCCAAAACCGGCGCCCTTAATATTCAATGGAAGATCGTGGAAATTTATTTCATAAGGATCATTTTGCGTGTTTCCGAGAAACTACCGGCTTTAAGGGTATAGAGGTAAATTCCGCTTGAAAGGTCTTTGGCATTGAATTCAACTGTATAAACACCGTTAGCCTGCTCCCTGTCAACGAGCACTTCAACAACTTCACCGATAGTGTTATAAACTGTCAGTTTAACATTACTCAGTTCAGGAACTGAATATTTGATTGTTGTAGCGGGATTGAACGGGTTGGGATAGTTCTGTGAAAGTGTGTAATCTGTTGGTATTTCGCCGGTAAGCTCAGGTTTAACACTTGTGAGAGTAGTGTCAAAACCTAACTTAGCCATCTGGTCCTGAGTCATAGGAGTTATATAATACATCTGATGTCCATCCCAGTCACCTTTTACGAATGACCAGTTTTTTGATGCCGCAACCGGATCATGTACATCGCCGTCATACTTGATGAAATCAATTTTGAATGAACGTTTGTAATCTTCAGGCATCGGCACAACACCCTGCACCCAGCTTAGTGTGCTGTCAGCGCTGTTCCATGAAGCGAACTGCAGGATACCATCATCATTATATTCTTCAATCGCCGCGACACCAGCACCCATAGCCTGGTGGCAGTCGCCGCAGGTTCTTCCTTCACTAGTTACATTATGAGGTGAATATGGACCGAAGGCGACCCAGCCGGTTCCATTCCATGAAATTGACTGGAATGACATAGGATAAACCTTTCCATCTTTAACCCTGTTTCCAAGAAGCATGAAATTTTTGATCTGCTGTTTTGCTCTTTTAAGATGTGCCTGAGCCTGGCTTTCGAAATGGCAGTTATAACATGAAATAACTGACTGCGCGTGGCATGAGAGACAGTGAATTTTGCCGCTGTGAGCGCCCGGATCATATGATGAGTGATCAGGAAGCGGAGGTGTTGAGTTCTCATCGATATGGCAGTCGGAACAGTCTGCGTCAAGTTGTTCAAACATATTATTTGGAACTGTTGTTGTACCGTGCATCTCATCACTTGTGTGACAATCCCAGCAGACCATACCGGCATCGCGGTGAACGTCGGTAAAATTATGAACAAACGCTTCAGCTTTCTGACGCCCGTGGCAACTGTAACACTGGTCAACACTTAATGAATCGGGGCTGAATCCTGAGTTACTGGGATGGCAGTCAACACAGCTTGGTTCGTAATCGGTCGGGAAAGCATTGCCGTCAGCGTCTGTAGGTCCATGACATTCGACGCAGCCAAGCTCGGTAATCGGGATATTTGTTATTGTTTCATATCCGCCGTTGGCTGTCCCATACCAGTAGTTCTTTCCTGCCCTGGTAGCGTGAATACTTGTTGAAAAATTTGACTGGCCATAAAGCCACGATCCGAGGAAAAGGGCCAGCACTATGGAAAATAGTATCTTGTTTAATTTCATAAATATTGCTCCTTATACTTTATTAGCAAAAGATGTTACGTTTTTCTTATTTATATAGTTCTCGATTTTTTCGAGAACATCATCAATTCGTTTATCATTTCCACCTTTAAGCCTTACTTTTCGGAAATTTTCAAGTGAACGTTTCGCGTCACAATAAAGCCAGAGCATTCCAAGCATCATATATTGTTGAAAAGAAGCCTTTTCGGAGGAAATTGAGTTTTCAATAAGTATCACAAGTTCTGGGCATGGACAATCATCCTGCGCCGGATCGGTGTTTGTGATAAAGGAAATATCATCTGAAATCAGCTCATAAAAAAGCTTAAAAGCTTCAACAGCGTTACCCGACTGCGAATAACAGATAATAAGCTTTTTTTTGATAGCTTTATTATCCGGCTGCTTCTCAAGCGATATTCTTAATTCCTTTTCGGCTGCCGAATAATTGCGGGCCATAAAATATTGATTTCCTAACATTTCACTCATGCCCTATAATGTGCAATAACCCTGCCAAAAAATAAACGTGGAATTAAGCACGTATTTATCCTGTTTTAAATTTTGCGCCACGCAAATGAAACAGTCAGGTTAAATAAGATATCTGTAACTGAATGTATTTTAACAGGTTAGGTTCAATGAAACAGTATGTTTCAATTAATTGAAATGAAACAGCGCTGAAACACCTCTATGAAACACTTTCTTCCAGCAGCCCATGTTTTTTTAACTTGCGCCATAAAGTTGTCCGCCCTATTCCAAGCTCTTTCGCGGCATGTGTTCTGTTTCCGCTGTGCCTGTTAAGAATTGTGATAAGCTGAATCTTTTCATTATCAAGCAGGTCGGTTCCAACAGGAAAGCTTTTAATTTTTGCCTGGCCCGCGATTACAACATCGGGCAGTTTATCGCATGTTATTTTAGTATTGCTGTTTGTTCTTACGAACGCGTATTCAATGGCATTTTCCAGTTCTCTTACGTTTCCCGGCCATTTGTAACTCATTATTTTATCGGCGCAGGAGTGATCAAATTCGCTGATTTCCTTTTTATAAACCATCGAGAATTTTTTCAGGAAATGATTAACAAGGGGAATAATATCTTCCTGTCTTTCCCTCAGGGGAGGAACTTCAATGGGAATAACATTCATCCGGTAATACAGGTCTTCCCGGAATTTTCCTTCCGCCAAAGCTTTGGAGATATCAATATTTGTAGCGGCAATTACCCTTACATCAACTTTTCTGGTTACAGATTCACCTATTCTTTCGAAAGCGCCCTCCTGGAGCACCCTGAGCAGCTGAATCTGCATCTGAAGCGGCATTTCAGCTACTTCATCAAGGAATAATGTTCCTTTATCTGCCACCTCAAAACGTCCTTTTCTGTCGCAGATAGCATCTGTGAAAGCCCCTTTGATATGCCCGAAAAGTTCGCTGCCGAGCAGATGGGCGGGGAAAACCGAACAGTTTATCTTCACAAATGGTTTATCGGCCCTGTTGCCTTCCTTCACCAGCGCGTTCGCGACCATCTCCTTGCCTGTGCCCGACTCCCCTTTTATAAATACCGGGGCTCCCGAGTCGGCAACTTCCCTGATAAGTTCGAAGATAGACTGCATTGCCTTGCTGTGCCCTATTATCCCATTAAACTGGGTTTCCTTCTCAAGTCTTTCCCCTATTCGTTCAAATTCCGACATATCCCTGAAAGAAATGATCCCTCCATAAGGCTCTTGTTGGTCATCATTGCTTCTCAGGATTGCCGCGTTTAATTTAATTGGTTTTCGCTCACCATTTTTGCATGGAATTCTCGATTCATAATCATAAATATTTTTACCCGATTCGAGCACATTCGCGATCGGACAGCTTGAATAACAAAGGTCGGACCTGAAAACATGTTTGCAAAAGCTGCCTAAAACTTCTTCCCTCTTAATTCCTGTTATTTTTTCAGCGGCGCGGTTAAAAAAGTTGATTCTGAAATCTTTATCAACCGTAAAAACTCCTTCACCGAGCGAATCAAGTATGTCATCTCTGTTATGTTCCCGAAAAGGCATAGATTCTGAGTTCCCGCTTTGTTTTAAGAATCAGACAGGCCGCAAACGGCCTGTCTGTAAAAAACACTTAGTAATCTACTTCGGTTCCGAATACGTTAACCTTCCCATTGATATGTTTTTCGGGAGCGACAAATTCGAGCCCGTAAGCTCCCCTGGTTACCACTGCCGCGTGACAGCTTTCGCATGTTGCCACCTGGGAATGGCTTCCGCCCGGAAGTGGATCTCCGGTATCGGGGTCACCATGACAGCTGCCGCATTTGGCGCCATCGCTTCCCGCTGTCCAGGATACTACATTATCGGTATTGCCATTCTTAAAATTGCCGTGGCAGTAACTTCCCGAACACGTTCCGGTCGCCATATCATAAGCCGGCGCGGGAGAAAAAAGCCCACGATCCGAATCATAATATTGTGTGCCTTCAACGTTTGTTACGGTTGTTGAAAGAGTTCCGAATATTAATTCAGCTCGGCTGTCGCGTCCAGATGTCCCGGAGAATTCAGCGAGGAAGGAACTGTATGGCATTCAATACAGGCAACATTATTACTGATAGCAGCCTCGGTCAGATGCGCGGTATGCGCGCCTATTCCGATTGTTCCTTCACTGTTATCCAGCAGGTCCTGCGGAGGCGCTGTCATTGCCGGATCAGATGGATCGCCATGGCATGTATTGCATGCTTCCGGCCCTTCGGCAGCAGTATGGCATCCCGTCGTATTACAGCCTCCGGCCGAATATCCACCGCCGTAATCTGTTCCGTGACAGGTCGCGCACTGGTCAAGCTCCCAGTTTATTCCCTTGATATATTTCGCGTGGAACGCTGTGGAAGAAGGATCGAGTATTCCGGTCTGGTGAACATCAATTGAAGGATGGCAATCGGTTGTATTACATGCCGAGCCTGTTATTCCTCCCGATAAATCGGAAGCGTGACACTGGCTGCAGCCGTTAAAACCGGTAGCGCCAAGAAGCTTGCCATGAAAATTCGGAGAAGCGGGATCGCTAATTCCTTCTTTATGAATATTCACTTCAGCCTGCGGCGCCAGGTTTTCTTCTATATCACTGCAGGCAAATGCAAAAAACATCAGAACAATCAGTGTTGTAATATATTTTATTGCAAGTTTCATAACTTTCCTGTAAAATTTAATTATTTAGCTCCATGGCAGTAACCGCAGAATCCCATTCCCGCGGCGCCTGATGGCCGGGCATTAACATCTGTATGACAATTATAACAGACCGAGCCCATATCGTCGTGCCAGTCGCCATGTTCATTGTCTTCCATAAATCCACTCTTGTGAGTCTTGGGATTTGTGCCTTCAATACCATCCGGGTCGGCATGACATAAGATGCAAGCCGGGTCGGCCCCTTCGGTATCATGACAGGAGGCGCATTGTTCGATATCTCTTTTAGCGAGAGTGGCATGTTCACCGCCGCCGCTGCCGACACCTATTGTCAGGAAGTTGGATGATGAATGCGATGATGGAATTATTCCGCCATCCAGTCCGTAGTCACCATCATCATACTCATGACAGGTAACACAGTAAGTTTCTGTCTGATGGCATGTGCGGCATTCCGAGGCTTTCATCTTAGCGTCAATACCATGTGTAAAACGGTAATCGATGCTGTGAACCCTGGTAATAACCATCTGCTTCGAACCATCAATATAGGTGTGGGGTGAATAGGGAGTGTAAAAGTCTGTTTCAATATTTATTTCATCGATACCTGTTGTCGCTATATGACACGCTTCACAAAAATCGTTGTCATGACACATAGCGCATTCGGCATCCTTTTTTTGCCAGGAATATTTATGATTATCAAAAAATGAAACTGTTTTATGATCTGCCGGCACAAGGTCATTTGTGCTTATGTGGCAGACTTCACATTCCATAGCGGCAATTCCATCTTCACTATGGCAGCTATAACACTTTATCATCGGGGGATTGGCGCCGGGCGCGTCAAGTGAGTACTCAACTTCATCAAGTCCCGTATGGCAGTCTGTGCAAAGTTCCTCATCCCCGTTCAGATGTTTTCTGTGATTAAAGATAAGAGATGAAGGCTTCTTAATCAGCGCTTCATAAACATCTTCATAATGACAAAGTTCACAGTTTTCATCATCTTCCACATCGTGGCATTCAGCGCAATTATCTTTTTCCGGAAGAAGTCGGTCACCCAGGCTTTCACTATCGGCTACACCGGTATGACAAGACGCGCATTCTGCTGCCTCAACATGAAGTTCATGTGAAAATTTTATAATTTCCCTGTTGCTTTTATAATCACCATCTGATACAGGAGGATAAAATCCTGCAAAGAGAAAATAAACAAGGGCGAGGAAAATTATCAATAGATATGTTGTCAGGTGTCTCATAACTTCTCTTAGAAATTAGTGTTAAACCAATGATTGAATTTGAATAAAATCCTCATGTCGTTCTTGTAGATTTTATTGTTAAGATATTGCGCCTGCAAATCGAATGACATCGCGCGCATTGGCCGGTAATTTACACCGGCAAGCAATGTAATCAGACTGTTGCTGTCATCTTCGGGTGACAGTTTATAGCTGGTGTAAGAAAATCCTACCGAAGGGTGTAACCTGTCCTTCAAGATAACTGCGTGAGGTGTAAAGTGAAAAAGCGTCCAGTTCACCAGCGTAACCCAGTGTTTTCCTGTAGCTTAATGATCCCATGCAGGTATTGACACCGGCGGTGATTCTCTGAGAATTTTCATCTTCATAGGTTACATTGCCAAACTTGCCGAAGAAGCTCAGTGTTTTATTTACTTTATAATCCAGACCACCTTCAATTTCCTGAGTGTTGCCATAGTCGAAGACGGCGAATATTGAATTATATCGAAGCTTGGGCGCCCTGTAATTATAATAAACTGAAACGCCGAGTTTTTCGGTGGCGGCAAATCGCGAACCAATCTCAAATTTCGATACTTTGTAAAAGTTCAGGTCATAATAAACTTTTGTGTTTACATCCGCCTGATCTTTCCTGTTATAAGAGGCTTCGGCAGATATATACTGAAACTGCATCGAATTTCTTTCAATCAGCACCTGGATAGGATTCAGGTCCGCGTCCAGCCTGTCGGCCATATAATTTTCCGATTTGAAATTCTTATTAATATAACCGAGGGCAAAACGGAAATCCTTTAACGCCGTTGTGGAAACTTTACCGCCCAGAACAAAAATCTTCATTCCACTTGTCGGTAATTTCCAGTTTCTGATAGGCAGGCACATTACCGCCGTAAAATCCATTAACCGTGAATAATTTATTCTTCACTTTCATGCTGACACCATCGAAGATACCGCCTGCGACCAGGTTATAAAGAGGCTGCCGGCCTATCTTTATTGTGCCGACGCCCGCGATTTTCCTCCATTCAAGATACAGGTTGTAAAATCTTAACCGCGGATCGTTATCAAGTGTATTGGAAAAATTGGTCTCAAGATTGAGCCTTGTTTTCACCGATATGTTTTCCTTCGAAAATTTCAGTGACAAAGCCTGGAAACCACGGATATACATCTCCGATTCATCGGCAGACTGATAACGCTCAAAAGTATAAAGGGAGGAGGAAAATCTTCCTTTTAAGTTCTGGCCGGCGATAATTACCGGCGCCAACAGAACTATCAATAAAATTTTTTTCATATTGCCTTACGCCTTATGATTATTTTTCAGGAATATAATGTTTGATTTCTTCAAAACGTTTTTTGAAATCAAATTCCTTATATGTGGGGCTTTCAGGATTGTGGCATGTTTTGCACATCTCTTCAATTTCTTTTTCATTTTCCCAGGCAATCAGACCGTTTTCAATCGATTTTTTGCGGTCTTTCATTATTTTCGACGATTTGTAATCTTCACCCGGGCCATGGCAGGTTTCACACTGAACGCCATCTTCCACTTTGAATTTTTTACCGATAAGTTCTTTCGCGGTATTATAACCTGAAGCATGACATTTCAGGCAGAATTCGGTTTCCGCGGCCGGAGTTGTATATCCTGCTTCGGCAGCTATCTTATCCGATTCTTTGCTCTTTAAAGTTTTAAAAAGCGTTCGCGTGAGCGCTTTTTTCCCATATTTTTAACTGTGCGCCAGCTTTATCTTTTTTATGACACATACCACATTTTTTTGCTCCTATATAACCATGAGCTTTATCGCCTGTGGAATAAAATGCCATAAATGACAAAGAAATTAAGAATATTACCGGAACTGCGAATCTTTTTAGCATAATTCCCCCGTATTTTATTTTGGGGTTTTTAAAGTTATTAAGCAGATAAAAACATATTTTGTCATATTTGAAGAACGAAAAGAAACATATTTTATACTGTAAAATATTATTGCTGACCTGTCAATGAATAAGAAAAGTTGATTATTAGCTCAAATTGTCGATTTCATCATCCAATTATCGCCTGGATTCAGCTTTTATTTAGTACTATAAAACATTAATGTCCTATTATTCTCTTGCAAGATAAGAAGTATTTACTTTAATTTAAACAAAAAATCGATAAATAATCCAAAAAATACTTTATGAATGACAAATATCCTTTTATCCCTTTTCAGTTTGATTACACTGCCTCTGATGAACAATTAATTGATAAATCCAAAGCTTACGCTGATTTAATGAAAACGCGACGTACGGTTAGAAATTTCTCATCGAGGGAGATTCCCGCGGAAGTATTGGAAAATATACTCACTACCGCCGGTTCGGCCCCGAGCGGCGCCAATATGCAGCCCTGGTTTTTTGCCGCGGTTACCAATCCGGAAATAAAATCCGCTATCCGCCGGGAAGCTGAAGAGCAGGAGCGGGAATTTTATAACAGTAAAGCTCCCGATGAGTGGCTTAATGACCTGGCTCCCCTCGGCGCCGGCGATTCAAAACCATTCCTCGAAAAAGCTCCCTGCCTGATTGTTATTTTCGAAAAAAAATATGGAATTACGGAGTCGGGTGAAAAAAAGAAATTCTATTATACAAAAGAGTCTGTGGGACTCGCGGCAGGTTTTCTTGTTTCGGCATTACATAACGCGGGACTCGCATGCCTGACCTATACCCCGAGTCCCATGGGATTTCTAAATAAAATTCTCGGCCGCCCCGATAATGAAAAACCCTGGATGGTAATCGTCACCGGCTTCCCCGAAGAAAACACCACTGTGCCCGATATAAAGAAAAAAACCCTTAATGATATAGCGAAATTTTATTAAACACGTAGGGGCAACCCTTGTGGCTGCCCTTTCCTGCATTACCGCCCATGCTGTTCCCTTCCCCTCTGCCGCCGCCTAATCCTCACGCAAAGCCGCAAAGAATAACAGGATTAACAGGATTGTATTGATAAACAGGATAAAAAATTGGCATAAGCAGCGCTCTCCTCTTTTGCCTCCTCACTACAAAATGAACAACACCAATAGAACCACAAACCCGGTCATCATATTCTTATTTTTTCCATTCACAATTCATAATTCACAATTCACAATTATTTTCCCCTTGCATAAAAAACCAATATTCGCTAATTTAGGAATGACTGATAACGTTTGGGGTAATAAGCGCTCGAATAAGCGAATGATTGTTTTTTACGATATAGATTAAATATGTTTTACTTGGCCAAAATAGGAGTAATGTGACTTGCGTGGCGGAGCAGTGAAATGACAGCGGTTACGTCCAATTTATCCCTACGGAACTATATTTTATGGCATTGTCATCCCCACGGGGTACATTATTGCTTACTAAATTAATGATTACCAATATTTTTTTGAGCAATAATGTATAAAATTTTTAATAGTTATATGCTTAATGGAGAGAATCTTGGCAATTAGTGTTAAACAATTATTCAAAAAAGTAAATTTAGAATCAGCTGGATGCAAAAAATGGGGTAAACCCATTGGTGCAGATTTCAGCGGTGTTTATATAATTGCATCAACAAATGATATAGAATCAGAAATAAGTAATGGTTTTAATTTTAGTTTAGATAATAGTGTGTTCGATTCTTGGAAGAAAAAGTGTCCTGAATTAACTATCAATGATGAAAAAATTAAAAATATTTCGCATCTCACTAAGCATTTGAATGACTTTTGGCATAAGGAAGAAAACATTTTTTATATAGGTTCTTCAAGCTCAACTACAACAAATCTTAGTAACAGAGTTAATGATTTTTATACTCATAAAGTTGGTGATAAAGGACCTCATTATGGAGGTTTTTGGTTAAAATTATTATCAAACCATAGCGAAACATACATACATTATGCGAAATCATCAAACCCAATCGAACACGAATTTAAAATGATTATGTGTTTTGCAGAAGCAATAAGCGGGAAAAGTTTTTATTCGGTGGATAATTTGGCAAAGTATTTTCCTTTTGCAAATCTTAAAGTTGATTTAGTAAAGGAGCATTTGCTAGGTAATACTAAAAAGAAGAAATCAAAATAATCGCATATAACCAGCAAATTAACAGGACGCCTCATACTGTTCGTCGGTTTTGGTATTTTAAGTTTTGCGTATTAATTAAAATTGTAGTTTTAAGTAGTAGTGTTAATTAAATGTTTTTATAAATTTTAATTGCGTGCAATATTTGGCATTCCTGTTATGGGGCGCCGGTTATTTGCCACGCCGTTAGGCATAAAAAAAAAGGAGTTGTTATTATGAATCAAAAAAAAATACTTTCGTTCTTATTTATGATATGTATGTTTTTCATTTTTTCAGCATGTCAGAAGAAATCATCTAGTGGTTCAACAAATTACAGCAATGAACCTAGACAAGTAAAAACTCATGAAACTGTTTATCAAGAAGCAATAAAAACATTGCAAAACAAAAAAGCCGAAATTGAAAAACATATTAAGAACTACGAGTTGTCAACACAAGAAAGACGTAGTCCTTTAGATGACAGAGAGGCTAGTGTTGCAAAAGGAGAGATAGGCAGTTTAGCCACAGAACTATTAACTATTTCGGAAAATTGTCTTAAAAATGAAGAAGTTATAAAAAATGTTTCTAGTTCAAAACGGACTTATCAAGATTATAAAGAATATGCGGAATATATCCTTCGCAAATATTGATGGGTGAGGAATGACTATTTTAAAATGTATTTCAAAAATATTCGCACTAATAATTATTTGTGGAAATAGTTTGTTATATGCTCAATATAATATTGAAGAAATAACCACATCAATGGTTAAATTGCGTGTACTTACAGAATCTGATTTAACAGTCGATGATGCCGGGCTGATGCAAAAAAATTATGAGTGGGGTAGCGGCTTCTATATATCTGAAGATGGTTTAATTTTAACTGCTTTTCATGTTATTGAAAACGCTAGTAAATCACATAGTGACCCCATTACATGTTTTGAACCAAATTCTGGAGATTCCAGAGGTGTTTGGCTTGTTTACCACGACAAGCAAAATGATATTGCTCTTCTACAAAATGAGAAATATACGGGGAATAAAAGATTAAAAAATTATATTAATATATTAGGCAGAGCAAGCGACCTAAAACTCGGCATCAGTTGTTTTTGTATTGGTTTTCCCAATGAGATACTTAATTATAAAAATTCATATGCAATTTCACCTGGTGTTCTTAAAGCAATTGATAAAAATGTGAAAGGAAGTGATAAAATTCCTTGGAGAAGAAAATTACTTGTAGCAGAATGTGAAATTAACAGTGGTTTCAGCGGTGGACTTGTTTTTGATAAAGAGTTGTTACCTGTCGGAATTATTATCGGCATGTATTCTGAGGGCGAAAACAAAGTCTTCGCATTAATAAAAAGGGTGAGGGATATTAGAATATTCTTAAAGGAAAGCAATATTGAAAATAATTAGAACACTTATTCTTATTGTTGTTACACTTTCATTGAATTCTTGTGCCATTTTCCAAGCAATTTTGGGAGGTGGTACAAAATCTTCTAAAGGAAAAGAAGTTATTATTGATACGCCAAAAGGAATTCTCACGCCAGAACAAAGAGCTAAAAAAGCAAATTCAGATTACAATACCGCTCGTTCTTTCGAAACAAAATATTATAATTCTCACAGGGTAAAAGATGCAAAGATTGCTATTGAGCATTTCGAATCTTACTATTCCCTACTCCCCAATGGATCATACGCGGTGTTGGCTCTTTTAAGAAAGATAGAATTACTTGCAGAAATCGGTGACTACATTAGTGCCAAAAATGATTTTAATAGACTTTTAAGAAGAAAAAATTTAATAGAATCTTATAAGAACGAGATAGAATATATTCGGGGTAAACTAAAGTGATTCGGATAATTACATTTTTTGTACTTATTAGCAATCTATTATTCAGCCAAACTGAATTACAAAAAGCTATTTCAAGTACATTATCAATTCATAAACATTCGAATAGTTTTGAATATTTATACTTCACTATTGAGTTAAATCCAAATTTTTATGATGATGAATTAGTGGACGTATATTATAGCATAACTTATAATGAAATTGGTACTCAATATCCAGTTGAGTGGGTGTATAGATATGATGGTCATTTGATTAATATATCTAAGAAAATTGTCAATCAAGAAATCAAGGGACCGTTTGGCGGATTACGTGAAGTAAGATATCAATTTTCTTTGGAATTAATTGATGATTATAGCAGTCCCTATGGAAAAGCTGTGAAAATTTTGATTTTTAGTTCAAATCCCCAAAAGGATGCTGAATATTTTAATAGCTATTACGATTCCCCTTATATTGTTACTGCAACTTACTATGACTATTCAATTGGCAATACTATTTTAGATGTTTACAGTCACCTGTCTACTCTTTATACTATATACAATATTTCCAAAAGTTCAAATCCAACAATGGCAATTGTAACTTCTGCAATTGAATATATTATTCTAATCTCAATTAAAAATTATATAAATAACCAGCCGATCATTGTTGATATTAAAAACACAAAAACTGGTGAACAAAAAACAATAACTCGTTATAATCTAGATGAATTTACATTTGATTTTCCTGGCGATGAAAGGAAGATTGCTATTAGATTTATAAGCAATTAAATTTATGCCTAACAAGTGATTCAAGCCGAAAGCTTCTTTCGCATTTGGCTTTTGTGCAGTTTAAGTGTTTACAGTTTCGTTTCGACTTTATTGTTTAGCATAGTTTGTAAATGAAAGTATTGTATAGGTTCAACAAAAAAGTGACTTTTCGAAAAAATAATTTTGTGAATTAAAGCTTTCCAACGGGCATTACCACTCCATTCATTCCACTACGACACTTTTAATTGTGTCTTCGTTTCATTCATTCCGTTGAGAGTAAATTCTTAAACAAAATTTCAAGGATCACGCGGCTTCCTTTTTCCACTGACTGGCTCTCCGATCTGCTGCCAATGAAAGTTTTTCTTCTCTTGCTTTTAGTTTATCTCGATAGGTATCATTTAAGAAATCTTCGGGAGTCAGATAAAATAAGGAAGCATGTAACCGGACATTGTTGTAATGATCGACATATTCGGCAATAATCTTTTGGGCATCCTCAATATCAATAAAGCTCTTTGTATTAAGACATTCTATACCGATGGAGCGATGGAACCTTTCAAGTTTTCCATTTGACTGAGGATATGCAATGGAAGTCTTTATGTGTGTAAGTCCGGCATACCTGATAAACTCCCTGAAATCCTTCGATATAAACTGAGAGCCATTGTCGGATATTATGCGGGGTTTTGCTTTCGGGTATTTTTCTTTTGCCCTTTGAATAGTAAGTTCGACATCATATTCGGTCATATTCATTCTGAGTTCATGATGAACAATATACCGGGAGAACCCATCAAGGACACAGATCAGATAGAGAAAACAACCCCTTAGATTGACATACTTTATATCAACATGCCAGTCCCTGTGAATATAATTCGGTTGTTGAAATCCATTGCCTTTCTTCCCTTTTCCTTTTGTTTTCCAACGATTTAGTAATTCGGCCTCCTTCAGAATCCTATAGACTGAAGAAGGACTGACAGCGACAATATCTTTATCAAGCATCTGAAAGGTTAGCCTTCTGTATCCATCTCTGAGAAAAAAATCATTATCTGAATGATGTTCTTTCGCATAGTTTATTATTGCTTCTTTTTCCCAGGGCAACAACCAGTTACTTTTAGGAAGATTGTTGTTATGACGGTTATCTTGTCCGGCTTGCTTTTTCCAGCGATAATATTTTTGTTTTGCTATTCCTGTCATTTTCACCAGTTTGTAAATCGGGATTGATGATCTTTTATTTAAGTAGTCGAGGTGATCTATCAGATTATCTCTGATTGCCATATCAACCCAAAGATTATTCAGTTCTCCCCACTCAACTTTTTTTTTAACCTGATATTATCCTCTATTATCTCACTAATGAGGCTGTCTTTGTTTTGCAGTTTTTCTTCAAGCATGTTAATCTTCGCCTCATTCTTTTTGAGTTCTTTATCACTCTGTTTGTTAAATATTACAGCTCCATTTTCGAACAATGCTTTTTTCCAGGAGTATATTACATTTACGCTTACCCCGTACTTTTCTGAAATATCACTTATGGGAACATTGTTCTCAAGATGCTCCCTGAGTATCTTCATTTTGTCTTCGCTACTTACTCTTTTTTTCCTTTGCACGACCGACTCCTATTAAATTGATTTTACATTTTGTAATTTAATAAAAGTCACTTTTCAATTTAAGCACTACAGTATGTTCTAAGTAAGAAGTTATTTAATAAATATAACATTGTTGTGTTGGGCTGCGCCTTATCAATCATGCCGTTACCTTTAATACCTTAAATAGCGGCGCTAACTTTGAAACTTTCTACAAAAAGCGCAATAATTTCGAACACAAAAATAGATAAAGAAGATTACATCCGTTTGACAGATAGGCAAAATCCTCACGCAAAACCGCCAAGAAAAACAGGATAAAAAATTGGCATCAGCAGCGCAATACTCTTTCCCGCCCCTCACTACAAAATGAACAACACCAATAGAACCACAAACCCGGTCATCATACTCTTATTTTTCCCATTCACCATTCACTATTAATTCCCCCATTCATCATTCATAATTCACAATTCATAATTATTTTCCCCTTGCATAAAAAACCAATATTCACTAATTTAGGAATGACTGATTGCTTTTGGGGTAATAAGTGCTTAAATAAGCGAATGATTGTTTTATACGATATAGATTAAATATGATTTTACATGGCCGAATAACTGTAATGGGAGTTACGTGGCGGAGCTGTGTATATGAAAATTGCTATAAATTTTAATAAAAACATAACAAAAAACAGAAAATAAGTTGTTCATTGCAATAAACATTAAAAAACCGTATTAAATACCCATAGCCGTGGAAATGACGGCGGTTACGTCCAATGTATCCCTATGGGGCTACATTTTTTACATTACTGCTTACTAAATTAATGGTTACCAATATTTCTTTGAGCAATAATGTATAAAATTCTTATTTGTTATATAGCTAAATAAGGAAGATATTTTATGGCATCTCCAAGGATTTTTGTTAGCTCAACTTGTTATGATCTTCAAGAAGTTCGTTTCCAATTGAGAAAGTTTATTGAAGATTTTGGCTTTGAACCAGTTATGAGTGAATACGGTGATATATTCTATGATTATAAAAAACATATTCAAGATTCTTGTACTGAAGAAATAAATCGTTGCCAATTGTTTATATTAATTATCGGTAACCATTATGGTAGCATTTATCATCAACATAAAGAAATACAAAAATATCCAGAATCTGTAACATTACAAGAATTCAAAAAAGCAATTGAAACAAAAATATTCAAGCATATTTTTGTAAATAAATTTGTTGACTATGATTATAAAAACTATGAAAAGTCTAAGAATAAATTCATCAAGGAGCAAATAGACAAAAAGAAACTAACTGAAGATACAGATGAAGATGAGGTTAATAAAATAATTGAGTCTTTTAATAATAATTATCCATTTCCCCAAGAATCGTATCGATATATTTTTAGATTTCTTTCAATCGTTTACAGCTTAAAAAGCAATAACGCAGTTCTAACATTTGAAAATTTTGATGATATAAAAAGTGCTATAAAAAAACAATGGGCAGGTTTTATGTATGAATCATTAACAAAAAATGATACAGTCCCATTTAATTTAGTAGAATCCATTAAAGGCAAAATTGAAAAAATAGATCGACAATTAAAATTACTTGTTGAAGGCAAAGAAAATAGTAAAGATACTGATAATGTTGTTAAAATTGATTTAAGTAAAATGCTAATGGAACAAAACATCGAGAGTTTTGAAAATTTGAAAACGGAAATCAATAATCTAATCCTTAACATATTACATGAAGATAGTCCATTTGAACCAATGCAAAGAATTATATTAAAGCAAAAAGTTGAAGCGAAGAACATTCAATCTTGGCTTGAGTCATTAGAAGAAATTGTTAAAACAAATAAATGGTCAAAGTATATAGAGGTTCCTGAACTATTTAAAAAAATATCGGTCAGTTATAGATTTTATCCTTCAGTCAAGGATGTTGATTATGAGACTATTCTTAAATTTTTCAAGGTATATAAGGGTTTTGCAGAAAATATTTCTGATGAAGATTTTAATTCATTTTTAGTATTCCTAACAAATGAATTTAACAAGTATTACGAACCTGATCCAGAACCTACACCAAGTGATGATGATTTACCATTTTAATCGCTATATAACAAGCAAATCAAGCGGATGCCGTTTTCAGAGTGGCATTTGTGCAGTTCTTAAGTTTTGTGAAATAAATTGGCATTGCTATTCGGCAATGCACTAATAAACTAAATTGTTGCAACCGGCGATTGCGCTGAAAGTTAATCACCGGTTGCTAATACTTTGGCGTAGTATTTTTAATCGGCATTCTTGTTCTGGGGCGCCGGTTATTTGCAACGCCGTTAGTAGAAAGAAATGATATGGAATTTTTATCAGAAAATACTAGAAAGAATAGAAAATCTTTATTATTAGTTTGTTTGATTGGGATCATCATATCAAGCATCAATCTTAAAATCACCAAAATATCATTGCTCGGGACAGAATTTCTAATCGAAAACTTTGATGCCATCCCAGTCATTTTGGGTTTAGTAATTTTATACTTTTTAATAGCCTTTATTTCATATGGATTATTTGAATACTCGCGTGCTTATAGAAACCTCCGAGAGGAATACCTTCAAAGATTGTCAACTGGACAGGTATTCAACGAATATGAAGTTAGAAAAGAGTTTGAAAAGGTAAAGAATGAAATATCAGATTTAAATCACGAAATATCCACTATCGAGTTCAGAGAAGAACAACTCAAAATTAAAGAAATAATAATATCGAAGAATACCGAACTTGCTAAACTTGAAAGAATATTAGAATTTTATAAAGTAAGGCATAGTTCATTTTTTGAGAGGTTAAGAATGGATGGTATTAAAACGGCTGTTGAACTAATTTTTCCTATAGTCCTTGCTATCTATACAATCACAGTGCTTTTCTTCTTCACTGACATTGCCAATATACAGAACTCAAGTACCGCTCCAAATTCAACAATTTCAAAAGATTTACCTCAATCTAAATCTCAAAAAATTGAAAATAAAAGTGATTCACTGAAAACAGGAATTAAGACTGTTAAATAGCATATTTATAACATTTCAATGCACTCGGAACCAAAACGCTGTTTTGGTTCCTCAGCTTGAAGAGGCCTGGTCGCAGTCTATGGGACTTCAAACACGCTCTGGCCACTGTGTATTGGTCCGGTGATCGTGGCGTTAGCCGTAAAAGAAGGTTGATAATGAAATATATTTTAGTTCTTTTAATGGTTACTTCTCAAATGTTTGCGACTGGGCAAATTGCAGATAGAGTTATTATTAACTCAGATACTTTACTACTCTTTTCTGAACCATTGCATAGTTATTTTGAAAAAAACAATATTAATACTGATTCACTTTTTGAAAAATTTGAGTGGTCAACTGCCTGTCATGATAGACATTACGCACTTTGGGAAATCGAAAATGATTTTCCTATATCTAAAAGGAATATTTAATCCGGGATATGTTAAAAAGTTAAGTGCTGAGGACTATGAGTATATAAAAGACTATCCTGAAATGAAAGAAATAATACTTTCAAGTATTGATACAACAAATAAAGATATTAATTTACGAG